>NZ_QLIQ01000198.1 GCF_003428165.1 Cysteiniphilum litorale | reverse complement strand
AAGCTGCGGATTCAGAGGACAGAAAACAGAAGACAGAGGACAGAATAATGAAAGCTATAGAAAAGTTTGAAGACTTAATGGTTTTTCAGAAAGCATATAAAGTTTCATTGGAAATACATAAGTTAAGCTTGGAGATGCCGAAAGTTGAGCAATATGCTCTGGCGGATCAAGTAAGGCGAGCGAGCAAGTCAATTTGCGCAAATATTGCGGAAGGATTTGGAAAGCAAAGTATATCCAAGGTTGATTTTAAACGTTATTTGGCAATAGCGATTGGATCGGCTGAAGAGATGCGAGTATGGATAAGATATTGTTACGATCTGGATTATATTACTAAGTCTGATTGGGAAAGATTTAGCGATGAGTATCGAGATATAGCAAAGATGTTAAGTGGTCTTCATAAGAAGTGGATGTAGTTTTGATTTATCTGTTTTCAGTCATCTGTCATCTGTCCTCTGAGTGGTAGGGGAGCGTTCTGTAAGTTGAAGAAGGTGAATTGAGAAGTTTGCTGG
>NZ_QLIQ01000197.1 GCF_003428165.1 Cysteiniphilum litorale | reverse complement strand
TTTCCTCATATTCAACCATCAATTCACGAATATTCATTAGCTTTTTTTCATCAATTCGTATTTCTTTTGGTATCATCTTAGGCATTATTTTCACCGTTATTTTGTTCACTATCTTTGTTGTAAAGTATCTCATTAACTACATTTTTAGCACTCATTCTAACTGCTTTTATCTCGTCATCTGGCGTGTTAAAATCAGATAGTTTAACATCAAATTGACCTCGATAAACTTGCCTTAGTATCTGTCTATTTTCAATAGAGGTCGAGGCAATTGCCTTTAACAGCTCTGTAATGTTTTCTTGTCGCTCACCCTCAAAATGCTTAATGCCAATTTCTAGTATCTTCTGGTACGCTTCGTTTTTTGAGTAAAACTTATTCTTATTACTTGCTAGCTTATCTAGTCTTGATGCAAGATCATCTTCTATTCTCATGCCTACTAATTTCATATTTCCCCCTAGATTTTGCCTTTTGTGTTATTTGATTATGTTATCAATATGTTACATAGCATGGTTT
>NZ_QLIQ01000196.1 GCF_003428165.1 Cysteiniphilum litorale | reverse complement strand
CATTTTGACAAACCCTGAGTTTATTCTGACGCTTTATCAACAACTTTCGTGCCGCAGAAAAGGTGTATTGCGGCTTAGTGCCATTATGTGTTAGCTCATTGACTGCATCACTTGGAAGATGCATGACAGCGATCCAAATAATCGTAATGGCAAGCATGCACATATTCAAGTGGTTTATCACCGAATGCTCCAATCTTACTTGGGCTTTTTGGCTGCCGATGTCATGTTTGAGCTCTTTGAAACCAGACTCGATCTTCCACCGTGCGCTATAGTATTCCAATATCTGCGTTACGCTTAAGCTTAAGTCTGTTGTTGCTAAAGCAACGAAGTGATTTTTGTAATAGGCAAAGACAACTTTTATCGGGCATTTAAAAGCTTTAGACATGAAGTTTTTCTCGTAGACAAGCATGTCACGCTTTTTACCATAAACAAAGCTTGTGACTTTTTGGGCTTTAGCTTTATATTCATTTGCCAAATCCCTAACAGAACCTGCTTTGGCACCATATTTTGCAGGACGCCCACAT
>NZ_QLIQ01000195.1 GCF_003428165.1 Cysteiniphilum litorale | reverse complement strand
TTGATTTTTATAATAACCGTAGATTTCATGAAAGTTTGGGATACAAAAAACCAATGAACGTGTACAAAGAAGGTGCTATTGACTTTAAAAGTCAGGCGCAAAAAACATTGCAGGTTGCATGACATGTGTAGGAATAAGAATTTTTAAAAAACTGTATTGACACTTTGGGGTAGAATAGAACGTAGACAGTTTAGCGCACAACGCGCCAATGATATCTGGTATGGTGATGTCATGCATGCCGGTAAGATTCACACCGCCAAAGGACTACAAAAGGTCTATTTAATTAGCTTAATGGATGATGCCTCGCGCCTGATTACGCATAGTGGATTGTATTTTAATGAACAGGCAACTTCAGTGGAATGTGTATTGAAAGAAGCCGTCCTTCGGCGTGGTTTGCCTAAGCGTTTGATTGTCGATAATGGCTCAGCTTATCGCAGTGATTCACTACAGCAAATCTGTGCACGTTTAGATATTCGCCTGATTTATTGTCGTCCGTATGAACCTGAAGGCAAGGGTAAGCTTGAACGTTGGC
>NZ_QLIQ01000194.1 GCF_003428165.1 Cysteiniphilum litorale | reverse complement strand
GAAAATGCAGATGAACAGGAAGCTCAATATGACTCAGTAATGCTTGATGAGCCTGAAATACCGCTATTGCCTAAACTAAAATATGAGGATATAACGGTTGAAGCACTCAGCGAAAATCTATCAAAAGAATATCCTAACGGGAGTATTTGGTCAGATGAGGCAGGCATATTTTTATCCAGTCCAACCATGCAGAAGGACAACACAAAGTTTGCCAGTATCTTAAACCGTCTCTGGGATGGTAAGCCGATATCAATTCATCGCAAAACAACGGGTAATATTTTTATTAAAGACAGACGCTTCACCTTAAATCTTATGATGCAGCCATTACTTTTAGAGCAAATGACTAAAAAACATGATGGGATCAATCGTAATAGTGGTTTCTTTGCACGGACACTTTTTGCATATCCTGAATCAACCATGGGCAACCGCTACTATAAAGAGCCTGCCAGTAGTGTAAATGAAGATCTTGAGCGCTTTCATGCGCGAATCAAAAGCTGTCTAAATAAAACACTTCCCGTTGACCAGTATGGTTT
>NZ_QLIQ01000193.1 GCF_003428165.1 Cysteiniphilum litorale | reverse complement strand
TTTCACCAATGGTTCCCCTAATAAAGTCACTAATGGCACCATGCATGGTATAAAGTGAATTTTCTTCTTCTGAATCTTTATGATCAATTAATGAGAATCTTAGCAATGTATTAAGTGCTATTGATAGCGCAAGTTTATCACCCTTAAAAATTTGTAACATAAGATCTCGTGAAATACTTTCATGATGTAAAAACACAATATGCTCAAGTAAAAAATACGCCTCTTGTGAAGATTTTTTAACTTGATCTACTGTTAGTGAAGTGGTAATTTCCGTTGTCAAACTATAACCATCCATATATTCCTTCCCCATAGTTTTAGCTACTTCATAATTTGCTTTGGAAAGCTCATTTGCCCTTTGCTGATAAAATTCAATATACTGATCAACATCAACAAAAGACGTATTTTTTAGGTAGGCTAAAGCTTGGCTTACCGATAAAGGGTGGTCATACAACAAATTTGCTAGCTCATTTAACTTATCTTTATTATCTTTATACTGTTTTTGATCAAGTCTACTCAATAAAGTAACAGAGTCCTGTCGATCAAAACTCTTGA
>NZ_QLIQ01000192.1 GCF_003428165.1 Cysteiniphilum litorale | reverse complement strand
TTTCACCAATGGTTCCCCTAATAAAGTCACTAATGGCACCATGCATGGTATAAAGTGAATTTTCTTCTTCTGAATCTTTATGATCAATTAATGAGAATCTTAGCAATGTATTAAGTGCTATTGATAGTGCAAGTTTATCACCCTTAAAAATTTGTAACATAAGATCACGTGAAATACTTTCATGATGTAAAAACACAATATGCTCGAGTAAAAAATATGCCTCTTGTGAAGATTTTTTAACTTGATCTACCGTTAGTGAAGTCGTAATTTCCGTTGTCAAACTATAACCATCCATATATTCCTTCCCCATAGCTTTAGCTACTTCATAATTTGCTTTGGAAAGCTCATTTGCTCTCTGCTGATAAAATTCAATATACTGATCAACATCAACAAAAGACGTATTTTTTAAGTAGGCTAAAGCTTGACTTACCGATAAAGGGTGGTCATACAACAAATTTGCTAGCTCATTTAACTTATCTTTATTGTCTTTATACTGTTTTTGATCAAGTCTACTCAATAAAGTAACAGAGTCCTGTCGATCAAAACTCTTGA
>NZ_QLIQ01000190.1 GCF_003428165.1 Cysteiniphilum litorale | reverse complement strand
ACAGGTATAGGACTTGATCAATGTGTCCAAATAGCGCAAAAATTAAAAGCAAACTTCAGCATTGATAATAGGAATGATAATAGCAAAGGAGCTGCTGTTACACTGAGTTTTCAAGATAAATGAACGGGTACTGAAACATGCCAGATAAAATAGGAAAAAGAGGAAAAAGAGCAAAGCGTGATAATCTGAGTTTTGATGAAGTCGCTCAGGTATGCGAAAAATTAATGACTGATGGTGAAAAAGTCACCGTGCGCAATGTGCTTGCAGTGACAGGTGGCGGATTTGCAACCGTTTCTGATTTCATTAAACAGTGGCAGGAGCAACAGGTGGTCTCTGATGCTACAGACTTACCTAAAACACTTATTACCGCATTAAAGACGGCATATAAAAGTATATTGAGCGAACAGGAAGAAAGCTATCAACAAAAGCTTAATCTCGAAGCACAACATACACGAGAAGCGCTCGATCAGGTAACACTGCTTGAAAAAACGACCGCTGAACTGCAAAATGAACTGGAAAAATGCCAACATGCCACCACCTCAAAGATTATGGCACTTGA
>NZ_QLIQ01000189.1 GCF_003428165.1 Cysteiniphilum litorale | reverse complement strand
TTGACCTACCGCACGAGAAATCGCGCCAGTTAGTTGATATTATCGCCAATGTAAAGATTGAAAATGTTTATGCTAAACATGAGGTCGATTCTATGTTAACTGATGCAATGAAAGAAGTGCTCAAACAACATGATAAACATTTGGAATCTGTTGAAAAACGGATGACAGCATTTAGTCATGCAGTTGAAAAGCGTATGACCGATAACAGTGTCGCCATGGAAAAAAGACTCACCAGAGAAAATAGAAATGTCATCGTTTCTATTTTAATTGCAGGTCTATCTATCGCCGCTGCGATCATACTGCAAGCACATCTTTAATCACACAATTATCATCCCAAGGGAGAAGCATTACTCCCTTGGGAGCATTGTTATTCTCCCACATCGTAATTTTTAAATTTTTACCATAAGGAGAATACCATGCAAAATACAGGAATTAACAGACTAGATAATTTAGATGATATTGAGTATGTCACTAAGCAACTTGAAATCCTTATTCGGAGTTCATTTAAATTAGTGCTCGACCTATGTAAAAAAAGCGAGATGACATTGGAAAACTATTCT
>NZ_QLIQ01000188.1 GCF_003428165.1 Cysteiniphilum litorale | reverse complement strand
TTGACCTACCGCACGAGAAATCGCGCCAGTTAGTTGATATTATCGCCAATGTAAAGATTGAAAATGTTTATGCTAAACATGAGGTCGATTCTATGTTAACTGATGCAATGAAAGAAGTGCTCAAACAGCATGATAAACATTTGGAATCTGTTGAAAAACGGATGACAGCATTTAGTCATGCAGTTGAAAAGCGTATGACCGATAACAGTGTTGCCATGGAAAAAAGACTCACCAGAGAAAATAGAAATGTCATCGTTTCTATTTTAATTGCAGGTCTATCCATCGCCGCTGCAATCATACTGCAAGCACATCTTTAATCACACAATTATCATCCCAAGGGAGAAGCATTACTCCCTTGGGAGCATTGTTATTCTCCCACATCGTAACTTTTAAATTTTTACCATAAGGAGAATACCATGCAAAATATAGGAAGTAACAGACTAGATAATTTAGATGATATTGAGTATGTCACTAAGCAACTTGAAATCCTTATTCGGAGTTCATTTAAATTAGTGCTCGACCTATGTAAAAAAAGCGAGATGACATTGGAAAACTATTCT
>NZ_QLIQ01000187.1 GCF_003428165.1 Cysteiniphilum litorale | reverse complement strand
TAAGCAAAGGTTGTAAGGTATCCATCGATGAGTTGCTCCTGTTTTTTAGCAACCCTAAGATATAGGGATAAACTTTGGTCTGCAGCTCATCCACAGCAAATTCTTACAAAATTCGGGAAAGTTCAGTCGGGTAATTTGTGTCGGGTAATTTGTGTCGGGTAATTTGTGTCGGGTAATTTGTGTCGGGTAATTTGTGTCGGGCGATTCATGAATCGCCCCTACGGGTTTTATATCAAATGTTTGTGATAACAAATATACGAACAATTCGCATATGGGCATGTAGGGGCAATTCACGAATTGCCCCTACATGAATCGCCTTCTCACGAACCGCCCCATAGGTTTCGAGGATGCAAAGAATCCAATTCCCACTGCAAGGGGTTATTGTTATTCTACCCCAAAGTGTCAATACAGTTTTTTAAAAATTCTTATTCCTACACATGTCATGCAACCTGCAATGTTTTTTGCGCCTGACTTTTAAAGTCAATAGCACCTTCTTTGTACACGTTCATTGGTTTTTTGTATCCCAAACTTTCATGAAATCTACGGTTATTATAAAAATCAA
>NZ_QLIQ01000186.1 GCF_003428165.1 Cysteiniphilum litorale | reverse complement strand
TTACATATTAATGACTATAGTGCATTCTACTTTGCTCATCTAGCCCTGTTAAATCTTAGCACCTAAGATTTGGATTTGGTTGCCGAATTGAATTTAAGTACAGAGAAGGCTCATTCTCTTGACTAAATAAAATAAATGTAATAAATCAGGATTTACAAAATTTTGAGCAGCTGACTGAAAATTAGGCGCTCATAAATTGCGATAATAAGGATTTCTCACGCATGGCAATGCACTTGCTTACCAAAGCCATGAAAACAGCATAGTGAGCTTTAAAATGCGTAAATATTGAATTCATCCAAAAACAGTTAAATTTAGCAACGGGAAAACGGAAGCTGTAGAAAAATCTAAAAATCTGCTTTCTTGGCAATAAACTCATCAGTTGACATGATTTAAGACTAAATAATATCTTGAAATATCGATACTGATATTTTATGATATTTAAGACACAGCAAATAAGGAGTATGATGCGATGTGGTTTAAAAATATAGCACTATTTGAATTTATCGAGCCGTTTGATTTATCATTTGAAATGATTGAAAAAAGCCTGGAAGAGCATCAGTTTAGCCCAT
>NZ_QLIQ01000185.1 GCF_003428165.1 Cysteiniphilum litorale | reverse complement strand
TTCTATGGTTAACTCTTGCGGATATTCATTGGTTTTTATCCAGTGAGTCAGGAGCATAGAGACGGGTATTAAATCAGGCATTCTAATTTTTAAGCTGCCCAGTGTTTTACGTAAATTAACGGTTAAGATTTCTGCTTTTTTGCTTGAAGAAGCATTAACAACAAGCCAGCCATTCGCAGTATCAATATAAGCATGTATTACGGTATCACGTGTAAAGGCACGTGGTAACAGGCTTTGGTAAATTTCTTCCTTTAAGGTGTCCTGTTCTTTCTTCTTAACCTTTCGAGATTCACGCAATTCAATTTCTTCGACTTTTTCATCGAGGATCTCTTTAATTACCGTTGCTGGCACAATCTTCTCTTGAACTTGAAAAGCCACCATAATAAAACCATTCGCCTCATAGGCAATCGGTGAATCTTTGGATACGGGTGAACTCCATCCCGTTGAAATTGGTTGAGATGGCGAGCATGGGCTAAACTGATGCTCTTCCAGGCTTTTTTCAATCATTTCAAATGATAAATCAAACGGCTCGATAAATTCAAATAGTGCTATATTTTTAAACCACATCGCATCATACTCCTTATTTGCTG
>NZ_QLIQ01000184.1 GCF_003428165.1 Cysteiniphilum litorale | reverse complement strand
TTCTATGGTTAACTCTTGCGGATATTCATTGGTTTTTATCCAGTGAGTCAGGAGCATAGAGACGGGTATTAAATCAGGCATTCTAATTTTTAAGCTGCCCAGTGTTTTACGTAAATTAACGGTTAAGGTTTCTGCTTTTTTGCTTGAAGAAGCATTAACAACAAGCCAGCCATTCGCAGTGTCAATATAAGCATGTATTACGGTATTACGTGTAAAGGCACGTGGTAACAGGCTTTGGTATATTTCTTCCTTTAAGGTGTCTTGCTCTTTCTTTTTAACCTTTCGGGATTCACGCAATTCAATTTCTTCGACTTTTTCATCGAGGATCTCTTTAATCACCGTTGCAGGTACAATCTTTTCCTGAATTTGAAAAGCCACCATAATAAAACCATTGGCTTCATAGGCAATCGGTGAATCTTTGGATATGGGTGAAATCCATCCCGTTGAAATTGGTTGAGATGGTGAGCATGGGCTAAACTGATGCTCTTCCAGGCTTTTTTCAATCATTTCAAATGATAAATCAAACGGCTCGATAAATTCAAATAGTGCTATATTTTTAAACCACATCGCATCATACTCCTTATTTGCTG
>NZ_QLIQ01000183.1 GCF_003428165.1 Cysteiniphilum litorale | reverse complement strand
TTGCTGATCAGCATCTTCAGCTGTGATCATCGTCGGTCTTTGACGCTTACGTGTAAGATTGGCTTGTTGATCGGATAACACCACTTTTGCCAAATACTCACCACATCGACTTTCAATATATTTGGCTTGTTTTAAGTGTGGGTCAACTACTAAGTTTACGCTGCTACTTGAGTACTGATAAGGCACTTCATAGGCTTGGTTTTCGTAGTGGATAATACCGACTTTAGATACTTTGCGCGCAATACGATGATAAAATATCTCATCAATAGATTGTGCCTTTTCACCTAAATGACGGATATGTCCAACATCTTGGCGAAAGCGCTCCATCGGTGATTGTTTAACAAGCCCTGAATGCTGACGGTGATGATAAATCTCTTGTAACCATGCTTGTAAGCGTAGGTTAAAGTCAGATAACGAGCTGATTTCAGCAAGGTTGACTTCATTGATAAATTGCTCACGAACGGTCTTGTGCCAACGTTCAAGCTTACCCTTGCCTTCAGGTTCATACGGACGACAATAAATCAGGCGAATATCTAAACGTGCACAGATTTGCTGTAGTGAATCACTGCGATAAGCTGAGCCATTATCGACAATCAA
>NZ_QLIQ01000182.1 GCF_003428165.1 Cysteiniphilum litorale | reverse complement strand
AAAAAATAAAACAGATAAAAAAAGCAAGGAGCGTTTATGGACGCATCACATCATCAATTGGGTCAGTCCTTGGGTCAGTACGTTAATCGTTGGCTTAAGCTAGGCTTTATTTTTATGTCGTTGGTTTCAGTGGTACTGTCGTATGGCTTATATCAAACGATTAAGCATAAGATGGTGACATTAATTCCCCCTGTGCTCAGTCATCAGATGAGCATTAGCATGGTCGAACCTGATGATTCGTATTTGGCACAGATGGCGTTATTTTTACTGGGGATGAAGTTGAATGTATCGCCTGATAATGTGCTGCTGAATCATAAGGTGTTAAAAAGTTATACTTCACCAAAGACGTGGGGTGAGTTAAACAGTCTTTTAGAGAAAGAGAGCAAAGATATTCAGGAGGGGCGCATTTCATCGGTTTTTTATCCGAGTGAGCAGGAGATTAGTATTGAGCGATTACAAGTCAAAGTTAAGGGGATGCTGGAAAAGCGGGTGGGATTACGTTTGGTATCACATCAGGAAGTGAGTTTTGTTGTACAGTTTGATTATTACAATGGGTCATTGCAGGTTAAAGATATTTTTGAGGTTGAGAAGAAGTAGTTTTTATTAAT
>NZ_QLIQ01000181.1 GCF_003428165.1 Cysteiniphilum litorale | reverse complement strand
ATCCGCAGCTTCGGTGTATCGCTTAGCCCCGTTAAATCTTTCGCGCAAGCCGACTCGACCAGTGAGCTATTACGCTTTCTTTAAAGGTTGGCTGCTTCTAAGCCAACCTCCTGGCTGTCTATGCCTTCTCACATCGTTTACCACTTAGCGATAACTTAGGGACCTTAGCTGGCGGTCTGGGCTCTTTCCCTCTCCACGACGGACCTTAGCACCCGCCGTGTGTCTCCTGTGATTCAACTTCGTCGTATTCTAAGTTTGCATCGAGTCGGTAAGGTCGCAAAACCCCCCTAGTCGAAACAGTGCTTTACCCCAACGAGTCATTCACAAGGCACTACCTAAATAGTTTTCGGGGAGAACCAGCTATCTCCGCGCTTGATTAGCCTTTCACTCCGATCCACAACTCATCCCATAATTTTGCAACATTACCGGGTTCGGTCCTCCAGTTGGTGTTACCCAACCTTCAACCTGGTCATGGATAGATCGCGTCGGTTTCGGGTCTACTCCTAGCGACTAATCGCTCTATTAAAACTCGCTTTCGCTACGGATCCCTTATTCAGTTATCCTCGCCACTAAAAGTAACTCGCTGACCCATTATACAAAAGGTACGCAGTCA
>NZ_QLIQ01000180.1 GCF_003428165.1 Cysteiniphilum litorale | reverse complement strand
TATTTAAAGCAATCACCTAGGGGAGAATAATAGATGAATCTTAAACAAATAAAAACTCTAGCAATTTCAGGCTGTGGGGCAGGTATCGAATACTATGACTTCGCAATCTTTGCATACTTTACACCCATTTTAGCAAAAGCATTCTTCCCAGAAGAATCTACCACACTGGGCGTCCTGTATGCTTTTATTATTTTGGCTCTAGGCTATTTCATTCGCCCTGTTGGAGGGCTTATTTTTGGTATAATTGGTGATCGTTATGGCAGAAAGACAAGCTTCTTTTTCACAATGCTAACACTGGCAATAACAACATTCATCATGGCGATAATGCCAACTACTCAAGACATTGGTATTGTTGCTGCTATCATATTTGCTTTACTTAGGATAGTGCAGGGGATAGCTATTGGCGGTGAGATTCCAACTGCAATAACCTACAGTGTGGAATATTTTCCAAAAAGGAAAGGATTTGCTGTTAGCATAATTTTTTCATGTCTTGGATTGGGTATTTTATTAAGCACTTTCATTTTTATGCTAGTCAGTAACATTCCATCATCAAGCATGCTATATGACTATGGTTGGCGAATTGCCTTTATGTTTGGCGCTGCATTATCAATTAT
>NZ_QLIQ01000179.1 GCF_003428165.1 Cysteiniphilum litorale | reverse complement strand
TAAATCAAATCAAAGCATTCTTTGAACCTTAATTAAATATCGATGCGTAGATGGTGGAGCCAAGGAGGATCGAACTCCTGACCTCCTGCGTGCAAAGCAGGCGCTCTCCCAGCTGAGCTATGGCCCCAATTCAGAGGACAGAAAACAGATGACAGAGAACAGATCTTTGTATCGCTTCGCGATGATTCTTTAAAATAAAAACCGTGCAGCTCGCTGCACTCAAAATTACTGTCTTCTGTCTTCTGACATGGTGGGTCTGAGTAGACTTGAACTACCGACCTCACCCTTATCAGGGGTGCGCTCTAACCAGCTGAGCTACAGACCCAATCTACTGAAAAAACATCAATTGTAAACACTTAAACACTTCTCGCTATTCTCTTAATATCTTTGTACCTAAGTACCTTTAAGGAGGTGATCCAGCCGCAGGTTCCCCTACGGCTACCTTGTTACGACTTCACCCCAGTCATGAATCACAAAGTGGTAAACGTCCTCCTTGCGGTTAGACTATCTACTTCTTTTGCAACCCACTCCCATGGTGTGACGGGCGGTGTGTACAAGACCCGGGAACGTATTCACCGCGGCATTCTGATCCGCGATTACTAGCGATTCCGACTTCATGCTC
>NZ_QLIQ01000178.1 GCF_003428165.1 Cysteiniphilum litorale | reverse complement strand
TAAATCAAATCAAAGCATTCTTTGAACCTTAATTAAATATCGATGCGTAGATGGTGGAGCCAAGGAGGATCGAACTCCTGACCTCCTGCGTGCAAAGCAGGCGCTCTCCCAGCTGAGCTATGGCCCCTTTTCTGAAAACTGAAGACTGATGACTGAGGACAGATAATCGTATCGCTTTGCGATGATCTATTTAAAATAAATCCATCAAGTTTTCTTGATCCAAATTCTGTCTTCCGCCTTCTGTTCTCTGTCTTCTGAATTGGTGGGTCTGAGTAGACTTGAACTACCGACCTCACCCTTATCAGGGGTGCGCTCTAACCAGCTGAGCTACAGACCCAATCTACTGAAAAAACATCAATTGTAAACACTTAAATACTTCTCGCTATTCTCTTAATATTTTGTACCTAAGTACCTTTAAGGAGGTGATCCAGCCGCAGGTTCCCCTACGGCTACCTTGTTACGACTTCACCCCAGTCATGAATCACAAAGTGGTAAACGTCCTCCTCGCGGTTAGACTATCTACTTCTTTTGCAACCCACTCCCATGGTGTGACGGGCGGTGTGTACAAGACCCGGGAACGTATTCACCGCGGCATTCTGATCCGCGATTACTAGCGATTCCGACTTCATGCTC
>NZ_QLIQ01000177.1 GCF_003428165.1 Cysteiniphilum litorale | reverse complement strand
TAGCGTTTGTTGATACGGCAAATATCACCGGAAGCTTTAATGCCAGTACGGGTGAGCTTACTTTAAGTGGTAGTGATACGCTTGCCAACTATGAGGCAGCGTTGCGTAGTGTGACGTATCAAAACACTTCTGATAATCCAAGTACCTTAGCGCGTACGGTGAGCTTTGTTGTTAATGATGGTGGTAGTAACTCAGTAGCGGTGACAAGTACGATTAATATCACCGCGGTGAATGATGCACCGGTTGTGGTGGCAGGTGGTACGTTAAGCTATACCGAGAATGCCTCTGCCAGTGCCATTGATGTGGCGCTTACTGTGAATGATGCGGATGATACCAACCTTGAAAGTGCAACCATTTCAATTACGGGTAATTTCGCGGCAGGACAGGATGTGTTGGCATTTGTGAATACTGCCAATATCATCGGCAGCTTTAATGCAGGCACAGGTGTGTTAACCTTAACAGGAAGTGATACAGTCGCTAATTATCAGGTAGCATTACGCAGTGTGACCTATCAAAACACGTCTGATAATCCAAGCACCTTAGCACGAACAATTAGCTTTGTCGTTAATGATGGAGATGTTGACTCAAGTGCGGTGACAAGTACGATTAATGTGACAGCAGTGAATGACGCACCAG
>NZ_QLIQ01000176.1 GCF_003428165.1 Cysteiniphilum litorale | reverse complement strand
CCATCATCTAAAGGAATGCTAACAATGGGTACTTGCATTACCTTGTTTCCATTCTCTGGCAGAATATGTAGCAATCTATTTTCATTTGATACTGTGCCTAGAGGGTTTACTGGCACTGAAGAATCCCCGGCAAATAAGCTTACCTTTTGCGGTGCTTTTATTTTAGCGTCTGTCTTGATATTTGATTTATCAAGTTGCTTTTGATTGGTATCATGCGTGATCTCTTTTGCAGTTAAGCTAAGTGGCAGCATCATCGCTGTCAATAAACAAAGTGTTTTATATCTTTTATCTCTCATTCCTTTGCTTTGAAGTTAAGTCATTATAGTGATGCTTGGCATTGTAAGTGATTCAATTTTAACTTTCAATAAATACCTACTTTTATTATGAGGTTAATATTTGTATTGAAAATATGGCATTTTGACTCTATGATTTAGACCTAACTTAATGAATGAGTACCGACTCTAGTTATTCTCGGCATTCAAGAAATCAAGAAAAAGGATATTTTGTGACATCGACAATTCAGTGGTCTTTTACCGCAACAGAAATCTCCCTTATTGAATCGCGTAATCGAAATTCACGCCTTTATTTTGCATTACTTTTAAAACACTATCAATATGCTCATGAGTTTTTAAAAGA
>NZ_QLIQ01000175.1 GCF_003428165.1 Cysteiniphilum litorale | reverse complement strand
TACTTTACAACAAAGATAGTGAACAAAATAACGGTGAAAATAATGCCTAAGATGATACCAAAAGAAATACGAATTGATGAAAAAAAGCTAATGAATATTCGTGAATTGATGGTTGAATATGAGGAAACAAACGAATCTGCATTCATCCGTGATTTGATTGATATAGGCTATGCAGTCAAAAAAGCACAGCTTAATGCGTCAGATGATGAGGAAATGGAGAATTGGCAAGCAGTCTATCAAGATGCCGCCAAGAAAATGATTGAATGCCACCATTTGATCAGACAAGCGTTTGCATTTACTTATAATGCTAAGTTATCTAGACATGAGGGCTATGGGGTTGAACTAAAGGAAAATAAGAGAGAATCAGACGAGTACATTGCCAATCTTTTAAGTGGTAATGTGGATTCGGAAAAATTAAAAGGGTCAAAGGGAAAATAGGCAACTGTCAGGTCATGTTTAAACTTCTACATCTAAAGTTCAACATATCAAAACTAATAAGGCTCCAATTTACCCTAATTTTTTGATAGAAATCACTTAGTCAACTGATGCTTGATGATCTGTTTTTTTGTCACATTAGGCACAGTTTCAACGTTTTGAGTCTTATATTGATCCGGTTGATTTTCTTGTGATTTTATTGATT
>NZ_QLIQ01000174.1 GCF_003428165.1 Cysteiniphilum litorale | reverse complement strand
GCCTAGATTTAAGAGTGTAATTTGGCGCACCTTGCCGCTTGCCATGCGCATCGTTTCAACTAAACGATAGCTGTAGTAGGTGACATCAGCGATGGTGCGTGTTTTTGTTTTGCGTATGTACATAAATTATGCAGCGGTATTTTGTATTGAATTGACTCTATCAGAGTTTGCAAGCATAAGCAATAGCAAACATATATATTATGGCACTACAAAAGTGATTTTAACATAAAATGAACGTAGGAATAAGGGTTTGAGTGGTATCAAATTGCAAAAAAAGTTTGATTTGAATGCTTTGTAATCAAAAATTTACCAACTTGGGTTTAGTCTCAGCCAGAGTTATTTTGCAAATCAACCAACATTATTTTGCAAATGAAATTTATGTGAACCAGCGTTATTCTGCAAATAGAAAAAGTAGAACCAGAATTATTTTGCAAATAGATTTCCAACTATTTAGCTAGTTCTATAAAAACAGATTATTTTATTTGGGCGCATTCGCAATTTGTGGGTATTTTAGGAAGCCATTGCTAACCCGCCTGCATAAGCCATTCTTTCAATATCTTCCCATCGCCCAGCCTTGTAAAAAGACCGTATGAATAACATATCATTAGCGCTGTCCTCTTTCCAATAAATGGAGTTACCTT
>NZ_QLIQ01000173.1 GCF_003428165.1 Cysteiniphilum litorale | reverse complement strand
GAAGCCATTGCTAACCCGCCTGCATAAGCCATTCTTTCAATATCTTCCCATCGCCCAGCCTTGTAAAAAGACCGTATGAATAACATATCATTAGCGCTGTCCTCTTTCCAATAAATGGAGTTACCTTTCATTTTGAGATTAACAACTCTTCTGACGCCGCTCTCAATAGCACCACTGCCTTGAGGCAAACCATGATCCTTGCATGTTTTATAGATTAAACGATCGGCGTTATTAATAAAGTAACCTTTCTCTGACTTAACCAGCTTCCCTTTTTTATGCTTACTATCCAGCTTGATTTTTGCAATAAACTCATCAACTTTACCGGCATGCAAAAGCTCCTTGCACGACTTTACCCATTTACTCTGATCACGTTTACTTTTATAAAGCTGCTTAGCTAAAGCATTTAAATGCTCCATCGCATGATAATAGTCAAGAACCTGATATACCTTGATGTCAGATCGTAATGTCATCGTTTCAAGAAGTTGATTAATACGCTTCCAAATCCAAGGGGCTCCATCAGCAACAAAAACAAAATTATTCACTGTGTTTAAATCAAGTCCCGCCAAGTAGTTTTTGAGTAAATTAAAAACCTTCTGAGGACTACCGATGATGCCATCAATAATCGGTAACTCCTTCTTAATCTTATT
>NZ_QLIQ01000172.1 GCF_003428165.1 Cysteiniphilum litorale | reverse complement strand
GAAGGTGAATTGAGAAGTTTGCTGGAGATATCAGAAGTGCGAATGCTGACATGAGTAACGATAAATAAGTGAGATTCTTATTGGCCGAAAACCCAAGGTTTCCTACGCAATGTTAATCAACGTAGGGTAAGTCGGCCCCTAAGGCGAATCCGAAGGGAGTAGTCGATGGGAAACAGGTTAATATTCCTGTACCGATTGTAATTGCGATGGAGAGACGGAGAAAGCTAGGTCTGCCCGGCGGATGGTTGTCCGGGTGAAAGCGTGTAGGTAGTATGTTTAGGTAAATCCGGACATATGTTGATCTGAGGCGTGAGACGAAGTCGAGCTTGCTTGACGAAGAGATTGATGCTCTGCTTCCAGGAAAACCTTCTAAGCATAGATTATGATTGACCGTACTGTAAACCGACACTGGTGGGTGGGTAGAGAATACCAAGGCGATGAGAGAACCCAGGTGAAGGAACTAGGCAAAATGACACCGTAACTTCGGGAGAAGGTGTGCCCCATTAGGGTGAAGGACGCACGTCTGGAGCTTGAAGGGGTTGCAGATACCAGGTGGCTGCGACTGTTTACTAAAAACACAGCACTCTGCGAACTCGAAAGAGGAAGTATAGGGTGTGACGCCTGCCCGGTGCCGGAAGGTTAATTGAAGGGGTTA
>NZ_QLIQ01000171.1 GCF_003428165.1 Cysteiniphilum litorale | reverse complement strand
TAGTTGAAACGATGCGCATGGCAAACGGGAAGGTGCGCCAAATTACACTCTTAAATCTAGGCAGTAGTTATACTGCCATTGATGAGTCAGAATGGGCATTGTTGACCGATCGCGTTAAAGACTTACTTCATGGCGCTGAGCATGCTCTATTGAGTGTTGATGATCATATTGAAGCAGAAGCACGTCGCTTAAGTGCTCTTGTGATTAAAAAACACGGTGAAGCGTTATTTAATACAACACCAACAGAATCACACTATGAGCAAGTGGATATTTCCTCTGTTGAATCCTCCGATATTAAAAGTATTGGTGCCGAAAGCCTTGTCCACAAAGCAGCGCAAGACCTACATTTGCCACAGGTTCTAAGCACATGTGGTTTATCCAATAGCGAGTGCCAAGATGCGCTAGCCACGATTTTAGCGCGCACATTGTACCCTGCCAGTGAGGTGAGGACGTGTGAAGTTTTAAAAACCAAAAGCGCGCTAGATGAGGTGCTACAGACTGATTTTAGCACCTTACATAAGAATCGCCTGTATCGTATTTCGGATGTTCTGTTAAAGTCTAAAGATGCCATTGAAGAAGCCTTATACCAAAGAGAGAAAACATGGTTTGAATTTGAGGAAATTGTGACGCTTTATGATTTAACCAATACCTATTTTGAAGGTCAATCATTGGACA
>NZ_QLIQ01000170.1 GCF_003428165.1 Cysteiniphilum litorale | reverse complement strand
CACTTAATGACAGCAATGGCAATAATAATGGCGGACAGGTTGAAATCTATCGTTATAGTGGTGGCACTTGGTCACAGCTTGGTTTAGACATTGAAGGATTAGCCGCAGGCGATATTTTAGGTAAGAGTGTGTCCTTAAGTCAGGATGGTAACACGCTAGCAATTGGTGCGAGCTCTCCTGCTGTTGGCAATGGCTATGTCCAAGTCTATAACTATAATGGCTCAAGCTGGGTGCTCGTTGGTAGTGCAATCACAGGTCAAGCATTGGATGATAATTTTGGTTATTCAGTGTCATTAACAGATGATGGATCTAAAGTTGCGATTGGTGCACGGCTTAATGACAATGCCAATGGTAGCAATAGTGGGCAAGTTCGCGTGTATGGTTACAATGGCTCAAGCTGGGTACAATTAGGTGGCAATATAGATGGAGAGGCTGCGGGTGATCAATCTGGTTGGTCAGTTTCAATCAGTGGTAAAGGTGAGATCCTTGCGATTAGCTCACGCCATAATAATGGTCTAACTGGGCATGTCCGTATTTATCGTTATATTGACAACGTCTGGCAGTTTGTGACTGAAATTGATGGTGCAGCTGCGGATGATCAATTTGGTTATTCGGTGGCGTTAAGTGGTGATGGTAGAACCTTAAGCGCTGGTGCAGTAAATAGTGATACGGTCAATGGCAC
>NZ_QLIQ01000169.1 GCF_003428165.1 Cysteiniphilum litorale | reverse complement strand
GCCTAGATTTAAGAGTGTAATTTGGCGCACCTTGCCGCTTGCCATGCGCATCGTTTCAACTAAACGATAGCTGTAGTAGGTGACATCAGCGATGGTGCGTGTTTTTGTTTTGCGTATGTACATAAATTATGCAGCGGTATTTTGTATTGAATTGACTCTATCAGAGTTTGCAAGCATAAGCAATAGCAAACATATATATTATGGCACTACAAAAGTGATTTTGACATAAAATGAACGTAGGAATAAGGGTTTGAGTGGTATCAAATTGCAAAAAAAGTTTGATTTGAATGCTTTGTAATCAAAAATTTACCAACTTGGGTAAAGAACTCTGTGCCTATTATGGCATGAATCCAACAAGAAATAATAAAGGGGTCAGTCATGAGAACGGCTCTGTTGAGTCATCACATGGTCACCTCAAAAACCGTATTAAACAAGAGCTTATGGTGCGTGGAAGTAAAGATTTTAAGACATTATCTGAATATGAACAATGGTTGCATCATGTTGTTGAGAACAGCAATCGTCGTAACAGTAAAAACTTTAAGCTTGAGCAATCTGATCGGGTCAGTGGGGCGGTTAGCCCCGACTGCCCACAGAACCGTGCGTACGGATCCGTACACGGCTCCTCATGTTAAAGATACCAGTATGCTAAGGTAAACCAGTGTTCTCGGTTGTCTTTTGATTT
>NZ_QLIQ01000168.1 GCF_003428165.1 Cysteiniphilum litorale | reverse complement strand
ATGATCAAGTGCTTAAGGTTAATGTTGCCAGATTTAAAATATTTCCTGATCAAAGGCATATTGCAGTCATCTGAATATTTTTCTGCCAGGAAATCACATAGTATGACTTCTGATGGTTGAATATTAGATTCAAAATAATCGACAATCCGTTGCTGTCTTTGCGTCTCAGGTTTAGCAATCAATTCCTCCTGATCTTCAATATCATCGCCATCATCATAAAATGCAAAACCATATTCCTCTAGCTTTTTCTTTACCTCTTCAGGGCTTTTGCATTTATTGGTTTCAGACAATATCTCATCGAATTTCTTATTATCATTATTCTGGTTTTTCATGGGTATGCCTTATTGAATTTTTAACCATTTCACTGCACGCGCTTTGCCTTCACTTTTGACGACATTATCGTCTCTTAGCTTATAAAGCTGAGACCTTATCTGTTGATCGGTTAAATCTGACAGATGGTTTTTTAAATCTGCAAACGTAAACTCATTTGGCATTTCCTGCAATATCGCCTTTTTAACCTTTAGCCACAGTGGCGTTGACTTTGTAGTACGCGTTTTAGCAACTGCTGTTGCAATAGCATCATTGGTTGGGTCATTATGTTTTTTGAGTACTGCTTCAAAGAACCTTAAGGACCAGTGATTTGCTTCTTTTCTATTACCTGCATAAATAATCGGTAAATTAGG
>NZ_QLIQ01000167.1 GCF_003428165.1 Cysteiniphilum litorale | reverse complement strand
CAATAAGGCAATACCCCACGACTTTAAAGATGCCCATGTTAACTGATCTTTTAAGGTTTGCTTAACTACTGATAACATCATATATCTCCTATTTTTTAATTTTTTATTGTTTTACTTTGTTTTAATGACTTCATGATTGACGTTTTTTTGTTTTTAAAACGTTTTTTACTTTTTGACTTCCACTGAATCCAGTCAACACAGTGAAACTTTGACCGTGACAATAGCTACTCTATTGCTTGTATTGCTTATATTGCCACTTTTATTTTTTCTTCTTATTTCCTTTGTTTTCTTTATTTCCTTACGCGTCCCCCTTTTTTTTATATTTTTTCTTCTTTTTCTTGATACATGTAGTTATTAGCATGATTGACTTCACTTTGTACACTCACCACATCCGCCACAGGGATTTGCTCAAAGGTTGTCACTGAAGAGGTCGTTGAACAGCCCGTCATAACAATTAACGATAAGCCACTAACCGCCATGA
The DNA here is from genome assembly GCF_003428165.1 of Cysteiniphilum litorale. Lineage (GTDB taxonomy): Bacteria > Pseudomonadota > Gammaproteobacteria > Francisellales > Francisellaceae > Caedibacter > Caedibacter litoralis. The sequence continues at coordinate 204 of NZ_QLIQ01000167.1, read as the reverse complement.
CAATAAACATCCATCCCTTATGACATAACTTAAAAAAATGAATACAATGAAAGAAATGAAAGTGACACTTGTGTTTTAAGGAGTTGTAGCTAAAAAAACTAAAAAAGTTAAAAAACATAACTCACCCCAATACTCAATCGATACATAGTTGGTATCGCTGACTTTGATTCATAAACTGCCTGTTGTGACTTGAAAAGATACGGT
>NZ_QLIQ01000166.1 GCF_003428165.1 Cysteiniphilum litorale | reverse complement strand
ACGTATCCTGTCGAGGTAATGACTCCTCAGCAAACAGCGGCATTTAGTGCCTCTATAGAACGTGACAAGGCAAAAAAAGTAAAAAAGGTAAAAGATCATAGTTATCGCAGCACATTAAGACCGACAGAAGCGGAATTGATTGGTTTTAACAGTAATCAGACGCTGACCATTAGACTGTCGAAAACCGATACCAATCGTTTATATGTTGAGGGTGATAAAATCATTGATTTTACCTGTCAGCAAGGATTTTGTTTTGTTGATCGTGGCAGGTTAGATAAAACAGGCGATGTGTTGTTAACCTTGGGTAATGCGGCTCGATTAGGTTCTGGCTTTACGGCATTTGTGCTGACGGAATCAGGCAGGCAGTTTACCTTATATGGTGTGCCAGAGGTCAGTAGTGGTAAAACGATTGGTTTTGTATCACAGGGAGGGATGAGTTTACAGGCAAGTCGCTTTGAGAAAAAGACACCGTATCGAACACTGGTGGTTTCGTTAATGCGCTCTATGATGAATTATGCGCACACGGGTCAGTTGCCTGATGGTTATGCCACGGTGGCGATTGAAAATGAGGGTAAAAAAGAGGGTAAAAAAGAGCAAAAGAATCCGTCAGAGGTGATGGATAGACAAAATAGTCAAAAAGGATTGAGTTATACGCCTGTGCGACTTTTTAAAGGGGGATTACTGAC
>NZ_QLIQ01000165.1 GCF_003428165.1 Cysteiniphilum litorale | reverse complement strand
ACCGATCGCGTTAAAGACTTACTCCATGGCGCTGAGCATGCGCTATTGAATGTTGATGATCATATCGAAGCAGAAGCACGTCGCTTAAGCGCTCTTGTGATTAAAAAGCACGGTGAAGCGTTATTTAATACAACACCAACAGAATCACACTATGAGCAAGTAGATATTTCCTCTGTTGAATCCTTTGATATTAAAAGTATTGGTGCCGAAAGCCTTGTCCACAAAGCAGCGCAAGACCTGCATTTGCCACAGGTTCTAAGCACATGTGGTTTATCCAATAGCGAGTGCCAAGACGCGCTAGCCACGATTTTAGCGCGCACATTGTACCCTGCCAGTGAGGTGAGGACGTGTGAAGTTTTAAAAACCAAAAGTGCGCTAGATGAGGTGCTACAGACTGATTTTAGCACCTTACACAAGAATCGCCTGTACCGCATTTCAGATGTCCTGTTAAAGTCTAAAGATGCCATTGAAGAAGCCTTATACCAAAGAGAGAAAACATGGTTTGAATTTGAGGAAATTGTGACGCTTTATGATTTAACCAATACCTATTTTGAAGGTCAATCATTGGACAATGAGCTAGGCGCTTTAGGACGATCAAAAGAAAAACGCAGCGACTGCATGTTAGTGACCTTAGCGCTGGTGCTGGATGGTTCTGGGTTTATCAAAAAGAGTCAGTTGTTTAAGGG
>NZ_QLIQ01000164.1 GCF_003428165.1 Cysteiniphilum litorale | reverse complement strand
CTGGCAACACGCGCAACTGGCAACATGAGGCTTTAGTTCATCTTAACCGGATAAATAATGATGATAATCTAAGCAAGATTAGTGCTTAGTGGAAAAAGTTAGGCGACAACTAGCTTGACACTTACCGGGATAAAACAGGTAAGTTGAGTAAGTAGGTTTTAACGCGGAAAATATAAACAAAATTATGCAGAATTTTTTGCCAACTAATCAGTTGTTGCGTGGTTTTATCGCGTTGTAACATTGAGCGCATTAACCAAAATACACTAAGTTCAATAATAAACATCATAAGATAGGCTAAGCGCCAACTTTCAATAAGCGCGATTTGGGCAACGAAAGCACTTAATAAAGGGGCGATAACCAGTGATATCGATAATAATGCATAGGCTTTTTTTAGTTCGATATTATTGCTGGCATAGCGCGAGATAAAGGCGCGTGCAATGGAAGCATAAGGCCCTGTGCCGATACCAGTAAGTAAAAAGCCCAGATAAAGCATGAGCTCACTTTGAGCAATCGTTATGAGTAACAACCCAAGCATAGAAATACATTGAGCAATGGTTAATACTTTTGAAGAGCCTAATACAACCTGAGTTCGGAATTAAAATCCTTGATTTAAAAGGGTTTTATGGTGTTAAAATAAGTAATTCTTATGGTAATTTCTCAAGATCAACATGATAGAACTACTTATTTCAACATTTTGCCGCATAGAT
>NZ_QLIQ01000163.1 GCF_003428165.1 Cysteiniphilum litorale | reverse complement strand
TCTGTGGTTTGATGATAAACAGGACGCATCCCTAAGTCACTTTTTAATACTCTAAAGGCAGCTTCAATATCATTGAGCATGCGATAGGTTTGCCATATTTGTTGATTATTTAAATGGGTTTGATTGGCACGAATGCAGTAAATCCCCTTGTTTTTATTCGCTCGAGTTTCCTTGTCATGCCAAGTCAAGGATAAGGCATTTTCCTTGTTGGCATCTGCTTTTAGCTCAAGCTCAAAATGACTTGCCACTTTGCTGTATTTTTCTTTTAGTCTCCCTAGTTTCTCGCAGACTTTATCATATTTCTTCGTGCAGCCTTTTTTGCTTAACCCTGCTTTTATCTTCTCTAATTCCTCGATAAAGCGTTGTTTAAATTTTTCATACATCGCACTACCTTTGTTCTCCATCCCCTGCGAATGGCAATATAATTGCACCTCATCGCCTTCTGATGGCTTAACTAAATAGGTGGTGACCTTGTTATCCGGATCTTCTTTGACAACAACACCTGAAATGTCCTCTGGCAAGGATAAATTACGTTTACGTGATATCACCAAATACTTATAACCATGCTCTGTCAACCATTGGATATTGTCCTCTGTCGCAATACCGGCATCCATAACCACAATAGCTTCCTTGCTACAAGGTTTAACCATCTCCTCTAATGTTTTTGGCTCAGAAACATTACCCTTAAACAACTGACTCTTTTTGATAAACCCAGAACCATCCA
>NZ_QLIQ01000162.1 GCF_003428165.1 Cysteiniphilum litorale | reverse complement strand
TATCGATGAGTGAGGTCTATGCCCAATCACAGGCAGGGGCATTTGACTCATATGACTCATTTGATTTACCTTACTCACCTCATTCAACGATACCCACCCATCATCAGGGAGGTCAAATAAAGACAGGCAATATCGGAAAGATAGGAAAGATAGGTAAGATAAGTAAGATAAGCAATATGAATTCTGTGGTTGGCTCATCGATTGCCGTGCCCTCGGTGGGTCAGCCTGTGCGGGTTGGTGATACGGTGCAGAAGATTATGATTTTTGATTATATAGACAGTGACGGGAATTATAACGAGCCAAGTGTGGTCTATACGGTATTGCGTGGTGCGAATTGGTTAAATCATTCGGTTGATGCGGTTAAAGCGATGGGGGATGAGTAATGCGTAAAATAGATAAAATAAGTAAGACCATTTCTTCTTTTATTTCGACACTGCCGTTTTTTGCCAGAAACAAAAGCCCTTTTGCGGTGTTAAAGAAATATGCGCAGCCGAAAGGAGTGGGGCATTTTCATCACTTGTTGCCGTATCGATTTTACGACCGTGAGCGTGGGATTTTTCATAATCAGTACGCAGGGGATGGTGTGTTGAGTAGACAAGGCGTAAAAGATAGAAAAAGTAAAAATGGTAAGCAAGGTTTCGGCTTTGGTTTGCAGTTAGCACCGTTAACTGGCGCAAGTCTTAACCTTGCTAAGGATTTAAATGATCTGATTGTCAGTAAGTTGCCTG
>NZ_QLIQ01000161.1 GCF_003428165.1 Cysteiniphilum litorale | reverse complement strand
TTTCGATGAGTGAGGTCTATGCCCAATCACAGGCAGGGGCATTTGACTCATATGACTCATTTGATTTACCTTACTCACCTCATTCAACGATACCCACCCATCATCAGGGAGGTCAAATAAAGACAGGTAATATCGGAAAGATAGGTAAGATAAGCAAGATAAGCAATATGAATTCTGTGGTTGGCTCATCGATTGCTGTGCCCTCGGTGGGTCAGCCTGTGCGGGTTGGTGATACGGTGCAGAAGATTATGATTTTTGATTACATAGACAGTGACGGGAATTATAACGAGCCGAGTGTAGTCTATACGGTATTGCGTGGTGCGAATTGGTTAAATCATTCGGTTGATGCGGTTAAAGCGATGGGGGATGAGTAATGCGTAAAATAGATAAAATAGATAAAATAAGTAAGACCATTTCTTCTTTTATTTCGACATTGCCGTTGTTTGCCAGAAACAAAAGCCCTTTTGCAGTGTTAAAGAAATATGCGCAGCCGAAAGGAGTGGGGCATTTTCATCACTTGTTGCCGTATCGATTTTATGACCGTGAGCGTGGGATTTTTCATAATCAGTACGCAGGGGATGGTGTGTTGAGTAGACAAGGTGTAAAAGATAGAAAAAGTAAAAATGGTAAGCAAGGTTTCGGCTTTGGTTTGCAGTTAGCACCGTTAACTGGTGCAAGTCTTAACCTTGCTAAGGATTTAAATGATCTGATTGTCAGTAAGTTGCCTG
>NZ_QLIQ01000160.1 GCF_003428165.1 Cysteiniphilum litorale | reverse complement strand
TACTTTACAACAAAGATAGTGAACAAAATAACGGTGAAAATAATGCCTAAGATGATACCAAAAGAAATACGAATTGATGAAAAAAAGCTAATGAATATTCGTGAATTGATGGTTGAATATGAGGAAATAAACGAATCTGCATTCATCCGTGATTTGATTGATATAGGCTATGCGGTTAAAAAAGCACAGCTCAATGCATCAGATGATGAAGAAGTCGAAAACTGGCAAGCAGTCTATCAAGATGCCGCCAAGAAAATGATTGAATGCCACCATTTAATCAGACAAGCGTTTGCATTTACTTATAATGCTAAGTTATCTAGACATGAGGGCTATGGGGTTGAATTAAACGAAAATAAGAGAGAATCAGACGAGTACATTGCCAATCTTTTAAGTGGTAATGTGGATTCGGAAAAATTAAAAGGGTCAAAGGGAAAATAGACAACTGTCAGGTCGGGTCTAAACTTCTACAACTAATACGGGAGTGTGGGAGTGTTCATAAAACTGGGCAACAACCATTTCGCAGCTCAACATCTTTTTTCCTGAACGGTTAAAACTTGAGCTTTAGGGTGACACAGTTGAGTGAACAGTCTCCAATCTACCATAATTTTTTGATAGAAATCACTTAGTCAACTGATGCTTGATGATCTGTTTTTTTGTCACATTAGGCACAGTTTCAACGTTTTGAGTCTTATATTGATCCGGTTGATTTTCTTGTGATTTTATTGATT
>NZ_QLIQ01000159.1 GCF_003428165.1 Cysteiniphilum litorale | reverse complement strand
ACATGTCATGCAACCTGCAATGTTTTTTGCGCCTGACTTTTAAAGTCAATAGCACCTTCTTTGTACACGTTCATTGGTTTTTTGTATCCCAAACTTTCATGAAATCTACGGTTATTATAAAAATCAATATAATCAGCAAGATCAGTCCTAAGCTCAGGTAAAGAACCATATTCATTAAGATAAATTCGCTCGCATTTTGCACTGCGCCAAAAACGCTCAATACAAATGTTATCAGTAGCTCGACCCTTGCCATCCATTGAGATAGTAATACCTCTACTGGATAATGCTTCAGTATGTATATGTGAGGTATATTGGCTGCCTTGGTCAGTATTAAAAATCTCAGGATTGCCAAAGCGATCAAGGGCTTCATGCAAAACACTCATTACCAGGCTGCTATCCATCGTATTGGATATACGCCAACTTAATACGGCTTTTGAATACCAATCAATTATCGCAGCAAGATAAACCATACCACCCTTAAGCTTCACATACGTAATATCAGTAGACCACACCTGATTAACGCGACAAATATTGATACCACGCAGTTTATAAGTGTATTTAACATGCTGTTTACAAGGCTCAGACAAATTAGGAAACCTGACAGCTAATACTGCTTTTAAGCCCATTTCCTGACGGTATTTCTGCACCGTATTCACGCTGACACTAAATCCATCCTCAAGTAATTGCTGATGAACCTTCAGCGCACCATAAATAGGGATTTCTTCATGGATCTTCTGAA
>NZ_QLIQ01000158.1 GCF_003428165.1 Cysteiniphilum litorale | reverse complement strand
CATCGACAATTCAGTGGTCTTTTACCGCAACAGAAATCTCCCTTATTGAATCGCGTAATCGAAATTCACGCCTTTATTTTGCATTACTTTTAAAACACTATCAATATGCTCATGAGTTTTTAAAAGACCTTTGTAGCATTCCAAAGCAAGTGATTCTTGAAGTTGCTAACATCTTAAACGTACCTGCAGTAATCCATCAACCTTCAAAGTCGAGCATAAAATCCTTTTACAGTACTATTCGCCATTTTTTTGCCCGAACGTTTTCCAAAAAAAGTGACTATAGCCAACTTTCAGAATGGATTAGTACCGAGTTGCTCACTGCTCAGTTTTTAGCGCATGATGATATTAAAGCGCAAGCATTTGATTACTTGAAATCAAAGGGAATTGAACCCTTTAAAGATAAAACCATGGACAGAGTGATCACTGATGCGGTTAATGACTACGAGAGCAATCTATTTCATCAAATACACACAAGTTTATCCGCTGAGCAATACAGCCAAATGGTAAAATATGCTGCTGCTATGAAACTAGGTTATGCTGACCCGGAGTCAGTGCTTAGAAGGTTTTCTAAAAACAATTTAAAGCACCCAACATATACCCAACTTGGTAAGCAAAATTTCTGAAACGTAGACAGCATAAGACATTGAGCCATACACAAAGTTGAGTTAAGGCACTACAGATTTTTTGTGTTTTTTTTGATTTTTTGATTTTTTGTGAAGACGTGATCGATGCGCTATAGCGTTGTAATGATCTGCTTTAGTGGAATAG
>NZ_QLIQ01000157.1 GCF_003428165.1 Cysteiniphilum litorale | reverse complement strand
GTTATCAGTTTACGAATGTCGTGCCAGAGCCTTATTTATCGCATCCGTACACCACAACAACGGTTATTTCAGAAGCAGGCAAAGACCATATTGTGTCAGGAACCAACTTTGGGCTATTAAACTTCAGGAAGCGCAATTGTGTTTATTTATAACCGTGCTTTGAATTTTTTACTTATCACTTCTCACTTTTTACTTTTTACTTTTCCTAAAAACTAAAAACTTTTTGAGCTTAAGTACTTAAACACTTAAGACGTTCATTCACAGGAGTAAATCAATATGTTTTTATGTCACTTCAAGTTATATAACTTGTTTAAGTCATTGAGTTTACGCTTAGTTATACAAGTATCATTGGTTGTTAACCTGCTGATGTTAACAGGGGTAGTGCAGGCGGATACTCAGCGTAATAGTTACGATCAACAACAGGTTGAATCACTACAAGCAAAGCTAACAGACGCTGCCAAAGGATATTATACGCAGGTCAAAAGCTATGGCAAAAGTGCCAGCGCTAAAGCACAGGATTATCAGCGATATGCTCGTGATTATGCACACATCACATCCGCAAAACTCAGTGATGCGCAAACGCAGATGCAAAACTATTTTCAGGATTATATGGATGACATACGTCAGCAGTTAGTGACACCAAATGAGGATTTTCATGGGGTTTATATATTTGCGTCACTGGGGATGCCCATTGAGACTTTAAGGGTATTGAACAAACAAGCTGCTGCACTGAAAATTCCATTATTGATACAGGGATTATATGGTGATTCG
>NZ_QLIQ01000156.1 GCF_003428165.1 Cysteiniphilum litorale | reverse complement strand
GTTATCAGTTTACGAATGTCGTGCCAGAGCCTTATTTATCGCATCCGTACACCACAACAACGGTTATTTCAGAAGCAGGCAAAGACCATATTGTGTCAGGAACCAACTTTGGGCTATTAAACTTCAGAAAGCGCAATTGTGTTTATTTATAACCGTGCTTTGAATTTTTTACTTATCACTTCTCACTTTTTACTTTTCCTAAAAACTAAAAACTAAAAACTTTTTGAGCTTAAGTACTTAAACACTTAAGACGTTCATTCACAGGAGTAAATTGATATGTTTTTATGTCACCTCAAGATATTTCACTTTTCTAGCTTGTTTAAGTCATTGAGTTTACGCTTAGTTATACAAGTATCATTGGTTGTTAACCTGCTGATGTTAACAGGGGTAGTGCAGGCAGATACTGAGCGTAATAGTTACGATCAACAACAGGTTGAATCACTACAAGCAAAGCTAACAGACACTGCCAAAGGATATTATACGCAGGTCAAAAGCTATGGCAAAGATGCCAGCGCTAAAGCACAGGACTATCAGCGATATGCTCGTGATTATGCACACATCACATCCGCAAAACTCAGTGATGCGCAAACGCAGATGCAAAACTATTTTCAGGATTATATGGATGATATACGTCAGCAGTTAGTGACACCCAGTGAGGATTTTCATGGGGTTTATATATTTGCGTCACTGGGGATGCCCATTGAGACTTTAAGGGTATTGAACAAACAAGCTGCTGCACTGAAAATTCCATTATTGATACAGGGATTATATGGTGATTCG
>NZ_QLIQ01000155.1 GCF_003428165.1 Cysteiniphilum litorale | reverse complement strand
CCGTTCATTTATCTTGAAAACTCAGTGTAACAGCAGCTCCTTTGCTATTATCATTCCTATTATCAATGCTGAAGTTTGCTTTTAATTTTTGCGCTATTTGGACACATTGATCAAGTCCTATACCTGTGCTGTGTGATGTTGAAATCCCTTTTTTTAGATAGTCATTCCTGCTTAGCTTATTGAAATCAAACCCGTGTCCATTATCAATAAATGATATTTTGTTTTCTTCACATCGTATTAAAAGCTCAGTGGCGCCAGCTTTAATTGCATTATGTCTCAGGTTATTAATAAGCATTTGTATTTCTAGCGGTCTAAAAATACAAATACGGGTAGAGCAATTTTGCAATTTCACAGATAAATTATGTAAAGGCGCATTATTAAGATAGTTTTCAATAAACTCGTAGAGATCATTTTTTATTGTAAAGGTTTTAGCATCCCAGTTATTTGAAGTAATAGCGTTAATTAATTCGTTCATTTCAGCCAGGTGAAATAAGGTATATTCAAATTCTGTAATCAAGTCTTGTATTGCTACTTTGTCAGGGTTTTTGTAGTAACTTTTTAGCTCTGCCTGAATATTAGACTGTATTCCATGAGAGATTTGTTTTAAGGCATGTATGATCGCGCCAGTATTAGGCTCACCTATTTTTATCTGATCCTTCATCTTTCAACAGTCCCAATGCTGATCAGCAATAATCTTATGCGCCATATCTAGTAAGGTTTGATCACCTTCTTTTAACACTTCTAGCAGCAATATTTTTTCTTTAAAGTAAACTTTACCAAATT
>NZ_QLIQ01000154.1 GCF_003428165.1 Cysteiniphilum litorale | reverse complement strand
CCGTTCATTTATCTTGAAAACTCAGTGTAACAGCAGCTCCTTTGCTATTATCATTCCTATTATCAATGCTGAAGTTTGCTTTTAATTTTTGCGCTATTTGGACACATTGATCAAGTCCTATACCTGTACTGTGTGATGTTGAAATCCCTTTTTTTAGATAGTCATTCTTGCTTAGCTTATTGAAATCAAACCCGTGTCCATTATCAATAAATGATATTTTATTTTCTCCACATCGTATTAAAAGCTCAGTGGCGCCAGCTTTAATTGCATTATGTCTAATGTTATTAATAAGCATTTGTATTTCTAGCGGTCTAAAAATACAAATGCGCGTAGAGCAATTTTGCAATTTCACAGATAAATTATGCAGAGGCGCATTATTAAGGTAGCTTTCAATAAATTCGTAGATATCTTTGTTTACTGTAAAGGTTTTAGCATCCCAGTTATTTGAAGTAATAGCGTTAATTAATTCTTTCATTTCAGACAGGTGAAATAAGGTATATTCAAACTCTGTAATTAAGTCTTGTATTGCAACTTTGTCAGGGTTTTTGTAGTAAATTTTCAGCTCTGCCTGAATGTTAGACTGTATTCCATGAGAGATTTGTTTTAAGGCATGTATGATCGTTCCTGTATTAGGCTCACCTGTTTTTATCTGATCTTTCATCTTTCAACAGTCCCAATGCTGATCAGCAATAATCTTATGCGCCATATCTAGTAAGGTTTGATCACCTTCTTTTAACACTTCTAGCAGCAATATTTTTTCTTTAAAGTAAACTTTACCAAATT
>NZ_QLIQ01000153.1 GCF_003428165.1 Cysteiniphilum litorale | reverse complement strand
GACTTTTGCATTATCTATGAAAAGCAACTTAAACTCAAACAAATTGGCATGGATAGAAACAGAAAATATGGCAAAGCGCAACAGTTAGCAGTGAGTGAAATTATGACAATTCTTATTATGTTTCAGATAACTCAATATCGCAATTTCAAAACATATTACAACGAGTTTATCAAAGTTTATTGGCATGAATATTTTCCTCAAGCGCCATCGTATAATCGCTTTGTAGAGCTGATGAGTCAAGCGATTTTACCGTTGTCTTACTTTTTAACTTATCATCAAGGTGAGCGCACTGGTATTTATTATGTTGATGCAACAAAACTGCCAGTTTGTCATAACTTACGCGAGAAAAATCATAAGGTTTTTGAGGGACTAGCAGGTAAAAGCAAAACGAGTACAGGTTGGTTTTTTGGGCTGAAATTGCATCTTGTGGTTAATAATCTTTGTGAGCTTGTTAGCATTCGAGTCACTCGTGGCAACACTGATGATAGGACGCCATTGTTGGATATGTGTAAGGAACTTCAAGGGATGATTTTTGGCGATCGTGGTTATGTATCCAAAGCCAAAGCAGAATGCCTTGCAGAGCAAGGGCTTAAATTGATTACTACGCTCAAAAAGAATATGAAAAAGCTATTTAGGACTCCACAGGAAAAGCAATTGTTACGGCATAGAGGTATGATTGAAACTCTATTTGATCATTTGAAAAATAGTTTAATGTTGTGGCATACAAGGCATCGCTCACCTGTAAATGCATGCACACATTTGATGGCATGCCTTGCTGCATGGGTTATCGATCCTATCTCTATTGTGGG
>NZ_QLIQ01000152.1 GCF_003428165.1 Cysteiniphilum litorale | reverse complement strand
AAAAGCGGGTGGGATTACGTTTGGTATCACATCAGGAAGTGAGTTTTGTTGTACAGTTTGATTATTACAATGGGTCATTGCAGGTTAAAGATATTTTTGAGGTTGAGAAGAAGTAGTTTTTATTAATCTTTGGGGGGTCTGTTGCTTCATTTGTTCTTTGTCATTGTGGTTCATTTTTGAAGAGGTTTTTTTATGTTAATTTTTAGATTTTTCACGTTATGTGATAGTAGAAAAGGGTATTTCCATCATTTACCTTTTTTACATTTTTTACATTTTTCAAATCCATTAAGACGGTTGCTGATTATAATGATGTTCAGTGTTAGTTTCCCGATGATGAGTTTTGCAGTGTCATCGGACTCATCCGACTCCACACAGCTTAGTAGCTCACCGTTTGCGGCAGATATTACTGATGAAGTTACGGTACATGACATAACGGATGGTGACGTAAAAGCGAGCGAGTACGATGGAAATGAAGAAAAAGAGGAAAAAAAACAAAAAAAGCAAAAAGAGGAGAAAAAGCTAGAAAATGTAAATGAGGTCAATGGCTTAAAAAAAGAGGCTTCAGCGGAAGATGAGCAGCTAAAAGAAAGGGATTATGCCTTATTGTTGGCGGCAATGAACAAGCAAGGGGTGACGCCATTGTCACATGAACAATTTAAGCAAGCTAAACAAGTTAATCAAAGTGATAAGAATCAAGTGAGCAATGCTCATTATACGTATCCTGTCGAGGTAATGACTCCTCAGCAAACAGCGGCATTTAGTGCCTCTATAGAACGTGACAAGGCAAAAAAAGTAAAAAAGGTAAAAGATCATAGTTATCGCAGCACATTAAGACCGACAG
>NZ_QLIQ01000151.1 GCF_003428165.1 Cysteiniphilum litorale | reverse complement strand
AAATCAGACTGGTTAAGATACCGTACACGGATAGTGTCGGTTGCCAATCAAGTAAATTTAAAATTTGAGGAAGCTAAGCCGGAGTTACAGGCACAGATTGCCAAGCAGGTTAGTGGGATTTTAGGGGGAATAAGCTTGACTAAACCTTTATTGTTAAAGCGTTTTACAGCAATTCGATACATTTGATGTAAATATTTAGTCGTGTTTTTTTGATACTTTTAAGCCTCACAGGAATTAAAAAACTCGAAGTTAGATCGATGGGTTCAATATGCAGGAAATAAAATTTATTGGGGAAAAAGTAAAGAATGACAAAAAGATGGAAAAAGGCAATACAGGCAAAAAGAGTGAAGAAACTAAAGAAGCTAAGGAAAATAGGTCAGTCCAAAAGACTCAGATAACAGGAAGCACTAAGCGGGTTGAAAGTGTTCAACAACCTGAGAAAACTGAGAAGAATAAAAGAGCGTTGATTTTTTATAGCGTGCTGATGAGCTGTTTTTTTCCTTTCGTTGGCTTTGCTGAGGACAGTCGGGGGAGTGATACTTCAATTGAGGCGCAACTGGCAGAGTTAAAAGCGGAGGTTGCTTTACTTAAAGCAGATAGTGCCAAAAGCAAGGTTAGTATTGAGGAAGACAATGAGAGCAATCAAAACAGTAAAGGGGGTTATTACACCAGTGTCGTATTTGAGGATATAGATCAGGACGCCGAAGATGGCTCAAACATCACTTTTCCAACGAATCGTGGTCAACTTCAAAACTTTTTGTTCTCCAATCTGCATGAGGGCGGTTTACCGTTTGGTAAGATGAATTCATCACAGTTTGGCTTAAATATATTGCAGCATCGCAATAAATACA
>NZ_QLIQ01000150.1 GCF_003428165.1 Cysteiniphilum litorale | reverse complement strand
GTTATAAGTATTTGGTGATATCACGTAAACGTAATTTATCCTTGCCAGAGGACATTTCAGGTGTTGTTGTCAAAGAAGATCAGGATAATAAGGTCACCACCTATTTAGTTAAGCCGTCAGAAGGCGATGAGGTGGAACTGTATTGCCATTCGCAGGGGATGGAGAGCAAAGGTAGTGCGATGTATGAGAAATTCAAACAACGCTTTATTGAGGAATTAGAGAAGGTAAAAGTAGGGTTAAGCAAAAAAGGCTGCACCAAGAAATATGATAAAGTCTGCGAGAAACTAGGGAGACTAAAAGAAAAATACAGCAAAGTAGCGAGTCATTTTGAGTTAGAGTTAAAAGCAGATGCCAACAAAGAAAATGCCTTATCCTTAACTTGGCATGACAAGGAAATTCGAGCGAATAAAAACAAGGGGATTTACTGCATTCGTACCAATCAAACCCATTTAAATAATCAACAAATATGGCAAACCTATCGCATGCTCAATGATATTGAAGTTGCCTTTAGAGTATTAAAAAGTGACTTAGGGATGCGTCCTGTTTATCATCAAACCACAGAGCGTATAAGTGGTCATATTTTTATTAGCATACTTGCATATCATATTTTGCATTGTATTCGTTTTCAGCTTAAGAAAGTTGACATACATGATAGCTGGGAGACTATTTTATTAAAATTAAGTACGCATTATCGTGTCACGACAACTATGCAAACCAAGGAAGGGAAAACCTTACATATTCGTAAGTCAACTAAGCCCAATCATGAGCAGTCTAAGATTTATAAAGCCTGTAATGCCCCAGCTATTCCACTAAAGCAGATCATTACAACGCTATAGCGCATCGATCACGTCTTCACAAAAAATCAAAAAATCAAAAAAAAAA
>NZ_QLIQ01000149.1 GCF_003428165.1 Cysteiniphilum litorale | reverse complement strand
AAACCAACGACATAAAAATAAAGCCTAGCTTAAGCCAACGATTAACGTACTGACCCAAGGACTGACCCAATTGATGATGTGATGCGTCCATAAACGCTCCTTGCTTTTTTTATCTGTTTTATTTTTTATTTGTTCTATTTTTTCATACTTTTGATGATTCTTATGATTATTGCAGCATGAGATTGTCCAAATTTAGGTCAAATTAACACCATTAATGCAACCAGAAACGTAAAGACGGCGAGATTGTCTTTTTAAATATCAGTTTTGAAATGGGTTGACCTAAAAACCAATACATCGCAATCGCTAAAAACTGCGCACTGCGATAACGCTTTAATGTCTTTAAACCAAATATCCATCCCAATCCAATCACAAAACATAACGTTAAATTCCCTGAAATAACCCCCAATCCAATCACCAGAAAAGCAGGGATAATTTCATCCGTTGTACAACCCATAATTAAGCGCGGTTTGTTTAGGTATTTACTCACACGTGCAAAATCCTGATAATCCTCCTGATTGACCATATTAACCACCAAACCCAAGTGCACCCGCATTATAAACGCCCAAAATCGTTGCAACACCACCAAAAATAATCAGTGCCATTTTGATATTGCCCATAAAAAAGAAAATCGCAGAAACAATCAGTGCAATACCGCCCAATACAATCTGACCCCAACTGCCTGCACCAACCGCACTTTTAACTTCCGTTTCAATTTTTGTCTTATCAATCGCCGCCTCGCCCATCACCACAAATAACAACGACAGTAACACCGCAACCAATAAGGCAATACCCCACGACTTTAAAGATGCCCATGTTAACTGATCTTTTAAGGTTTGCTTAACTACTGATAACATCATATATCTCCTATTTTTTAATTTTTTATTGTTTTACTTTGTTTTAATG
>NZ_QLIQ01000148.1 GCF_003428165.1 Cysteiniphilum litorale | reverse complement strand
AAACCAACGACATAAAAATAAAGCCTAGCTTAAGCCAACGATTAACGTACTGACCCAAGGACTGACCCAATTGATGATGTGATGCGTCCATAAACGCTCCTTGCTTTTTTTATCTGTTTTATTTTTTTATTTTTTATTTGTTCTATTTTTTCATACTTTTGATGATTCTTATGGTTAATGCAGCATGAGATTGTCCAAACTTAGGTCAACTTAATGCAATTAATGCAACCAGAAACGTAAAGACGGCGAGATCGTTTTTTTAAATATTAGCTTTGAAATCGGTTGACCTAAAAACCAGTACATCGCAATCGCTAAAAACTGCGCACTGCGATAACGCTTTAATGTCTTTAAACCAAATATCCATCCCAATCCAATCACAAAACACAACGTTAAATTCCCTGAAATAACCCCTAATCCAATCACCAAAAAAGCAGGGATAATTTCATCCGTTGTACAACCCATAATTAAGCGCGGTTTGTTTAGGTATTTACTCACACGTGCAAAATCCTGATAATCCTCCTGATTGACCATATTAACCACCAAACCCAAGCGCACCCGCGTTATAGACACCCAAAATTGTTGCAACCCCACCAAAAATAATCAGTGCCATTTTGATATTGCCCATAAAAAAGAAAATCGCTGAAACAATCAGTGCAATACCGCCCAATACAATCTGACCCCAACTGCCTGCACCAACCGCACTTTTAACTTCCGTTTCAATTTTTGTCTTATCAATCGCCGCCTCGCCCATCACCACAAATAACAGCGACAGTAACACCGCAATCAATAAGGCAATACCCCACGACTTTAAAGATGCCCATGTTAACTGATCTTTTAAGGTTTGCTTAACTACTGATAACATCATATATCTCCTATTTTTTAATTTTTTATTGTTTTACTTTGTTTTAATG
>NZ_QLIQ01000147.1 GCF_003428165.1 Cysteiniphilum litorale | reverse complement strand
AAAAGCGGGTGGGATTACGTTTGGTATCACATCAGGAAGTGAGTTTTGTTGTACAGTTTGATTATTACAATGGGTCATTGCAGGTTAAAGATATTTTTGAGGTTGAGAAGAAGTAGTTTTTATTAATTTCAGGGTCTGTTGGAGTCTGTTGCTTCATTTGTTCTTCATTTCATTTTTTCGTTTTTTACATTTTGTTCATTTTTTTATTTGTCATTGTGGTTGATTTTTGAAGAGGTTTTTTTATGTTAATTTTTAGATTTTTCACGTTATGTGATAGTAGAAAAGGGTATTTCCATCATTTACCTTTTTTACCTTTTTTACATTTTTCACATCCATTAAGACGGTTGCTGATCATAATGATGTTCAGTGTTAGTTTCCCGATGATGAGTTTTGCAGTGTCATCGGACTCATCGGACTCCACACAGCTTAGCAGCTCACCGTTTGCGGCAGATATTACTGATGAAGTTACGGTGCATGACATAGCAGATGATGGAGTAAAAGCGAGCGAGTATGATGCAAATGAAGAAAAAGAGGAAAAAGAGGAAAAAAAGCAAAAAAAGCAAAAAAAGCAAAAAGAGGAGAAAAAGCTAGAAAATGTAAATGAGGTCAATGGCTTAAAAAAAGAAGCCTCAGAGGAATATGAGCAGCTAAAGGAAAGGGATTATGCCTTATTGTTGGCGGCAATGAACAAGCAAGGGGTGACGTCATTGTCACATGAGCAATTTAAGCAAGTTAAACAAGTTAAAAAAGTTAATCAAAGTGATAAGAATCAAGTGAGCAAGACTCATTACACGTATCCTGTCGAGGTAATGACTCCTCAGCAAACAGCGGCATTTAGTGCCTCTATAGAACGTGACAAGGCAAAAAAAGTAAAAAAGGTAAAAGATCATAGTTATCGCAGCACATTAAGACCGACAG
>NZ_QLIQ01000146.1 GCF_003428165.1 Cysteiniphilum litorale | reverse complement strand
TCATGAAATAAGTTTATTGTATTTTGATATGGGGATGTTTTATTTTGGTATTCATGATTATATTCGCGCGACTGATTGTTTGGAAAAACATGAGTCTATATTTGGTAAAGAGCATCCTAATTCAATAGAATTACGTGCTTTTTTTCTAAGTAGACTCAATAAAAAATCGAGCAATTACTGAAAGTAGTGTTTGCAATACCAAGTTGCAAATTTTTTATCTGCTGTTTTAAGTTTTTGAGTGATCGAATACATGTAAACTTCTTTAATCGTTGCAAGAAATTGATCAACACCGATTTCTTTTGGGTGTTTTTCAAGAATACTGGATACTGTTTTTACACAATCAATAAAGAGCGTATGTTGCCATACAGTATTCTTGGTGTCATTGCCAACAGAGATGCTTTTTTTTCGAGTGGGTGTTTCGAGAGGTTCTTCACCTATCAGTTGTTCGACACTAATGTTAAAATATTTGGCAATTGGTAGTAGTGTATCTATTCTAGGACTCTGGTTTTTGCCAGCCAATATCTGATATATTGTTGCATATCCAATTTCAATTTTTCTGCAAAAATCTGCGAGTTCCATACCCGTTGAATCGATGAGTTTTTTTAAGACAAAAGGCAATTCATATTTGTTTGTAGCTTCAAATTTTTTCTGTGTATTTTCCATATTTAAAAAGGTTCTTGAAAATAGTGAGGCATTATAGCAAAAAAATTAGTAAAAAAATATTGACATTTATTCAAATAAATATAAGTATCTAAATTATAGATACTTATGGTTTGGGTAGATTATTACCGAGTTTAAAGAATGAATAGTCAAAGCAATAATCAGGATATATTATCGAATGAGATAATATATCAATTTGATCAACAGCAACTAGGTTGCCAAATATGTATTTGGCGATATTTTGATAGTGAAAATACTTTTAGCTTTTCATTT
>NZ_QLIQ01000145.1 GCF_003428165.1 Cysteiniphilum litorale | reverse complement strand
ATATGCTAAATAATACAAAGGGGAAATTTAAGAACGTTGGCATCAAAGGATTACGTAAGAAAGCAGCCTGGGGAAATCAGACTTTAAGCACTATTTTGACTCAAGGTTTTTAGATGGGACAGCCGTGATGGCGCAATCGTCTAAAGAAAATTGTGATGATAAGCATGGAGGGTGTTTGTTGGATGTCAGTATGACTGGAGATAACGCTGAGCATCAGTTTATAATTCGACAGACATGTGGACAAGGTGGAGCAAAGCGTATGCGTTATGCTTCCCCTGCACTTGATCCTGCCTATAATCATGGGGGAGTTTACTATAATTACTATACGCATAATAATAGTAAATTTACTGTAAGTAGTGATAAACCAATGCAGGTAGCCATGGATCGCTGCAAGAAAAATGGTGATCGTATTGCTGGCGGTAGAGGAGAGTTGTTTGCCTATGAAGTTATTGATGTAACAGGAGGAAATCTAAGTTATGGTCGACAATGGCAAGTTAGTTATGCATTTTCGCCAGACTACAACAAGACCTTTTACTCTTATGCGCATTGCAAAGCGATAATGGTAGATACCATTGCGCATACTTGGTACTGCGCAAACCCTAGATATTAGCTTACTTAGAGGGGAAATGAGGTGAATGTTCACCGTTTATATTCAGCATTAATAAATTAATATGCACAAAGAAGTTTTGGGATATTTATTTTGTTGATTGCGATTGGTACGTTATTACTGGACTTAATGGGGGTAGTGGAGGCATGCCCTTATTGCCGCACAGAAAGAATTTGTTTGATAATTATTGGCGTATTATTAATATTATAGGACTTACGCATTGATGACAGCGTGATTATGTGCTAGTTCCCCTGTATACTTACCAAAAATGGATGTTGATAGGCTTTAACCAAGCATGACAAGAGCAATAACACGACCACCAACAGCTCAATGT
>NZ_QLIQ01000144.1 GCF_003428165.1 Cysteiniphilum litorale | reverse complement strand
TTGAAAATGAGGGTAAAAAAGAGGGTAAAAAAGAGCAAAAGAATCCGTCAGAGGTGATGGATAGACAAAATAGTCAAAAAGGATTGAGTTATACGCCTGTGCGACTTTTTAAAGGGGGATTACTGACGGGTATTGTGTATGCGATTCAAAATTTCAATGGACACTCGATAACCTTACATCCTAAGACGTTTTACCAAAGGGGGATGGTGGCGGGAGCTTTAACCAAAGAGCAGTTGGCATCAGGCGAGGTGGGTTATTTTTATGCCTTAATTCAAGAGGGAGCAAGTGATGTTTAGTTTTTTTAAACTTTTTAAATTTTTTAAATTGCTCAGTAGGCGTGACAAGCAGGCGCCTGATAAAAGTGTTGCGGCAAAAGAGGCAAAAGAGGCAAAAGATTCAGAAGAGTTACAAGAAACACAAGATTTAAACGCGCATAACGATCAACATAAAAAGGACGCCCAGAGTGAGCAAAAAATAGAAAAAATAGGAAAAGCACGTAGCAATCATGCGGTCATTGGTAGTACTAAAGATGAGGCTTTTGCTAGCTTACAGAAAAACACATCGGGGCAGAATCGCTTGTTCACTTTTTTGTTATTGGTTGGGGTTGGTGGTGGTCTGTTATGGCTTTTTATTGTGTTTTTGTCACCCAAAAGTAAAGTTGCGTCAGAGGACTCCCCGACACGTGCAGCGGGTGAGTTTGTTAAAGTTAAGGGGGCAACGTTTACAGCGGATGATAATAAGAGTGCGTTGACGCATCAGCAGCGCCAGATTGATGAGGTGATCAGCCAATTGGATAAACTGAAAACAGATAATCAATCATTAAGTGATACGCTGCGGACGCAACGTGAAAATTTTGAGAAAGAAAATGCAGCGTTTAAAAAAGCACTTGAGGCACAAAAGCAACAAATGCAGCAAAACCAAGAAACACAGCAATGGATAGAGGGTGTCAAAAAACCCCTGCGTGGATTATCTGGTAGTCATAAGGTGGGCGCTAATGGAGA
>NZ_QLIQ01000143.1 GCF_003428165.1 Cysteiniphilum litorale | reverse complement strand
TTGAAAATGAGGGTAAAAAAGAGGGTAAAAAAGAGCAAAAGAATCCGTCAGAGGTGATGGATAGACAAAATAGTCAAAAAGGATTGAGTTATACGCCTGTGCGACTTTTTAAAGGGGGATTACTGACAGGTATTGTGTATGCGATTCAAAATTTCAATGGACACTCGATAACCTTACATCCTAAGACGTTTTACCAAAGGGGGATGGTCGCGGGGGCTTTGACTAAAGAGCAGTTGGCATCAGGTGAGGTGGGTTATTTTTATGCCTTAATTCAAGAGGGGTCAAGTGATGTTTAGTTTTTTTAAACTTTTTAAATTGCTCAGTAGGCGTGACAAGCAGGCGTCTGATAAAAGTGTTGTGGCAAAAGAGGCAAAAGAGGCAAAAGAGGCAAAAGATTCAGAAGAGTTACAAGAAACACAAGATTTAAACGCGCGTCATAATCAACATAAAGAGGACAGCCAGAGTGAGCAAAAAATAGAAAAAATAGGAAAAATAAAAAAAGCGCGTAGCAATCATGCGGTCACTGGTAGTACTAAAGATGAGGCTTTTGCTAGCTTACAGAAAAACACATCGGGGCAGAATCGCTTGTTCACTTTTTTGTTACTGGTTGGGGTTGGTGGTGGTTTGTTATGGCTTTTTATTGTGTTTTTGTCACCCAAAAGTAAAGTTGCGTCAGAGGACTCACCGACACGTGCAGCGGGTGAGTTTGTTAAAGTTAAGGGGGCAACGTTTACAGCGGATGATAATAAGAGTGCGTTGACGCATCAGCAGCGCCAGATTGATGAGGTGATCAGCCAATTGGATAGACTGAAAACAGATAATCAATCATTAAGTGATACGCTGCGGACGCAACGTGAAAATTTTGAGAAAGAAAATGCAGCGCTTAAAAAAGCACTTGAGGCACAAAAGCAACAAATGCAGCAAAACCAAGAAACACAGCAATGGATAGAGGGTGTCAAAAAACCCCTGCGTGGATTATCTGGTAGTTATAAGGTGGGCGCTAATGGAGA
>NZ_QLIQ01000142.1 GCF_003428165.1 Cysteiniphilum litorale | reverse complement strand
TGTTTGAGCACTTCTTTCATTGCATCAGTTAACATAGAATCGACCTCATGTTTAGCATAAACATTTTCAATCTTTACATTGGCGATAATATCAACTAACTGGCGCGATTTCTCGTGCGGTAGGTCAATATGTATCAATGCCTCATATAAAGATAGTCTATCATATTTAAGTTGCATACGTTCTCCTTTTGTTATGGATTAGACAACAGCCAGAGAACATTTGCCCAGCGGACAAAAGCCCGCTGGCTAATACAATGATCACACAATAATTAATGTGTGACATTCAATTGTTAAACATCACGACTATACCTAAGCAGGGTATAGGCATCATCAATAGCACTTTATAGTTACTCCAGTTATTTACGCTGACTCTTCACTACAAAACATATAAGCTACTCAAGCAATGCAAGGTCTTCACTTATATGATTTACTACCGTTATTTTCAAAGACTTAAGTTATGATGCATGCTGTATATTCGTTAACCTCATATACAACGCCTTAAATCTTCCCTTTTATACATACGATTACTTGAGTTCATCGCAGCTACAACCAAAGCTTTTCATGTATAACTGGATTGGTATATATGGTTGTCATCGACTTGATCATAGCAAATCAAACCGATCGGAGTGAAGAGGCAAAAGCCAAAAAAATGAAAGTTTTTATTCGCTGCAATTTGCCCTTTCATGTCTTAGGTTACTAATCGATGTTAATGGCACATCCATTACTTTAGCAATGACAGATAATGGCACGCCAATTTTTGACATTGCAATTGCTTTTTGTAATTTCTGTTCATCAGTTAATCCATGACTTGCATCCATTGCATTGCTCCTTATCGTATGAGTTTTAGCTTTAATTTAAAAAACAATATTATCGTATTGGCTCCCAGCGTTCTACTTTAAGCTCAATATCTTTATGATAGCCAGATTCAGCTTTAAGCATCTCTATCCAATCAACAATAGCTTCATGCAAAGCCATTGTTTCTTTCGCCTCAGCCAGACTACTTAATCCTACTTTGAT
>NZ_QLIQ01000141.1 GCF_003428165.1 Cysteiniphilum litorale | reverse complement strand
CTCCCACTGCTTGTACGCAAACGGTTTCAGGTTCTATTTCACTCCCCTTATCGGGGTTCTTTTCGCCTTTCCCTCACGGTACTGGTTCACTATCGGTCAGTCAGTAGTATTTAGCCTTGGAGGATGGTCCCCCCATCTTCAAACAGGATTTCACGTGTCCCGCCCTACTTATTCGCATACCTAGTTCCACGCATAAATTTTCGTCTACAGGGCTATCACCTGCTATGGCCATCCTTCCCAGAATGTTCAACTAATCTATGCGCTAAAATATGCCAGGCTCTTCCCCGTTCGCTCGCCGCTACTGAGGGAATCTCGGTTGATTTCTTTTCCTGTGGGTACTTAGATGTTTCAGTTCCCCACGTTCGCTTTCAGATGACGGAAAACAGAGGACAGAAGACAGTTGTTGAATCGCTGCGCGATGCCTTTAATTTTAAAATTCAAATACAATTATTTAAAACTAAAATTAAATATCACGTCTCTAAAATCAAATTACCGTTTCTAATCCGCTATTTTCCGCCATCTGAATGATCGGAAGACACAAAACATAGGCTACTCGAAAAAACTCTGCTTTCCGTCCTCTGTCTTCTGTCTTCCGATCGGGTTCCCCCATTCAGACATCTCCGGATCAATGCTTATTTGCCAACTCCCCGAAGCTTTTCGCAGGCTATCACGTCTTTCATCGCCTCTGACTGCCAAGGCATCCGCCGTTTGCGCTTATTCTCTTGGTCATTACTCTATAATAAATTGTTAAAGATCTCTTCTTGTGCTCAAGACATTCACCTGACCTGCGTTGCTTCAAATCATTCAAGCAATCATTTATATTTATAAACTCTTGCTTTCATTCTTCTCGCGCCTTGATCAGATAAATCTCTTTAGCACAATATAATAATTAGAATTAAGTTAAATCAAATCAAAGCATTCTTTGAACCTTAATTAAATATCGATGCGTAGATGGTGGAGCCAAGGAGGATCGAACTCCTGACCTCCTGCGTGCAAAGCAGGCGCTCTCCCAGCTGAGCTATGGCCCC
>NZ_QLIQ01000140.1 GCF_003428165.1 Cysteiniphilum litorale | reverse complement strand
GACATTTGTGTAAAGAGCAATTATCATTCACCAGATTTAGTGAATATTAAAGTTAAATTGCTAGAGTATGTGCTAACAGAAAGGCGACAAAAAGAGGCATCAGAAAAGTTGATTAATGATATTGATGAGCTTTTAAAAAAACAGACGATAGCTTGTCGGATAAAAGCAAAATATCAACTGATGAGAAGTACATACCACCAGTGGATGTTGTTTGATTTTGAACAGTCATTGATTGAGGCTAATCAGGCAGCTAAAACGCTAAAAGATTGCCCTGATTCAAAAGAAGAATGGGCAATAGTGTATTTCAGATTAACCCAACTTTATGCATTTCAAGGTGATGTGGATAATGTTTTGGTATACGCAAATTTATTTGATGAAACTGTGAAAACAGCAAAAAACATCCCTGAAGTTTACAAAACAATTATTTACCAAGCCAAAGCCATCGCATTAGCTGATATGGGTAGTTTTAATGAGGCAATATTAACCTTAGATCAAGCGATTGAGATCAATAACAAGGTATCAGAGTTTTCAAGCAATATTATTGGGCTTTTGGTTTATAAAGCCAAGTTTTTATCAATAATGCATAAAAATGAATTGGCGTTGTCAGTCTTATCAGAGTTGGTAGGATCGCTTGATAAAAATTTCAAGGGAGAGAAGAATATATTTTCAGCATCAGTACCTATGATCAAAGGAAATATTGAGTTCAATAATGAAAATTATGTAAATGCAAGTGCTTTTATTAGTGAAAGTTTAGAGGCAATATCTTATCAAAATAAAAATAGGACAATAGCTTTTTTATATGCAATTGCAGCAAAAACACATGCAAAACTTAATAATGTAGAGCAAGCAATATTACATTATGGCGAAGCTGAGAAAATGTATTTTGAAACGCTTAAATATCACAAAACTCATGAAATAAGTTTATTGTATTTTGATATGGGGATGTTTTATTTTGGTATTCATGATTATATTCGCGCGACTGATTGTTTGGAAAAACATGAGTCTATATTTGGTAAAGAGCATCCTAATTCAATA
>NZ_QLIQ01000139.1 GCF_003428165.1 Cysteiniphilum litorale | reverse complement strand
GACATTTGTGTAAAGAGCAATTATCATTCACCAGATTTAGTGAATATTAAAGTTAAATTGCTAGAGTATGTGCTAACAGAAAGGCGACAAAAAGAGGCATCAGAAAAGTTGATTAATGATATTGATGCGCTTTTAAAAAAACAGACGATAGCTTGTCGGATAAAAGCAAAATATCAACTGATGAGAAGTACATACCACCAGTGGATGTTGTTTGATACTGATAATGCTTTGATAGAGGCTTATAAAGCTCAAAAAACACTAAAGACATGCCCAGATTCTGATGAAGAAGAAGCAGTGCTATATTTTAAACTAGCTCAGATTAATGCTCGTTATGGAAATATTGATAAAGTTGTAGAATACACAGATTTATTTGATCAAAAGATTGCTTCTGTTCAAGATATTCCGGAAATATATAAAACTGTAATATATCAAGCAAAAGCAGCAGCCTTAGCAGATAAAGGAGATTTTGATAACGCAGTATTAATTTTAAATAAAGCAATTGATATAAGTAATAAAAATACCGATTTTTCATGTAATGTGATTGGATTACTCATATATAAGTCGAAATTTTTAGCAATAGCTGGAGACAATGAACTGGCGTTATCAACTGTATCTGATTTAGTTAGCTCTATAGATAAAAATTTTAAGGGCGAAGATAATATTTTTTCACCATCAGTACCGATAATTAAGGCATATATTGCATATAACCAAACAAAATACAATGTTGCATTGAATTATGTTAATGAGAGTTTGGTATTTATAAAATCTGATCAAGTTAAAGATAGAAGTATAGCTTTTTTATATGCAATTGCAGCAAAAACACATGCAAAACTTAATAATGTAGAGCAGGCAATATTATATTATGGCAAAGCTGAGAAAATGTATTTTGAAACGCTTAAATATCACAAAATTCATGAAATAAGTTTATTGTATTTTGATATGGGGATGTTTTATTTTGGTATTCATGATTATATTCGCGCGACTGATTGTTTGGAAAAACATGAGTCTATATTTGGTAAAGAGCATCCTAATTCAATA
>NZ_QLIQ01000138.1 GCF_003428165.1 Cysteiniphilum litorale | reverse complement strand
CTTAACCGTTAATTTACGTAAAACACTGGGCAGCTTAAAAATTAGAATGCCTGATTTAATACCCGTCTCTATGCTCCTGACTCACTGGATAAAAACCAATGAATATCCGCAAGAGTTAACCATAGAAGATCAGTGTGTATTGCAGGATAACAACAATGATGGCGGTGTTATTCGTTGTCAGCGACAAAATTTATTTACCGATGATATTATCTCTTTGATTGACTCTGGCAGAGAAGTCACACAATTAGCGTTGTCATGGCAAGATGAACTATCTTTTGTACTTAATGATGAGTTTATGATTAAATCGCTTAAATTTCTGGAGCTAGTCCAGGACAAGGCCAATGATATTGTCACTGAATCTGAGATAGAGCGGTTCGATGCTGATTTTGTCATTATGACAGAAACCCTACGTCATTTTATAGAATTCATGATGGGTGTGTTTAGCAAAACAGCAGAAATAACAGAAATAATAGAAGCAAAAGAAGCAAGAAAAACCGAAGAAGTCTTAACAATTAAAAGTTAGAGAAATAAAATGAGTAAGCAGGTAGCAAAGGCAGATAGCTTTGCAGCATCAAAACATAACGGACAGCTAAGAAAGTACACGGGAGAGCCTTATATTGTTCATCCTCGTGCTGTAAAAGCGCTTGTAAGTCAGGTTGATCATACCGAAGAAATGCTGATTGCTGCATTGCTACACGACACGGTAGAAGACACGGAGACTAAACTATCAGAAATAGAAGCGCTTTTTGGCAAAGAGGTTGCTGAGCTTGTTTATTGGCTAACTGATGTAAGTCAGCCAGATGACGGCAATAGAGCGATCAGAAAAGCTTTAGACAGAGCGCATATCTCAAAAGCACCACCAGCTGCTAAAACAATCAAAATAGCGGATCTAATTGATAACTCTAAATCGATTTTTCAGTATGATAAACAATTTGGTAAAGTTTACTTTAAAGAAAAAATATTGCTGCTAGAAGTGTTAAAAGAAGGTGATCAAACCTTACTAGATATGGCGCATAAGATTATTGCTGATCAGCATTGGGACTGTTGAAAGATGAA
>NZ_QLIQ01000137.1 GCF_003428165.1 Cysteiniphilum litorale | reverse complement strand
AATAAGTTTCTGGCAGACTGCACCCAGAACTTATCCTTATCGGCTTCATCAGGAATTAAAGCAGCAGCAAAGTTATCATAATCAATCGTTTCAACACACTCATCCCACGCATTCCAGTTAGGACAGCGTGTGTCAAAAGGGTTTAATATAACATCTCCTCTTGATTCATCATAAAACGCTTGTGTGTAGGCGCCACCATCATCCAAAATCACCGCACGATGATGACGTGGGCGAATCTGATGTAATAAGTCTTTAACAATCACCGTTTTCCCTGTGCCTGTTGTACCATGCAATACAATGTGTTTAACTTCTGATTCAGAGACCAAATGTTGTTGACCAATTTTTAAAGGAGATAATCTATTTTCTGCTTTGAGTATTTTATTGACCACTTTGGCGGATTCAACACGCGCACCTCGTACCAGTGTTTCACCACTGTACTTTGCTTTGGTTCTTTTAGTAAGAACAAAAGCAAACCCTAAAAATAAAGCGGTCAACCCATAAAATGGCATCATAAATGCCCAATATAGCTTATGATTTACGGTATCACTTTGTTTTTTGAAGTATAGGTTGGTTAAAATATGACGGCGAGTAAAGGATTTAATCACAGCATGTCCATAGTCATTCATGCCAATGACTTGAAGCGGATTATCTGTCCATCGTACCGTCATTTTGGCGATGTAATAGGCTTTCCATGAAGCAACTTCATATTTATTTGCTGTATAATAGGCAATCGCACAAAAACTTAAGATTAAAAGCAGAAAATAAGCAATAAAATACGTTTTAAGTACCTGCTTTAACATACGCCAGTTGTGAAAAAATATTTGCCCACTGCGTGTAAATAATTTAAACATATATGATGGTCTCCTTAGTTTGCTCATGGGAATTAGAAAGCACATACTCTAAATAATGTGAATAAGGTAAATAAAGTAAATAAGGCAAGTGGTGCCAAGAAATAAAATAGCGATGACATAACAAGGTATATGTTAAATCGTAATAAAGATTACAACAATGTTTGAATTTTGTATCAAATTAGCAAAATCATCGCATTTGAGTTGCAGTTAAGCCCAGTTTATCTATAATTCCCAGTGCTTAGT
>NZ_QLIQ01000136.1 GCF_003428165.1 Cysteiniphilum litorale | reverse complement strand
CTGAAGTTTAATAGCCCAAAGTTGGTTCCTGACACAATATGGTCTTTGCCTGCTTCTGAAATAACCGTTGTTGTGGTGTACGGATGCGATAAATAAGGCTCTGGCACGACATTCGTAAACTGATAACGATAACGTGATTTAGGTAATATATACTCAGGATATTGTTGACATACAATAGGATAAACCCCTTTGCTTTCGAGAATCATACCCTGACGATGCAATTTGTAATTCATCCGCTCCGTCAGTAACACCGCATTTGAGATATTGGCATTAGTATAAGCCACTGACCCTGTTAACGGATAAATTCCCCCTTGAGAACCCGCACACCAGAAAAGCACATCAAACGCCAAACTCATATTAGTAGAGGTCGCAATGGCTTCTGGAATACATGCTAATTGTGTAACCACATTACCAAATAAAATCGCTTCAGGGTTTAATATAAATGCCAACATCTCATCATCCCATAACGGGTCAAGTTCACTTATATAGGTAAGATCAACACCTTCCGCCTGCATACACCCCATTGACATAATCAGGTTTAACAGATAAATCACATTATATTTATACCAATGCACATGATAAAAACTGCTATCACTTGAGCCTGCCATATAATTCGACCGTCCGCCAATCTGCTGCTGATTAATCCCCATCGACATCTGGTAGCCCATATTGACCATGCAGTAGGGAATGCGTGTAACATCGACTAACGAATGCGGCTCCCAGTAACCTAACGTAATGCCAAGACGGTAAACATTTGGGAGAATTGGACATAATGCCACAGGCATCGGCGGGTTTATTGTATCAGGCAAGCCTAATCGACTCGGTACGGTTTGCACTGCCCCAATCGTAATAGGAAAAACACTTGCCCATGAGACATCCGTGACAGGATTAACAAAACGCCCCACACAACCTGTGCCTGTAGCATAGGCTTTAGATAAGCCCAACAGCAGGTAAATCAATATCATAAAGGGATTCACTACAACAAAAAATTGCTTAAATTTATTCATTCGCAACGCCCGCTTTAATTTATCTTGTATGTTATTGTTTGCTATTTTCTTGTTATTTTTTTTGTTATTTTTTGTTTTGACTCTGTCTTAAGTTGGCTTCTAATCAATCTG
>NZ_QLIQ01000135.1 GCF_003428165.1 Cysteiniphilum litorale | reverse complement strand
TGACATTAACGGGTACGGATACGCTTGCCAATTATCAAACAGCATTACGTAGTGTGACGTATCAAAATACCTCATTAGCCCCGAGTGAATTAAGTCGTACGGTAAGTTTTAAAGTTAATGATGGTGACATTGACTCTGCAGTATTAACCGCAACGGTTAATGTTGCTGCGGTCAATAGTGCACCAGTAAATACCATTCCTGCGACACAGGTTATTAAAGAAAATAACACGCTGGTGTTTAATACTGCCAATGCCAATGTGATTAGCATTGCAGATGATAATAGCAACAGTACGGTTACTTTGTCGGTGACTAATGGTATTTTAACCTTATCACAGGTTACGGGTTTGACTTTTAATAGTGGCAGTAATGGTAGTGCAAGTATGCAAATTACGGGCACACTTACTGATATCAATGCCGCTTTAAATGGCATGAGTTATCAGCCTACAACAAGCTTTACGGGTGCTGATACATTAACGGTTTTATCAGATGATGGTACTTTATCAAGCAGTGATCCATTGACCATTAATGTCTTGGCAAATATCGACCCTAAATTAACCACTTTTGAAGGTCCGGTCACCTTAAATCAATTGGGTGCTAATATCAATGGTGCAGCAGCGTTTGATAATCTAGGACATGCGGTGTCAGTGAATAATGATGGCTCGGTGATTGCTGTCGCATCAAAAGCGCATGCCAGCAGCCAAGGGATGGTACAGATTTATCAATACAATGGCAGTGCATGGGTGCAATTAGGTAGCGATATTCTGGGTGAATTTGCGGGCGATAGCTCAGGTTCGGCTATCTCACTAAGTGATGATGGCATGATCGTTGCCATTGGTGCAGAGAACAGCGATGATGGTGGCACAGACTCAGGTCATGTGCGTGTTTTCCAATATAATGGCAGCAACTGGGTGCAGTTAGGACTTGATATCGCCGGTGAAGCAGCTTCAGATAGATCAGGGTCAGCAGTAAGCTTAAGTGGCGATGGTCAGACAGTAGCAATTGGTGCGGCACTTAATGACAGCAATGGCAATAATAATGGCGGACAGGTTGAAATCTATCGTTATAGTGGTGGCACTTGGTCACAGCTTGGTTTAGACATTGAAGGATTAGCCGCGGGTGATATTTTAGGTAAGAG
>NZ_QLIQ01000134.1 GCF_003428165.1 Cysteiniphilum litorale | reverse complement strand
TGACATTAACGGGTACGGATACGCTTGCCAATTATCAAACAGCATTACGTAGTGTGACGTATCAAAATACCTCATTAGCCCCGAGTGAATTAAGTCGTACGGTAAGTTTTAAAGTTAATGATGGTGATGTTGACTCTGCAGTATTAACCGCAACGGTTAATGTTACTGCGGTCAATAGTGCACCAGTAAATACCATTCCTGCGACACAGGTTATTAAAGAAAATAACACCTTAGTGTTTAATACTACCAATGCCAATGTGATTAGCATTGCAGATGATAATAGCAACAGTACGGTTACTTTGTCCGTGACTAATGGTATTTTAACCTTATCACAGGTGACGGGTTTGACTTTTAACAGTGGCAGTAATGGCACTGCAAGTATGCAGATTACGGGCACACTTACTGATATCAATGCCGCTTTAAATGGCATGAGTTATCAGCCTACAACAAGCTTTACGGGTGCTGATACATTAACGGTTTTATCAGATGATGGTACTTTATCAAGCAGTGATCCATTGACCATTAATGTCTTGGCAAATATCGACCCTAAATTAACCACTTTTGAAGGTCCGGTCACCTTAAATCAATTGGGTGCTAATATCAATGGTGCCGCAGCGTTTGATAATCTAGGACATGCGGTGTCAGTGAATAATGATGGCTCGGTGATTGCTGTTGCATCAAAAGCGCATGCCAGCAGCCAAGGGGTGGTACAGATTTATCAATACAATGGCAGTGCATGGGTGCAATTAGGTAGCGATATTCTGGGTGAATTTGCTGGTGATAACTCAGGTTCAGCTATTTCGCTAAGTGATGACGGGATGATCGTTGCCATTGGTGCAGAGAACAGCGATGATGGTGGTACAGACTCCGGTCATGTGCGTGTTTTCCAATATAACGGCAGCAACTGGGTGCAGTTAGGACTTGATATCGCCGGTGAAGCAGCTTCGGATAGATCAGGGTCAGCAGTAAGCTTAAGTGGGGATGGTCAGACATTAGCAATTGGTGCGTCACTTAATGACAGCAATGGCAATAATAATGGCGGACAGGTTGAAATCTATCGTTATAGTGGTGGCACTTGGTCACAGCTTGGTTTAGACATTGAAGGATTAGCCGCAGGCGATATTTTAGGTAAGAG
>NZ_QLIQ01000133.1 GCF_003428165.1 Cysteiniphilum litorale | reverse complement strand
CTTACCGATAAAGGGTGGTCATACAACAAATTTGCTAGCTCATTTAACTTATCTTTATTATCTTTATACTGTTTTTGATCAAGTCTACTCAATAAAGTAACAGAGTCCTGTCGATCAAAACTCTTGATGGTGATAACTGAAGTAAACATCTTGATAAAGTCACAATTATAGGCAGTCGTCAGAACATGATGCTTTTTTGCTGAACTGAGTTGATTGAAATCAATAAGATGATTTATTGGGTAGTTAACATCATCAAAAACAATCAGCCATTTCTTATTAGAATTTAATAATGTCTGAATAATCTTTTGAAAAACTAATTCTGCATTTCCAGCACTATTCACTTTTTCTCTTTCAGGTAATATTGCATTTATTTTTTTTGCAAAATAAATAGCCTGTGGCTCAATATCTTCAGATCCGTTGATCCACCAGATAAAATCATAATGAGAAAGATTTTGCCACACATATTCTTTAGCAATTTGTGTTTTGCCAATACCTTTACCGCCTTTTAAAAGTATTGTTGGTTTATCTTTAAAATCGAGAGATAATTGTCCTATTTCCGACGTTCTTCCAACAAAATAACTATTTTTTGCATCAACATTAACCGCTAACTCTGCGGCATAATTGGAGTCACAAAAATACATAAATCCTACTAATAAAAACCTGATAATGTTCATTAATAACCAACCCTGTTAAAATAAACGACATTTTTATCTCTACCTGATTCACTACTTGGCAATTTTATTTCTAACGCTTTCTTTTGATACTTAGTTGAAATTGTATGAATACTCCCATCGGCAATTATAATCAACTCACTAAAAGATGGCTCTGGGATAAAAAAATCACTTTCTGACAATGATTCATTAATTGTTTGAAGATCAATATCATACGAACTATCCGAATAATTTAATCTTATACAATTATCGATGGTATCAATAACAATATTGATACTACCGCCTTGATCAATTTTAAAAAAACTTTCTGTCATCAAACTCACAAGCAGCCTTTGTAACACAAAGACGTCAAAATGTCTGCACTCAACGGTAAAATCAATTGTATAGCTTAATCTTATATTTTTCTGTGCACTTAATAAGTGAAAATAATTGATAATTATGTCTATATCGTTTTTTTCTAATGCTCGA
>NZ_QLIQ01000132.1 GCF_003428165.1 Cysteiniphilum litorale | reverse complement strand
TAGGACTTACGCATTGATGACAGCGTGATTATGTGCTAGTTCCCCTGTATACTTACCAAAAATGGATGTTGATAGGCTTTAACCAAGCATGACAAGAGCAATAACACGACCACCAACAGCTCAATGTACGTTACCAATGTATATTGGCTTTCTCATAAGTGAGCCTAAATTCGTTAGCTGTCAGCGCGTCGCTGAAGTCTTGAATATATCACATGACAGCGTTAATCGCTTTTTGCAGAGGGAAAATTACACACCATTAGATTTGTATAATGAGGTC
Organism: Cysteiniphilum litorale; assembly: GCF_003428165.1. Lineage (GTDB taxonomy): Bacteria > Pseudomonadota > Gammaproteobacteria > Francisellales > Francisellaceae > Caedibacter > Caedibacter litoralis. Next base: position 885 of record NZ_QLIQ01000132.1, on the reverse strand, counting down.
AAGCAAAATATTGGCCCTTGTGGAGGAACGTTAAGTGTCGATGACAGTGTGTTAGATAAGCCTTATGCTCATCACATTTCATATGTGGGACATTTTTATTCCGGAAAGCATCATGCCGTGGTAAAAGGGATTAACTTAATCACATTGTATTATACGGACTCTAATGGACGTAGTTTTCCCGTTAACTATCGCATTTATGACAAAGCTGAAGGCAAAACTAAGAACGATTATTTTTTAGAAATGTTAAGTGAGGTTCTATCGTGGGGGCTGACTCCTGCTTGGGTTACTGGCGATAGCTGGTATAGTTGCGTTAAGAATTTGAAAGCTGTGAAAAACCACAGTTTGGGATTCATGTTTGCACTAGAAAGCAATCGTAAAGTATCTATCTATAAAGGGAAATGGGAGCTTGTCCGTGATTTAGATGTACCTTCGGATGGTTTGTCAGTTTGGTTAAAGGAGTATGGTTATATCAAGCTTTTTAGAACGCACTTAAAAGACCAAGTGAGGCATTATGCTATGGATATGTCATTTCCTGAAGGTCATACTGACGAATCAGAACAGTTGGAAAGTCTGACACGAGTAGAGTTTTCTGAGCTACATGATAAGCATTGGCAAATAGAGCAATACCACAGGATTATTAAACAAGTGTGTCATATTGAGCATTTTCAGGTACGCAATGCATCTTCTGTAAATACACATATTTTTGCAGGCATTTGTGCCTATGTTGCTTTGCAGAGAATGAAGGTTACCGATTTAGTGAAAAACTGCTATGAGTTATCCAGAGAGTTATTTAAAAGTGTCATTGCTAAGTTTGTGACTGAGTTCGCACCATCGATGGAATCGCTACTACCAAAATTCATGCCATCCATCAATGCGTAAGTCCTA
>NZ_QLIQ01000130.1 GCF_003428165.1 Cysteiniphilum litorale | reverse complement strand
TCAAAACGCGTCACCTCTCTTGGCTGCATTGGCGCAGTAGAAAGGTTAGAAGAAGCACTATTTGCAGGTGCAATTTCATTCACTGCATGAGTTGCTTTTAGATGATTAAGAACTGGAACACGCTCACTATACGCTTGCACCTGGCTCCATTTAACTTCCTCAAATTGCAGCATCGACTCATAACGCGATGGCCACTTGCTAAATTGAACAGCTAAGCTGTGGCGCGTTTGCAGCAGCTTATCATGGTAAGCCCCAGGATGTTTCACATAACGTAAACGACGATCCGCATCAACATAGCGCAACACCTCATCATATAGCGGTCGCTGATCAGCACCTAAGGATTGCTTAAATTCGATTTCGCGCGCGCGTATCGCATCAATATAGTAGCCTTTCTGATAATCAGCAGCATGTGCTTTAAAGGCTTTATAGACCTGTCCTTTGCCATAATCTAATGACAAATCAAGCGCCAACATTTGCGCTAAGACCTGATTATCCTGGTCTTTAACTTTGCGGTATTCACCAACATCAATCACTAATTGATGGCTATGTGCTGCCTTATTGAGTTTGAGTACATCGATACGCTTAAAGGTGTTTTTCAACAACTCATCTTTAATTTGACCGCTACTAACGTAAGCTTTATGCGCTTTTTCATTTTTAATATCTGTCAAACAGCTGGCTTTAGCTTCTAGTTCAGCAATATCAATAGTTGGGTTTTCAAGTCGTCTCGCTTGACGGATTTGCGCCCATGCCTGCTTGGTTTTTTCCATCGCAATGTCGTAATCAGCCAACGCTTGATAAACAGACGCTTTTTGCGGGTCATTAATTGCTTTAAGACCTTCGGCATATTGATGTTCAAGTGCCTGTATTGAAATGGTTTTAATATCACAATCTTTATGATTTTTCAGATAAAACATATGCTTACCAAGATGTTGCATAATCTCATAAGCAATGGCTTTGTCCTTCATACCTGACTGTAGATAGTTATCAATACGATCTTTAGCTGCAAGACGCACTTCATGCAGTCCAACATGATAAATAAAGCGTTTTGAATAAAAGTGCGGGAACTTATCACGCAACTGCTTCTGAGTTTCTGCATCAGTTGCTAAAAGCTCAGGATTTTTTTGCGCAAGTTTGTAAGCCATTTCATTACGCACGGCAATCGTGTAATAGTAATTCTCTTTAGAGCTTGCAAT
>NZ_QLIQ01000129.1 GCF_003428165.1 Cysteiniphilum litorale | reverse complement strand
CACGGCTGTCCCATCTAAAATATGTTGACTTTTGCTAAATTTATCTTTGAAGTTGTCATCAAAGGAATCTATTGTATTAGCTATGACTCAGGAAATATCCACCACTTTTGAAAATCACTTTAAAGATTTGAAAGATCCACGTGTTGATCGAACCAAATTATATCCACTTGTAGAAATTCTTTTTGTTACTTTGTGTGGCGCTATTTGTGGAGCTGAGAGTTGGCGTGATCTTGTATTGTTTGGCGAGGAGAAGCTAGATTACTTAAGAAAGCATTACGCTTTTGAAAATGGTATTCCTTCAAAAAACACGTTTGCCAGAGTGTTTGAAGCACTTGATACAGCAACATTCAAAGATTGCTTTATTGAGTGGGTGAAATCATTGCAGGCTATCGTTAATCAAGTTATTGCGGTAGATGGCAAAGCCTTGCGTAATAGTGCCGATAAAGTTGAAGGCAGGTCAGCCATTCATATGGTTAGTGCATTTGCTACAGAAGCACGATTAGTGCTTGCACAGCAAGCTGTTGATGAGAAATCAAATGAAATTACAGCAATACCTAAACTATTAAAACTACTTAACCTTAAAGGGCACATCGTCACGATAGATGCAATGGGAACTCAAAAAGCAATTGCCAAGCAGATCATTGAGCAAGGCGGTGATTATGTTTTGGCTCTCAAGGGCAATCAAGGTACGTTAAACGAGGATGTGAGATTATTTTTGGAGACAGAGGCAGCCAAAGCAAAGAATAATGCTATTTCATCACAGTGTGAGCACGTTGACAAAGGTCATGGTCGTATTGAAATTCGCAAATGTTATGTGAGCAATCAAATTGATTGGCTTACGCAAAAGTCACAGTGGGAAGGACTTAAAAGCATTGTAATGCTTGAAGAAACTCAAGAATCTAAAGGAAAAATAAGTGTTGAGCGCCGCTTTTTTATTAGCAGTTTAGATACCGATGCAGAGAAACTTGCTAATGCAATACGTTGTCATTGGCATGTTGAAAATAGTTTACACTGGGTTTTGGATGTTGTTTACAATGAAGATAGATCAACCGTTCGAAAGGGTAATGCTGCTGAGAATATGGCGATAATCAGGCATATGTCACTAAATATGCTAAATAATACAAAGGGGAAATTTAAGAACGTTGGCATCAAAGGATTACGTAAGAAAGCAGCCTGGGGAAATCAGACTTTAAGCACTATTTTGACTCAAGGTTTTTAGATGGGACAGCCGTG
>NZ_QLIQ01000128.1 GCF_003428165.1 Cysteiniphilum litorale | reverse complement strand
GCGGTTAGACTATCTACTTCTTTTGCAACCCACTCCCATGGTGTGACGGGCGGTGTGTACAAGACCCGGGAACGTATTCACCGCGGCATTCTGATCCGCGATTACTAGCGATTCCGACTTCATGCTCTCGAGTTGCAGAGAGCAATCCGGACTACGAACACCTTTCTGAGTTTCGCTCCACCTCGCAGCTTCGCTTCCCTCTGTAATGCCCATTGTAGCACGTGTGTAGCCCTGCCCGTAAGGGCCATGATGACTTGACGTCGTCCCCACCTTCCTCCGCCTTATCAGCGGCAGTCTCTCTAGAGTGCCCAACTTAATGATGGCAACTAAAAATAAGGGTTGCGCTCGTTGCGGGACTTAACCCAACATTTCACAACACGAGCTGACGACAGCCATGCAGCACCTGTCTCATAGTTCCCGAAGGCACAATCCAATCTCTCAGATCTTCTATGGATGTCAAGGGCAGGTAAGGTTCTTCGCGTTGCATCGAATTAAACCACATGCTCCACCGCTTGTGCGGGTCCCCGTCAATTCCTTTGAGTTTTAACCTTGCGGCCGTAGTCCCCAGGCGGAGTACTTATCGCGTTAGCTGCGCCACTAAGTCTTTTACACCAGACCCAACAGCTAGTACTCATCGTTTACAGCGTGGACTACCAGGGTATCTAATCCTGTTTGCTACCCACGCTTTCGTCCCTCAGTGTCAGTTTAACCCCAGATTGTTGCCTTCGCCATTGATGTTCCTTCCGATCTCTACGCATTTCACCGCTACACCGGAAATTCCCCAATCCTCTAGTAAACTCTAGTTAAACAGTATCAAATGCAGTTCCCAGGTTGAGCCCAGGGCTTTCACATCTGACTTATCTAACCACCTACGAACCCTTTACGCCCAGTAATTCCGATTAACGCTCGCACCCTCCGTATTACCGCGGCTGCTGGCACGGAGTTAGCCGGTGCTTATTCTTTAGGTAACGTCAAATTATCTAGCTCTTAACCTGATAACCTTCCTCCCTAACTAAAGTGCTTTACAACCCTAAGGCCTTCTTCACACACGTGGTATTGCTGGATCAGGGTTGCCCCCATTGTCCAATATTCCCCACTGCTGCCTCCCGTAGGAGTCTGGGCCGTGTCTCAGTCCCAGTGTGGCTGATCTTCCTCTCAGAACAGCTATGGATCATCGCCTTGGTGAGCCTTTACCTCACCAACTAGCTAATCCAACGCAGGCTCATCGTACAGCGACTGCCTAAGCAACCTTTGACCCGAAGGT
>NZ_QLIQ01000127.1 GCF_003428165.1 Cysteiniphilum litorale | reverse complement strand
AAGGTAACTCCATTTATTGGAAAGAGGACAGCGCTAATGATATGTTATTCATACGGTCTTTTTACAAGGCTGGGCGATGGGAAGATATTGAAAGAATGGCTTATGCAGGCGGGTTAGCAATGGCTTCCTAAAATACCCACAAATTGCGAATGCGCCCGATGGCAGGGTTCATCTGGTGTTATGGCATTCATTTGGTGGGTCGCTTAACTATGCTTTAGATAAAATTGTCAATGAGTATAATCAAAGTCAGCATAAGTATTATGTTGAGGCGATTAATAAATCCAATTATCAAAACTCATTAACCGCAGCGGCAACAGCTTATCGCTCAAGCACACAGCCAAATATGTTGGTGTCTTATGAGATTGGTACGGCGATGATGATTTACTCAAATGGTGCGATTATTCCGCTGTATGAGCTTGAGAAAATGACGGGTATTACGATTGATCAAAGTGATTTTTGGCCTGCAGTGAGCGGCTACTATAGCGTGGATGGTAAGCTTGCGGGTCTTCCTTTTAATAGTTCGTCACCTGTGCTTTTTTATAACAAAAAGGCTTTGGCTAAAGCAGGTGTCACACACCCTCCGGTTACTTGGCAAGAGTTGACTAAAGTAGGAGAAAAATTAATTCAATCAGGACAGGGGTGTGTTATGACGGCAGCTTACCCTTCTTGGCTTTTATTAGAGGAGTTTAGCGCATGGAATAATTTAGCCTTTGCCAGTGCTAATAATGGTTTCGATTCGATGAAGCCAAAGCTTAGGTTTGATAATCAAACAGTGGCGGACTTTTTAACACAGCTTAAGACTTGGCAAGCAAAAGGCATTTTCCAGTATGGCGGACGTTTAGGCTCTGCGGATACTTTATTCACTAGCGGCAAGTGTGCGATGATTGTGCATTCATCTTCAATGTTGGCGGACTATTCAAAACTAACGACTTTTAAAGTGGGTGTTGCAAAAATTCCATTTTGGCAAACAAAAGATACACGTAAGCCACAAAACACCATTATTGGTGGAGGAGCTATGTGGACGTTTGCATTACCTAAGAATACACCTAATGCGGATCTTATATATAAAGGGGTCGCATCCTTTTATCAATTCTTAGCACAACCCAAAATCCAAGCGCAATGGGCAATGGATACCGGATATGTTCCAGCATCGGGTCAGTGGGGCGGTTAGCCCCGACTGCCCACAGAACCGTGCGTACGGATCCGTACACGGCTCCTCATGTTAAAGATACCAGTATGCTAAGGTAAACCAGTGTTCTCGGTTGTCTTTTGATTT
>NZ_QLIQ01000126.1 GCF_003428165.1 Cysteiniphilum litorale | reverse complement strand
GCTTAAATTTATTCATTCGCAACGCCCGCTTTAATTTATCTTGTATGTTATTGTTTGCTATTTTCTTGTTATTTTTTTTGTTATTTTTTGTTTTGACTCTGTCTTAAGTTGGCTTCTAATCAATCTGTGCTAAAAAAACCACCTCACGATAACTGATCTCTTGAATCTTCATCGATACATTGTCTTTCGTCACAATACTTGGTACGGCTTTAATCCCAAACGTGCGGGTAATAAATCCGCCCTGATCAAAACGCACATTATGATCAAGTGCTAATGAGACCTCATACACATTGCCACCTGTTAAAATCACTTTAAGCGGCGTTTTTGACCGCTGTAATTGCATAAGCTTGGTTTTTAACCACTTGACCTGTAATACATCATCCCCATCGGCAAATAGTAATACCGTGTCATAGATTGGTGGTGTTAATGCATATTGTTGTAGCACTTTGGGGTAAGTTGAAATATCCAACGCATTGATGGTTAGTCCTTTCGGATAGATCACCTTGCCTGTAGGATCAATAATATCCTTTTGCAAAGTAATAATCGGCTGATAATAAAAAACATCTGGCCTTACAGTCGTCGGAATACTCACAGGCGTTGGACGTAACATCTTTGCTTTCACCTGATCTTGAACCTCGCGTTGCCACTGCGCTAAAAATCCACTTTGCTCAAGCGCTTTTAACTTAACATGAATGAAGTCCAAAAAATTCACTTCAACGATGTCAAACGTGTGCCCATATTTACCCAAGTCTTTACTGTAACTATATTGAGTGATACCAAGCAAGCTGATAGAAAAAATGCACAGAATAAGTAAAAAAAGCAAAAAATGCAGAAAATAACAAAAGCGTTTAAAAGTACCGTACGTGATGACCATTTTTCTATTTGACCTCTTTGACTTCTTTGACTTCTTTCATTTCTTTGACTTCTTTGACCTCTCATAACGACTGCCAACATCTTCAACTAACTCCGATTTTGATGTACCTGAGCATCCGTAGTCTCCTGCAACTTCTGCTCAAAATACGCATAATCAACATCTACCCGATTGCGTTCCTGCAAATCCGCAAATGCCATACTGAATTGCTGCAACTCGGCTAATTCATCCCCATAAAATTCTTCAACGGTGAGCATAATCGCCTCTTTAAGACTATAGCCCTGTTTGCGATAAGTTTTTACCGCATCCACTTCCTGTCTTTTAGTTGACGTAATAATCTTAGAATACGGATCAAGGAAGAATCGATGCTCTGACGAAAACTCACCGCGCTTGATTAAAAACGATGAAAACCATGCTTCAGATGAGGGGCGAAAACGCTGAATCGTCTTAA
>NZ_QLIQ01000125.1 GCF_003428165.1 Cysteiniphilum litorale | reverse complement strand
GCTTAAATTTATTCATTCGCAACGCCCGCTTTAATTTATCTTGTATGTTATTGTTTGCTATTTTCTTGTTATTTTTTTTGTTATTTTTTGTTTTGACTCTGTCTTAAGTTGGCTTCTAATCAATCTGCGCTAAAAAAACCACCTCACGATAACTGATCTCTTGAATCTTCATCGATACATTGTCTTTCGTCACAATACTTGGTACGGCTTTAATCCCAAACGTGCGCGTGATAAATCCGCCCTGATCAAAACGCACATTATGATCAAGTGCTAATGAGACCTCATGCACATTGCCACCTGTTAAGATCACTTTAAGCGGTGTTTTTGACCGCTGTAATTGCATAAGCTTGGTTTTTAACCACTTGACCTGTAATACATCATCCCCATCAGCAAATAGTAATACCGTGTCATAGATTGGTGGTGTTAGTGCATATTGTTGTAGCACTTTGGGGTAAGTTGAAATATCCAACGCATTGATGGTTAACCCTTTCGGATAGATCACCTTGCCTGTGTGATCAATAATATTCTTTTGCAACGTCATGATCGGCTGATAATAAAAAACATCTGGCGTTACGGTAGTCGGAATATTCACAGGCGTTGGACGTAACATCTTTGCTTTCACCTGATCTTGAACCTCGCGTTGCCACTGCGCTAAAAATCCACTTTGCTCAAGCGCCTTTAACTTAACATGAATGAAGTCCAAAAAATTCACTTCAACGATGTCAAAGGTGTGCCCATATTTGCCCAAGTCTTTACTGTAGCTATATTGAGTGATACCAAGCAAGCTGATGACAAAAATGCAAAACATGCAAAACATGCAAAAAATAGCAAAAAAGTTTAAAAGCACCGTACGTGATAACAATTTTTCAAATTGTTTGTTTTTTCTTATTCTTTGACCTTTTTGATGTCTTTCATTTCTTTGACTTCTTTGACTTCTCATATCGACTGCCAACATCTTCAATTAACTCCGATTTTGATGTACCTGAGCATCCGTAGTCTCCTGCAACTGCTGCTCAAAATACGCATAATCAACATCTACCCGATTGCGTTCCTGCAAATCCGCAAATGCCATACTGAATTGCTGCAACTCGGCTAATTCATCCCCATAAAATTCCTCAACAGTGAGCATAATCGCCTCTTTAAGACGATAGCCCTGTTTGCGATAGGTTTTTACCGCATCCACTTCCTGTCTTTTGGTTGACGTAATAATCTTAGAATACGGATCAAGGAAGAATCGATGCTCTGACGAAAACTCACCGCGCTTGATTAAAAACGATGAAAACCATGCTTCAGATGAGGGGCGAAAACGCTGAATCGTCTTAA
>NZ_QLIQ01000124.1 GCF_003428165.1 Cysteiniphilum litorale | reverse complement strand
AATAAACTGATCTACGCGTAGTTTTGCAAGATATGTTTTCATTCCTTCCAAGATGTAATGCCTTGTTACTTCACCTGATTTAGAGCCGCCAAGCTGTGCAATCAATACAACAAAGTCATCATAAACTTCACCTTGACCAATCTCATATAAATAAGATGCAACAAAGAAACCAATAGCAGTAATGGCTTTAATCCCTTCAAAGTCTTTTATCCTAAACTCTTCCCAGCCTAACTCACCTTTGATAAATTTAAACACACCCTCAATACGAGAGCGCTTTAAATAGCAATCATAAACGTTGTAAACGTCATATTGATTCATAAGCTCCTTATTTGTGATTAAAAGCATCGGTTCGTCAAAAGCTTCTTTGCCCTTGCGATCAAGCAGCGTCATTAAAACAACATGATACTGCCCAATCTTCTGCCATTTAGCCTTGATCACGCAATCCTGAAAACAGCGTCCACTGATGTATAGCTTTTGAATACAGAAAGTATATGAATGTTCAAAGGCGTGATCTATCAATTTCCCTTTTTGCTCCTTATCACCACTTAAGCCTGAAACCGTCCTGTTTTTCTTCAATCGTATGACAAACTCATCTTTCAGGTCCTGTATAAAATCAAAGTACTCACTATCATCAAACTCACGATCTAATACATGCGTAATATTTAATGTTGAATTCTTTTCTTTTAAGGCATTAGAGCAGGATTTAATATGCTTTAATGCTACGCGCTTTGAAGTCAAATAACTATCGTCATCATAGGCTTCTTTAGACTCCTGTGAAATCACGATATCCGCACCAGAATTCAACTGTTCAATCGTTTCTTTTGATAAAAACTCTGGCTGCTTGTTGCTGTATAGCTCATGACCCAATAAATCAATCTGTTTATTATCTAAATTAACGGCAATTGTATTGAAGCTACTGTAGCCATTGATGGTTTTCTTATTCAGATCCTTTACTTTTCCTATATGCTCTGCCTGCTTGGTATACTTTTTGCGTATCTCACTGGGATCATGAATCAAAATAACATTATCGGAAGCTTCATATTTCTTGGCTGCTTCAGTACATAGTACTCCACTAATTTGCTCAGGATCAAAGTCATTTAGCTTATTGTCACCTGTAATTGTCCGTCTCAATTTTTCGTACTCCTTTTGGCTGCTACTGATTGAGTAAAGGTTTAAACTGCCATGCTCTAAAACCTTTTCCAGTATCGTCTTCACATTTTTTAAAAGACACTTTTGATGTCATTTTGTTTAATAATTTACTCATGTGGTCACCAAAAGTAGTGTGCGCCATCCTTGTGATTCCTCTTCTTATATCATTGCTTCGGGCGTATTGTACACGCTTTTAAATTTTTGAGGAGTTTTCAG
>NZ_QLIQ01000123.1 GCF_003428165.1 Cysteiniphilum litorale | reverse complement strand
CTAAGAGAGACAGAACAAACCGATAATAGTTCAAAAACAAAATTTGTTTATGATGCTAATGGAAATGTTAGCTCTATTATCTACAGTGCTTCTGCGGATAATAGTATTCCAGTAGCACCAACCGTTAATAATAGCTATGATCCAAATAATAACTTAGCAACAACAACCGCTGTTGATGCCGCTAATAAACCATTAAGTAGTATTACCTTTGGTTATGATGCATTAAATAGATTAACATCAATGTCTTTTGCTGATGGTTATGGTTTGGGTAATGGCAGCTTGAATTACACTTATGACGATAACGGCTCTTTAACAAGCATACACTATCCTGATGGTTTGATCATCTCCTATAATCCTAACCCATTGGGAAATCCAACTCAGCTGGTTAGAACAGATAGTAATTTCCAAACGCTTGTAGTTGGCGATATCAAATATTCTCCCTTTAATACAATCACAAGCTATCAAGGTGGTGTTAATGTCACTCATACCTTGGATGCCATGGGTAGAATTAGTAATATTGCAGCAGGATCAATTGTTAATCGTACCTATAGCTATGATGGTGAGAATAATGTATTAAGTATTACTAATAATCTTAATACAAGTGAAAACGAAAGCTTCACTTATGATTATGCTAATCGATTAATAACGGCTAATGGCGTTTGGGGTGCTGCCAGTTATCACTATGATATGGGTAACAATATCACTCAATTACAAGTTGGTAGCCAGACAAATAACTATACCTACAGCACAAATAACCTTTTAACAGCGATCACCGGTAGTACCAATGAGAATATTACCTATGACGCCAATGGCAATGTGATCCAAAAAGGCGATGATCATTACCTGTATGATGCAGCCGGACATTTGATTCATTTTAATAACGCATCACACACAATTGATTTTAAATATGACCCTTTAGGGCATGTTATTACCACAAGAGAAGATGAAAAACGCTTGCTTATTACGGTTTATGATCGTGATGGGAAGCTAATGTATAAAGAAAATCGTGATTTGGTTAATAACACTAATGAAATCACCGATTATATTTATCTTGAAGGTAAGCTTGTTGCTACAGCAACACACTCTGTCTATGACGCTCAAAATGTTACCTTCCATTATTTGATTACTAACCCCCTAGGCTCACCCATTGCCAGCATTACCAACGGTCAGGTAGACTGGACACAAAGCTACCGACCATTTGGTATTGAATTAAAGGAGCGACCAACACCTGGAGATCATATCGGCTTTACAGGCAAAGAGACCGTTAAAGATATGAATCTTGTTAATATGAATGCAAGATACTATGCGCCAAGTCTTGGCAGGTTTATGGCGTATGATCCAGCGCCTCCTGAGGTTGATAATATCTTTAG
>NZ_QLIQ01000122.1 GCF_003428165.1 Cysteiniphilum litorale | reverse complement strand
CTCTATTTGATCATTTGAAAAATAGTTTAATGTTGTGGCATACAAGGCATCGCTCACCTGTAAATGCATGCACACATTTGATGGCATGCCTTGCTGCATGGGTTATCGATCCTATCTCTATTGTGGGCCAGAAAAGATTGAGTGTTTTATGAACCGTAATTCCGAACTGAGGTTATTGCTAAATTTTATATATCTTTTTCAGTAAAGGAGAGATCATTAAAACAATGATGCCAAAAACAAAAGCAAATATTGTTAGATTTAAAAATACGTTATAGTAAGCTTCTGCTTGAGAGTCTATTGCGCTTCCTACATCTGTAAATGTTGCTATATGACTTGCTATATAGTTACTGAAAGATGATTTAATGCCCCAAACGCCAAAAAGCACGGCAACAACATCAATTGGCGAAACCTTGCTAATAGCAGCAAGCCCCGTTGGGCTACAAGCAAGCTCACCCATTGTAATAACAAAATATCCTGCGATGATCCATAGTAATGAAACCATCTCACCTTGCATGGCATAATAAGCTCCTAGGGTATATATCCCCATAGCTGCTCCAGTTAAAATAACACCTGAACCCATTTTAGCAAAGACACTTGGATTCCATCTTGTCCACAATGCTGCAAAAAATGGCGCTAGAATTACTACAAAAAGACTATTGAATGACATTGTGCTAGCAGAAGAAATTTCAAAGCCAAATATATTCAGGTTCACAAGTCTTTCCGTAAATAAAAGTACACTTGTCGCTGTTTGCTCAAATAGTGCAAAAAACACCATAACGATAATAGATAACTTAATAACAGCGCCAATAGCTAAGATATATTTCTTACCACCAATTACTGCTTTATAAAGCAGATAAATAGCAACAAATCCTGCAACTATATACAGCACAGTTGAGGTATCTCTAGGGTTTTGAATAAAATAGGTAAAAATCATTGTAGAAGCTAAAGCTAAGGTAATAATTATGAGCTTTATTTTTATTGATGCTTGCACTTGATCTGGTGGTAGCAGTCCTTTCTTTTGACCAAGCATGAAAATAATCAAGCCTAATGCCATACCAATAGCTGCCGCTGAAAAACCGACATGCCAACCAAAATATTTAGCGATGATAGGAACCATTAGCAAAGCAACCCCACCGCCTAAGTTAACTGCCATATAAAACAAGGTATAGCCACTATCACGTCTAGGGTCTTTTTTCTCATAAAGCAATCCAATGTTTGCTGCCATGGACGATTTAAAAAAACCAGTACCAACTACAACAAAAGATAAACCATAGGACTTACGCATTGATGGATGGCATGAATTTTGGTAGTAGCGATTCCATCGATGGTGCGAACTCAGTCACAAACTTAGCAATGACACTTTTAAATAACTCTCTGGATAACTCATAGCAGTTTTTC
>NZ_QLIQ01000121.1 GCF_003428165.1 Cysteiniphilum litorale | reverse complement strand
GTGTGGCTGATCTTCCTCTCAGAACAGCTATGGATCATCGCCTTGGTGAGCCTTTACCTCACCAACTAGCTAATCCAACGCAGGCTCATCGTACAGCGACTGCCTAAGCAACCTTTGACCCGAAGGTGTCATGCGGTATTAGCAGTCGTTTCCAACTGTTGTCCCCCACTGTACGGCAGATTCCTACGCGTTACTCACCCGTCCGCCACTATCTGACCACCACATCAGCGCCTTATCTAATAGCCCTCAAGAAACTTAATCGTAAATTAAGCCCTCAAAAAATTAAACAAAACAACAATGTGGTGGTCAGACCGTTCGACTTGCATGTGTTAAGCATACCACCAGCGTTCAATCTGAGCCAGGATCAAACTCTTCAGTTTAAATCCTTAGATCATCAATTCCTGCAAAAAACAAGAACTAACAATCCGCAAAAATTTTTGCTCAAAGTATTCAAGTATCTACATTTTATATCTCTTTAAACATCTTGAAAACCTTGCTACCAAGGCGTTTCTCGCGAACATTCTCGCTGAGAACGAGGTGCCATTATACACACCAATTACATCCCCGCAACCCCTTTTTTCATCTTTTTTAACTTTTACAGCTTTTTATTAGATTTTGATTTAAATGCGACCTGAAAAGCCACGACATTGATTGATTTGCGATCTTATCAAATGATCTTTAGCGTATCTTAGATAGATTTATTCCTAATATTACCTTGGTTTTACTCTCAATCTATGACACCCTTGAAAAGAACTGGATAGCAAAAACCTTAAATTTCACGATGAAAAAATCACTTATTAGCTTCGCCCGTCTTTCCTTTGGCAATATTATCGAGTGGTATGATTTCTCTTTATACATTTACTTTGCTGTTTATATAGCAAAAGATTTCTTTCCAAGCCACGATCCTTATGTCAGCTTACTGTTAACGTTTACCACATTTTTTCTGGGCTCTCTCGTTCGCCCCCTAGGTGGATTTTTGATTGGCTGGCTAAGCGATTATTATCACCCCAAGATCATGATTAATTTCTGTGTTATTGCGATGGGCATCTCGACATTTTTGGTTGCGCTATTGCCTGATTATCAGATGATTGGTGTTTGGGCACCGATATTACTAATTGTCTTGCGCATCATTCAAGGTTTATCCGTTGGCGGACAATTCCCAGGTCTTATCTCACTATCTGTAAAAGATCATCACAGTGATAAGGGCTTTGCAGTTGGCATGGTATTCTCCATATCATCATTAGGCTTTCTTCTTGCCTCCATTGTTGGTTTTTTTGCCTCTAGCGTTTTTTCACATCATGATACACAGTGGATTTGGCGTATTCCTTTTGCTTTAAGTGGTGCGACTGGCATGGTCAGTATCTAGCGGGTGGAATTCCCGTCACGACCTTGGGAATAGGAACGTGTAGACGAAGGCAAGGGTGTCGGAAGAAACTCTCTCTTGCTCCCTCAAAGAGGATAAAC
>NZ_QLIQ01000120.1 GCF_003428165.1 Cysteiniphilum litorale | reverse complement strand
AAGCATAGGTTTATAGGGATCTTTGGGTAAGTGGGTTTTAAAATGGTTGAGTTAAAGATAAGATGAATAAAATCACAAGGAAATAAGGTAAGTAAATGAGTTGGGTGTTGGAAGAGTTATCGGGGATACAGCTGAATGACAAACGTTTGGATAAGCGCAGCAAAGAAGTGCTATCAGCGTTAAGCAAAAACCCATCACAGAGTATTCCTAGCGCTTTTTCTAGCTGGTCAGAGCTATGTGCTGCCTATCAGTTTATAAATAATAAAAAAGTGACACCTGAGAAAATCATCGCACCACACATCAACTCGACCATAGAGCGGATCAAACAACATCAAACTGTTCTTATGCCGCAGGACACAACAGAGTTAAATTATGCTTCTCATCATAAGAAGCAAGGCATAGGTCCGATACATACAGAGAAGGCAAAAGGGATGTTATTGCATCCAACGCTGGCGCTTACAACTGACAAAGTATGTCTTGGTATTATTGATGATTACAGTTGGTATAGAGAAAGTATAAGCGGTAAAAAAGACCATAAAAATAAACCGATTGAGGATAAAGAAAGCTATCGCTGGCTATTGAGTTATCGAGCGTGTGATGAAATAGCGCAACAGTCTCCGGATACTCGAATTATAAATATTGCAGATCGGGAAGGTGATATTTATGAGTTTTTTCAGGAAACAGCAGATAAGCGTAAAGATTGTAAGGCACACTGGATTATACGTTCAGCTCAAAACAGACTGCTTGAAGCAAGTGAAAATGGCGAGCCTTCAAAGCTATGGGAGCATGTAAAAGCAGAGACGAGCGTTGCTGAAATTGAGTTTGAAATAAAGGAGCGCGATAGCTCAGATAAGCGCAAGGTGAAGCAGGAAATAAAGTATAAGCGAGTCCAGATTAAGTGCCCTAAGACAAAGAACTTTGAGCCTGTTGAGCTGACTATTGTTATTGCAACAGAGATCGATCCGCCAGAGGGCAATAAAGGTATTGAGTGGATATTGCTAACAAGTCTGGATATTAGTACGGCTGAAGAAGCTTTAGAGGTTGTTGATTTTTATCTGTGTCGCTGGCAAATAGAGATTTACTTTAAAGTTTTAAAAAGTGGGTGCAGCATTGAGAAAAGGCAGTTTGTGCATGAGCACAACCTCAATGTATGTATACGTTTATACATGATTATTGCATGGCGCATTCTTTATTTGACGATGCTCAGTCGTAGTCATCCAGAAGTTAGTTGTGATGCAGTGTTTGAGGTTTGTGAGTGGCAATCAGTATATGCTGTTGTAAAGAAAGGTGTTCTACCTAAAAAGGCGCCCTCAGTTGGTGATATGATGACTATGATTGCTCAGCTGGGAGGTTATATTAAGAAACCAAATAGCAACCCTGGTGTGAAAACAATTTGGCTTGGGTTTCAACGAATGCATGACTTTGCCCTAGCCTGGTCAAGCTTTCAGACTTTACAAGGAGAAGAATTAAATGAATAGAAAAGATCCCTATAAACCTATG
>NZ_QLIQ01000119.1 GCF_003428165.1 Cysteiniphilum litorale | reverse complement strand
TCAGCAATTCCCGCTGAGTATGAAAAAGCTTGCAAACAAAGGTTTTTAGCGCGAAGATAAATTTATTTTTCGTAGCCTTGCCGGAGCGCAATGAAGCATCAGTTTAAAAAACACCTATCTATACCATCTTTGCTTGAAACGGTTCGCAAAGCATTTTCTAAAGTTTCAGAGCGCGATTTGTCGAGTAAATACTCTCTGGTTGACTGTCTGATGTGTGGCATGGCAATATTTGGTATGAAATATGCCTCCTTGCTAAAGTTTGATCAAGATATGCGATCAGAGGAGAGTGAAATTAAAAGTAACCTTCGCTCGCTATATCAAGTCGGAAAAGCGCCTTCTGACACCTGTTTACGCGAACGTTTAGATGACATTGATTATCTTGAACTACGCCCTGCCTTCAATGCGCTATTAAGTGTTCTGCAAAGAGGGAAAGCGTTAGAACAGTACCGTTTTTTTGGTGATTATTATCTGATATCAAGTGATGGTACGGGAATGTTTTCATCCCATGAAATTCATTGTGATAATTGCTGTGTAAAGAATCACCGTGACGGCACAAAAACCTATTATCATCAAATGCTATGCGCCTCGATTGTGCACCCTGATATTAAGCAAGTTATTCCACTGGCGCCTGAGCCAATCATTAAAAGTGATGGCAACAAAAAGAACGACTGTGAGCGCAATGCAGCGAAGCGTTTAATTGAGCGTCTACGCAAAGAGCACCCGCATTTACCAATGATTTTTGTTGAGGATGCGCTATATGCAAATGGTCCACATATTGATGAATTGAACAAACATAATATTCGTTACATTCTGGGCGTGAAACCAGGAGATCATGCTTGGTTGTTTGACTGGGTTAACGCAAGTACATTAGAGCGTTTAGTCATTAAAAAAGATGGGGTCACCCATGAGTTTGAGTGGATAAATGGTGCGGAGTTAAATGAGACCCGAGGTGATATAAAGGTTAATTTTTTGTCTTACAAAGAAACAAATAAAAAGGGCAAAGTTCAACGTTTCACATGGGTGACTGACCTTGAACTTAATCGAAGCAATGTATTTAAAATCATGAAAGGAGCACGCGCGCGCTGGAAGATTGAGAATGAGACGTTTAATACGTTAAAAAATCAGGGGTATAATTTTGAGCATAATTTTGGTCATGGTAAAAATAATTTATGCAGCGTGTTTGGTTTTTTGATGCTGTTGGCATTTATGGTAGATCAGATTCAAGAGCTGTCTTGTCCGCTATTTCAAGCGGCTCTTGAAAAGCACGGAAGGCGGAGTTATCTATGGGAGCGAATACGAAGCGCCTTTTTTGTGACGATTATCAAGAGCTGGGAAGCATTATATTTATACATTGCTGGAAAGCTTAAGAGTCCTCCCATTATTGATACATGTTAGCATGACATACCGTGAACTATGTGCTTTTGATATACCCTAGAATTTTTTGATGCGACATAAAAGTTTAAAATGCTATTAAAGATGGCAGGGCATTTTATTTTTTTCAAAAAGCACCTGTTAAGACTGTCAAAAATAAAAAATACAGCGGGAGCTGCTGT
>NZ_QLIQ01000118.1 GCF_003428165.1 Cysteiniphilum litorale | reverse complement strand
TTAAAAAAGCACTTGAGGCACAAAAGCAACAAATGCAGCAAAACCAAGAAACACAGCAATGGATAGAGGGTGTCAAAAAACCCCTGCGTGGATTATCTGGTAGTTATAAGGTGGGCGCTAATGGAGAGAATGAAACAAAACCCAAGGACGCTGATCGATCACAGTTGCCGCATGGTCAAAGTTTAAGTGATCTTAATTATCCTGACTATCATGACAATTTAAACCATGGTGACATTTTTAGTCGTGGGGAGTCTCTTTCTCATGAACAGACCGAAGCAACACCTGTTGTGCGGTTACCTGTGAGTTTTAGTAAAACGGTTGTTGAAAAAGAATCTATCAGCAAATATATTCGCACGCATAAAAATTATGTCCCAACAGGCACGTTTTGTGAGGCGATTTTATTAGGTGCTGCGGAGGCTCAGGCAGGGGTGGATGCGCAGGGAGATGCTTCACCGATTATGTTTGAGGTAAAAAACAACTGTTTCTTACCCAATGGTAAGCGGTCTTATCTTAAGGGTGCCTTTATTACAGCGAGTGTTTATGGGCGGATTTCATCCTCACGAGGGATGGTGCGTTTAGAGCATTTATCATTAGTGCGTAAAGATGGGTCGATTTTAGATATTGGGGTTGAGGGTACGGCGTTTGATTTAAGTGGTAAAAATGGCATTCGTGGTGAGTTTAAATTACGTAATGATAAAGTGATTATGAATGCGGGGATTGCAGGCTTGTTATCAGGCTTAGGCGAATCCGCTTCGCAGTATTCACAAACACAATCGATTTCACCGTTAGGGGCAACGTCAACGATTGATGCCTCAAAGATTTTACCCAATGCGCTTGGCAAGGGTGTATCACAATCCTTTGGTGAGATGAGTAAATATTACATTGAGTTTGCCAAGCAGTTTCAGCCAACGATTGATTTACGTGCGGGTGCTAAGGTAAATATTGTCTTTTTAAAGGGTTTTCCGATTTTAGATGAAGCGCGTATTAGAGCCTATGAGCAGAAAGTGGATGCCGCGCGTGAAGAAAGAATGAAGCAGGCGAATATGCAAAATACGCAGAACATGCAAGTACCACATTCGCCTTATTTAGCACAGGCACCGATGACGGGTACTGATGAGTATGGCTCAGGCTTGACAGATGATGCTCAGATCAATCCATTTAGTGGGGATATGTTAACCCAAGCGGGTCAAGCGCGTCAGGTTGAAGCCCCGTTAGCTGATGGACTTGTTTAAACGCCAACATTGCCAACATTAGGGAAATAGAAAAACAGGAAAACAGCAAAGTATAAAAAGCAGAAAATTAAGCAAGCAAATAAAGTAAAAAAAAGTAAAAAAAGTAAAAAATAAAAATTAGTTGTAAAGGGGTTTTAATCATGCGTTTTGTTAAAGAATATCAGGTGATATTGACCCTGATTAGTCTTTTTAGTCTTTTTAGTCTTTTTTTATTGGCGGGGTGTTCGACCTTTAGTAGTAGCTTTGACTGTGACAAGGTCGGTGGTATTCAAGGGTGTGTTTCGATGAGTGAGGTCTATGCCCAATCACAGGCAGGGGCATTTGACTCATATGACTCATTTGATTTACCTTACTCACCTCATTCAACGATACCCACCCATCATCAGGGAGGTCAAATAAAGACAGG
>NZ_QLIQ01000117.1 GCF_003428165.1 Cysteiniphilum litorale | reverse complement strand
CGGTAAGTGTCAAGCTAGTTGTCGCCTAACTTTTTCCACTAAGCACTAATCTTGCTTAGATTATCATCATTATTTATCCGGTTAAGATGAACTAAAGCCTCATGTTGCCAGTTGCGCGTGTTGCCAGACCATCGGGATGGGTTTCTCGCTTTCGCCTCAAAGTAAAGCTGCTCACGCTGTTGCAGTAGGTTAACGTCCAGTCCTAAGTGCCTTTGCTCAGGCGTTACATACTTTAACCCGCTGTGACGATGCTCTTTGTTGTACCAATTAACAAAGTGGCTTACCCAGATTCTTGCTTGTTCAATATCACCAAAGGCATTCTCTGGATAAGAAGGTGTGTATTTAAGCGTTTTAAATAATGCTTCAGAATAAGGATTATCATTACTCACTGCAGGGCGGCTAAATGATGGTGTAACACCTAAGCTTTGCATGGTTGCAAGCATCGTAGCTCCTTTCATTGGTGAGCCATTATCTGAGTGCAAAATCAACTTATGATTACTGCTTAAGTTTTCTTTTAATTTAGCCTTAATCAGTACTTCTGCTGCATAATCTGAGGACTCACATTCATACACTTCCCAGCCAACAATTTTACGACTATAAATATCAACCATCATATACAAATAGTAGAACATACCCTTAATTGTAGAAGCCAGATAAGTGATATCCCATGACCAGATCTGATTGGCGCCATTGGCGGTATATGCTTGCGGTTTTGTGACTGTTCTTGGTGATTTACTTTTGCCTCTATGATTCATTTGATTTGCCTCACGTAATACTCGATAAAAACTGCTTTCAGATGCTATATAAACACCGCGATCTGCCAACGTTGGAACTATTTGCTTAATACTGCACGATGCAAACTCTTCATTATTGCAAAGCGTAATAATTTGGGCTTTTTCCGCTGCTGTTAGCTTATTTGATGGCGCTATTTTAGTGACTGTTTGCCGTTTATCTTCATAACCATTAAGTTTCCAACGTTGATATGTCCGCTGATTAATGCCCATAATCGCACATGCAGGCGCTTGGCGCGCCCCTTGATTCAATGCTTCATCAATCGATGTCATTATAAGCTGTCGATCATTTGCCGAGGTTAATCGTCCTCTTTTATTCCCCAAATGGTTTGACACTTTTTTGCAAGCACCAACAATGCAGCTGTTTCTGCTAATGCCTTGTCTTTGCGGTTTAACTCAGACTCTAAAGCATGTATGCGTTTTTTATTTGCTTTGGCTTCATCTGCACTTATCGACGATTCTGGCTTAGTATTGCTACAACCCATTAAAGCAGCTTCTTTCCATTGTTTAAGCTGTTCTGGATAAATGCCTTTTGTGCGACAATATTCACTTAATTGCAGCTGATTTAAAGACGCTGTTTCTATAATTGCTGCAAGCTTTTGCTCAGCGGTGAACGTTGTGTTTTTGTGTTTTTTATTTGACATCGTTGGGCATTTGTTTAGATATTTATTTTTCCAGTTATACAGGGTTTTATCTGATACGCCTAATCTTTTAGCTAGTTCTAACACTGACTGTGTTCCTGATAACATTTTTTTAACCGCATCCGCTTTAAAAGCATCATTATAACTTCCCATAATTTCTCCAGTAATTATCGCCCTGATTAAAAATTAACTACAGGCGACAACTATCCTGACACATAGGG
>NZ_QLIQ01000116.1 GCF_003428165.1 Cysteiniphilum litorale | reverse complement strand
TCACCATCATTAACTTTAAAACTTACCGTACGACTTAATTCACTCGGGGCTAATGAGGTATTTTGATACGTCACACTACGTAATGCTGTTTGATAATTGGCAAGCGTATCCGTACCCGTTAATGTCAACACCCCAGTGGCTGTATTAAAGCTTCCTGTGATATTTGCAGTATTAACAAAGCCTAAAACATCCTGACCATTGGCATAATTTGCCGTAATTGTCACTGTCGCACTTTCAATGTTGATATCATCAATATCACTGATCACCAATGCTGGTTCAATCACCGTTGCCGCATCATTTTCAACATAATTAATGACAGAGCCTGGATAGCTTAATTGATACACACGAACCTGACCGGCATTTGTTATTGCCCCAGGATCATTGTATTGCGCACCAACAGCAAAGGTTTTACCATCTGCACTGATGGCAATACCCCGACCAAACTGATCATCCGTCGCTTGACCTTCAATATCTGTCAATACTTGCGTCCATGCGCCTGCGGCATAACGATAAATCCTTGCAACACCTTTATCCACACCACCGGCATCCGCACCAATCGCACCAGTAATGAGCATATCACCATCATCATTTAATGCAAAAGACATACCCAAAATGTCATTAGCGTTTCCAGCAATCTGGCTGCCTTTAAGACTCCATACACTGCCCGTCCACTCATAAACTTTAATCAGACCTGCAGCACTATTATTCAACGGCGAACCAATCGCAATCGTACTACCATCAGCATCAACACTCACCCAATGACCAGATTGATCGGATGAAGCACCACCTAATATTGGCGACCCTTTTGCCACCCAGCTGCTGCCATTGTAAGTGTATACTTTGGTCTTACCTGCATTGTTAAATGCTTCATCATTATACTTAGCACCAATCACTAAAGTACTGCCATCACGACTTAATGCCACCGATGAACCAAACTCATCACCTGCATTCTCACCATAAATCACCGTTTGCTGCACCCAATTGACACCATCATAGGTATAAACACCAACAAAACCTGTATTGGTATTATTTTTTCTTGCTGCGAATACTAGCTTACTGCCATCACCACTTAAAGCAATTGAACTACCGGCTTCATCAAACTGTGAAGTCCCTACTACATCATTACCGACCTGCTGCCAATCAACACCGGTAAAATCATATACACGTATTTTACCGATCTGATTAAGTCCTCCGTTATCCGCTAACGGTGCGCCTATGGCAATACGCAATCCATCACTACTAATAGCGACTGAATTACCTGCAAAATCACCTGTACTTGGTCCTGCAATCGCTGAACCCATCGCTACCCAGTTGTTACTGATATATTGATAAACGCGAACCTGTCCACTATCTCCACCATTAGCATCTTGCTGTGGCACACCGACAACCATTACCTGACCATTAGCACTCATGGCAATCGCCGCACCCAATGAACTACTGGCTTCATCACCATCAATCGTAGCACCTAGCTGATTAAGCGTTGGCACACCAGAAAAGCTTTGTAACACTGAAGCATCATTCACCGGATTCACGGTAATGCTGATCACATCACTATCGCTCAAAGGTGTTGTGACATCATTATCTTCACTTAATATCGTTAAGCTATCACTGCCTGTAAAATCTGGATTGCCTGCGTATATCAAACCATTTAATGCCGCATTAATATCAGTAATGCTACCACTAAACTTCATGCGACTTTC
>NZ_QLIQ01000115.1 GCF_003428165.1 Cysteiniphilum litorale | reverse complement strand
ATTGCCTCTGTCAAGAAACTGCTAACCATCTTGCAACTAAAATAGGGGATAAAGTAGAAATTGTTATACATACATAATAGGCAAAATAATGTGGCTCAAATCAGGCAATTTAATTTGGCTCGTTACAAGCAGGATATGCACGCGTTAGCACCTTAGAGCAAAATTTAGACTTACAAGTTGATGCTTTGAAGGCACATGCTGTGATAAGATCATCCATGAAAAAGTCACTAGCACCAAAAAAGAACGTCCACTTTTAGCCAAGCTCATTGCTGAGCTTAAGCCAGGAGATACTTTGGTCATATGGAAGCTAGATCGCTTAGGTCGTAATCTAAAAGACCTGATTCACATTATTTATGATTTGCTAGATCGAGATATTGCTTTGGTTAGCTTACAAGATCCCATTGATACAACAACGCCTTATGGGAAGCTTGTGTTTAATATCTTTGCTTCGTTATCCGAATTTGAACGCGATGTCATTAAAGCCAGAACCTTGGCAGGACTAACTTCAGCACGCGCTAGGGGTCGTTTAGGTGGCAGACCAAAAGGTTTATCAAAAGAAGCTATTGCGAAATCCTATACAGCAGAGAATTTATATCGTGCAGGTAAGCTGAGTATCAATGAGATTTGTGCTGAGCTTAGTATTAGTCGGGGTACGCTTTATGCTTATTTACGTCATCGTAATGTAGACGTTTCACCCAAAAACAAGAAGCAAGAAGCGCACACATGAGTCACCACATTACAGTTGATACTAATTATACGCATTTTTTATCAGATTCTGAGCTTTCATATTATTATGATATTCCGTGTTTAGATGATCCAGCACGTGCACTTTATTTTACCTTAAACCACGAAGAACAAGTCGCTATTGATGAGATTAAAAACTTTAAAAGCAAACTGCACTTTGTGCTGATGCTTGGTTATTTCAAGGCAAAACTGGTATTCTTTGATTTCAGTAAAACTCCACCTCATCAAGATGATGTGATCTATGTTTCGACACAATTGGGTAAACCAGTGTAGCGTCCCCGACTATTTGGCGTCGATAGTCCCACGGTGAATGCGGAGATGATTTTGGCTGTTTTTAGATCTCTTATCTTATCCGGTTAAGAAGGCAGGAGTGACCTGTATGTTAAATTGAAGTGCTTGCCTGCTTTTACTATTTGCTCTTCAAATAACGGCCATCTGGGCTTCGCTCGCACGCTCGCTTACAAAGCCGGTGCTTTGCTACTTCCTTATGATTGGTAACAGATACCACCTATGAGATTAAATGATATATGTGAGGAGGGTTTACTCGATGTGATGTCACATGCAGGTATTAACGCATGCTTTCGAGGACTTCTTCGAGAATATCGCTTGAGATATGATTTAAGTTGCGTGCACAGGCAATTTCTAGACAATTGGTCACGACATTATAAATGTGTCTTGGCAAACATTGCGTTGCTTCCATTAATAAACGTAAATCACTATCCGCCAATAAGCATGTCGTACACCCTGCCGCCTTAAACCCATGATCAATAAATGCAGTAAAGTCCTCAAACTTGCTAATGCGTTGCAACTCATGCCAAATACGCACTCTTGAGTTCAATGCCTCAAAGCGTGATTGCTTGAGCTTACTAGCAAGCGCTTTATTGCCAACAAGCCAAAGTGTTAGCATATCTTCAGCATCGTATTGAAAGTTAAGAAATGAGGCTAAGTCATCTAAAAACTCA
>NZ_QLIQ01000114.1 GCF_003428165.1 Cysteiniphilum litorale | reverse complement strand
TCAAACGGTAAAGCTCAGTGCGGGAGAAGCCTGTTTCGCAAATATAAATGAACTGATGACAATTGGGATTTTGTACTTGTTGTTGAATATGTCGTAAGGCAGATGTTTTGCCAACGCCATAATCACCAGTTAATACGCCAATACCAGGTAAGTCTAATAAGCGTGTAAACTTAGCGGTTAATTGATTCAAACTCTCATTATCCCAAAGGACTTGTTGTGATTTATGAAATGGTGGATGCTTTAAACCAAAGTGCATAAGAAATTGCATTACTTATCCTCCAACTTAAAGCGATTCTGAAATGATGTCAGTGCATAGTCCGTCACAAAGCTTTTTTTACCTTTTGTACCTTTTTCACATTGCTGATCAGCATCTTCAGCTGTGATCATCATCGGTCTTTGACGCTTACGTGTAAGATTGGCTTGTTGATCGGATAACACCACTTTTGCCAAGTATTCACCATGTCGACTTTCAATATATTTGGCTTGTTTTAAGTGTGGGTCAACCACTAAGTTTACGCTGCCACCTGAGTATTGATAAGGCACTTCATAGGCTTGGTTTTCGTAGTGGATAATACCGACTTTAGATACTTTGCGCGCAATACGATGATAAAAGATCTCATCAATCGATTGTGCCTTTTCACCTAAATGACGGATATGTCCAACATCTTGGCGAAAGCGCTCCATCGGTGATTGTTTAACAAGCCCTGAATGCTGACGGTGATGATAAATCTCTTGTAACCATGCGTGTAAGCGTAGGTTAAAGTCAGATAACGAGCTGATTTCAGCAAGGTTGACTTCATTGATAAATTGCTCACGAACGGTCTTATCCCAAGTTGGTAAATTTTTGATTACAAAACATTCAAATCAAACTTTTTTTGCAATTTCATGCCCCTCAAATCCTTATTCCTACGTTCATTTTATGTCAAAATCACTTTTGTAGTGCCATAATATATATGTTTGCTATTGCTTATGCTTGCAAACTCTGATAGAGTCAATTCAATACAAAATACCGCTGCATAATTTATGTACATACGCAAAACAAAAACACGCACCATTGCTGATGTCACCTACTACAGCTATCGTTTAGTTGAAACGATGCGTATGGCAAACGGCAAGGTGCGCCAAATTACACTCTTAAATCTAGGCAGCAGCTATACTGCCATTGATGAGTCAGAATGGGCATTGTTGACGGATCGCGTTAAAGACTTACTTCATGGCGCTGAACATGCTCTATTGAATGTGGATGATCATATTGAAGCAGAAGCACGTCGCTTAAGTGCTCTTGTGATTAAAAAGCACGGTGAAGCGTTATTTAATACAACACCGACAGAATCGCACTATGAGCAAGTAGATATTTCCTCTGTTGAATCCTCTGATATTAAAAGCATTGGTGCCGAAAGCCTTGTCCACAAAGCAGCGCAAGACCTACATTTGCCACAGATTCTAAGTACATGCGGTTTATCTAATAGCGAGTGTCAAGATGCGCTAGCCACGATTTTAGCGCGCACATTGTACCCTGCCAGTGAGGTGAGGACGTGTGAAGTTTTAAAAACCAAAAGCGCACTAGATGAGGTGCTACAGACTGATTTTAGCACCTTACACAAGAATCGCCTGTATCGTATTTCGGATGTCCTGTTAAAGTCTAAAGATGCCATTGAAGAAGCCTTATACCAAAGAGAGAAAACATGGTTTGAATTTGAGGAAATTGTGACGCTTTATGATTTAACCAATACCTATTTTGAAGGTCAATCATTGGACA
>NZ_QLIQ01000113.1 GCF_003428165.1 Cysteiniphilum litorale | reverse complement strand
CTCATGGCAGCACATCCTGTCAATAATATCATTGAACCTGTCATTGTCATCGTTAGTGCATTTTTTACAACTGCCCTCATTTTCTCAATCTCCTTTGATAAGTTATAATTTTTTTATTCTTTTTATTCTGAAGTTAATCGCTTAGATGAAGCTGCATCAGGTACAACAACGTCAATATGCGGCGGAACATAATCTGGCATAGGATTGCTGTGATCTGTTCTACCTCCTAGCATTTGCATGTTATTGACCATAATGTCAGTGGCATAACGATCTTGACCCGTTACTTTATCCTGATATTTTGTTGTTCTGATACGACCATCGATATACACAAGGTCACCCTTGTGCAAATACTGTTTCATTGTTTCGGCTAATTTGCCAAACACCACCACCCTATGCCATTGTGTACTATCAATCAGTTGACCCGTCTGTGCATCTTTGTAATCCTCATTGGTAGCAATACTGATATTGGCAACCGCTGTGCCTGATGCTAAATAACGAAGCTCAACAGCGTTTCCCAATCTACCGACTAAAATCACCTTGTTCACCGTGCCACGCGCCATGATTTATCCTGCCATTTGATGGGGTTTAATGAGTTTTTATCGCTTTTGATGTTTTCGATATTTTCGACATTTTTGATGTTTGCAAAATGTAAAATCATCCCCCATACTCACTTATAATACAGGCTTCCTTGCAATAATACCGATACACGCACGACTGTCATTCACATATTTTAAATATGGTGCATCTTCTAAAGTAAAATAATCCGACTGATCTATTTCAAATCCCGCATCAAATAATTTGCCCTCTAAATCCTCTTTGGTAAACACATGTAAATATTTTGGCTGATTGGCTTTAATGACGTCAGGTAAATGATTAGGCACGTAAATACGCATGTCTTCAATTTCACCTGCAAACAGATAGCCCTGTCGCTTTCTTTCTTCATAGGTAGGAATAAAGTCAATAAAATAGGGAAAATATAGTGAGGACATCGTAAGAAACAACCTGCCATCTGGTTTCAACCATTTAAAACATTCAGACAGCGCATACGTAAAATGTTCACCCCGAATAAAATGCAGCACATGTGAAATATGAATTGCATCAAATGTATTAGCTCGAAATTGCGTATGCACGGGAAATTCAGCAATCTCAGCAGAAAAATAAGGTAATTGTTCAACACCAATCTTAGCACGCAAGACATCTATGTGTGCCGCACACAAATCAACAACATGGACTCGTGGTTTTAAATAATCAAGCACAGGCAATACGCTAATGCCATAAGCGCAACCAATATCGAGAACATGAGCACAATCCTTGGCAAAGGCAATATATTCCTTTGAGGTCTGCGATAACTCCGTCATCATAAAGCCTCTATTATTTTTCGTTGGAATCAATCCAGAGACTTCTTGAGTCAAATCCTGTAATCGCTCATCTAACATGAATACCACCGCATCACGCAAGTTTGTAGATAATGATAGCTCGTCATCGTACCTGCCAGACACTCAATAATATATGCTCAAATATATTTAAAATGTATCTTAAAGAAGTTAATTGATATATGTTGTATAAGCTAGTTTATTTACATGCGTTAATGATTTATTCTGCTATGAGCTTACAAATAGAATCTGCTATATAATTCAAAAACCAGATAAATAGTACGCTATATAGCAGGGATTTGGAAAGGTTGGACAGTATGACCGATTACGCAAAGATGCACCAATGTGATACGTTTAAAGGCTACACTAGAGAAGAACTTGATTTGTTGATGTCCAGTGACATGCCTGAATCGGTTAAGATTAAGATTTTAGCAAGTTATAATAAGGCTAAGGATGCACCTGTGTCAGATATCACTAATAAAC
>NZ_QLIQ01000112.1 GCF_003428165.1 Cysteiniphilum litorale | reverse complement strand
GCCAACGTTCAAGCTTACCCTTGCCTTCAGGTTCATACGGACGACAATAAATCAGGCGAATATCTAAACGTGCACAGATTTGCTGTAGTGAATCACTGCGATAAGCTGAGCCATTATCGACAATCAAGCGCTTAGGCAAACCACGCCGAAGGACGGCTTCTTTCAATACACATTCCACTGAACTTGCCTGTTCATTAAAATACAATCCACTATGCGTAATCAGGCGCGAGGCATCATCCATTAAGCTAATTAAATAGACCTTTTGCAGTCCTTTGGCGGTGTGAATCTTACCGGCATGCATGACATCACCATACCAGATATCATTGGCGTGTTGTGCGCTAAACTGTCTGCGTTCAATGGCAGGAGCATCTGAGATCACTCGCGCAGACAAGTGCTCATTACGTAGGAAGCGATGTACGGTGGATTTTGGTAATGCTTTAAAGCCATTGTTCGCCATTAACACCAACAAAGTATTGACTGAACGACGCATGTCTTCTTTTTTGAAATGAATCAATAAACGCTTGGCTTCTTCGGTTAATTTACTCTTTTGCTTATCTGAACGTGGTTTTGGTTCTAATCCCTCAATCCCTGATCGGCGCCAATGATGATACCAACGTTCAATTGTTCGTGGTGATATCTGTGTTTTGCGACTATTTGGTACATTAAAGTGCAATTGCGATTGTGCATTAATCAATGCTTTGACCTCACCACGTGCTAATGAAACACGTGATGTTAACGTTCCTAATACCGACAGTCGAAAGAGTGCGATGCCACTTGCCATAATATGGGCTCCTGTTTTCTTTGTTGCTTTTTACGTTGTTTTATCTAAAAGTTTGATCGCTTTGGATCAACCATTTCGATTACAACATATTCACCGCAACAAAAGGGATGACGATAGTGTGGGAATCGACCATTGAACGTTTTTAGCTTGTCTTACTCATTGGCGTGCCGCCATTGATATGGGACGAGTAAATCACGTGCATGCCAGAACAATGCCAGTTGTGATAAATCACGCCAATTCAGTAGATCTTTATAAAATAAGATCATCTCATCATTGGTAAATCTGGCATAGTAAGGATGATCAGCACACAGGCTCATGTGAAATATTTCAAATGAATGTAACAGCCACAGATACCAGCGTGATGCAGTGTCTCTTGATATGGCGTATTGTTTGGCAACGGCATTGACACTGATCCCTTGTAATAGCAATAAAAGCACTTGTAATTGTAAACACCAGAAATACCAACGGTATAAGGCAATAGGCGATGGCATAATCGAATAGGTTTGCTTGCAGCGACTGCACTTAAAACGAATGATATCTATCGGATCACGGTTACTCTTATGTTGATCTCGCCCTGAAATCTTGCGTTGATAATAACCATTTTGCCAAAAATGATGACAACCACAATTTTGGCAGGCTTGTGGCTTTAAAAGTTCTGGATTGTATCGAACATGATAAGTATAATCTTCAACGGATGAGTAGTCTTTGATGATTTGAGTCATTGTCAGTGAGCTCGTTGATTAAATGTGAATGCATCTTAATCAATCTAATCAAGCAAAGCTACTCATCTTGCTCTAAAAATAACCTTCTTTGAAAATCTTGCGAATATCCTTAGGCATTCCGGTAAACAGTGATGAGATCATACAACGTATTGGTCATCCCATGCTTTGTGCGTATAAAGAGCGCTGAAACTACGCAGCCAATGCGAGACAAAAACAGCAGTTAAGAGCCATATAAAGTTGGATGTAACAGGTATTTTAGGAAGCCATTGCTAACCCGCCTGCATAAGCCATTCTTTCAATATCTTCCCATCGCCCAGCCTTGTAAAAAGACCGTATGAATAACATATCATTAGCGCTGTCCTCTTTCCAATAAATGGAGTTACCTT
>NZ_QLIQ01000111.1 GCF_003428165.1 Cysteiniphilum litorale | reverse complement strand
TTTCCAACGAATCGTGGTCAACTTCAAAACTTTTTGTTCTCCAATCTGCATGAGGGCGGTTTACCGTTTGGTAAGATGAATTCATCACAGTTTGGCTTAAATATATTGCAGCATCGCAATAAATACAGTGATAAAGCATTAGTTTTTGGGGGCTATTTAGAAGCTGATGGCAGTGTCTGGAATGGTAGCACCATTGTCAGAGCAAACCGAACAGCCAAATCAGAAAAAGTGGTTAATACCTACCAGTCTGGCAAAGGGTTATATTTAACGACCGCTGCATTATATACCGCAGCAAACTTAGGACGTTATGTGACCGCTGAGATGACATTGCTTGGTAATGAAAATACATCACCTGTGGTTAGTGATGCGTTTGTGATGTTTGGTAATTTAGATGATTTTCCTGTTTATGCCACCGTTGGTAAGAATCGATTACCGATTGGTTCCTTTGCAGGCGGTGGTGTTTGGACAGGGTCACTGGTGCAGATGTTGTTTAGACCGAATCGCGTAACGAACGCGTCAGTCGCTTATTTTGATCATGGCTTAAGTGCTAATGTTACCTTATTTCAGACAGATGATCACACTAGCGATTTTTCATCGGCATTGTTTTATGGCAAGCAGATTGAACAATGGCTATTGGGGATGAATGTTGGCTATGTCCATGATGTGAATGGCACAGGCAATCCATCATTCAATGCAGCAACCCGTTCTGGTACAGCGGATAAGACAAGGATTGGCGCTGTTAATACGGGGGCAACGGTGGCGTATGATATTTATGGCGTTGGTGCAGGTTGGGCACAGACGACCCATACGTCAACCGTTACCAATAACAGCTATGCGGGAGCATGGTATGTGCGTGCGGGATTAGCACCAGAGGTTTATGGACGATCAACGAACTTTAGTTTGTCGTATCACGGTGCTTACAATACCAATGATATTCCGATTACCTTAAGTGGCAGTCCTATCAATTGCTATAGTACACAGGGAAGCGACAACAGTGGAGGCGTTAAAGTCAGTGGTTCTGGTATTAATCGTATGATGATTGCAGCGGTACAGCGTCCGTTTTTTACGGAAAATGTATTAATTGGTTTAGAGTATGCGTATATGCATATGTATAACCATCAGCATTCTAACGCATGGACGCTCGATTTATCGGTTTATTTTTAAGGTGATCAGGAAAGATAAGTTATGTTATTTTGGATAATGTTATGGCAAATAAACATCGAAAGCCCACGTTTGAAGCATTAATTACAAGTCGATATCAACGATCAGTAACGGCAGTATTAAAAGAGTTTCAACGGCAGCAATATACTCACGCCAAAGTGGCATTGGTTACGGGATTCACCCAGTCAACAATTCGCAGATACTGCCGTAAGCATAATATAGTGCTTTATCCTGAATTATTAAAAATAAATATTTGCCCTTATGCTGAAATCAGAAAACATATTCAGTCAGATATATTGAGTTCACATAATGCGCTGTATAGATCATGGCGTGGTAGCAGTTTAACAACCATCATCCATTGACCTGACGTGTTGATCAGGCTATTGTATTTAGTGTATCCATTCAAATAATTTCAGCAAGTGCAAGTGGAATGGTAAATAAATCGGAGTAAAGTATGGCAGACAAAACAAAAAAAGAAAGTAAAGAAAATAAAGTGAAACAGTACAGTAAACTTGAGTTTGAAGCGATGATTGCAGAGAAAATGGATATTAGCAAAGCAAGTGCGAAAGATGCCGTAAATGCCTTTATTGACTCAATTACTGAAATTGTTAAAAAGGGGGAGTCTGTCAGCTTTACAGGCTTTGGTAAATTCAGTGTTGGTAAGCGTGCAGCCCGTAGTGGGCGTAATCCAAAAACAGGCGCACCATTAATGATTAAAGCGGCTAAATTGCCTAAATTTAC
>NZ_QLIQ01000110.1 GCF_003428165.1 Cysteiniphilum litorale | reverse complement strand
GTGGTGCGACTGGCATGGTCAGTATCTAGCGGGTGGAATTCCCGTCACGACCTTGGGAATAGGAACGTGTAGACGAAGGCAAGGGTGTCGGAAGAAACTCTCTCTTGCTCCCTCAAAGAGGATAAACAGCAATATTGAGCCAATGAAGAATCTGAAGGAAGCCCTAGTCAAAACTGTGATCTAAGCTCGGTGCGAACCTGTGGTAGGCAGGCATGATGGGTAAGGTAGCCACGATTACCGAAGCCATATAATTCCCCGTAACGTCATGTCTGTATAACAGGTAGATTACAGTGATCGAGAGACTGATCTTACCCAGTGACGAGCCGTTGGCATGGGTCGCTGAAACTACGTCAGCTTAAGCCCTACGCTTTGCAGCAATGCAACGCCTATGTGCCAAGGGTTTGCAGATGAAGCCGTAGTAGTCTTAAAACGTTAAGCCTATGATAATCATGGTGACATGATTTAGGGTAAAACTTAACGTCAGCCATAAGGACATGGAGGCGAAGGGCGGAACATGTTAACAATGATCAACGTATCATTACAATCCATGCGTAATTGGTTCGCTGGAAATCCATAGAATATCATCCAGAGCTTAAACGTATTTATGCCGCTTAAACGATGATACGCAAATCATAACCTACGCATGCAAGGAGAAAAGAGAAATGACACAATGCTCATTGCCATTAGGCACGCAAAGCCTCTTTGAACAAGTTTGCTTCCCAAATACGCTTATCGATGCGTTTCTGGAAGTCCGCAAGAACAAAGGTTCTCATGGCTCAGACAACATAACGATACAGCAGTTTGAAAGCAATCTTGAGAAAGAGCTACTCCAACTGATAGATGAACTACAAAGTTGGACGTATAAACCAAAACCCGTCAGACGAGTTGAAATACCTAAACCTGATAACAAAGGGGTGCGCATTCTGGGCGTACCTTGTGTCAGGGATCGAGTCGTACAAACGGCTATAAAAATGGTCTTGGAACCAGAACTTGACCCGAGTTTCTCATTCTATAGCTTTGGCTTTAGACCAGGGAAATCTCAACAACAAGCCGTGGAATCAGCCAGACAGCAAGTTGCTCAAGGTAAAGAGTTCGTCGTCGATATAGACTTATCTAAATTCTTCGACAGAATCAACCATGACCGCCTTATTGCCAAACTATCTCACGTCATTGACGATAAGCGCATACTGCGATTAATCGGCATGACATTAAGATCAGGAGCAATGAAAGGCGATACTTTTATTCCGACTGAAACTGGTACAACTCAAGGTAGTCCTCTTAGCCCATTATTAAGCAACTTCGTCCTAGACGAGCTTGATAAAGAGCTGGAAAATCGAGGCTTATCTTTCGCCCGCTTCGCTGACGACTGTAACATATTTTTACACTCTCGAAAAGCGGCTGAACGCGTTATGAAGTCAATTTCTGCATTTATCGAGAAAAGACTCAAATTAGTCATCAATCACGATAAAAGCCAAGTTGCCAAAGCCAACAAGGTAAAGTTCTTGGGGCTGACCATTATTAATGGCACCATTGCCATATCAAAACAGGCAATGGCTAAAGCCCTAAACAAAGTTAAAGAACTGACACCACGTGGCACCAACAAAACCATAGAGGCAACAATACAGGAATACAATCAATGGTTTATTGGTTGGGTTGGGTACTTCGGCATGACATACTATCCTGCTCAAATTGCCAAAATCGAAGCTCGATTCAGGCGCAGAATGAGGTCACGGATAGTCGGTCAACAAAAGCGCCGACGGCATCTATGCTCAACACTCATCAAACGCGGAGTAAAGCCTAAAACCGCTGCTAAGGCAGCATATTCCAACAACAAAATATGGAAACTCTCTGTACAAAAGGCTGTCGAAAGAGCCTTCCCCAATAAATGGTTTATCCAACGGGGAATGGTTATTAAATCAAAAGACAACCGAGAACACTGGTTTACCTTAGCATACTGGTATCTTTAACATGAGGAGCCGTGTACGGATCCGTACGCACGGTTCTGTGGGCAGTCGGGGCTAACCGCCCCACTGACCCGAT
>NZ_QLIQ01000109.1 GCF_003428165.1 Cysteiniphilum litorale | reverse complement strand
ATGCCAGCCGTTTATTTAAACCTGTTGAGCGATTGTTTGATGCTGGATTGGATACCCCTGAAATCACCTTAAGTAAAGATGAAGCCTTTCAGTTTTTAAAAGAAGACGCCTGGACACTCCACGCCTGTGGTTACAGTGTGATTGTCCCGTCATGGTGGACTAAAAAAGGTCGCTTGAAAGCAAAAGTGAAAATTAAAGCCTCTAAAAGAAAACGTGATGATCTAAAATTTGATAACCCTAAAGGCTATCTTGGCTACGACAGTCTGGTTGGATTTGATTACAGCTATGCGATAGGTGAGCATCAGGTATCTGATAAAGAATGGCAGATGCTGCTTGAGGCTAAATCTGATCTGGTGTTTTTCCGTGGACAGTGGATTGAAATTGACCCTAAAGAAATGCAACGCATGCAGAAACTCATTGAATCTTCTGAAATTGACAAAAAAGAAGGTAGCATCAAAGATCTACTTGAAATGGCTGCAAAAGAAGATGAGTTTGATATTGATGTTGATGCAGCACTTGAAAAAATGATGGATCAGCTGGTTAATAAAGATGCCATTACTATGCTTGAGTCTCCAACTGATTTACAGGCAACCTTAAGACCCTATCAAGTTAGGGGCTTATCATGGTTAGCCTATCTGGAATCCATTGGCATGAATCCTTGTCTTGCCGATGACATGGGTCTGGGTAAAACCATGCAGATTATTTCGCTACTCTTGGCGCGTAAAGCAGAAACCCCTGCATTACTCGTAGCACCAACTTCAGTGATTGGTAACTGGGATCGGGAAATCAGTAAATTTGCACCAGAGCTTAAAACCTATATTTATCATGGCGCTAATCGCAAAGCCGACATGTTTCACAAGGCAATTGAGAATACGCATATTGTCATTACTTCGTTTGGGCTATTAAGACGTGATAAAAATGTCTTTCAATCCCAACACTGGTCGCGAATCATTGTTGATGAGGCGCAGAATATAAAAAGCCCGACAGCGGCACAGACTAAAGCACTATGTTCTTTAGAAGGACAATCGCGAATTGCTTTAACAGGAACCCCTGTTGAAAACCGACTGATGGACTTATGGTCAATATTTAATTTTCTCAATCCGGGCTATCTTGGCAATAAAACCGCTTTTAGAAAAGAGTTTGAGCTACCCGTGCAAAAAGACAATGATGAATATCGCACCCAGATGCTTAAAAAAATGGTTGAGCCATTTATCCTGCGTCGCGTGAAAACCGATAAAAATATCATTAAAGATTTGCCGGATAAAATCGAGCAGAAGGTGTACTGCCAGTTAACCAAAGAGCAGGCATCCATCTATCAGGCGATTGTTGATGAAACTGAGGAGAGATTAAGAACCGCGACAGGCATTGAGAAAAATGCGATTTTCGTCTCCTCATTATTGAAGCTAAAACAGGCGTGTAACCACCCTGCACAGGTTTTACAAGATGGTAGCGCTTTTACCCCTGAGCGATCCGTCAAACTGCAAAGACTATTAGATATGACCAAAGAAATCATGCTTAACGGGGAAAGTGTTTTAATTTTCAGTCAGTTTACCGAAGTCTGTCAGGAGCTTGAAAAGATCATGCGACAGCAGCATGGTTATATGACTTATTATCTGCATGGTGGCACATCTCGTCCAAAACGCGAAAAAATGATTACGGAATTTCAAAATCCAGAATCACCGCCTGCGGTATTTATACTGTCATTAAAAGCAGGTGGTGTCGGGATTACCTTAACCAAAGCCAATCATGTCATTCACTTTGATCGCTGGTGGAACCCTGCGGTTGAAAATCAAGCGACAGACAGAGCCTATCGTATCGGACAGGAAAAAACCGTGTTTGCGCATAAGTACATTACCGCAGGCACCATTGAAGAAAGCATTGATCAGATGCTTGAAGATAAGCAGCGCGTATCGGATATGATTGTTGGTAGTGATGAGTCATGGCTTGGTACACTCGATACCCGATCCTTTATGGACTTAATTAAACTTAAAAATCAGATGGTGACAGAAGATGAGTATGCATAAAACCTGGTGGGGTGAGGCATTTGTTGAATCCTTAACCGCATTTATTGATTCCGGACGT
>NZ_QLIQ01000108.1 GCF_003428165.1 Cysteiniphilum litorale | reverse complement strand
ATGCCAGCCGTTTATTTAAACCTGTTGAGCGATTGTTTGATGCTGGATTGGATACCCCTGAAATCACCTTAAGTAAAGATGAAGCCTTTCAGTTTTTAAAAGAAGACGCCTGGACACTCCACGCCTGCGGTTACAGTGTGATTGTCCCCTCATGGTGGACTAAAAAAGGTCGCTTGAAAGCTAAAGTGAAAATCAAAGCCTCTAAAAGAAAACGTGATGATCTAAAATTTGATAACCCTAAAGGCTATCTTGGCTACGACAGTCTGGTTGGATTTGATTACAGCTATGCGATTGGTGAGCATCAGGTATCTGATAAAGAATGGCAGATGCTGCTTGAGGCTAAATCTGATCTGGTGTTTTTCCGTGGACAGTGGATTGAAATTGACCCTAAAGAAATGCAGCGTATGCAGAAACTCATTGAATCTTCTGAAATTGACAGAAAAGAAGGAAGCATTAAAGACCTACTTGAAATGGCTGCGAAAGAGGATGAGTTTGATATTGATGTTGATGCAGCACTTGAAAAAATGATGGATCAGCTGGTTAATAAAGATGCCATTACTATGCTTGAGTCTCCAACTGATTTGCAGGCAACCTTAAGACCTTATCAAGTCAAGGGCTTATCATGGTTGGCCTATCTGGAATCTATTGGCATGAATCCCTGTCTTGCCGATGACATGGGTCTGGGCAAAACCATGCAGATTATTTCGCTGCTCTTGGCACGTAAAGCAGAAACCCCTGCATTACTCGTAGCACCAACGTCAGTGATTGGTAACTGGGATCGGGAAATCAGTAAATTTGCACCAGAGCTTAAAACCTATATTTATCATGGCGCTAATCGCAAAGCCGATATGTTTCACAAGGCGATTGAGAATACGCATATTGTCATTACTTCCTTTGGACTATTAAGACGAGATAAAAATGTCTTTCAATCCCAACATTGGTCGCGAATCATTGTTGATGAGGCGCAGAATATAAAAAGCCCGACAGCGGCACAGACCAAAGCGCTATGTTCTTTAGAAGGACAATCGCGAATTGCTTTAACAGGAACCCCTGTTGAAAACCGACTGATGGACTTATGGTCAATATTTAATTTTCTCAATCCGGGCTATCTTGGCAATAAAACTGCTTTTAGAAAAGAGTTTGAGCTACCCGTGCAAAAAGATAATGATGAATATCGCACCCAGATGCTTAAAAAAATGGTTGAGCCATTTATCCTTCATCGCGTGAAAACCGATAAAAATATCATTAAAGATTTGCCGGATAAAATCGAGCAGAAGGTGTACTGCCAGTTAACCAAAGAGCAGGCATCCATCTATCAGGCAATTGTTGATGAAACTGAGGAAAGATTAAGAACCGCGACAGGCATTGAGAAAAATGCAATTTTCGTTTCCTCACTATTGAAACTAAAACAGGCATGTAACCATCCTGCACAGGTTTTGCAAGATGGTAGCGCTTTTACCCCTGAGCGATCTGTCAAACTGCAAAGACTATTAGATATGACCAAAGAAATCATGCTTAACGGGGAAAGTGTTTTAATTTTCAGTCAGTTTACCGACGTCTGTCAGGAGCTTGAAAAGATTATGCGACAGCAACATGGTTATATGACTTATTATCTGCATGGTGGCACATCTCGTCCAAAACGCGAAAAAATGATTACAGAATTTCAAAATCCAGAATCACCGCCTGCGGTATTTATCCTGTCATTAAAAGCCGGTGGTGTCGGGATTACCTTAACCAAAGCCAATCACGTCATTCACTTTGATCGCTGGTGGAACCCTGCGGTTGAAAATCAAGCGACAGACAGAGCCTATCGTATCGGACAAGAAAAAACCGTGTTTGCGCATAAGTACATTACCGCAGGCACCATTGAAGAAAGCATTGATCGAATGCTTGAAGATAAGCAGCGCGTATCGGATATGATTGTTGGTAGTGATGAATCATGGCTTGGCACACTTGATACCCGATCCTTTATGGACTTAATTAAACTTAAAAATCAGATGGTGACAGAAGATGAGTATGCATAAAACCTGGTGGGGTGAGGCATTTGTTGAATCCTTAACCGCCTTTATTGATTCCGGACGT
>NZ_QLIQ01000107.1 GCF_003428165.1 Cysteiniphilum litorale | reverse complement strand
GAAAAACTGCTATGAGTTATCCAGAGAGTTATTTAAAAGTGTCATTGCTAAGTTTGTGACTGAGTTCGCACCATCGATGGAATCGCTACTACCAAAATTCATGCCATCCATCAATGCGTAAGTCCTATTTAGTTTAGATCAAGGGGAGACCTTAGGGATTGTTGGCGAGTCAGGCTCAGGCAAAAGCCAAACTGTATTGGCATTAATGGGCTTATCAGCGTCTAATGCGGTGATCTCGGGCTCTGCTAAGTTTGATGGCAAAGAGTTGGTTGGTATGCCAACGAATGCATTAAATAAAATCCGTGGTGATCAAATTTCAATGATTTTCCAAGATCCGATGACCTCGCTGAATCCTTATATTACGGTTGAAAAGCAATTATCAGAGACATTGATGATTCATCGCAATTGCTCAAAAGCTGAAGCAGCCAAGAGGACCATAGAGATGCTTGATGCCGTACATATTCCCGATGCTAAGAATCGAGTAAAGCTTTACCCGCATGAGTTCTCGGGTGGCATGCGTCAACGGGTGATGATTGCAATGGCGCTGATGTGTCGCCCGAAACTATTAATTGCTGATGAACCGACAACCGCATTAGATGTGACGGTGCAAGCGCAGATTTTGAAACTATTAAAAGAGTTGCAAAATGAATTTCATATGGCGACGATTTTAATTACCCATGATATTGGTGTTGTTGCCGGTGCATGTGATCGCGTAATGGTAATGTATGGTGGCTCGCCAGTTGAGTCAGCAGGTATCGATGATTTGTTTAAACATCATCATCACCCATATACCAAAGATTTAATGGCAGCAACACCGCGCGTTGATATCCCAAGCGCACGCTTACAGGCAATTCCAGGAGAACCGCCTGATTTATCCAATTTACCACAAGGTTGTGCATTTCAACCGCGCTGTGATTTTGCCTTACAAAACTGTTTAAGTCATAAACCAAAGCTTGAAAATTACTCATCAGGTAAAGCGCATTTAGTTGCATGCTTTTATGCCAAACAACAAATGGAGGCAACAACTCATGCTGAATAGTGAAACGGTTTTAAATATAGAGAACTTAAAGGTTTATTTTCCATTGAAAAAATCATGGCCTTGGCAAGAAACACGCTTTGTCAAAGCGGTAGATGGTGTGTCATTTGATGTCAAAAAGGGTGAAACCTTAGGTATCGTGGGTGAGTCAGGTTGTGGTAAATCAACATTGATTCGTGCGGTGGTTGGCTTAGTTAATGCAACTGAGGGTAAAGTGGTATGGGCAGGCAAAGACTTAACGGCATTGAAACATAAAAAGTCATGGCAGCCGGTGAGAAAAGAGATTCAAATGATTTTCCAAGATCCATTTGCCTCCCTTAATCCACGTATTACTATTGGTAATATTATTGCTGAACCATTAAAAGTGCATGAGCCTAAGCTATCCAAAGAAGAGCGGCGTACACGTGTTGAACAAATGATGCGTATGGTGGGCTTATCGCCAAAACATATTAATCGTTACCCTCATCAATTCTCAGGTGGGCAGTGTCAGCGTGTAGGTATTGCGCGCGCGCTGATATTAAAGCCATCGATTTTGGTATGTGATGAGCCAGTTAGTGCGCTGGATGTATCGATTCAAGCGCAAGTAGTAAATTTATTAAAAGAGCTGCAACAAACACTAGGCTTGACGATTTTATTCATTGCACATAACTTAAGTGTGGTTAAGCATATTTCAGATCGCATTATGGTGATGTATTTGGGTAACTTAATGGAAGTTGGTGAGTCAAAAGCATTATGTGATCACCCAACACATCCTTATACCAAAGCGTTATTATCAGCGGTGCCATTGCCAGATCCAGTACTTGAACGTGCTAAAAAAATTCAGATTTTGGAGGGAGATTTACCCTCACCGATTAATCCACCATCGGGGTGCGTGTTTCGTACACGTTGCCCACTGGCGGATGAAGCGTGTGCCAAAGACAAGCCGCAGTTATATGCGTTGTCAGATGAGCGCAAAGCGGCATGTATAAAATTACAGGTTAAACTATTAAATGTCAACTAACTTTTCCGGCACGGCTGTCCCATCTAAAATATGTTGACTTTTGCTAAATTTATCTTTGAAGTTGTCATCAAAGGAATCTATTGTATTAGCTATGACTCAGGAAATATCCACCACTTTTGAAAATCACTTTAAAGAT
>NZ_QLIQ01000106.1 GCF_003428165.1 Cysteiniphilum litorale | reverse complement strand
AATAAAAAGAATAAAAAAATTATAACTTATCAAAGGAGATTGAGAAAATGAGGGCAGTTGTAAAAAATGCACTAACGATGACAATGACAGGTTCAATGATATTATTGACAGGATGTGCTGCCATGAGAACATAAGTGACAATAATACAGGAACTACAAAGATTTCTATTTTTCTACAGTTTGATAAAGGAATGTTTATGTGTAGAAGGAATAATCAAATGCATAAATCCAGCCCAATGAACACAAAAATAAAATTTAAAATGTTCACACCATCAACTTCTAATGAAGTAGCTGAAAGTAATGGGCAAAAAATGCGAAACGGAAATAATTGTGAAAACTGAATATATTCCAGTTAGAAATGAAGATAAATTGATTAGACTTGCTTATCAAACACTCCTTAACAAGAACAATATTAATAATCAATTTAATAGCACAGTAAAAAATAAAGGGGAAGATGAATTATGAGTACAAATGTAGCTCTTTATGCTAGAGTCTCGTCTGAGCGACAAATGCAGACAAATACTATATCCAGCCAAGTAACAGAAATTAAGAATAGAATCATTAATGATGGTCATATTTTGTTGAATGATTATATTTACATTGATGATGGATATACTAGCTCAAAATTACTCAGACCATCTCTGGAGAGATTAAGGGATGATGCTTCCAGAGGTTTGTTTAATACATTGTATGTACACTCTCCAGATAGGTTGGCTAGAAAATATGCTTATCAATATCTATTGGTTGAAGAATTGTCACGGCTTAATGTTACTATTATTTTTTTAAACAATCAGATAACTGATTCTCCTGAATCTAACCTCCTTTTGCAGGTTCAAGGAATAATTTCAGAGTATGAAAGAACTAAAATTTTAGAAAGAAGCAGACGAGGGAAAATGCATGCTGCTAAGTCAGGCAAGTGCTCTGTACTTGGAGGAGCACCATATGGATATCGTTATATTCCTAAAAATAATAATGATATAGCTAGTTATGAAATAGTAGAAAAAGAAGCTGAAGCTATAAGAACTCTTTTTAACGCAATTGCTGTTGATAAAATGAGTATTAATGCCGCAACGAAGATGCTATCAGAAAAAGGATATGAGACACCTCGAAAAACAGTTGAACAGTGGCATAGAGGTACGGTTAATAGATTATTAAGAAACCCAGCTTATAAGGGCATGGCAGCTTTTGGTAAAAAAAGAAGCACTGAATATCAAGGGCAGATTAGACCAAATAGAGGTCAACCATGGCTGCCTAAAAAAAATTGTAAAATGGTTCATGCTGCTAAAAGCCAATGGATCTATATCCCTGTTCCAAAAATAGTTGATGAAACTATTTTTGATGCTGTGCAAGAACAACTGGATAAAAACAAGAAATTCAAAAGAGAAAGGAGTAGTGGCGCAACATACTTACTTCAAGGTCTTGTTGTTTGTCAAAAATGCGGTTATGCTTATGTTGGAAACTCAGACGGTAGTAAATCTAGTAAAAAATATAATTATTACTCATGCAATGGCAGAAGACAGCAGCCAAAACATCCAGTCAAATGCAATGCTTTATCAGTGCAATCTGATAAAACTGATCAAGCTGTATGGTTGGAGATATGTAAATTATTAGAAAATACAGAGTCTATAGAAAAAGAGTACAAAATAAGAAAACAAGAGTTAGATAAAACAAGTGTTAATCTGGAAGTGGGAAAACTAAGTAAAGAAAAAATATCCATAGAGCAAAAAATTAATCGTTTAATAGATAGTTATGCAGATTCTTTAATCACAAAAAATGAATTTGAACCAAGAATAAAATTACTTAGAGCTCACATGATGAAAATCGAAAATAATCTATCGCAGCTTAATACTAATGATAATTATGATCAAAAGGTTAAAGAATTTATGGATAAATTGGAGCTTTTTGCTAAGACAATAAAACAACAACTCATTGATTCAAATTTTGAAACTAAAAGAAAAATTATCCTTAGTCTAATAAAATTTATTGAAATAAGTGATAATACGATCAATGTCGTTTTCAAAATCAAACCACCAGAAGTCTCTAAAAACAGAAGCTTACTGGAAGATTGTCGCATGAGTAAGTACGGCAATTAAGCACAGGCATTTGAAAGTGGAATCAAAGATGTCAGATACTATTTTCCTTGACCCTGTACCAGAAAGTGACAAAACAGTTTATGTTCAGGTCAAAAGCACACTAAGTGGCGATT
>NZ_QLIQ01000105.1 GCF_003428165.1 Cysteiniphilum litorale | reverse complement strand
TTGAGTTGACATCGCCATCATTAACAACAAAACTCACCGTACGTGCTAAGGTACTTGGATTATCAGACGTGTTTTGATAGGTCACATTACGTAATGCTGCCTGATAATTAGCGACTGTATCACTACCGGTTAAGGTTAACACACCTGTTCCTGAATTAAAGCTTCCCGTGATATTAGCAGTATCTGCAAATGCTAAGATATCCTCACCATTAACATAGTTATTGCTGATCGTAACACTTGCGCTTTCAATATTGGTATCATCCGCATCATTCACAGTAAGCGCCACATCAATGGCACTGGCAGAGTCATTCTCGGTATAGCTTAACGTACCTCCTGCCACCACAACCGGTGCATCATTCACTGCTGTCACATTAATCGTACTCGTCACCGCACTTGAGTCAACATCTCCATCATTAACGACAAAGCTAATTGTTCGTGCTAAGGTGCTTGGATTATCAGACGTGTTTTGATACGTCACACTACGTAATGCCGCCTGATAGTTGGCAAGCGTGTCAGTACCTGTTAAGGTTAATACCCCAGTTCCTGCATTAAAGCTTCCCGTGATATTAGCAGTATCTACAAATCCAAGCACATCTTGTCCTGTCGCAAAGTTACCCGTAATTGAAATGGTTGCACTTTCAAGGTTGGTATCATCAACATCACTAATGGCAATGGTATTATCAATCACACTGGCTGCGTCATTTTCGGTATAACTTAAGACCGCACCTGCGGTAACTACCGCAGCGTCATTCACTGCTGTCACATTAATCGTACTTGTCACCGCACTTGAGTTGACATCGCCATCATTAACAACAAAGCTCACGGTACGCGCTAAGGTACTTGGATTTTCAGAAGTGTTTTGATAGGTCACACTGCGTAATGCCGCTTGATAGTTGGCAAGCGTATCACTACCGGTTAAGGTCAACACACCTGTTGTTGCATTAAAGCTTCCCGTGATGTTAGCAGTATTCGCAAATGCTAAGATATCCTCACCATTAACATAGTTATTGCTAATCGTAACACTTGCGCTTTCAATATTGGTATCATCCGCATCAT
This sequence comes from Cysteiniphilum litorale, assembly GCF_003428165.1. Taxonomy (GTDB): domain Bacteria; phylum Pseudomonadota; class Gammaproteobacteria; order Francisellales; family Francisellaceae; genus Caedibacter; species Caedibacter litoralis. The sequence goes on along the minus strand of NZ_QLIQ01000105.1, from coordinate 1,291 downwards.
TCACAGTAAGCGCCACATCAATGGCACTGGCAGAGGCATTCTCGGTATAGCTTAACGTACCACCTGCCACCACAACCGGTGCGTCATTCACCGCGGTGATATTAATCGTACTTGTCACCGCTACTGAGTTACTACCACCATCATTAACAACAAAGCTCACCGTACGCGCTAAGGTACTTGGATTATCAGACGTGTTTTGATACGTCACACTACGCAACGCTGCCTCATAGTTGGCAAGCGTGTCACTACCACTTAAAGTAAGCTCACCCGTACTGGCATTAAAGCTTCCGGTGATATTTGCCGTATCAACAAACGCTAAGATATCCTCACCATTAACATAGTTAGCCGTTATTGTAACCGTTGCTTCCTCAATATGAGTATCATCGTCATCACTCACGGTAACGGTGCCATCAATGACACTGGCTGCATCATTTTCCGTATAGTTTAATGTTCCACCCGCTGTTATAACAGGAAGGTTGTTCACTGCATTGACATTAATTGTGCTTGTCGCTGCAGTTGAATTGACATCACCATCATTAACAACAAAGCTCACCGTACGTGCTAAGGTGCTTGGATTATTTGAGGTGTTGTAATAAAGCACACTACGCAACGCTGCTTGATAATTAGCGACTGTATCACTACCTGTTAAGGTCATGACTCCAGTACCTGCATTAAAGTTACCGGTAATATTGGCTGTATCCGTAAACTCTAAAACATCCTGCCCTGCGGCAAAGTTACCCGTAATTGAAATCGTTGCACTTTCAATATTAGTATCATCAACATCATTCACGGTAATCGAACCATTAATGACCACTCCTGGTGACTGTTCCGTATAGCTTATCGCACCACCTGCCACGACAACCGGTGCGTCATTCACTGCTGTCACATTAATCGTACTTGTCACCGCACTTGAGTTGACATCGCCATCATTAACAACAAAACTCACCGTACGTGCTAAGGTACTTGGATTATCAGACGTGTTTTGATAGGTCACATTACGTAATGCTGCCTGATAATTAGCGACTGTATCACTACCGGTTAAGGTTAACACACCTGTTCCTGCATTAAAGCTTCCCGTGATATTAGCAGTATCTGCAAATGCTAAGATATCCTCACCATTAACATAGTTACTGCTAATGGTAATGGTTGCGCTTTCGATATTGGTATCATCCGCATCATTCACAGTAAGCGCCACATCAATGGCACTGGCAGAGTCATTCTCGGTATAGCTTAACGTACCTCCTGCCACCACAACCGGTGCATCATTCACTGCTGTCACATTAATCGTACT
>NZ_QLIQ01000104.1 GCF_003428165.1 Cysteiniphilum litorale | reverse complement strand
GGGATTCTTCAGTGCCAGTAAACCCTCTAGGCACAGTATCAAATGAAAATAGATTGCTACATATTCTGCCAGAGAATGGAAACAAGGTAATGCAAGTACCCATTGTTAGCATTCCTTTAGATGATGGATTGACATTTAATTACTATATATACATCAAACCATACTATTATCCAAATACATCTTATTTTTATGCTGAGTTTATACAGTCAAGTCTTTTTTCTTTTGACATGGGACAGAATCCTTTTCAATCAGCTCAAAATTATAATATGGCTTTCTTATTGTCACAGGATGGAACTGTTCATAATCTGACTTACCCCAAATATGGTGGGTCTGGATTATCAACAGATCACTTTTATTTATATGTAAACGCCTCAAACCAAACAGTTACAGCATACGCTCCATCAGGAGAAACATACTCACAAAGCTTTGGTTATCATACTGAAACAATGTCTGTTAGCAGTAACCATCATAAGTCAAATATCAGTTATAATTACTATAGCCCTTATGTGGATGACATTAAACCTTGTGGTGGTGCCTCTACATTTTTACTTAATAAAGTAGAGTTATCCAGTGGCTACAAATTAGACTTCACATATTATGGTGATCCAGTTTATTATCAGAATCGCGATCATGACCCATACTATGTGTGCACAAATTACATATTGACTGGTATTACAGATAATGCCCAACGGCACTGGTCATTTCTATCTTTTACAGCAGGAGCAAATACAATCGGAATGACATTTCCAGATGGTGACTCAATTACATCAGGAGCAACAGGACCCATAACTGAACAAAACAGTTTAGTCTATAGTGGATTAAACAGCTCAAGCATCACCTATTCAGGTGCCAATTTATCTGTCAATGAAACAGAGACCTATAGCGTTGTTAATGGTGATCATATTATCACCCACACCGATGGCTCAAAAGATATTTACCACTATATTGCTTCAACTAATGGAGAACTTAACAATAACAAAGGTGCTTACGATAAGCATTTGATTGAAGATAAAAATGGTAACGTCTATTACGATGAAGAAAATACGTGGACAGATATATCAGGTGTTCCGGTATTAACTAAACAGACAATCACACAGGATGGTGTCACAACATCTAAAGTTTTTAGTGATTTTAATAGCTTTCTATATCCACAGACAATCGTAGAGACAGCATCAAATGGAGAGACGCGCACAACCAAATCAACTTATTTTGTGTTAGAGGCGTCAAGCACCCATGGGCATATGGTTAAACCTGCAACTGTTACAGTCACTGATAGCGCAGGTAAAGTGGTACAAAGTGTTGTTAATACCTATGACACAGAAGGATATTTAACGGCTTCGACAGTCAATGGTGTCACAACAACGTATAGTTATGATGCCAAAGGTAATATAGCCTCTGAAACCGACGCTAGTGGCAATAAAAAGCAATATCTAAATTATGTCAATGGACAACCACAAACAGTGATTGATCCCAATGGCAACTCAACCACTTATACCTATGATTACCGTGGTCTTGTGTTAACAAAGGCCGATGCTAAAGGCAATGTGACGAAGTATAGCTATGATGCAATGGGGCGCTTAACATCTGTTACACCACCGATTGGGAATCCTATTACTTATACATATACAAATCATGGGCTAACTGTTAAGAAAGCACAAGGACAAGCCGTCACAACCACTAACTATGATGGCTTTGGGCGTGTGATTAACTCAACGGTAAGCGATAGTAATCCAGCAGATACAATTGTTCAGGTCAATAAATATGACCCCATGAATAATAGGCACTTTGCCAGTTATCCTTGTCGAGATATTGCACAATGCACTGTTGGTGATATTTATACAAATGATGTCTTAAATCGCCCGATTCAACTAGTTAAAGATACGGCATCGTTTTAGAGGGGTAATGAGATGAAAATATTAACAAAATTATCTTTTGCTTTTTTTAGTCTATTTATTGCCGTTAATTGCTTTGCAAGCTATACGTGGACAGCGAGTTATGGAGGATATCGTAGCAATGAAAGCACTTCATATACGCACTCAAACAAAGTGGTAACTGATCCTAACGGTCATGAGCAAGAGTATATCTATAAACAAGGTTTTGGCTCTCCACAACTGATAAGTAATAGTTTTGTGGTGAATGGTGTTAGCACTATTTGGCTCGACAGTGAATATGATACAAATGGTAGGTTATTAGCTATCAAAGACCAACAGACTAAACTTGGCAGAGGTTACACATATGATGTAACTTATTTAGATTGGTTAATGTCACAAACTGATCCTGAGCTTGGTACAACGAATTATACCTATTATGCTAATGGACTAAGAGAGACAGAACAAACCGATAATAGTTCAAAAACAAAATTTGTTTATGATGCTAATGGAAATGTTAGCTCTATTATCTACAGTGCTTCTGCGGATAATAGTATTCCAGTAGCACCAACCGTTA
>NZ_QLIQ01000103.1 GCF_003428165.1 Cysteiniphilum litorale | reverse complement strand
GGGATTCTTCAGTGCCAGTAAACCCTCTAGGCACAGTATCAAATGAAAATAGATTGCTACATATTCTGCCAGAGAATGGAAACAAGGTAATGCAAGTACCCATTGTTAGCATTCCTTTAGATGATGGGTTGACGTTTAATTATAGTATGTTTCTAAAAACAAATGGCAATGGCGTTGATTTTATACAGCCAAGTCTTTTTTCTTTTGATATGGGGCAGAATCCTTTTCAATCAGCCCAAAACTATAATATGGCTTTTTTATTATCACAGGATGGTGTCATACATAATTTAATCTATCCTAAATATGGAGGCGGTGGTTTATCAACTGACCATTTTTATATATATGCAAATACATCAAACCAAACAACAACCGCATATGCCCCATCAGGAGAAGTCTACTCGCAAGGTTTTGGTTATCATAGTGAAACAATGTCTATTAACAGTCGACATCACAAATCTAGTATTATTTATAATTATCAGTCTTTTGGGACACCTTGTGGTGCAGGTCAATATTTAAAGAATATTCAACTATCGAATGGCTATGAGCTAACATTTAGCTACTTCTCAAACCCAATCTACTCTTACAATGGCCACAATCAAACCACGCATTATGTCTGTACTCAATACATTTTAAGTGGCATTGCTGATAATCAGGCGAGGCACTGGACATTCCCATATTTTAAAACCGGTGCGACAGGCGCTTATGCCTCAACCACTGGCATGACCTTTCCAAATGGTGATGCAATTTCAACAGGTGCATACGGCTGTTTGGGTGTTGGTTCATGGTGGTGTGGCAATGGGACTATGAACGATATAACAGGTTTAACCTATAGTGGATTAAACAGTTCAAGCATAACCTATTCAGGCGCTAACTTATCTGCTAACGAAACAGAGACCTATAGCGTTGTTAATGGTGATCATATTATTACCCACACCGATGGCTCAAAAGATATTTACCACTATATTGCTTCAACTAATGGAGAACTTAATAATAACAAAGGCGCTTACGATAAACATTTGATTGAAGATAAAACTGGTAAAGTCTATTACGATGAAGAAAATACGTGGACAGATATATCAGGTGTTCCAGTATTAACTAAGCAGACGATCACACAGGATGGTGTCACAACTTCTAAAGTTTTTAGTGATTTTAATAGCTTTCTATATCCACAAACAATCGTAGAGACAGCATCAAATGGAGAGACGCGCACAACCAAATCAACCTATTTTGTGTTAGAGGCGTCAAGCACCCATGGGCATATGGTTAAACCTGCAACTGTTACAGTCACTGATAGCGCAGGTAAAGTGGTACAAAGTGTTGTTAATACCTATGACACAGAAGGATATTTAACGGCTTCGACAGTCAATGGTGTCACAACAACGTATAGTTATGATGCCAAAGGTAATATGGCATCTGAAACCGACGCTAGTGGCAATAAAACGCAATATTTAAATTACGTCAACGGACAACCACAAACAGTCATTGATCCTAATGGCAACTCAACCACTTATACTTACGATTATCGTGGTCTTGTGTTAACAAAGACTGATGCCAAAGGCAATGTGACGAAGTATAGTTATGATGCAATGGATCGCTTAATATCTGTCACACCTCCAATTGGGAATCCTGTTACTTATAGCTACACTAATAATGGGCTAACCGTCACGAAAACACAAGGACAAGCCGTCACAACCACTAACTATGATGGCTTTGGGCGTGTGATTAATTCAATGGTAAGCGATAATAATCCAGCAGATATAATTGTTCAGGTCAATAAATATGACCCCGTGAATAATAGGCGCTTTGCCAGTTATCCTTGTCGAGATATTGCACAATGCACTGTTGGTGATATTTACACAAACGATGTATTAAATCGTCCGATTCAACTAGTCAAAGATACGGCATCGTTTTAGAGGGATAATGAGATGAAAATATTAACAAAATTATCTTTTGCTTTTTTTAGTCTATTTGTTGCCGTTAATAGCTTCGCTAGTTATACATGGACAGCGAGTTATGGTGGATATCGCAGTAGCGCCAGCACCCCATATACGCACTCAAATAAAGTGGTAACTGATCCTAACGGTCATGAGCAAGAGTATATCTATAAGCAAGGTTTTGGCTCTCCACAACTGATAAGTAATAGTTTTGTGGTGAATGGTGTTAGCACTATTTGGCTCGATAGTGAATATGATACGAATGGTCGGTTATTAGCTATCAAAGACCAGCAGACTAAACTTGGCAGAGGTTACACATATGATGTAACTTGTTTAGATTGGTTAATGTCACAAACTGATCCTGAGCTTGGTACAACAAATTATACTTATTATGCCAATGGGCTAAGAGAGACAGAACAAACCGATAATAGTTCAAAAACAAAATTTGTTTATGATGCTAATGGAAATGTTAGCTCTATTATCTACAGTGCTTCTGCGGATAATAGTATTCCAGTAGCACCAACCGTTA
>NZ_QLIQ01000102.1 GCF_003428165.1 Cysteiniphilum litorale | reverse complement strand
GCTTTACAGGCAAAGAGACCGTTAAAGATATGAATCTTGTTAATATGAATGCAAGATACTATGCGCCAAGTCTTGGCAGGTTTATGGCGTATGATCCAGCGCCTCCTGAGGTTGATAATATCTTTAGTTTTAATCGTTATGCTTATGCCAATAATAATCCTTTAAGATATATTGACCCGACGGGACTTTGGTCAATCAGTGGGATGTTTAGCGGTGACACGGGACATGACATAGCTGATCATGCCAATAGTTTTGCTTCAGGCATGAATAAAGGGATTAGTGGCGGATTGGTTGATCAAAAGTATAATCGTGATCACCAGATTGACCATATGGTCGGTGAAACCCTCGGCATGGTTGTCGGTATGGGTATTGGTACCACTGAAGCCCGCATAGCAACTGAAGCAGGAGGCTTAATTAAAAGTGCCATTACGGCTGTTATGGAAGAGAAAAATGTTGCGGGGCAGGTTAATGCAGCTAGAGGAGCTGAAGAAGTAGAGCAAGTAGGTAGGAGCGTTAATATAAATGCTTTACAAGCAAAAAATCTTCAAAGGTTTTCTAAAAAAATTCCTGCTAACGCTAAAGTTTCAGTTGAATTAAAGGCACTGCCAAATGATGGAGTGGCTGCACAGGCAACTTCATTTGGGAAAGCTCCTGGTTCAAAGGCAGTATATGAAAAACAAATTGATTCATTGGGTAATACAACTCAATACACTAAAACAACTTACAACCCTGAAGGGAATATTATTCATGTTAAAGATAAGATGAATGGGGAAACATATTATGGATAAATTTAAGGCTTTGCAGCATTTAATTAATTTTGATTTGTCTTTAGATGAATTAAAGGCACTTCTAAGTCAAACCAGTTGGGATGAAACATGTGGTATTGAGTTGAAAAAACATCATTTAAACAAAATTTTGATGCTATACAAAGAAGGCAAAATTCAATATGCAACATTATCAGAATGGGCAAATTTACTGGAAAATAGAGAAGATATATCCTATCAAAGTAACCATGAAAAAATAATGGAGGATACTATATATAAACTTGCAAATCCTGACTTGGAAGGAATTGTTAGTGATGATGAGATTGACCTGTTTTTATTGAAAAATTAGACCATATGAAAACTGCAAACTAGGAACTTCTGGTAATGCGATTAACGGAATTAGTCGCTTTAATCCACGCAAACAAAGTTATGTAGATGCCGCTAGAAATGAGTTTGGAGACGTATAATGAAAAGACAGCGACGTAAAATTGGCAATGTATTAGAAATTAAAGTTAAAGATGACTTATATAGTTATGGGGTTGAAATCAATGATAGAGGTTTCGTGGCATTTTTTGATTATTTCATTGACTCACCAGAAAAATATAAACTAGATGATTTATTAAACTCACCGCTGATCTACAAATTTTGCATATCAAGGTTTTTAGTAACTAAAAGTTATTTTAAAATCGTAGAGAACATTAATCTAGATAATTATAATATTGATACGACATTAAAACCTCACTATATATACGACACTTTATCAGGAAGATACCGTATTTATAATTGGCCGGATAAAGATATTCCGACCACTAAAGAATATATTATTGAAAATAAATTAGCTCCAGTAATGATTTTTGATGGTGAAGAGCAGGTTCAACGCTTACTATTGGCCTTATACGAAAAAAAACCTAGCTTAACATTGCAGACAGAACCATGGATTGATCCCTATAGTGACTTTAATTTAAAAGGTTGAAATTCGACCAAGACAGTCCGCTTCCAAGAGGAAAAGTCCCTTCGATATCTATGGAAAAATCAGATCATATGAAAACTGCAAGCTGGGGACGTTCTGGAAAATCCTTTCGAGCAAAACAAGCCGATTTAATTTCCCAAGGAAGATTTAAAGATGCTCAACAAATGGATATTAATGATATAAGGGATAAGTTTGGCTCTAAATATGATGGAGCTATAAGTCAAATGCAAGATTATACGAATAACCTAGATGTATGAGGATGTTAATATGATTTTTAATGTACAAAATCAGGGATGTGAATCTATGAAAATTGGCATGTTAAAAGACTTGATTAGACATAAAAACATCAACATTCTATATAAAAAGGATTTTGTTTCTGGCGAAGGGCATGACTGGGAGTCAATTTATGATATATTTTCTAATGAGAAAATTGAAATAGATAAAGCTAATGTGTTTTACATTAATGTTGCATACAACGAGGATCACAAAGCTGCATTTATAAGTTGTGGTCAACCTTCTAAAGTTTTATTCAATGCCTATTCACCAACACTAAATTTATTAACTGAAGATTTTTTTGATATTTATCTATTTCTTTCACATCTTGACAAAAACTTGATGGTTGACTCAGCAATTCCCGCTGAGTATGAAAAAGCTTGCAAACAAAGGTTTTTAGCGCGAAGATAAATTTATTTTTCGTAGCCTTGCCGGAGCGCAATGAAGCATCAGTTTAAAAAACACCTATCTATACCAT
>NZ_QLIQ01000101.1 GCF_003428165.1 Cysteiniphilum litorale | reverse complement strand
GTAAAAGATAGAAAAAGTAAAAATGGTAAGCAAGGTTTCGGCTTTGGTTTGCAGTTAGCACCGTTAACTGGTGCAAGTCTTAACCTTGCTAAGGATTTAAATGATCTGATTGTCAGTAAGTTGCCTGCGGGTAAGAAATTCAGCTATCAGTTCAGTTTATTGGGTCACAGGCAGTTACTGGAAAAAATCCAGTATAATGCGCATGTACATTCCAAGCGTGGCGGGATGTATGCGGATATTGCCAACAATCAGGCAAACTTAGCGATTAAGGCACTGATTGATGGATTTCCCAGTGGTTATGGCAAACACGCACGATTTGATTTAAAAGAATATGAGGCGTATTTTTTTGCGCACTGTATTGGACAGGATGCCTATAAGATGGCAAATATCAAAGAGGATGTTGAGATTGCCTTATCGACAGCGCAAATTCACTATCAGGCGATGGATGCAGAGGCATTAATGGCACATGTAGGGCATTTGATTAATCACAATCCTAAAAAGCTTAAGCCAAGTGAATATCATCATAATCCGTATGCTTATTTAAATCAGCAAGTGGTGGATGTCTCTACGGTGATTGATGAGATCACAGCGAACTATATTGATATTTCGTTTAAAGATGAAACCTGTGGTTATGGTGATTATGGTGGTCATCATAATCATGCTATGTCTCAAGATGATGAAACAGTAAAAGCAGAAGAAGATGTGGAAAATGCAGAGCAAAATGCAGCAGAAAATACAGAAGAAAAAGCTGAGGTTCGCGTGGTTTGTTTGAGCTTAAAAAAACTGCCGAGTGACTTTTTTATGACGCAATTACCTGAATTTTTAAGCTCAAGCAATAATATTGGACTGTCCTTACGTTGCCCTTTTTTATGGACAACCAATTTTCAGATTGAGGATAAGCTCAGCTCAGATACGCAGACGCGCAAAAAGATCAAAAGTTTAGACAAATTAAGATCGCTTGGTTTTGAAAAGCTATTGCCGTTTTTAAATGATGAACTCAGTGAGTATCGTGACATACAACGGGGTTTAGAAGATGATCGTTATCGGATATGTACGTTTTCAATGGACTTAATTTTATTTTCAACCAAAGCGAATTACAAAAAAGATGTGGCAGCAGCGATGAACTTATTTCGTCATGGATTACAGCTACAGTCGTGTCAGTATCTACAGGGTCAGATTTTTCAAAGTATTTTCCCGTTTTGTTATGCGCCATTAAGTCAGGACAGGCAACGCTCAGGCACAAGGCATCGCAGTAAATCGCCAAATGTGGCGAGTTTTTTACCGATTGTTGGTGACTATAAGGGTGCCTATGACCCTGATAAGGGCGAGCATCAAGGGCGCAGCTATGGCTTAATCACGACAACGGCTAAGAATCAGTTTGCGCCGTTGAATTTATTTAAAATGGGTACGGACTCTTATAATGTGGTGATTGCGGGGGCTAAAGGTTCAGGTAAGTCCGTTTTGGCGCAATTACTGATTTATCAGATTGTGGCAATGGGGGGGTATGCGTGGGCAATTGATAAGGGCAATTCATTTCGTGATCTGGTTGAAATGGTTGAGGGTCGGCATATTAATGCGATGGAGTTGTACTTAAATCCGTTTAGTTATTTGGATTTAGAGAAAATGGAAAATGACCCTGATCTGATGAATGATCCTGATATTGATGTGTATTCGGTTTATTCCAATACCATTTCAATGATTGCTGAGTTGTTTTATATGATTGGTAAGCCCAAAGACAAAGAAGTTTGCCCGTGGCAGTTTGCTAAACTGACCCAAGCGGTGATGTTGGCGCATCAGCAGTTTACCACGGACACCAAGGTTGACCATGTGTGGGATGAGCTTAAGAAAATGGTCGATGAGCAACGGCGACAAAATAATGGTCACTGTGACACGAGGTTATCGGATTGGCTTGATTTGTTAAAGATTTATTGCACCGACTCTTACAGCAAGACACACAGTAAGATTTTTAATGAAACCTCAAAGCTTGACCCTGATTCGCCGTTTATCTGTGTTGAGGTTGAGGGTGTTTCTAAAGAGATGATTAACCCGCTGATGATGGCATTATCGATTGATATTAATAATCGGATTATTTTATCCAGAGATGCTAAGCCCAAGGGATTTTTTATTGAAGAAGCGCCACAGATTATGCGCTTTGAATCACAAACCTTGCAGGATAAGTTTTCAGAAGCTGCTGCCACGTATCGTAAAAAGCATGCCGCACTTGCGTTTATTGGTCAAACGGTTAAGGAGCTTAACAGTACGAACCTGTTAGCACAGGGTTATGAAAAAGCGGCGATTAAAATCATTATGTCACAGGATGCAAGCTTTGCGGGATTTGCCAAACAGAATAAGGATAACCCGTTGTTTAGTGATCATGAAATTAAGACGATTCAGCGTTTTCGCCCCTCATCTGAAGCATGGTTTTCATCGTTTTTAATCAAGCGCGGTGAGTTTTCGTCAGAGCATCGATTCTTCCTTGATCCGTATTCTAAGATTATTACGTCAAC
>NZ_QLIQ01000100.1 GCF_003428165.1 Cysteiniphilum litorale | reverse complement strand
TTTTGCTCAGCTAAATTCATCCGTAACTTGCTTATGTTTTAAAGGCAGTAGGGTATTTGTACATAAGTATCGCATTCAGTTCAAGTTAAACTACAGCTGATTTACCCACAAATCGCGAATGCGCCCGGTTTAATAAGTTTAAAAACAGAAAATGAGAAGAAAGTTCAAAACTGTAGAGAGTTAATTTTTACTTTTTATAAGGAGCTAATAGCGCCTTGAACTGCTTTCTTAGCACTAATAACCCCCGTGCTTTGTCTTGAGTCAATTAAAATATCCTTAATATCAGAATGTGTTAAATTAGGATTGGCTGAAAGCATCAATGCAATAATTCCTGATACATGAGGAGCTGCCATACTTGTTCCTTGCTTAAATCCATATTGAGGAACTAATTTGCCATCTTGAAATACGGAGTTAACAACAGATAAAATTTGATTATTTTGTCCTGTCGGTAATTTGACTCTAGCATCACCACCTGGTGCTTTAACAACTAAAGGATTACGCTCATAAACACTTTTCATGCTATAGTTTGAGTAGTACGCAAGTTTTCCTGTAGGTCCAGTAGACTCAACCACAATAGCATTGATGTTTGCACACCCGGCTGGGACGACTTCTGATATATTTTGTCCGTTATTTCCAGCAGCAAGAACAATAGTAGCTCCTTTTTTTACTGCTTTATTGAAAGCATATCTATATCCCTGACAGGCAACTTTTTTGTAAACATTCCAATCTTCATCATTTGAAAATTTATCGGTGTACACAAAATCACCTTGAATATCCATTGATTTGTTATATCGCGAGAAAGACAAGCTTAAATTAATAACGCGAGCGGGGTGATCCGTCTTTTTTGCTGCTGTGCTATTAAGTCCAGAAGTCCACATTACAGCTTCATGAATCGCTGGGATTGACTCTTCGCCCTGTGCTGGAAAAATCTTAACATGTTTGACTTTAATGTTCTCAATGCCACTAGCTGTTGCATAGATATTATCTTCTGCTGATGTAACAATACCAGCGACATGCATACCGTGGTCTGATTTGCCATGTGCTCTAAAATCTGAACTAGCGAACACTTGGTCAGTAACTTGAGTGTGACCATTGTAGTATGAACCTTGTAAAAAATAATATCCATCATAATCTCTGCCGCTAATGCTATCGGATCGAATATTATGAGCCAACCGCTTCTTACCATCCAAAGATGGGGAGAGATCTAATCCGCTATCAATAACAGCAACAGTAACATCAGCTGGCTTTGAGACGAATTTCTTAATTAAGTTAGCGGCGTTTAAAGAATCGATTCCTATACCTTTTTCATCTGTTAAATTCCATTGTTGTTTACTGTACATAAGTTCTGGTTTTAGATTATTTTCAGGCAACGAAAGATTCGATTTAGTGTTAATGTTCTTGAAGCTATAATCTACGGGATTTATTAATTGCGCTTTCATACTTGATGGAACCGCATAAGCAATATCATTATTTTGTTGTTGAATTTTATCTGCTAAATAATATTCATCCATATTAATTTTATTTTTTTGCTCAGAGGTGCTCTGCTCATTCATTTGAAGTTGGGCACTTGATCTATACTTATTAACCATCTCACCAACTTCTTTTTTGTCAAAAGATAAAACAGAAGTATTATTTTGCAATTGTTGAGATTGGCAAGACAAAAGCCCTAAGCATTCATTAGTAAATGTCCTTTTTTGCTCTGTATTAGCTTTGTATTTTACATAAATTTTAATCTTCTCACTTTCATTAGCCATAACTTCAGTTGACAAAAATAAAGAACCAGCCATTAATGGTATATACTTTTTCATGCTTAGATAATCTCCCTATCTTTAAATTGGTGTAAGCGAAAATATTAAGGCTATAGATATATTTTTGTTTTGCTATACTGTCAACAAGATTAATTTGTAAAAATCTTCCCATTTTGACCAATGTATAAAAATTTATAATAATATACGACAATGATCTACCCTTAATTTTGGACAATAAATCCATCAGAATGAGGAGTAAAAAATAGCAAAATATCCCTAGAAGCATAGGGTTTCTCCAAAATTACCAGTGAGTTAAGTATTTGTCGCGATAGTTTTTATAACATGGTTAGTTTAATTCTTTGACGCAAAAGTTATTTATTCTTGTAATTATTAAAAGTTTAGGGTATTTGTATTTATTATTTAAAAATAGTGAGAGGGGATTCATGAGTTCTTTGTTTAAAAACCAACCTAATGGTTTGTGGTATCTTTTTGGTGTAGAGGTTTGGGAACGATTTAGTTATTATGGCATGAGAGCTATATTGATTTTATATTTAACAAGCGAGTATTGGGGTATGAATGATACCCAAGCCTATTTAACTTATGGCGCATATGTTGCTTTTATATATATGGCTCCAGTCATAGGTGGATATATTTCAGATGCCTACCTAGGGCATTTAACTAGCGTTAAATATGGTTGTGTCTTAATTATGATAGGACATATACTGTTAGTAACTCATGTATCATTTTTTATTGGTTTAGGACTTACGCATTGATGACAGCGTGATTATGTGCTAGTTCCCCTGTATACTTACCAAAAATGGATGTTGATAGGCTTTAACCAAGCATGACAAGAGCAATAACACGACCACCAACAGCTCAATGT
>NZ_QLIQ01000099.1 GCF_003428165.1 Cysteiniphilum litorale | reverse complement strand
CCAATGAACGTGTACAAAGAAGGTGCTATTGACTTTAAAAGTCAGGCGCAAAAAACATTGCAGGTTGCATGACATGTATAGGAATAAGAATTTTTAAAAAACTGTATTGACACTTTGGGGTAGAATACAATAATTTACTTGAGCCAAACATTTTAAGGCAGTTGCCTTTGATGCAGGCTATTGTATTGGCTGCAGGAGATTATATAGAGAAAAATAATTCATCATGGTTTAGAAATAGTGTTACCTATTCCAGAAAACTTTTATCAAATATTTGTTGTATGAATAATGCTTTAAGAATTCAAGCCGAAGTATTGAGTTTTATTTTAGGGACAGGTGATTATCCTGGCAGGAAGTCTTCAGATAAAACTACATCAAGAAGAATGCTAATAAGAAATCGAATTTTGCAAATGAAATTACAAAGACAAATTCCAGGTTTCTTAGCCAAAGAACTTAAAGTGGATCAATTAGATTTAGATGATTTGAGTAATATTGCTGTAGAGAATTAGCTCTCTACAAGGGATCCCGAATAAATACGGTACTTTTAACAGTAGCATCTGTTAGATAATAGAGATGTTTTTAGATGCGATATAGTTGGAGATATACAATGAAAGATCGATCAATAAAGTTTATTAAGTTGCCTGTTCTAGCTTGTAGTATTGCATTGCTTTCAGGGTGTTCAATTTTTAGTTCAGATAAAATTCCTGATAATAAAGCGCCAGAGCAAACTATGACAATTTCTGTTGGAAAAAATGTTAACTCTGGACATAGTTTTTATGTGGTTATTAACATCAATGATGATGTTAAGAACTATATGGCTGAAACTAAAGACAATATCTATCAGCAAATGTTAGATCAAAAGCTCTTAAGTTATCAGGTTTTCCCTGGACAAGAAAAGAAGATTACAATATCACCAGAGCAAAATAGCAAATATCTGGGTGTTTATTTTTTGGATAAAGAATTGATTGATGCCGAGCGATGGTCTTATCTGTTACCCGTTTCTGGTAAGTCTCATATTTTGAATGTAACAGCCTCCAGTGTGGATATAAATTAGAGAGCGCATTATATGAAAGTGGTGGGCAATGTTACTGATCAAATGCGCGAGCTTTTGAAGCGATATAAAACATATGATGAGTTTGAGGCAGACTCACCCCTTCATGATATTGACAAAACGCCTTATAAAATGCTTTTTCATCAAGATAAGCTTCTGACTGCTCTTTCTGCGGATAAGCTTTATCAATGTCCGGATTCAGCAATATTTAATCAGTCTTTTGAGGACAAGTATAGTTCGGAAAATGTAATTCCAAATCGCCAGAAAAGCGTTGCCAAGGCTATTAAAGATTGTGCAAAAGCCCATGACTTAGAGGTTAGAGCGCCTGCAATGCATCATTTGCAAGAAAGTTATCAAGGACTCTCTAGTTATGTGCAAACAATTGGTGGTTATGCTAAGAAGGCACCTTTAAAGAATCTCCTTGAAGAAGCTGGGAAAAATACAACCATTTTACAGCATCAGATAAAGTCTTATATTGAGTTAGAAAAAAAGCTGACAGAAAAGCCAAGTGCAAACAATGGGCAGTCAGGTGCAAGTAATGCAATGGCAATAAATAAGCAAAGTGAGCCTTTAGAGTCATCAATACACAATCATACTACAGCAGTACAATCACAACTTTCCAAGCAAAATAGTACATTGGATGCATTGCAACAACAGAATGTAAAATCAGCCCAATCTGAAATACAACAACTATCTAAGCATACTGCCTCATTATCATCAGCCACAAAATTATCATCGGTAACGGACAAAAATAATGCTAAGTACAATGTTTTAAAGAAATCAAAATCTGCACTTATAGAGAAGGTTAATGAACAAAATAAGCTCATTGAGCGCATTGTTCAAAATGAATATAAAGCAGGCAATCTTGAGAAGGTTAAGACATTAAGGTCGAATATTTTAGACTTAAGATCAACGCAATATCAAATAGATGATATTCAGGAAGATTACAAAAAAGCGTATGGTCAGTCTATTCCTGAATCGGAATATTTACCTAAGCAAACAGATAGCAACAATACTGCCAAGGCTCTCGAAAAAACAGAAGAAACACAGCCAATACAAGATACACAAGTAGCAGACGATAACCCAGTAATTAGAGCAAAAACAGTTAGCAAATTGCGTCAGTTGACAAAAACCAAAAATATTCAACTAGGTGAAGTTCTCAAAGGGCTAAAAGAGATGAGTGATAGTGCTGGCAATAAGGTAATGAGTGCACAACTTGCTACACTGGTGCCCTCAAGCCTTGTTGGCAGCAAAAAAGTATTGATCCCAAACACGGTATCCTTACCGCAAAGCTCAAGTAATAACGTTAATGATACTGTAAATAATTTAGCAAGTGATTTGAGCAATTCTCTTAACCAAGAGGTCAATACAGTTGATCAAGCAAGTTCAGCGTTTCAATCTTTAAATAACGCAATCAATACTAATGTAAGCAATTTAGCAAATGATATTAACAATCCTTTTAATCAGGGTGTTAACAAACTAGGTCAAGCAAACACGATGCTGCAATCATTAGCTGGTAAAATCAATTGTTGTAGTGATTTGCAGCAACCAGAGATTAAAGCGCAATTACCAGAAATTGGCAATTTACTTACTGATGGAACCAATTTGCTCAGTAGCAATA
Source organism: Cysteiniphilum litorale (assembly GCF_003428165.1). Taxonomy (GTDB): domain Bacteria; phylum Pseudomonadota; class Gammaproteobacteria; order Francisellales; family Francisellaceae; genus Caedibacter; species Caedibacter litoralis. The sequence continues at coordinate 217 of NZ_QLIQ01000099.1, read as the reverse complement.
TACTAGAGAGTAACCCCCTTGCAAATACGTCAAATGCTTTAAGTGCTTATCAGGCAGAGTTATCTAATTTAATGAGCTTAAGTAGTAATGTATAATACCCCAAGAAATTTAAACAGTATCTTTTGAAATTCATTTCCGATATATTGTTGAAAGTGAAATGAACAGAGGGCGTATTTATGAGCACAAAAAGGACAAGTTACTCATCCGAGTTTAAGGT
>NZ_QLIQ01000098.1 GCF_003428165.1 Cysteiniphilum litorale | reverse complement strand
AGGGGGAGTCTGTCAGCTTTACAGGCTTTGGTAAATTCAGTGTTGGTAAGCGTGCAGCCCGTAGTGGGCGTAATCCAAAAACAGGCGCACCATTAATGATTAAAGCGGCTAAATTGCCTAAATTTACTGCGGGTAAGTTATTAAAAGATGCGGCTAATGGTAAATAATGACTGACAATAACGAGTCAAGCAACAACTTACCGACACCACACGATGTCTTTTTCAAAGCCAACTTAGCTGAAAAAAGCAAGGCTAAGGCGTTACTGAAACAGATATATTCAAAGGAGTTGGTGAGCAAACTTGATTTAAAACATTTAAAGCAAGTGCCGACTGAATTTATACAGCACAATTTGCGTAAAGTGGTCGGCGATGTGCTGTATATGACTAAGATTAACGGTAAAGATGTTTATATTTATCTGCTTTTTGAACATCAATCAACCAGTGACGAATTAATGGCGTTTAGACTGTTGTTGTATGTGGTACAGATCATGCAACAGCATTTGCAACAGGGAAATGATAAGTTACCTATTATTTTACCCGCAGTTGTCTATCATGGTACAGAGTCACCTTATCCTTATTCTACCGACTTGATGGACTGCTTTGCAGATAAGGAAATAGCCAAAGAATACATGTTCAAGTCATTTAACTTACTTGATTTAACCGTCATGAGCGATGATGATTTAGGGCAGTTTGACGCTAATTTGGTCTTTGAATATATGCTTAAACACAGTCGCGATAACTTAGCAGATAAGTTGATAGAATGGCTGTTACAGTACCCGAATCAAGCGATTTATTTCATAAAATCTGGCAATAATCTATTAAATCAAGTATTCTCATATATAGAAAGTCGCAATGATGTTGACAGTGAAGCGATAGATAAATTAATCGATGTCATTAATAATAATACAGGTGGTGAGTTTATGAATTACCTAGAAAGGCGAGAAGAAAATGCAGTAAATTTAAAGGTAAAAGATACTGCAAAAACTATGCTTATTGATGGTTTAGATGATAGTTTAGTGACTAAATACACTGGACTTGACCTTGATACCGTCCTTAAACTCAAAAAAGAAATTAGCACTAAGACGAAACATTAGGCTTAAATATTTGGGCTAAAAGTCCTACTTCGGGTTAAACTTTAATCAAGAGTATGTCTCGTGTGACAAGAGATAATAAGTAAATATTTTGATTTAAAACAAGCGCAAAGCCTTATTTGAAAGCATCTGAAAAATATTTACAAAATAGCCGAAAGGCAAATAAAACCTTAGCTTTTAAAAATGCAGTCAATCAAGATTCAGCCTAAAATTCCCACTTCGGTATGAAATATAATCTTAAAAAGCTGTTGTGCTAAAGGGTGAAATCTGTAAATTTTTTAAATACTCCTTGTTAAGGTACGTGCTTTTACTGACCACCCTGTCTATTTTCGCATAATATATACTCAATAATATTACTAAAAGGCGTGTTAAGCTGCAAACGATGAGGTGCCACATTCACAAAAAACACTCCATTTCCTGTTTTCTTACCACAATCGTGGTCGCAAAATAGGAAGTGAGTCAGTTAAATCTTAGGTGCTAAGACTCAGTGACACATTATTCTCAATTGCTCTGGCACGGTTTTAGTCCATTCGTTTAAAAAGCAATCAATATATGTGTCTATTGCTCTACCCCAAGTAATGTAAAGTGCTTGAATAGTGTAAGCTCCAGAACTTTCGCCACGGGCTAGTCTGACTGTAAATAATACAATATGCGAAAGTTACCGCTGAAAATACCCATTTTACCCTCAGTGGAACAACCCCCCAAAAATCGGGATTGTTTTTTGTTCAGTGCGCCTTAAGTTAAAAATATGATAAATCACTGATAATTTAACGTCATAAGTGCAAATAACAATCAGAATTAACATTTAAAAACATGAAAACGCCAATACATTCGATTTAAGCGTATTTTTCATTGATTTTGAACGATTGCATTGGCATATTAGATATAATTAAACAGCGCTTAAATATGGAAGCTGAAATTTTGATCAAAATTGCTAAAAAGATGGATTTTTAGACTGCTTTTGAAAATATACCGAAAAAAACGCCCGTGCTATAAGCCGAAAATCGTCAATTTTTTAAAAATTTGCATATTTGGCTTAGGTTAACGGTCGCATTTTGTTAGCTGAAAATTTAGGACAAATTGGCTAAGTTGCTATTAGGCGTTCTTCGCTGAGGTGCCACAACTAACATAATCAAAGATAATCAAAGGGGAGCTTAAACCAACTCCAAGCCATATATAATATAGGCTTGTGCCATATTATTGCTCGCTGTCAATGCCAGTGTAATTATCGTTGATGCTAAGTAAGTTCTCTTTCCTGAGCCGCCATAATAGTAGCATAATTCCAGATAGCACCGATTTTTCCCTGAAAGCACCTTAACGCTGTATTTTATATGGCTTTGGTTACTATTGGTTATTTTTAAACTGATCGCTTAGTCATTATCTGATTGATTCAATTATACCTCTGTGGGAGAAGTGACAGGAATGCAAGATCATCTTTTAAACAACACCTTAGCAATCACTTATGGGGTAAGGGCTAGAGGGCAATTATTAAATCACCATGACCGATTTACTGACGTATTCCGACTACGCTATAGATTCCCTGCACAGTCCTCCAATTTTCCCTGTTTTGAAAAGTTTACATGGCTTAACATCATAAACCATAAGAATTTTAGTGTTATCTGATGCAGTCAAGGCACTTTTATTATTGGGAGGTAGGGAGGGCAAAAGACACCTTAACTAAGCACTGGGAATTATAGATAAACTGGGCTTAACTGCAACTCAAATGCGATGATTTTGCTAATTTGATACAAAATTCAAACATTGTTGTAATCTTTATTACGATTTAACATATACCTTGTTATG
>NZ_QLIQ01000097.1 GCF_003428165.1 Cysteiniphilum litorale | reverse complement strand
GCCTAGATTTAAGAGTGTAATTTGGCGCACCTTGCCGCTTGCCATGCGCATCGTTTCAACTAAACGATAGCTGTAGTAGGTGACATCAGCGATGGTGCGTGTTTTTGTTTTGCGTATGTACATAAATTATGCAGCGGTATTTTGTATTGAATTGACTCTATCAGAGTTTGCAAGCATAAGCAATAGCAAACATATATATTATGGCACTACAAAAGTGATTTTGACATAAAATGAACGTAGGAATAAGGGTTTGAGTGGTATCAAATTGCAAAAAAAGTTTGATTTGAATGCTTTGTAATCAAAAATTTACCAACTTGGGAATTGCCTATATCCTTTGCTTGCCTTGATACTGGCGGCACCAATAACATGACATCTAAGGCATATGACTACGTGCGCCATAGTCGAATTGGCTTGCCGTTTGCAATTAAAGGGCGTGGTGGTGAGCATCTCTTTGTATCCGCACCCAGTCGCAAGCGTGTGCCCAATAAAAAAGCCTTTGATTTATATAACATTGGCACCGATGAGGGCAAAAGTATTTTGTACAATCGCTTAAAGCTCAATGATAGCCAAGGTGCGAGCGTGATCCATTTTGATGCTAATATTTGTGATGAGCGCTATTTTGGGCAGTTGACTGCGAAAAAGCGCCTGCTGCGTTACCAAAAAGGATTCCCAAAGTATGAATGGCACAATGTTGCCCCTGATAAGCGCAACGAGGCATTAGATACTTATATTTACGCACTGGCTGCATTGAGAATTACGAATATTGATTTGAACCTAAAACGGCAGCAATTATTGAAAGAAACAAAGGACAAACCCAAGAAAGTGAGCGCTAAAAAAAGCTATAAGCTTTAAACTGTTCGGAGTTTCCGAATAGTTCAGTGTGAAGCGAGCTTTGAGCTAACGAGTCGATTAAGGCTAATGCCTTGTTCAGCAGCTGTAATTGCGAGGGTACGATGTGTTTCAGGTGGTATTCGTACCATGAATGATCCACTGTATTTCTTTTCAGAAAGCGGTGCAGGAATGGTTTCACCAGATAATTGCATATCAAGTAAGACATTGCTGACAGTAGTGCGTATTCCTTTTAAAGCAGCTTCAGGTGATGCGTCGAGCCATGATAAGGATGGAAATTCAGCACATAAGCCAATGTACTCATTATCATCAGCAGACCAAGTGACGCGATAAGTGTAGTGATCGGCATTCATTTTTGCATGTCCTCCAATTTTTTGATGGCTAATAGCACTTGCTTTACTTGATAGGGTTTATTTTTGCAAACGATGAGAAGTGCCTTGGTTGTTAACAATGGCAAGCTTGAAATTCCCATCAACATATTGCTTCATCAAGAAGTTAAGTAACGTCTGGTAAGGTAAGCCCTCATGCTCAGCCTTTTCTTTAAAAGCAGCAAGCGTTGTTGGGTCTGGCTTAAAAGAAATTGGCTTTCTGACTTTTTGCATGGTTGCTTTAGCCATTTGCTCAAGCTGTGCTTTGCGTGTTTTAAACTCATCCTCCGCGATGGGCTTGTATTCCCCGCGCTTATCAGCTTGCATAATAGTTTCTTCAATGACATCAAGTGCTTTTATGTTATTTTTTTGGGATGTATTACGCATTTGTATCGCCTCCAAATCGTTTAGTTTGCTTACGGTCTGCATAAGCGGTAATCAACCTTAGGTTATTGTTACGCTGTTCTGTGGCAACAGAGTAAACATAGTCACCAATACGAACGCGCAGAATGCTTTGGTTAGGGTGATTAACATTATCGTCAATCGCTAGTAAATCACCATTTTCAATTGCCGTAACAATCTGCTCAAATGAGATATGTCTTTCCTGCTTGAGCTGTTTATTTTTCTTTTCATCCCATTCAAACATTTAACGCTGACGTTATTTCGTATCTGTAGTTATTCTAGTAAATACTCAGTATATATCAAGATGTTTTAGCAAATACGTTAAGTTTACACAAACTCCCCCTATCCCTACGCATACAATATCCTTAACAAAGATGGGGGTCTTATGCTTTTTATGGATATTGAAACAGAATTAGCGCAGAAATATGCTGAATTAGAGGGCATTCGCGCATCAATCAATAAAGCGATTAGTAATGCGCATATTGGTACTTATAGCGCTGCGGGTAATTCGGTTACCTATCGCGAGATGAAAGACTTGCGCGCGGAGGAATCACGGCTTGTTTTTGCGATTAATCAGTTGGAGCTTATTAAGCAAGATAAAAAAAGTAAAAAAGCAAATAGCTTTATGTCAACAGGGTTTAGGGTGCGTTAATGGGATTATTGTCACTTTTTAAACAGGATAAAACAAAAGCACAGCATGCGTTGCAGCGCAAGACGTACAATGTGATGCAAAAGCGGATGTATGAGGCAGCGCGCTCCAATCTGGTACGGGATATTTTCTCAGGTGGTGATATCGATGAGATGATTGAGTCACAATCCAGTGCCATTTTGCGTCGTGCGCGTGAAGCATATGCCAATAATGATTACGTCAAAGGCTATATTTCAATGGCGTGCACCAATATTATTGGGCACAAAGGCATTCGTATACAGTGTAAAAGCAAAAGTGACGCGTTAAACAATAAGACTGAGCTTAGCTTTTCTCGTTGGGCACGTCGTGGACGCTGTGATGTCACCGGACAGTTATCACTGATCGACGTGCAATTATCTTGCGTGCGCTCGTTATTGCGTGACGGTGAGTTTTTTGTGCTTAAACACGTGATCGATGGGCAGCTACAATTGCAATTAATTGAGGCTCTATTTGTGTTTCAGGGAGTTAAATAAAATGTTGTGCAATATTTAGGACTTACGCATTGATGACAGCGTGATTATGTGCTAGTTCCCCTGTATACTTACCAAAAATGGATGTTGATAGGCTTTAACCAAGCATGACAAGAGCAATAACACGACCACCAACAGCTCAATGT
>NZ_QLIQ01000096.1 GCF_003428165.1 Cysteiniphilum litorale | reverse complement strand
AGGGGGAGTCTGTCAGCTTTACAGGCTTTGGTAAATTCAGTGTTGGTAAGCGTGCAGCCCGTAGTGGGCGTAATCCAAAAACAGGCGCACCATTAATGATTAAAGCGGCTAAATTGCCTAAATTTACGGCGGGTAAGTTATTAAAAGATGCGGCTAATGGTAAATAATGACTGACAATAACGAGTCAAGCAACAACTTACCGACACCCCACGATGTCTTTTTCAAAGCCAACTTAGCCGAAAAAAGCAAAGCCAAAGCGTTACTGAAACAGATATATTCAAAGGAGTTGGTGGGCAAGCTTGATTTAAAACATTTGAAGCAAATGCCGACTGAGTTTATACAGCACAATTTGCGTAAAGTGGTCGGTGATGTGCTTTATATGACTAAGCTTAATGATAAAGATGTTTATCTATATTTTCTTTTTGAGCATCAAAGCACCAGTGATGAACTAATGGCGTTTAGATTGTTGCTGTATGTGGTACAGATCATGCAACAGCATTTGCAACAGGGAAATAATAAGTTACCTATTGTTTTACCAAGCGTCATCTATCATGGCAAAGAGTCACCTTATCCTTACTCTACCGACTTGATGGACTGCTTCGATGATAAAGAAATAGCCAAAGAATATATGTTCAAGTCATTTAACTTGCTTGATTTAACGATCATGAGTGATGATGATTTAGGGAAATTTGACGTTAATTTAGTTTTTGAATATATGCTGAAACACAGTCGCGATAACCTAGCAGATAAGCTGATAGAATGGCTGTTACAGTACCCGAATCAAGCGATTTATTTCATAAAATCTGGCAATAATCTGTTAAATCAAGTATTCTCTTATATAGAAAGTCGCAATGATGTTGACAGTGAAGCGATAGATAAATTAATCGGTGTCATTAATGATAATACAGGTGGTGAGTTTATGAATTACCTAGAAAGGCGAGAACAAAAGGCAGAACAACAAGGTATGCAACAAGGGCGTTTTTTGGAAAAAGAAGAAACTGCACGTAATTTTTTAAACATGGGTATTGATGTAGAAAAAGTCGTGCAAGGTACTGGACTTGATCTTGATACTGTCCTTAAACTTAAAAAAGAAATTAGCACTAAGACGAAACACTAGCCTTAAAGATTTAGGACAAAAGTCCCACTTCGGGTTAAACTTTAGACAAAAACATGTCTCGTGCGATAAGAGATAATCCGTAAATATTTTGATTTAAGTTGAACGAAAAGCCTTATTTGAAAGCATCTGAAAAATATTTACAAAATAATAACAAGGCAAATGAAATCTTAGCTTTTAAAAATGCAGTCAATCAAGATTCAGTCCAAAATTCCCACTTCGGTATAAAATTTAACCTTTAAAGGCTGTTGTGCTAAAGGGTGAAAAGTGTCAGTATTTTCCAATACCCCTTGTTAAGCTACGTGCTTTTACAGACCACCCTGACTATTTTCGCGTGAAATATACCCAATAATATTGCTAAAAGGCGTGTTAAGGTACAAACGCTGAGCCGCCACATTCACAAAAAACACTCCATTTCCTTTTTTCTTACCACAATCGTGGTCACAAAATAGGAAATGCGGCAGTTAAATCTTAGGTGCTAAGATTCAGTGACGCATTAACCTCTGTTGCTCTGGCACGACTTTAGTCCATTCGTTTAAAAAGCAATCAATATAGGTGTCTATTGCTCTACCCCAAGTAATGTAAAGTGCTTTGATAGTGTAAGCTCCTGAAGTTGCGCTCTGGGCTAGTCTGACTGTAAATAATACAATATGCCAAAGTTACCGCTGAAAATACCCTGTTTGGAAGAACCCCCAAAAATGGGGATCGTTTTTTGTTCAGTGCGCTTAAAGTTAAAAATATGATAAATCACCGATAATTTAACGTCATAAGTGCAAATAACAATCAGAATTAACATTTAAAAACATGAAAACGCCAATAAATTCGATTTAAGCGTATTTTTTATTAATTTTGAACGATTGCATTGGCATATTTAAGATAATTAAACAGCGCCCAAATATGAAAGCTGAATTTTTAACCAAAATTGCTAAAAAAATGGAATTTTAGACTGCTTTTGAAAATGTAAGGAAAAATATGTACGCGCTATAAGCCGAAAATCGTCAATTTTTTAAAAATTTGCATATTTGACTTAGGTTGACGGTCACATTTTGTTAGCTGAATATTTAGGACAAATCGGCAAAGTTGCTGTTAAGAGTTCTTCGCTGAGGTGCCACAGATAACAAAATCAAAGGTAATCAAAGGCGAGTTTAAACCAACTCCAAGCCATATATAATATAGGCTTGTGCTATATTATTGCTTGCTGTCAATGCCAGTGTAATTGTCGTTAGTGCTAATTAAGTTCTCTTTGCTGAGCCGCCACAAGGCTGTTTTTCCAGATAGCACTGCTTTTTCCCAAAAAGTACCTTAATACTATATTTTATATAGCTTTTATAACTATTCACTTTTTTAAAACTAATCGCCTATCGCTTATCTGATTGCTTTAGTATCAAGGCTTGTCACGTTTTTACAAAAAAAATATTTATTGGTGATTACACCTCTGTGGAGGAAGTGACAGGAATGCAAGATCATATTTTAAACAACACCTTAGCAATCGCTTATGGGGTAAGGGCTATATGGCAATTATTAAATCATCATGAGGTTTACTGACGTATTCTAACTGCGCTATAGATTCTATGCACAGTCCTCCAATTTTCCCTGTTTTGAAAAATTTACATGGCTTAACATCATAAACCATAAGAATTTTAGTGTTATCTGATGCAGTCAAGGTACTTTTATTATTGGGAGGAAGAGAGGGTAAAAGACACCTTGACTAAGCACTGGGAATTATAGATAAACTGGGCTTAACTGCAACTCAAATGCGATGATTTTGCTAATTTGATACAAAATTCAAACATTGTTGTAATCTTTATTACGATTTAACATATACCTTGTTATG
>NZ_QLIQ01000095.1 GCF_003428165.1 Cysteiniphilum litorale | reverse complement strand
CTTTTGATAGATTTTCGCTGAGTGCTTCAACCGTTATATCCTCATATTTTAGTTTAGGCAATAGCGGTATTTCAGGCTCATCAAGCATTACTGAGTCATATTGAGCTTCCTGTTCATCTGCATTTTCGCCTGCTTTTGCCATGCGCTTTAGCATCATCAGCAAGCCTTTGCGCTTAATAGACCACGTTGTGTGTTCGTTCTTCATGCGTTGGTATTCAGGCAGCAGATGTTGAGTTGTTTCAAGCTCCCACTCTTCAATACCCTGTCCAAACACCTTATCCGCTGCTGATTTTCGCTCACCACTGGAAGCGACGGTAATAAAATACATCGAGATGGGACTAACTAAAACAGCATCGCGCGCAACATTGGCTAATCCCTGGCAGGCAAGTGAAATGTTAGACAACGCACTATTAGCCAGCAGTGCTATGGGCTGTTGACCATAATCTGCGTATGACTTTACCGCATTCCTAATAATTTCAGGCAAAGCATCAATGGGATATTCATGCTTATTTGCTGATATGTGAGATAACGGTATGGGTGTTTTCCAGTCTTGCATTTTACTCATGATGATCTTCAGTTATTTTCTTCAGTCGTTTCAGCGTTTTCAACACTTTCGATATTTATCTCATCAGCTACCTGTGATTGAATATCATCATAAACTAGTGGCATCTGATTATCTGTGGTATTGAAGTAATCTTCAGATTGATTTAAAAGCTCAGCAAATGTTTCCGCCATCAACAAAAAGTCAGCCTCTTGACGCACTATTTTGTCTTCCTTGTCTAATTCATGATTAAGATCTTTTAAGCCTTCAAGAAATTTAATTGATTTCCATTGAAAACGATCATTAATGGTTAAACTGATCTGATCGCGCCATGAAATGGCAAGCTCTGATATTGCACCACCTGCCTCAATAAAGGCTAAGATATTGTCTGACAGCATTGTATTGCCCTGACAAGTGATATTGGCAACGCCATCGCCTTGATCGGTAACGAGTTTGCATTTATCTTCAATTACTATGTCAGTTGGTGCAGCATTTTCTTTAAACCATGATGTCAATATTGTGGATATATCATCAAACATCGGTTGAATTTTTAAAGAACCCAGTGATTTACGTAACAGTGCTGTGAAATCATCAATGACTTTGTCTGAGTTACTGTCAATAACAAGAAAGCCATTAGCAGCATCAATGTAGCCATAGGTTTGTTTTGATTTGCTAAAAGCCTTGGTTAGAAGCGTCTGCTGCACTTCGTCTTTAATCGTTGCTTTTTCGTGCTTACCTATTTTTGTATTTTGCAGACGTTCAATTTCTTCGATCTTCTGCTGTGTATGCTCATTAACTACTTGCGCTGGTAATATCTTATCTTCCGTTTTAAGGCATAATAAATGAAATGAGTTAATACTGTGGAAGGTATCTTCATGATCTTTGATAAAAGGATGAGCCCACCCAGTAGATGAAGCCTGTCCTGGTGCACAGGACTTGAAAGCAAAATCTTCTAAAGCATTCATCAATTGCTCTGGATTAATCTCTTGGTTTAACTTGAATGCAGTTAAGTTTTTAAAAAACATGGTTTTCCTCTTTAATTTTTTAATCTCTTAATCTTTTTTCGTTAGCGCCCAGAAGCTGTGTTTTCGGCTATGATCTTGTCTTAGTTTATCGATAAATGCTTCATGTGTTGGGTAGTCACCCCACGCTTTTACTTCGGCAGCATAATCCCCTGCTAATTTTAAATCACTTGCTGCATAACGATATGATTTCGATCTTGCGCTATCTAAAACACTTTCAACGAGTTTTCTTCTTAAGAGTGCGGCAACAAGGTGTTTGCCATGTTTATGTAAACTAGTGGAGAGCTTACGATAAACATAATAATCAGAACCATTAATTTCTGATTCACGTTCATAAAATAGCGTCTCAATAGCATCATATTCATTAAGCTCATGCAAAAACTGGAAGCTCCTGGAGATATATTTTTCTGCACGTGCAATCTTAAGCGCCTCTTCTTTGGCGTGCTGTTTTTCCTCTGCACTGGCAAGTTTAAGATAATGAAGGTAGTCATCAATGTGCAGGTTACGCTTAAATCGGCTCCAGATAACTGCTTTCGCTTTATCTGTATCGCCCTCTAGCATATGCGCTTCTATTAAAAGTGTGTCGCGATCATTTGATCGTTGGTCATCATCTGTGATTTTGTTCAACCACTGGATGGCTTCCTCACTTCTAAAGTCATTGTTTAAACGCTTTGCGATCTCACAAATGTCATGTGTGTTTAGGCCGCTGGTTTCAGATAGCGCTATGTATCTATCAATATTCTTTTGTTTATCGGCTATTTTTTTATGAATACGAATGACCTTATCATTACTTATGATCGCTTTGATGTTTTTGGTCGATCCTGTCTCTGAACGTAAGGCATCATTATTTTGCACACAGGCAAGCTTTGCTTCTATGGCTTTAATGACCTCATCAGAGAGGGACTCTTTTAAATGATCAATAATACTGCCCCTGTTGCCATAATCGTCATTCAGATAAACCTCAAGAATATAGTCTGCTATAACCTCTGGAGCTTCTTTGGTATTTGCCATGGCTTTATCCAAAGTTTCAAACAGTGAATCATAAAAGCAGCCAATGCTGCCGCCAGAGTCATCTACGCGTTCAAATATCTTTTCATCAATCTCAATAAGTCGCTTGCATAGCTTAAACGCCAGATCGGGAGACTGTTTGATGAGATAATTGTTGATGCGACTATCAATGCTGTACAGTTTTTCAGTAAATGCATCAGCTTCATAGTAGTTGATAAATTTACGTCCATTCTTGATAGCCGTTATTTCTTTGTTAAGTATGCTGTACAGCTCTTTAGGATTTCTGATTGTCAGTAGTGAATGGATTAACTTATCGTTATCAGCACTTGCTTGTGATACTTCCACAATCATATTAATCAGTGCCTCATGATCAAATGACTTTAGTTTATCTTCAAGTGATAATGGCATCCGTTTTAATCCTCATAACTGGGTTAATTGCTAGATTGATTATTTTACTTAACTTTATAGTAAAATTTTACGATTTTTATGACGCAAATGCTCATAAATATTTTCCATTGCGCCAACAAATGAATTTTGTCGCTGCCAGAAAGGCGGATAATCTCCCTGCTTTTTGATGATTGAGGCACTGATTGGCTCA
>NZ_QLIQ01000094.1 GCF_003428165.1 Cysteiniphilum litorale | reverse complement strand
CTTTTGATAGATTTTCGCTGAGTGCTTCAACCGTTATATCCTCATATTTTAGTTTAGGCAATAGCGGTATTTCAGGCTCATCAAGCATTACTGAGTCATATTGAGCTTCCTGTTCATCTGCATTTTCACCTGCTTTTGCCATGCGCTTTAGCATCATCAGCAAGCCTTTGCGCTTAATTGACCACGTTGTGTGTTCATTCTTCATGCGTTGGTATTCAGGCAGCAGATGTTGAGTTGTTTCAAGCTCCCACTCTTCAATACCCTGTCCAAACACCTTATCTGCTGCTGATTTTCGCTCACCACTGGAAGCTACGGTAATAAAATACATTGAGATGGGACTAACTAAAACAGCATCACGCGCGACATTGGCTAATCCCTGGCAGGCAAGTGAAATGTTAGACAACGCACTATTAGCCAGCAGTGCTATGGGTTGTTGACCATAATCTGCGTATGACTTTACCGCATTCCTAATAATTTCAGGCAAAGCATCAATGGGATATTCATGCTTATTTGCTGATATGTGAGATAACGGTATGGGTGTTTTCCAGTCCTGCATTTTACTCATAATGATCTTCAGTTATTTTCTTCAATCGTTTCAGTGGTCTCAATACTTTCACTATTTGTGTCTTCAGCTGCTTGTGATTGAATATCATCATAAACCAGTGGCATCTGATTATCTGTGGTATTGAAGTAATCTTCAGATTGATTTAAAAGCTCAGCAAACGTTTCCGCCATCAATAAAAAATCAGCCTCTTGACGCACTATTTTATCTTCCTTGTCTAATTCATGATTAAGATCTTTTAAGCCTTCAAGAAATTTAATTGATTTCCATTGAAAACGGTCATTAATGGTTAAACTGATCTGATCGCGCCATGAAATGGCAAGTTCTGATATGGCACCACCGGCTTCAATAAAGGCTAAAATATTATCTGACAGCATTGTATTGCCTTGGCAGGTGATGTTGGCAACGCCATCGCCTTGATCGGTAACGAGTTTACATTTGTCTTCAATCACTATATCAGTTGGTGCAGCATTTTCTTTAAACCATGATGTCAATATTGTGGATATGTCATCAAACATCGGTTGAATTTTTAAAGAGCCCAGTGACTTACGTAACAGTGCGGTGAAATCATCAATGGTTTTGTCTGAGTTGCTGTCAATGACAAGAAAGCCATTAGCCGCATCAATGTAACCATAGGTTTGTTTTGATTTGCTAAAAGCCTTGGTTAGAAGCATCTGTTGTACTTCGTCTTTAATCGTTGCTTTTTCGTGCTTACCTATTTTTGTATTTTGCAGACGTTCAATTTCTTCGATCTTCTGCTGTGTATGCTCATTAACGACTTGCGCTGGTAATATCTTATCTTCCGTTTTAAGGCATAATAAATGAAATGAGTTAATACTGTGGAAGGTATCTTCATGATCTTTGATAAAAGGATGAACCCACCCAGTAGATGAAGCCTGTCCCGGTGCACACGACTTGAAAGCAAAATCTTCTAAAGCATTCATCAATTGCTCTGGATTAATCTCTTGATTTAACTTGAATGCAGTTACGTTTTTAAAAAACATGGTTTTCCTCTTTAGTTTTTTAATCTTTTAATCTTTCTTCGTTAGCGCCCAGAAGCTGTGTTTTCGGCTATGATCTTGTTTTAGTTTATCGATAAATCCTTCATGTGTTGGGTAGTCACCCCACGCTTTTACTTCGGCAGCATAATCCCCTGCTAATTTTAAATCACTTGCAGCATAACGATATGATTTCGATCTTGCGCTATCTAAAACACTTTCAACGAGTTTTCTTCTTAAGAGTGCGGCAACAAGATGTTTGCCATGTTTATGTAAACTAGTGGAGAGCTTACGATAAACATAATAATCAGAACCATTAATTTCTGATTCACGCTCATAAAATAGCGTCTCAATAGCATCATATTCATTAAGCTCATGTAAAAACTCGAAGCTTCTGGAGATATATTCTTCTGCACGTGCAATTTTAAGCGCCTCTTCTTTGGCTTGCTCTTTTTCCTCTGCACTGGCAAGTTTAAGATAATGAAGATAGTCATCAATGTGCAGGTTACGCTTAAATCGGCTCCAGATAACTGCTTTCGCTTTATCTGTATCACCCTCTAGCATATGCGCTTCTATTAAAAGTGTGTCGCGATCATTTGATTGTTGATTATCATCTGTGATTTTGCTCAACCACTGGATGGCTTCTTCACTTCTAAAATCATTGTTTAAACGCTTTGCAATCTCACAGATATCATGTGTGTTTAGACCGCTAGTTTCAGATAGCGCTATGTATTTATCAATATTCTTTTGTTTATCGGCTATTTTTTTATGAATACGAATGACTTTATCATTACTTATGATCGCTTTGATGTTTTTGGTCGATCCTGTTTCTGAACGTAAGGCATCATTATTTTGCACACAGGGAAGCTTTGCTTCTATGGCTTTAATGACCTCATCAGAGAGGGACTCTTTTAAATGGTCAATAATACTGCCCCTATTGCCATAATCATCATTTAGATAAACCTCAAGAATATAGTCTGCTATGTCCTCTGGGGCTTCTTTGGTATTTGCCATGGCTTTATCTAAAGTTTCAAACAGTGAATCATAAAAGCAACCAATGCTGCCGCCAGAGTCGTCTACGCGTTCAAATATTTTCTCATCAATCTCAATAAGTCGCTTGCATAGTTTTAACGCCAGATCAGGAGACTGTTTGATGAGATAATTGTTGATGCGACTATCAATGCTGTACAGTTTTTCAGTAAATGCATCAGCTTCATAGTAGTTGATAAACTTACGTCCATTCTTGATAGTCGTTATTTCTTTGTTAAGTATGCTGTACAGCTCTTTAGGATTTCTGATTGCCAGTAGTGAATGGATTAACTTATCGTTATCAGCACTTGCTTGTGATACTTCCACAATCATATTAATCAGTGTCTCATGATCAAATGACTTTAGTTTATCTTCAAGTGATAATGGCATCCGTTTTAATCCTCATAACTGGGTTAATTGCTAGATTAATGATTTTACTTAACTTTACAGTAAAATTTTACGATTTTTATGACGCAAATGCTCATAAATATTTTCCATTGCGCCAACAAATGAATTTTGTCGCTGCCAGAAAGGCGGATAATCTCCCTGCTTTTTGATGATTGAGGCACTGATTGGCTCA
>NZ_QLIQ01000093.1 GCF_003428165.1 Cysteiniphilum litorale | reverse complement strand
TGGGTGTAAAGTATGCAAAGATTGCGAAGTCATAGTATTCGATACCTGCCCCACAGCCTGAAATTGCTAGAGTTTTTATTTGTTTAAGATTCATCTATTATTCTCCCCTAGGTGATTGCTTTAAATAATAAGGTTCTGCTGTCGTGCTATTCTAACTGCTTCATTTGTAGTTTGCGCATTAAGTGAAGAGCGAGCTGACTTGGTATAACTATTAATGGTGTAGGTTTTATAACCTGTAGTTTTTGATATTTCTGTGACGGTTAACCCTCTGGAATAAAGGTGGAGGCAAGTTAGTTCTCCATCAGATAATTTTGGCACGTTTATATTATCAACTTCACAATTGTTAAAAATGTATTTTAAGTAGCTGTTTTGGTGCTTTAGGCAACTATTTTTAAGCCTTATGTCTTGATCCAAAATAAGAGGTTTTAATTGTTGAATACACATTGCAACTATAGAGTTGATTTTGGCTAATTGATGGCTTTGGACTGTGCTGTGTGCTTTATTGGCATGACATCCTAAAATGTATGTAAACCTAAAAGTTCCATCATACACAGAAAACCCAAAAGAGTTATAAATTTGAAATCTTTCAATAAGAAGTGTTTGAAATAAATCCGTGTCATTACTTTTTAAAAATGAGTAAGGCTTGCCTGCATCAATGATTTGCTCATATGATTGATCAATACGCCATATTTTAGTTAAGTTATATGGTACAATAATTTTGGCTGGGGTATTAGAAATAAAAATGCTAGTGTTGCCGTAATCAACTCTAATCGTCATGTACTCGAATTTATAAGGCATTTTAGGTAACAGTTGTTCAAATATATCTTTAATCAATTTCGCATACCTAAGCGATAAAATATTTCCATGTTGGGTTTCATCAATGTTTTTTAAATCAAAGTCATTAATTAGTGATAGTTTCATATTCCTTTATGATATCAATTTCGATCCTATTAAAGGGTATCTTAAAGCATCCTTTACTATCTGGGCAAGCATGTTTATGTAAACTAGTTACATTCCTTATATACAGGTCAGTAAACTCATCAAGAAACTCGCATCGTAAATGATTTGGGATATTATTTACATGAGGTAGCCAAGCGCCTATAAAATCAGTGAAGTCTTTTTTACTCTTGTAGAGCACAAATTCGGTTGGAGATTTTGCTAGGTGATTTATTTTAAAATTTAAACCATCAAATATTTGTTGATATGTTTCAACTTGATGATCGAAATATGGTGATTCAAAAGCTCTTGAAAAGTATTGAGAATAACGTTTAAGTTCAATAACTTGTTGTAATGCACTTAGCTGAATTTTGCAAACAGGATAAAGAAAGCCCAAGAAACGACCCCCATTTTTGAGGTTTTGTTTAACTTTTGAAAAGAGAGCATATTGGTCTTCAATCCAGTGCGCGGTACTAAAGCATGTGATCAAATCAAATTGACCAATAGTTGCAAGCTTTGTAGCATCGGCTTGCATGAAATCAATATTTGCATAGTTCTTTTTTGCATATGATACCATTTCCTGAGAGATGTCAATCCCAATAACTTGAGATTCTGGGTATAGTCCCTTGAGTTTAGAGGTTAATTTCCCGTCGCCACTGCCTATATCTAAAATTGATGAAGCCATGGAATTATTAAGTCGCATAAAAATTGGATGCGCATGAACTGTTTGGGTGTTGTTTGCTTTGCTATATCGCTCTGGTTGAATATGAGACATATGGAGCTTTCCATTGCATAAAATAATGAGTTGAAGCAGTTTACCCTAATTTTAGGGTTTCAAGGAATACGTGATTTTTATAAATTTTGCATGTGCTGAAAAGAAGCACAAAGCAAGCGCTTGTTTTTTGTGATTATTAATAAAATGCTAAAAAGGATTAGTTATGACCTTGATTAATAAATTCGACTTGCTACAATCATTCGTGTCGGGAGTCGAAACCCGTAAACAAAAGCGTAATCATGCGACAAATGGTGTCAACAATTTAACTTTGGCAGCTTTGACTTCTCATTTCGTGGGTTGTCGGGTGGCGTGCAGGAATACAATACCCGTTAGGGAAATACTGCAGGCGTTTTCTTTTGTTAACGTTTCGACCCACCCGATCAATTCTCGATAAATAACAAAAGGAGTCTGGTATGTTAAATAAACGCTTTTATTGGCTTAAGCTTAAAGAAGGTTTTTTCTCCGAGCCAAAAATTAAAAAACTACGAAGAATCGCAGGCGGTGATACTTATACAGTAATTTTTCAGAAAATAATGCTTCTGTCGATTAAGAATCAAGGGTTCATCATATTTGAGGGAATAGAAAAAACCTTTGCTAATGAATTGGCTTTAATTATGGATGAGGATGAAGATAATGTTGAAGTTACGGTTGAATTTATGCTCCGCGCGGGGTTGCTTGAAGAAGTTGAACCGAGTAAGTTCTTAGTTACGTCTGTTCTCGATTTAATAGGCTCTGAATCAGAAAGTGCAGCAAGAGTAAGGAAGTATAGGGATCATAAAAAGAATGAAAAAAATTCCAAGGCGTTACAATGTAACATGGAGGTAACTCAGCAGAAACGTGGTAGTAACAAAAACGTAACGACAGATATAAGAGATAAGAAAGAAGATATAGATAATATAGATACTTCTAACGAAGTATCTTTGTCGGGCAAACCCGACGATGCGAATCAAAAAAGCTACCCATATGCTGAGATTGTCAACCACCTCAACCAGAAAACTGGCAGCAACTATCAATCAACCTGTAAAAAGACACGTGAGCTAATTCGCGCACGTTTTGCCGATGGGCATGACGTGGATGCGTTTAAACGCGCAGTTGATAATCAAGTCGCGCTTTGGTGGCACGATTTTAAAATGCGTCCATATTTGAGACCAGAGACATTATTCAGTCCGAAAATGGATGGCTACGCTAACGCCAACGTGACGCCAGAGCAGATAGCAGTTGCGCAGGGCAAAGTCGGTGAACCAATCGCTCGCGGTATGGAAGAAGGCACATTCAACATCAAAGCTATGTTTTAGGGAGAGTGTCATGTTAGATAAAATGATTTTTAGTTCATGGTTTACATTTCTTGAAAACCAATATGGTAAAAAAGACCAGAGTTTTAGAGAGATTAGGACTTACGCATTGATGGATGGCATGAATTTTGGTAGTAGCGATTCCATCGATGGTGCGAACTCAGTCACAAACTTAGCAATGACACTTTTAAATAACTCTCTGGATAACTCATAGCAGTTTTTC
>NZ_QLIQ01000092.1 GCF_003428165.1 Cysteiniphilum litorale | reverse complement strand
GGATGTTGATTTTAGCCAGATGCTTTTTGAC
This sequence comes from Cysteiniphilum litorale, assembly GCF_003428165.1. Lineage (GTDB taxonomy): Bacteria > Pseudomonadota > Gammaproteobacteria > Francisellales > Francisellaceae > Caedibacter > Caedibacter litoralis. The sequence goes on along the minus strand of NZ_QLIQ01000092.1, from coordinate 3,239 downwards.
TTCATCATATGAGCTTAATGCGGCTGAGAGCATCGCAATATAGGTGCTTAAACCATTGGATATAGCATGGTGAATACCCAGTAATTGCAAGCCTGGTTTACAGCCCGTCCCTTTGCCTTTATTTGTTCCTTTGAAAAGATAGTAAGGCATATAAATATCAAAACGGTTGCCATTGCGATACATCACATTAGTCGCTCTGTAGTCTTTGAAAATGTAGCGCTTGCCCGTAGCATCTAACTGTGCTTTTTCATCTTTTTTAAATGAGTCACTGAGCACCTTCTCTTGGTGATTTAATGCTGCGTATAAGTCGGAGAGTTTGCTTGATAGATTTTGCGCATGCTCAATACGATCTTTATCAAGCTTATTTTCCGTAACGGTGTTAAGTTTAGATAGCTCTACTATCGTATTTGATATCTCATTCTGAATCGTTTCTAGGTTTTGCTCAGCTAAATTCATCCGTAACTTGCTTATGTTTTAAAGGCAGTAGGCTATTTGTACATAAGTATCACATTCAGTTCAAGTTAAACTACAGCTGATTTACCCACAAATCGCGAATGCGCCCCCTGCTAACAAAGCACAATTTTTAATGATGTTTAATGCAATTGAAAAATTGGGGTTTATTCCTGAGAATATTATTCAGCAAATAGTACCTGGATTTTTTTCCATACATACTCAGGAAAATAATAAAACGCTGGTTGATGAATTTACAACTCATCTAAAAAACAAAAGTTTAGATATATCTTCGTTAATTCGCTTAGGGAAAATGATTTTTGAACGGCAAAATCGTATGAACCTTTTAGATGCCTTTAGCGAAGTTGATATTCCAACTCTAATCATCACGGGATCAGAAGATTGCTATCGTCCAACGCATGAAGGTGAGTTGATGGCTCAAAGATTACCAACAGCGCAGTTTGTAGAGGTAGTATCAGCTGGACATATCTCATCACTTGATCAACCATTACAAATCAACAAACTGCTAGACGAATTCTTTCGATTACAACTTGTTAAAGAGCGCTTATGGTACTTTGAGTGATTTTATTTTATTTGATTTTCTTATTTGCTTTATTTTAAATTTCATAATCACTGTGAGACCTCCTAATGCGTTATTTTTAGCATATACTTCGCCACCATGCTCCTCAACAATTTCTTTAGTGACTGCCAAACCTAAGCCATTGCCTTTGGAATTCGAGATTTGTCCTTGATAAAATGCCAAAAATATATTACCAAGCATATCTTCTGGCACACCAATACCGTCATCCATCACCTCAATAAGAATGTTTTTTCTGAGATACTTCATGCTGATTACAACATTTTCGCCATACTTTAGTGCGTTATTAATGATATTAGTTAATGCGCTTGTAAGCTCTTCTGGAGCACCTAGCATCATATACTCTTGATTTACAGTCTCATCAATAAAAGAAACTCTTTCTATGCTATGTTCTTGATAGGACTTAACGATCTCTCTAACCAATCCATATAAATCTACGATCACTTTTGGCGCATTTAAATGCCTTTGATTGGCATAATGAATTGTTTTACGCAAAATTCTATTAATATCATCAATTTGTGTAAAAACTTTTTCTTTAAGCACCTCATCTTTAACTTTGTATAACATCAACTCCATTCTAGTTAAAGGTGTTCTTATATCATGCGCGAGTGCTGCCATAGTACGCATTTTCGTATCACTTAAATTTTGAACCTTCAGAATCAATGCTTCAATATAACGCGCTGATTTACGTAACATATACAAGCTAGAATGCGATACAACACCTTTTTCAAGTGTGGGTAATTTCAGTCGATATCTGTCTTCTAAAGCAAACATCTTCTCCATTGCATGCAGCAAATAACGTCCATTAATAAGATACATTGCAACATAAAGCATCGCAAAAAGCTGTAACAGAATGAATAAAGTGCCAACCCAAGGAAGTCTTATTCTTGGTAACTCTAATACTATCCATGCACCTAAAGGCTTTGCATAAACAGATATCACATTATTCTGCCAGAAGCGTATACTTTTCAAGGCTTTCTCGATCTTTTGCGCACTTATATCACCTGAGACATCAATATGAATATAATCTGAAGAATATTCTGGTAGCGGTAACACTTTGACATTCATACATTGATTGCTTGAGCTTGGCAGTATTTCCTTTAGGTAATTTCTCTCCCGTGCACTAAAATCCATATGATTAAGTTCACCAATAAAATTAATCATACTTGAGGCAATAAGTCGCTGATTTCTGTCATGATCAAGAAAGTTATTGATATAAAAATAGGACATTAAAATAATATTGAGAAAAAACGCACACAAGAGAGCAAGGTTAAACTTAAGTCTATATTTTGTGCGTTTTAAGTTTTGACCCACCATCTTTCTTCTTACTTCACTTAATCTGAATTGGATATTTTAAACTATAACCGAGCCCTCTTGTAAAACCAATTAAGTACTCACAATTATTATCTTTGAGTTTTTGTCTAAAGCGTGAAATTAAAGTTGAAACAATTCGATCTTCTGGGTGTAAATCTCGCCCATAAACATATTTTGCAATATCATATTGTGATGATGAACTACCAATATGCTCATTTAGGTATGACAGTAGTTTGAGTTCATTTATATTAAGTGAAATTTTAAGTTTCTGTTCAAGGTTAATTAACTGTAATTCCTTCATATCAAGTTGCCAAATTTTTTCATCCTCACTTGATTTGACTTTACTCATTGATAGAATATTACGTATCTTAGCCAGAAGGACTCTCGTACTAAAGGGTTTTTGCATAAATTGCAAAGCACCTAGCTCATAGGAAATCAACTCATCAAGTTCATCTTCTGAAGCGGTAATAATAATGACAGGAATGCGCAGTTTTTCAGAAATTCTACGACAATAATATTTCCCATTTTCATAGCCTGGCATATTTAAATCAACAATTAATAGATCTGCAAGAAAAGTCTCTAAAGTAACATCTGCTTCAACAGGATTAGCAGCAGAACATACCTCATAATTCTCGGCTTGCAATATTTCTTGCAATTCTTCACGAATTATTTCATCGTCATCAACAATTAAAATTTTAAACTTAACCCCATTCATCATTAATCCACATTTTCCCTGAAAGATTACTATAATAGGACTTACGCATTGATGACAGCGTGATTATGTGCTAGTTCCCCTGTATACTTACCAAAAATGGATGTTGATAGGCTTTAACCAAGCATGACAAGAGCAATAACACGACCACCAACAGCTCAATGT
>NZ_QLIQ01000091.1 GCF_003428165.1 Cysteiniphilum litorale | reverse complement strand
AAGGTAACTCCATTTATTGGAAAGAGGACAGCGCTAATGATATGTTATTCATACGGTCTTTTTACAAGGCTGGGCGATGGGAAGATATTGAAAGAATGGCTTATGCAGGCGGGTTAGCAATGGCTTCATAACTACCCACAAATCGCAAATGCGCCCGTTAGCAGGGGGTTCCTCGCCTAGAAAAGTGTTCATTAGAACAATGGACTTGATCGACAAAGGATGTTTGTATGCAAGCTCAGCTGCCCACATTCCACCAACGGATAAGCCAATAATTGCAAACTGATCATCTAATTTTAGATGTCTCATAAGTGTCATCATATCATCTGCAATATCAGATAAATCATTATTTTCACGCGGGAGCGCATCAGATTGTCCATGTCCCCATAAATCAGGAACAATACATCGATAGGATTTACTTAGGTGATGTATTTGTGGTGCCCACATTTTATGATCCCATAAGTAACTATGACCAAATAAAATAGGAAACCCATGACCAATATCTAGATAACGAAGTTCTTTTCCTTTTATTTCTAATGTTTTCATCATTAACCTCCATGATTTAGTGCAATATTTGAAGTTTTTTTAAGCATAAATAAAAATCCTTTTTGCTGTGCGGTTTATAATGATAATTCTATATAACTAAGTCACATGTAAAGCAAAGCATATAAATTGTATCTAATAGTATCGGTTACTTGGGTGTGAAATTAAAGTGCCATGGAATAGGTGCGTTGGTATCCCTGTGTATTGCCATGTATCTGGATTTTTTACTTAACCAGCTTATAGTGAGTAAAGCAGCATCCGGTAGCTCACAGTTTGCTGCTTTGAAAATATAAAGATTTAAAAAGGATTTAGGTAACCTGATTATGATAGGAAAATATATACGTTTTGGTTTGGGATGGTTTGGTCTCTTAATAATTTTGGCTCTATTTATTATTGCTTATTATTACACAAACCAAGACAGGAGCATTGATTCAACAAAATGGGTGCCCAAAGCTGAAATGATGACGTATCGTGCTCAAATGAAGCCTATAGTCTATATGAAGTTCGAGAATGGGAGATTCTCAGCTTTTGATGATTCAATCTCTATTGTTGGTAGATACTATGATGTATCACATATGTTAGATATTACCGAGAATGAAAGTATACAAATAACTCAGAGCTCTTTTTTGAAGAAAATACAGCAAGCTCATTATTTTAAACAAAATAATGGTGTCTTGTATCTTTTGAATGAAAGTCGTGAGCAAATAGAAATACTTTATAGGGTATAACTTCAAACGATGATGGGGATGATGATACATCGATTGATATATTATCAGCAACATTTTCTAATAAATAATTGCAGTTATGCATTTTAGAATAGATACCCCCGGGTAAACCCGGGGTTCTTGAGCGGCGAAGCCGCTGCACAACTTCGTTATGCGGTTAACGCTCCACGTTGTGAAGCGACCAAAATTAAATACTCAATTTAATTTTGGTATTCTCATTCACCCACGGGTATCACCCGTGGTGCTCTGTCTTCGACCGCATAGATCTATGCTTTTAATAACACTCCGTTAATTAAAGCTGGCTCCTTCTTTTTGCAAGAAGTATGTCAAGTTTGAGAAATTGAGGTTGAAATAGAAAATATGCATAACCGTAGTAAATAATAATTGTTTAATGTTTCATTAAATATTTCAACGACGCCTTTTAGTGTAGAAAATAGGGAGCTATATGTCATTTAAGAAAACAATAATACTTTCATCCATGTTTTGGTTTGCATCAAGTGTCGGTGCTAATACTAAGTTACCAATCTGTGAGGATCTTCAAGGTACTACGCTAAAGCATTACTGTTTATATGATAATGATTGGGGAGCTGATATGCCAGTAAACCTGCCATTTAATAATAATGTGATGATAAAAAATACTATTTACCATAATAATAATTATTTCAAAAATGAGGATATTGATAATTACATGTCAATTGTCGATTGGACGGATTATGACAAAGAATTCGTGCTAATTTATGTATTATGTGGTAATTCGGGGTCATGGCAAGATGTAAGTTATAGAATTGGAAATACTCAAGAAGTATTAACGATCAATGATTTGAAGAACACAGGCATGAGAAAGGATATCAGTACAATGCTTGATATATTCTTTGTAGGCAATAAAATAGCAGATCATTTTGGTCTCCCTGTGGATGAAATTAAATACGATATTAGGCCTGCTTTTGTGTCGAAAGAAGTTGCTGATACAACAAAAAGCGGTGATGAAATAGAAATCTATGATAGTGATCTAGGTCTTTTTGCAACATTGTTAAATGGTATCGAGTTGCGTAAATATTCGATAAATGTAGATACTCGATCTAGATGTTTACTATACAATGGCGATGTGATTGTAGGTTTTGATTTTGATCAATGTGATCTTGAAGTCACTTTGTATAACGCTTCTGTTCCAAATGCTGTTAACCCTGATGGTGTTCCAGGAACATCTGATGGTACTTGTAGTGTTCCAGGTGATTCACCTTTGTCTGGTTACTTTTATCCTTGTGCCATTTATCGTAATAGCAACAACCAAGTACCTATTCGTATAGAATTGAATGCTTATAAGTGGGAAAAGGTACCAGGTGGATTCGAACGTGGCGAACCAGTTAATTTACCTAATACTTTAGCTCAATACTTAAATTTCACTTTTGAAGTAAAGAATAATAGTACGCAAACTGCACCTGAGTATAATTTGCCTAACATTGCTGAGAAAGTCAGGTTTGGAGATAGGCGAAATATATATACTTTAGGCTCTTCTAGTGGTTGTCAAAATGGTATAGAAAATTTAATACCTAAATATCAACAAACAAAGAGTCATGAAGCTTTAGGTATTATTAAATATGTGACTGCTGATAAGAAGTTTAATACGGTAGTTAGCCCCTATCCTATTTCAATAAAAATAAAATCTGTAACAATTGGAAGTCAAACATTATCACCAGAGAACTATAAAAAAACAGGGATAGTTAAACTCGATTTAATAAAAGATAGTGATTTAAATATAGATGGTTCTACTAAATCAATCAATGGTAATATCCCAAGTGATAATACTCTTCTAACACTAGTGAAAGATTATAGTGAAAACGATTCTTATGTTAATGTGTTGTGGTATGTAAGAGAATTATTCTTTGCGTTTTTATATAAATTTGAACAAAAGAATGATACAAGATATACGCCTAAAGAAAAGATGTGCTATGCTCAAATTGAACTAAAAGCTTTAAAGAATTTACAGCTAGAATATAAGGATGATTATGATAAACCTGATAGCATTATAATACCCCAAGAAATTTAAACAGTATCTTTTGAAATTCATTTCCGATATATTGTTGAAAGTGAAATGAACAGAGGGCGTATTTATGAGCACAAAAAGGACAAGTTACTCATCCGAGTTTAAGGT
>NZ_QLIQ01000090.1 GCF_003428165.1 Cysteiniphilum litorale | reverse complement strand
CGTCTTCACAAAAAATCAAAAAATCAAAAAAAACACAAAAAATCTGTAGTGCCTTAACTCAACTTTGTGTATGGCTCAATGCCTTATGCTGTCTACGTTTCAGAAATTTTGCTTACCAAGTTGGGTATCAACACTCAGTCACTGGCTGAGCATAAGTCGAAGCCCGTATAAGTACCTATGCAAATATTATCAGGTGTTTTTTAGATTCTCTGGCTTGACCCGAATATCCATTATTACCAAGAAACTACTGTTTAGGTACTTACATGTCAAATTTATTAGCACTCCCTTTGACTTACGCTCAGGGAGCAATTAGCTTTTTTGGGCGAAACCCATCGCATTTAATAATCAAGTATTATCATTGTAATTGGTAATTTATTTATTGGTAGTTATTTCTTTTACGCCTTCATAATTTTTTATGACGCAAGTAACTCCTCCCTATGAGAATACGTAACATACGGATATTGCTTTAAAAAAATTTTAATTTCTGCCACCAACTCTTGTTGTGAATATTTTTCTCAAGCTTTTCACGCTTAATTGCCAATGAGGTTCTTAAATCATTCGGCGTTAAACGGTGTGAAGCAAAGTCACTGTTGGTTAGCGGTGATTTTGCTGCTTTAAATGCGGCATCAATAAGCTCGGAGCAGAACCACTTATCATGCTCATCGATCCAGTCACGACGCCACAAGCCAAGACCCAATGCCGATGAGTAATCATATTTCTTGCCAAGTTGGCTATTTAAAAAACTCATCAGATCGCTTTTTTGTGCGTCACTGATTTCTGTACGCCAAGTTTCTAGCATATCTTGAGATTTTCGTAAGTCATCATAGCTACGCTTATAAACACCTAATGAACCATTACTGCTATAGCAATCATCATCCACTTGTAATTCGACATGTGAGAAATGTGAACGTGTTACCCAACGAATACCATAACTAACGGGATGATATTTGCGACCAAAATATATTTGAATGAGAGGCATAACAATTTCCTTTTTATCTTTCCATCAACTCCTTGGCAATTATAGCTAAGGATTATCATAATAAGCGAAATGTTAATAGAAATAAGCGTATCGTATTTGATTTTTCCAAATTTTTACGTTAATTTGCGCGAACCAAAAATAGGTCTTTGGTACAAAACAAATCTATAGGGGGTTTATCTCATGACAAAAATGAACAAAATAATTGGCTTATCAGCGATTGCATTATTAAGCATCTCTGCAGCAAATGCTGGCGCGCAAAGTGGTTTAGTCGTTGGTGGCAACGTTGGTTACTCATTTGCACAAAATGGTTTTGCAAACCACAAAGGTGGTGTAGCTTTCGGCGGTTTAGTTGGTTATGACTACGCTTTAAATCGCAGCGTTAGTGTTGGTGCTGAAATGGATTTGCAATATGCAAACCAAGTATCAAAAACAGCAGGTAACAAAATCAATGTTTGGAATGTGCCATTATTCTTAGTTGGTAAGTACTACTTTGGTAGCAACAAACAGTTTAATGTCTTTGGTAAAGCAGGTTATGCATGGAACCGTGTTGGCGCCAATGATAACTATAGCAAAATCTTCAGACCTGTTGTTGCAGTGGGTGCTGGTTACCAATTGTCTCGCACAATGAACGTATTTGCACAATACCAATACAACTGGTTACCACAAGGTGGTCATAGCATGGGGCAAGCAACAGCTTCTGTTGGCTTGACTTATACGATCCCAATGGGTCCAAGCAATTATTTCTCAAATGAAGAGAATAATGCAATCGGTCAAGAGCAACCTGTAATGCATAATCAGCCAGCTGCAGCTGAAGCACCAACAGCTATTGGTAATGCAACATATACTGTGAAAAAAGGTGATACATTATATGATATCGCTGTAGCACATGGCTTATCAAAAACTAAAGGCGCTAACTGCATTGCTAAAGAAAATAACATCACTAACCCATCTAAGATCCGTGTAGGTCAAAAGCTTGTTATTCCAGCAGTACACTCTTGCTAATCATTGTACTACATAAGATACAAAAGCTTTAAGCCAACAGCACTGATATTGCTATTAATGCTATGGTTTTTCGCAGGAACATAAATATAGCTTGCCCATGGCGCGATAATAAAGCGCCCATAACTGCTATCAAAATTAAAGCCAAGGCCTAATAGTGAATATAATCCACCATGATTCGTGGTGTTTTGTGACAACGTGGCTAAGCCATTGGCTTGATAAAAATCCACTTGCGTATTGTTGTAATAGATATAACCAAGCTCAGCACGGCTTGAGATTGAAAAATGACGATTAAAATGAAATGTACTTGACTGCAATACCCCAGCATGTAGATATAGATCATCTTGATTGGTGCCACTGGTATTGACCAATGCCAACATCATCGGCTCTGTCGTCCGATATTTTGAGTAATTTGCCGTAGTATAAACACCTGGGGTGATATGAAATCGCCCCTGAATAAACTCATAACCAAAACTTAAAGTTGAGGTTGCAAAGTAGTGTTGAAGATTGGTATGTTGATCAATATTATAATCATTTGCGCGCAGATTAACGCGCCCTGTTCCTGCCGCGCCATGAATATACCAATGCGCTTGCCAATGATTATAAGTGCTAATCACACCAAAAATAGCGCCACCCATCCATTCAGATGTTGTTGCCGTGCCAACAACATTAAAAAGATTCAAACGACTATGGGTATAGCGCGCCTCTAGCGTTGGACCAAAGTACCAGTGATTATCCAGTCGATTATCTGAATTATGCAATGCCATCGTAGGATGCAAATCATCTTGGTCATGATTATCGACAACATTTGCTGCAATAGCAGATTCAACCAAGGCTAACATCACACAGAGGCAACTATAAAAAGAGGTCTTATTTCTTATATCCATTGTTTTGTTTAAGCTCCATCTAGTCATTCTTAGATTGAGTATAGTTGATAATTGCAAACCATCATTATTTCTTTGGCTATACTCAACATGTGTGCGATCAATCTTAACTGGGGTAATGATGATGAATGAGTTATTTTTGTTTGGTCTACTTGCTTGCTTTATATTTGTTAGTCTTATTATGGTTTGGGTGAATACGGTAGCGATTATTTACCTTAAAAAGCAACTTACTGAGATAGATAAAAAGCTAAACCATACCTCTTTTAAACCCGACGTAATAAATAAACCTCCCATCCCCGAAGCTATTGAGATAGAAATAGCAAAAGGCATAATGGCTAATACATCCTCAGCACTTCAAAAAGATTCATTAGTCATTCAAGATATGTCAACCAATGAAATGGATCAAAAGCACAACCCCTCATCGCAAATATCTTTTATCAAACGATGGTTCACCAGTGAAAAATTCATCATGATGCAAATATAATACCCCAAGAAATTTAAACAGTATCTTTTGAAATTCATTTCCGATATATTGTTGAAAGTAAAATGAATAGAGGGCGTATTTGTGAGCACAAAAAGAGCAAGTTACTCGTCAGAGTTTAAAGT
>NZ_QLIQ01000089.1 GCF_003428165.1 Cysteiniphilum litorale | reverse complement strand
TGTATTTATTGCGATGCTGCAATATATTTAAGCCAAACTGTGATGAATTCATCTTACCAAACGGTAAACCGCCCTCATGCAGATTGGAGAACAAAAAGTTTTGAAGTTGACCACGATTCGTTGGAAAGGTAATGTTTGAGTCATCTTCGGCGTCCTGATCTATATCCTCAAATACGACACTGGTGTAATAACCCCCTTTACTGTTTTGATTGTTTTGATTGCTCTCATTGTCTTCCTCAATACTAACCTTGCTTTCCTTGCTTTTGGCACTATCTGCTTTAAGTAAAGCAACCTCTGCTTTTAACTCTGCCAGTTGTGCCTCAACCGAGGGACTATCCTGACTGTTCTCAGCAAAGCCAACAAAAGGAAAGAAACAACCGACTAGCACGCTATAAAAAATCAACGCTCTTCTATTCTTCTCAGTTTTCTCAGGTTGTTGAGCACTTTCAACCCGCTTAGTGCTTCCTGTTATCTGAGTCTTTTGAACTGACCTATTTCCCTTAGCTTCTTTAGTTTCTTCACTCTTTTTGCCTGTATTGCCTTTTTCCATCTTTTCGTCATTCTTTACTTTTTCCCCAATAAATTTTATTTCCTGCATATTGAACCCATCGATTTAACTTCGAGTTTTTTAACTCCTGTGAGGCTTAAAGTATCGAAAAAACACGACTAAATATTTACATCAAATGTATCGAATTGCTGTAAAACGCTTTAACAATAAAGGTTTAGTCAAGCTTATTCCCCTAAAATCCCACTAACCTGCTTGGCAATCTGTGCCTGTAACTCCGGCTTAGCTTCCTCAAATTTTAAATTTACTTGATTGGCAACCGACACTATCCGTGTACGGTATCTTAACCAGTCTGATTTTTGATTCAGTGTTTGGGATACATTCGTTTGGTTGCCTTGCGATAAATTCGCCTGTGTCGTTTGGGTGACTTGACCGTCTTTAGCTCTAACCGATACCTGAATATCACTGATCATTGAGAAATATATATTCTCAACTGAGAACATATGTCAATACCCCCTTTATTATTTTTGTCCAACTTTTTCATTATTATTTAATCTCCCTAAATTTTTTACGGTTCTTACAAATTCTTCATTATTTGGAAACAGATATATATTGTGTTTTTGACTGCTTTTAACGCCTGATATATTCCCTACATATATATGATAGTGTACCCAGCTTCGACCTTTTCCAGTAATTTTCATAATATCGGCAACAGTTAAATACTCATCTTTAATTAACTTTTTCTTTTCCTTTCCTCGTGAATCATTATACATTTTCAGCTTGCGCCTGAGTCCTTTGACCATAACTTCGGTAACAACAAAACTAGCAGCTCCCCTAAAGCCTAATTTTGTCATTTTTTCAGCAATTCCTTTATCAGTATAACCCTCATCATATAAAGTTTTGAACGTGATCATAAAATTTTCATGTGTTGATAAGTTTTCAAGCTTATTAATTTTGATTGGCTGCTGAATCTCAGAAACAAGGCCGCTTTTCCACACAATTCGGATTAAGCATAATTCATGAACTTTCCTGCTAATATTAATTTTTTCTATTAATGTTCTTAGCAAACCTTTCTTATGCTGTATAGGTAAAATACTACCATCATGCCAAATAGCACCTATATTTTTACCAACCTCTGAAAACAGTTCTTTTAAGGATTGGGAAATAGGTAAGTCATGTTCATATATAGCAGAATGATCTTTAAGCGCTTGCCTTGCTGCATCAACTTCTTGCAATGCTATTTCCCAGTTTCTTTCTAGTGAAGAAGCGACCAATCTGTTTTCTGGATCCACAGATGAATACTGCTTCTCTCTTACTCTAGCTTCATACTCCCTTCTTTCTATACGCTTTTTAAGTAAGTCTTTAGTTTGATCATAAGATTCATTTCTAGATTGAATAGCAGCATTATATGCATCAATATTTACTGGGTTCATTGCCTCTATAAAAGCATCAGTTACCGCATTGTCTATATCAGGAGCTGTAACCACTTCACAAACAATTTTTCTTTTAGATCTTCGTTCGCTATTACAGCTATAATAAAAATTTTTTTTCTTATATACAACATACATCTTATGACCACATTTACCACAATAAAGCAAACCATGTAATAAGGAATTACCAGCTCTTGGAACACCATTGGATTGTCGATTTATATACTCAGCATAGTTTTGCTTGATTTGCTCTTGGTTTTTATAATACTCATCTTTTGAAATATAACCTTGATGGTTATCTTCAAGATAAACTTTACAGTTTTCTATTGAAATTTTCGATCTACGCTCCCCACATGGAACACTTAAATCTTTATGTGCTTTTGTTCTTCCATATGCATATATACCTGCGTATGCAGGATTTTTCATGATTCTAAGTAACGATGAGCTAGTTGCTTCTTTCCATACAATACCGTAATTACTTGTATTTCTAACCAAATCGAGTTTATTTTCTCTAAAATATGTTAGCACCTTTGAAACTGTTTTATATTTCCTAAAAACTGTAAAAACAAGCTCAATGTTTTTCTGCACATCTTGGTTCGGATCAATTTCAAGCTTCCCAAGAGGAGACTTAATAAATCCAGCAGGTGCAATGGGATAAAATAAACCTTTTTTAATCTTGTTCATTAAACCATCATTCATTCTTGATCTAATAGTTCTTAACTCAAATTCTGCTAATTGCCCCTTAAGACCAAGTAATAATCTATCATTAATATCCATAGGATTGTATACACCATCACTATCAGCGATCAGGGAGCCTTTATATCCACAAATATCAAGCAAACCATACCAGTCAGCACAGTTTCTTGATAAACGTGTAACATCATATGCAAAGACAATGCCAACCTCTCCAGATGTCACTCTAATTAACATATTCTGAAACCCCTCTCGTTTTACCTTTCCAGAACCAGTAACTCCTAGGTCTGTATCTATAATTAAAATCATCGTTTCATCCCACCCATAATCTATGGCTTTATTCTTCAAAGCATACTGCAATTCTAGGCTGTGCTTATTGTTCATCATTTGACTTTGAGTTGATTGACGAACGTAAATTATGGCTAGTTTTTGCAAGTGCACTTTGTGTATTTTTTCTGCCGTAATCATTTATTACCTCACTTAGTATTGTTTCTACCGCCTTCAAAAATATTTGCTTGTCTTGACAACTTAAATGTGTCAAAACATCGACTGGTTCTATTCTCATATCACTCCTATAGATTTTGCGAATAGAACCAAATCATCTACACTGCTAAAACATAATTTGCCAGTTCGTTCTTTATTTATATAACCCAAATTTGTTGAATTAATGCCTACTGCCACTTGAGTGCCATTACAATCTATAAAAATTCGATGCTTACCTTTTGATATTACTTCAAAGCTTTTTTGATATAATGGATGCGCTGGATCAATGACTTTTATTCTTCCTTCATAATTTGTACATGCGTCGTCATGGGGGGTATCTACATTCAACCTCAACCAACTGATTGGCAACCCATGAAATTCCTGTCGCTGCCGCACCAACACCAATACCTGCACCTACTGAACCTGTTGCATATCCCGCAGCTAACCCTAATAAGCCGCCTGTTAAAATATCCGCA
>NZ_QLIQ01000088.1 GCF_003428165.1 Cysteiniphilum litorale | reverse complement strand
GTGAATTTAGGTGCGATTAATAATGCGCCCATTGTAAATGCTGGCGGTGTTGTTAATTATATTGAAAATGCCAGTGCCATTGTTATTGATAATGGTATTACGTTATCTGATGCAGATGATACGCATGTTGAAAGTGCAACGATTTCAATTACGGGTAACTTTGCCGCTGGACAGGATATTCTTGGATTTGCCAATACGGCAAACATTAGCGGCAGCTATAATGCCGCGACTGGGGTGCTTAGTTTGTCAGGTAGTGATACATTAGCTAACTACGAGTCTGCTTTAAGAAGCATTACCTATCGCAACACCTCAGATAATCCAAGTGTGTTATCACGTACCATTAGTTGGAGAGTCAATGATGGGGATTCAAATTCATCGATTGTAACCAGTACCGTTAATATCACTGCAGTGAATGATGTACCAGTCATTAGTGCTGGTGGTGTTCTTAACTATAGTGAGGGCTCTGGTGTGATTGCGATCGATGGTGGTATTGTTGTCAATGATGTTGATGACACGCATATTGAAAGCGCAACGATTTCAATTACGGGTAACTTTGCAGCAGGACAAGATGTGCTTGGATTTACAAATACTGCAAATATCACCGGAAGCTTTAATGCGGGCACTGGTGTGTTAACCTTAACAGGTAATGATACCCTTCTTAATTACCAAGCGGCATTACGCAGTGTAACCTATGAAAACACATCGGCTAACCCAAGCGTATTATCACGCACCATTGGCTGGGTGATCAATGATGGTGATGCTCCCTCTAGTGAGGTAACCAGTACGATTAATCTCAGTGCTGTTAATAATCCAGCGGTATTAACAGCAGGTGCAAGTATAACCTATACCGAAAACGATAGTGCGACAGTGATTGATAACACCATTGCCATTAGTGATGTTGATGATACCAACCTTGAAAGTGCAACAATCGCGATTAGTAATAACTATGTCAATGGTCAAGATGTGTTAGCGTTTGTTAATACTGCCAATATTACGGGAAGCTTTAACGCTTCAACAGGCGTGTTAACGTTAACAGGCAGTGACACGCTTGCCAACTATCAAGCGGCATTACGTAGTATAACCTATAGAAATACGTCAGAGAGTCCAAGCGCTTTACCTAGAACCATTAGTTGGATTGTTAATGATGGTGATAGCAACTCAGTTGTTGCAACAAGTACCGTGAATGTTGTTAGTGTTAATGATAGTGCTGTGATCTTAGGCGGAAGCACGTTAAATTATACAGAGAATGCGCCAGCAAGCATCATTGATAATAGTGTTATAATTACAGACGTTGATGATATAAATCTTGAAGGTGCAAGCATTTCAATTACGGGTAACTTTGCGACAGGACAAGATGTGCTTGGATTTACAGATACTGCTAATATCACAGGAAGCTTTAATGCTGCCAGTGGCGTATTAACCCTAACAGGTACTGACACGCTTACCAACTATCAGGCGGCATTACGCAGTGTGACGTATCAAAACACTTCAGATAATCCAAGTAGCTTAGCGCGTACTGTAAGTTTTAGGGTCAATGATAGTGATATCAATTCAAATGCCATCACCAGTACCATTAATGTAATAGCAGTGAACGATGCGCCATTATCAAGTAACCGTACGATTACGATTAATGAAGATAGTCAATATGTCTTTAATACGACAGACTTTAACTTTGTGGATCTTGATAACAGTACTTTATCGAGCATTAAAATCACCACACTTGAAAATGCCGGATCATTACAGTTAAACGGTAACGATGTGACATTAAATGCCGTGATTTCAGCAAGTGATCTTGCTGCAGGTCATTTGCGCTTTATACCTCAAGCAAATGCAAATGGTACTAACTATGCCAGTTTTGGCTTTAGTGTAAACGATGGTATAGCTGACTCTGTCGCAAGCTATACCATGACGATCGATGTTATGCCAGTGAATGATGCACCAGATGGTGTTGTTACAATTACTGGTGAGCGCCGAGTAGGTCAAGTATTAACAGCAGTTAATACACTCAGTGACAACGATGGTTTAGGTGTGTTTACATATCAATGGTATCGTAATGGTAGTGCGATAGTTGGCGCAACCAGTAATAGCTATCTGTTAATTGGTGATGATGCAGCTAAGAGCATTCATGTTGTGGTGAGTTATCTAGATGGTGATGGTACATTGGAAACTCAAAGCAGCACAAATCTACTTGTTTTGACGTCAGACGGGTTATTACCTGTTGATATTGATAATAATGGTGAAGTTGATGTTGTTGTACCACAGAATACGCTAGTGCTGAATAACAATAATGGCACAGTTACGGTAACACTGCCAAATGGCGGTGTTGTAACAGTAGATAAAGATCAAAACATTACGATTACAGAAGCAAATAATGGCACCATTGCCTTGGATGTTGGTAGTAATAATCAAGGCGATGTTATCGTTGACAGTGGTGCTCAAGTGACAACGCAATCTAATAACACCATTACAGTGACCACTGCGAATAACACAACAGTCACTGTTCCTCGAGATCAACAAACAAGAGTCACAGATGGTACAGATAACAACGCCGCTGTAGATATCGGAAATGATGGTACAGTGGATGTCTTTGTCCCTAATGGCGCTCAAGTGCAAAGGACGGATAATGGTGGTATTCAGGTAACCACAACAAGCAATGATCAGTTTGTTGTAAGACCAAACTCTGGTTCTACCTTAGCTGCCTCAACGGTTATTATCTATAACACGCCAGTGCGAGAAACCTTAAGCACACCAAATGCGCAAGGTCAGTATCGGATCTCAGGTGCTGCTACAGCATCAAGTGCTTCAGCGATTGACTCTGGTTCAGTGAGATCATTTGATCAAGCGTTTGCCGGCTTTGCTAACAATACAGTCTTCACTGTGCCGACATTAACGTTTACAGCAGGTAGCGGTACGTTAGGCAGTCCATTAACGGCATCGATATTACCAGGCAGCTCAGCCTTGATCGGTACGATGCTTAGTACAGATCAAGTAGAAGTTGTGGTGAATGGATTAACTGCTAATGAAGGTCGCCTTGAGACAGAAAGAGTTGATAACAGAATTAATATTTACTATAAACCCAATAGTGCATTCTCAGGTAAGGCTGACTTTAGTACACAGGTATCAAAAGATGGTGTGCTACTGGTTGAATATCAGATGCTGATTAATGTTGCACAAACACCTGATGTGATTACACAAAGTGCTCAAGCGAATAAAGTCGATGTATCTACAGCCAAGGTACAGGAAACTAAAGTTTCAGATGCTAGGATAAAAGAGCTTAGCGCCTTGAAGCCTGAAGTTAAATCGATCATTGAAAATAGTAAATCTAACTTTGCACAAGCATTAGATAATAAAGCGCCTGTTGAACGTTTAACAGAGATTGCAAGAACAGCGCTTAGAGAAACAATCAGTGCAAGTGATGCTAATCCTTCCGCAAGTGCTGAGGTAGTTAAAGGTGTCTTGCAGCAAGCAATTGAAGCAAGAGAGACAGCGCCAAATGTTGGTAAGATTGCTTCAGGTATGTTAAAAGCAGCGATGGATGCTGATCAAACACCGACTACAGTGGTAAGAAGTGTGATTGAGCAGACGATTGAGTCAAACATGCCAAGTACTGATGTTGCAATTGTGTTATCACAAATGATTTTAGATTCAGATGATGATAAACAAGATGACATTATTGAGGCAATTGCCGCAGAGCCTAAGTTGAATGAAGAGCATATTGCCAATATGTATGATTACTTGAAAGAGCAAGATCC
>NZ_QLIQ01000087.1 GCF_003428165.1 Cysteiniphilum litorale | reverse complement strand
TGGCACTGTCGTTTTCGGTATAACTTAACACCGCACCAGCTGTAACTACCGCAGCATCATTAACCGCGGTGATATTAATCGTACTGGTGACTGGTGTTGAGTTGACATCGCCATCATTAACAACAAAGCTCACCGTACGTGCTAACGTGCTTGGATTATCAGACGTGTTTTGATAGGTCACACTACGTAATGCTGCCTGATAATTAGCGACTGTATCACTACCTGTTAAGGTTAACACGCCTGTTGTTGCATTAAAGCTTCCGCTGATATTGGCAGTATTCACAAATGCTAAGATATCCTCACCATTAACATAGTTATTGCTAATCGTAACACTTGCGCTTTCTATATTGGTATCATCCGCATCATTCACAGTAAGTGCCGCATCAATGGCACTGGCTGGCGCATTTTCACTATAGTTTAACGTACCACCTGCCACCACAACCGGTGCGTCATTCACCGCGGTGATATTAATCATACTTGTCACCGCTGTTGAGTTCACATCACCATCACTAACAACAAAACTCACCGTACGTGCTAACGTGCTTGGATTATCAGACGTGTTTTGATAGGTCACACTACGTAATGCTGCCTGATAATTAGCGACTGTATCACTACCGGTTAAGGTTAACACACCAGTTCCTGAATTAAAGCTTCCCGTGATATTAGCAGTATCTGCAAATGCTAAGATATCCTCACCATTAACATAATTATTGCTAATGGTAATGGTTGCGCTTTCGATATTGGTATCATCCGCATCATTCACGGTAATCGCACCATCAATGGCACTGGCAGAGTCATTCTCGGTATAGCTTAACGTACCTCCTGCCACCACAACTGGTGCGTCATTCACTGCTGTCACATTAATCGTACTTGTCACCGCACTTGAGTCAACATCTCCATCATTAACGACAAAGCTAATTGTTCGTGCTAAGGTGCTTGGATTATCAGACGTGTTTTGATACGTCACACTGCGTAATGCCGCCTGATAGTTGGCAAGCGTGTCAGTACCTGTTAGGGTTAACACCCCAGTTCCTGCATTAAAGCTTCCCGTGATATTAGCAGTATCTACAAATCCAAGCACATCTTGTCCTGTCGCAAAGTTACCCGTAATTGAAATGGTTGCACTTTCAAGGTTGGTATCATCAGCGTCGCTCACCGTAATTGCACCATCAATCACACTGGCTGCGTCATTTTCCGTATAATTTAACGTGCCACCAGCCACGACAACAGGCGCAATACTCACACCTGTTACATTAATCTCTTGTGTTAACGCACTACTTGTCGCGCCATCACCATCATTGACTGTAATCGTAATCGTACGCTGTGCTGCTGGAGTTATGGATGAGTTAGTATATTGAATCGCTTTAACCAATGCTCTCACCGCAGCATCTGTGGCATTAACACTCGTAAAATTAACCACCAGATTATTCCCTGCACTACCATTACTCACAATGCTACCAATAATATTCCCTTCAAAACTGACATCCGTACCGCTGACACCGATTTGATCAGTGCCCGTGCCCTGATTCTCAATGCTAAAATGATCCTCACTATTGCTCGTATTTACTAATGTTAAATTACCACCATTAAAGTTTGCCGTATCAACATCTATCACAACAAAGGCGTTTGTTAAGGTCGCAATATTATATGCTGGATCGCCTTCAGTTACCGTAATTGCGGCAAGAGTGCCTAAATTACTATTAGCAGGTAGATCAAACAAGTAAGCCTTACCAGCGCTGCTTAAGCCTGAGACATCTTTAGCTGAGTTACCAACTAATACTCGACCATTGTCAATCACAATAGTACCGTAACTACCGCCAAAACCATCATTATCGAGTGTATCACTTCCTTTGAAGCTCTCTAATAGCAGCCAACTGCCTTCCAAATAGCGATAAACCAATGCCTCTGTAGGGTTGTTTCTGTGTGAGGCAATCACTGTTTCACCTTCTATCGCAACAGAAAATCCAAAATTACCATTCGCAACTAGAGTTTGGGCAGTCAGCATGACCTCCTGTGCCCAGCTAACACCGTTAAATCGATAAATATAAACAGCACCCGCTCCAGCAGATGCCGCTATACTTGCATCACCACTACCAAGCACAATGACATCTTTATCCATGGCGATGTTATAGTTTATATTACTGGTTTGAGTAACATCACCAACACTGATTTTTTGCTCCTCATCCCACATATCCGTCGTGTCATTAAAACGGTAAACATAAACAAGCCCTGTCTTGGTTAACCCAACACTTGCTGATATTGCAATGGCGTTATCACTGATAGCAACACTAGAACCAAAGCGGTTATTTGCCGCACCATCACTGGCATTTAATTTCTGCTCAAGTGTCCACGTTTGACCATCATAGCGATATACATAAGCTGAACCAGAACTACTGCCATTATCATCATCTCCAGATGACCCTACCACCAACGTATTGCCAGACTGGGCAAGGCTAATACCAAACTCATCACTAGCAGCAATATCAACAGGTACAATCTTTTGTGTTTCAACCCAGTTGCTACCATCATATTTAAATATATATACCGCACCTCTATTGCCATTATCACGTTTTGCAGAGACAAATAGCATATCGCCATCCAGTGCTACCCGCGCACCAAATTGCGCATTACTGGTCGCATCACTGGCAAGCAGTTTCGTTTCAACCCAGTTGCTGCCATCAAAACGATAAACATACACCGCACCATTTGTATTTAACGCACCACTATCCTCAAACTCAGCACCAATTGCCACCACATTACCTGACATCGCAACCGATGAACCAAATAAATCAGCCACTGCTGCATCTGAGGCAATAAAGGTGTTAAGCTCGCTCACTGTAATGTCTTTATTCACAAAAACAGGTGCATCGGCAACCGCGCTTAGATTGATCGTACTGTCTACACTCACAGAATCAACATCACCATCATTGACCACAAAGCTAATTGTTCGTGCGGCAGTATTTGGCGTATCTGACGTGTTTTGATACGTGACACTACGTAACGCCGCTTGATAATTTGCCAAAGTATCATGCCCCACTAAGGTCAACACACCACTGATAATGTTATAAGATCCTTTAATCGTCGCTGTATCGGTAAAGCCCAAAATATCTTCAGCCATCGTAAAGTTATTACTGATGGTAATGGTTGCCCGCTCAAGATGCGTATCATCTATATCACTAATCGCCAAGGTGTTATCAATGACTTTTGCGGCATCATTTTCAGTATAAGCAATCGTCACGCCTCCAGTTAATACCGGAACATCAGGCACTGAGGTCACATTAACCACTGCATTAATCACATTGGAATTATCATTGCCATCAAATACCGTAAAGGTAATACCACGCGCTAACACAGACGGTGCCTCAGAAGTGTTTTGATATTTGACTGAGCGCAATGCCAGCTCATAATTGGCTAATGTATCTGCGCCACTTAATGATAATACACCAGTACCTACATTAAATGATCCTGTGATATTGCCTACTGGTGTAAAGCTTAAAACATCTTCACCATTAGCATAATTGCTATTAATCGTCACCACCGCAGATTGAATCTGGGTATCATCACCATCATTGATTGCCAAGGTGCTATCAATCACCGTTGCGCTATCATTTTCAGTGAAGTTTAACACCCGTCCTGAAAAATCTAAGCGATACGTACTCACACGACCACTATCTGTGCCATTGACCGTATCACTATTTACTGCACCAGCGCTTAAGGTTCTACCATCACCACTTAACGCCACCGAATAACCAAATTGATCATCCGCAGCTGCACCATCAATTTCAGTCACAAACTGCCAGA
>NZ_QLIQ01000086.1 GCF_003428165.1 Cysteiniphilum litorale | reverse complement strand
CTCTATTTGATCATTTGAAAAATAGTTTAATGTTGTGGCATACAAGGCATCGCTCACCTGTAAATGCATGCACACATTTGATGGCATGCCTTGCTGCATGGGTTATCGATCCTATCTCTATTGTGGGCCAGAAAAGATTGAGTGTTTTATGAACCGTAATTCCGAACTGAGGTTATCGATATACTCAAACAGTCGGCTGCCATAAGCGCGCAACTGCACACGTGTGCCGATTGGTGTGGTTAAAATATCTTTGATTGATTGCTTAACGTGCTCGATATCATCTAGCACACGCCCGCTATAGCGGTCTACCCCATGCATTGTTTACCCTCCCCCGATGGTATACAGCAAGGATAAGCGTTAAATCATGTTAGGTTTGTGCCGATTAATGCCTTAAAAAGCTAATTTACATTTTAATAAGAAACTCGTGCAAATTATTGCGCGGTACGAATAGATGTGCCCCTGATTTTTTAAAGCGATAGAAAAGTTCTAAATCAACTAACTTTTGAAAGTCCTTTCTTGCTGTCTCTATCGATATACAATGATGATTCTTATGTATACTTGGAGAATATACCATGTACTGATTTTCTAATGCATGACGCAACACAGAAATTTGTCGAGAGTTCAGCTCTTTTTTTAGCAAGCTATCTTTTAGAAACTCATCAACATTTTGCAGCTTGGCTGCTTGGTTTTTCAGATAGATAAACAAATCATCCAAAGCTTTATCAATTACTTCTAAATGGTAATGGATAAAATAGGTTAAATCATTATCATCAGTTTCTGTTTGTAAAAAGGCTTTCCCGTATTGTACAGGCGCATGCTGTATGATTCTGGAAATAGGCAAAAATTCCATCAACCAATAGCCAGATTTGGCTACATGCCAATAGTACAACGCCCTAGCTGTTCTACCATTGCCATCAACAAAGGGATGCTCATAGGCAAGCATAAAATGAATAATGATTGCTTTTATCACCGGATGAATAAAGCTGCTATGTAACTCCTCTGAATTTGCAAACTGATAGAGTTCATTTAGCCTTTGCCCTAGTAAACATGCTTTCGGTGGCTTATGAACAATTTCTCCATACTTATCAACCACGCACACATTATCACTTTCTTTTCTAAATCCACCAATCTGGTGATTAGATTCCAGTGTATCAATCGTGATGATACTGTGAAGCTCAAATAGAAACTCTTCGTTTAATCTGTCCTTTATTTTCCCCTGTAAAAAGCTCATGGCGTTGTAATTATTATAAATCATCTTTTCACCTTGATCGCGTGGCTTCCTTTCAGACAAGATCATATCTTTGGCAACCTTTCTAGTGGTTACTGCACCTTCCAATTGACTAGATGAAATTGATTCTTCAAGCAGGGATTTAAACAAATATTCATCCTTGCTTTTCTCCGTAAGCAAGCCAGATTGAGCCTTAATTGCACCACCAGAAAATTTATCTATCTTGTGCACCAACCTTTGTATCTTATCTGTATTAACAAAATAAAATGGTTTTCCTCTTTCATCAACTAACCCTGTATTTATGCCGTTGCTCATGCGGTGTAACTTAATGAGATTCCATAATGCTTCTGCCGAAAAGCCCAAGCCCGCAGCTTTATATCTTAGCTTATCCCAATGGATATACTCATCATCACTAAATGCTCTAAGCTTAGGCTGTGAATGATACTTTGCAATCTGTTTCGAGGTTGGCACTTCAAACTTAGGTGGTTTCTGCATATCCGACAACTTTATTATTTTTGGAGAATTAACACATAAAGTAGCATAAAAATAAAAACAAACCAAGTTTTCAAAAATTTGGTTTTAGATCATTTTAAATACAATGTTAATCTTATTGTTTCAAAAGAAACACAACACAACTACCCACAAAATAGCCTATCAAGCTAAATAGTGCCTGACCGGAAATGACAGGAGATAATATAAAATAAGGCTTTGACGGCAGAGGTTTCAAATAAATTTTTTTAACTCTATTCTCACATAAGCTTATTTCACGTTGTTTCTTGGTGATTTGAGCAATATCTCTGTCAAACTTCCCCTGTTTTTTTGCGACAATAAACGCCAATAAACAACTTCGTTTATTTTTCCATGCGCAACATACTTTTATCTCCCCAATTAAGTTTTGGTCAAACATACATCGGTGATATAAACATTAACCTCGATTCAAGAGATGATATCCCTCGCATTCTTTTAGGCTTACAGTCTGTTTATGAAGACACTCAAACACGCCAAGTCATTGAAAGCACTTTGGCAAGTGTGTTAAGTGACAAACAGATAAACACAGGTCGTCAGGGCATGGATATGTGGCGAGTGTTTGTGCTTGGAATCATGCGCTTAAATCTCAACTGTGATTATGATCGTTTGCAAGAGCTAGCCAATGAACATAGGACGTTACGACAAATGCTTGGTCATGGTTTTCTAGATGAGAATAAACGCTATGCTTTGCAAACCATTAAAGATAATGTTGGCTTGCTAACTGAGGAGGTTCTATTTCAATTAAATATCATTATGGTTAACCATGGACATCGTTTATTGAGTGCTACAGATAAGCCCTTGTTGGCGCGTTGTGATTCTTTTGTTGTTGAGCGTAACGTGCATTTCCCAACGGATATTAGCTTGTTGTTTGATGCTTTATGCAAAGCAATTCATTTGACAGCACAAGCCTGCGAGCGTTTGAATATAAGCGATTGGCGTCAATCTGATTATAATATTAGGCAATTAAAAAAGGCATTGCGTAAAGCTCAGCAAAGTAAAAAAGGTAAGAAACAAGATCATATCACTCAAGCACATCAAGCCTATTTGGATAAGGCGCAGTTATACTTGAATAAATTAAGTCAAACACTGAAGAAATTAGATACGTTTTCACGGTGCTCCATTGAACCATATATTGACCATAGCACACGACAATTTCAGCAGACGTATGATCGTGTCATTGAGAATAAAACCATAGAGTCATCGCAAAAGGTATACTCTATTTTTGAGCCAGATACTGAGTGGGTTAACAAAGGAAAAGCGGGCAACAAAATCGAACTGGGCATTAAAGTGGCGATCATGGAAGATCAGCACCATTTTATTTTACATCATCGTGTCATGAGACAAGAGCAAGATGCTGATATCACCGTTGATATCATTAAAGACACACAGATTAACTTCCCTCAGTTGCAAGGTTGCAGTTTTGATAAAGGTTTTTACTCGGCAGTGAATCTCACGGAAGCTAGAAAGCTGATTAATAAAGTGGTTATGCCTAAAAAAGGCAAGTTAAACCAACTGGAGAAGTCACAAGAGAGTGATCCTGAGTTTGTGAAAACCAGACATCAGCATTCGGCAGTTGAGTCAGCAATCAATTGTTTGGAACAGCACGGACTTGATCGTTGTCCAGATAAGGGAAAAAGAAGGGTTTGATTGTTATGTGGCTTTGGCTGTTTTATCTCGCAATATTCAACGCATTGGTGAAATTGTGCAGAAAAAACGACGTAAGCAAAAGACCAGAAAAAAGCGAAAATTGAGTAAGGCTGCTTAGCAAATATCATTGAATTTAGAGTCAAAAAAACACGCAAGCAAGCTCTTGGGGATTTGACGTGGGTTTAATTTGATATTTTCAAGCGACTTGGGTTTGTTTTTGATCATTGAGCAATGAATTTATCAAAATGTGCTGGAAACAACAATGCAGAAGGCCAAATATCAGCCCATCTGTCGCGCTGAAAATGCAAAATATCGCTATTTCCGTTCAGACACTATTTAAAGCAATCACCTAGGGGAGAATAATAGATGAATCTTAAACAAATAAAAACTCTAGCAATTTCAGGCTGTGGGGCAGGTATCGAATACTATGACTTCGCAATCTTTGCATACTTTACACCCA
>NZ_QLIQ01000085.1 GCF_003428165.1 Cysteiniphilum litorale | reverse complement strand
GTGTGGCTGATCTTCCTCTCAGAACAGCTATGGATCATCGCCTTGGTGAGCCTTTACCTCACCAACTAGCTAATCCAACGCAGGCTCATCGTACAGCGACTGCCTAAGCAACCTTTGACCCGAAGGTGTCATGCGGTATTAGCAGTCGTTTCCAACTGTTGTCCCCCACTGTACGGCAGATTCCTACGCGTTACTCACCCGTCCGCCACTAGCCAGAAGACAGATAACAGAAGACTGAGGACAGTAGTCGAATCGCACTCTGCGATAAATTAATTTAAATATCTAAATTTAAAATAATCCATGCAGCTTGCTGCATTCAACCTTCTGTACCCTGTCATCTGTATTCTGTCTTCCGAACCCGTTCGACTTGCATGTGTTAAGCATACCACCAGCGTTCAATCTGAGCCAGGATCAAACTCTTCAGTTTAAATCCTTAGATCATCAATTCCTGCAAAAAAACAAGAACTAACAATCCGCAAAAATTTTTGCTCAAAGTATTTAAGTATCTACATTTTATATCTCTTTAAACATCTTGAAAACCTTGCTACCAAGGCATTCTCACGAACATTCTCGCCAAGAACGAGGTGCCATTATACACACCAATTCTCACCCCGCAACACCTTTTTTCATCTTTTTTAACTTTTACAGCTTTTTATTGAGTTTTGACTGAAAAGCGACCTGAAAAGCAGCTGATGCGATGATTATTCAACCAACTCTACAGTTCTATCTAAGGCGATACGTTTCGTTGTCTTTCGATCAAAAGCATGAAGATGCTCTTTTTTAACATGTAAATGTACAGCTTGACCAATATCACCTTGCCAGTAACCATCAATTCTAACTGTGATTTTTGCGTCACTATTTTGCACACAACCATAAATAAGGGTCTCGCCACCGAGGTGTTCAACCATATCGACAATAACACTAAGGTCAATATCGTCATTTAGCTCTTTTAATACGATGTGCTCTGGACGAATACCAATAATAATTTCACGACCTGAATGATTATCTTCTTTTAATAATAAAGGTAACACACCACCATCATCCAATATGATGCCTTGCTCAGTGATTTTAGCATTTAGGAAATTCATTGCTGGCGCACCAATAAAGCCTGCGACAAATGTGCTTTGTGGTTTTTGATAAATTTCTTTAGGTGTTGCAAACTGTTCTATATAGCCGTTGTTTAGCACCACAATACGATCTGCCATCGTCATCGCTTCAACTTGATCATGCGTCACATATAAACTGGTAATCCCTAGTCGCTGCTGTAGACGTTTAATCTCTAACCGCATTTCAACTCTTAGCTTGGCATCAAGATTAGATAACGGCTCGTCAAATAAAAACAACTTTGGATTACGGATAATCGCGCGCCCCATTGCCACACGCTGGCGTTGACCACCTGATAGCGCACCAGGCTTGCGATCAAGCAAATGATCAATTTTTAAAAGCTTGGCAATTTCTTCAACTCGTTTGTGGATTTCTGCTTTGGCTGTCTTTCTTACTTTTAACCCATACGCAATATTATTAAAAACACTCATATGTGGATAAAGCGCATAATTTTGAAATACCATCGCAATATCACGATCTTTTGGCTCTTTATGTGTAATGTCATTACCACACAAGCTGATTTTGCCTGAAGTTGTATTCTCAAGTCCTGCAACCATTCTTAGTAAAGTTGACTTACCACAACCTGATTCACCAACAATCACAATAAACTCACCGGATTCAATCGCTAAATTAATATCGTGTAAAACTTCCGTCTTACCATAAGATTTGATGACATTCTCTAATACTAAATAACTCATAATGCTCTACTTATTTTATTTATCTTAATTTACTTATCTGTTTCCATTAAGCCTTTGACAAACCAACGCTGCATAATCACAACAATCAATACCGGAATAATCGTTGCCAACATAACCTCTGCCATAATGAAATTCCAATTAGGGATTTGCCCTAGCGTATCTGCAATCTGCATCAGCCCCATGACGATCGTATGCAAGCTTTGATCACTTGATGTAATAATTAGTGGCCATAAAAATTGATTCCAACCATAAATAAATATCACGATAAACAAGGCGACAATATTGGTTTTAGATAGTGGCAGCACAACATCAATAAAAAAGCGCACAGGACCGGCACCATCAATAGCAGCTGCTTCTGCGTATTGTCGTGGGATCGTCATAAAAAACTGGCGAAACATAAAGGTGGCTGTGGCTGAAGCAATCAATGGCAAGGTCAGGCCAGCAAAAGTATTGAGCATCCCCAAGTTGATCACAATGTCATAAGTTGGCACGATACGCACCTCCACTGGCAACATTAATGTCAAAAAAATCGCCCAGAAGAATAGCATCTTAAACCTAAAGTTAAAATAAACCACAGCATATGCTGATATCAACGCTAAAATAATCTTACCAACAGCAATTGCAAGTGCCATCAAGAAGCTGTTCCATAATAGCAATAATGCCGGTGGGATATTATATTGACTACTTCCAACTAAAGCCGTTTGATAGTTTGTCGCAAAGTCATGCCCTGGCAACATCGGAATCACTTGCGTTGCTGAATTTAAGGTCTCAATCGATTGAGTTGATGTAACAAATGCAACATAAATAGGCAACAACATAATGACAATGCCTAGTATTAATAGTGCGTGCGTCATAAATGTCAGCACAGGACGTCTTTCTACCATCATGCGTAATGCACCTTCTTTTCTATATATTTAAATTGGATCACCGACAAGATGATAATAATCAGCATCAATATTACCGATTGCGCTGATGAGCTGCCAATTTGCTGTCCAATAAAGCCTGTGGCATAAACGTTATACACCAAGATATTGGTTGAATCCGCCGGACCTCCTTGCGTCATCGTCGCAATAATACCGAAGGTATCAAAAAACGCATACACCAGATTGATTGTTAATAAGAAGAATGTCGTTGGTGAAATCAATGGAAAAGTAATCTGCCAAAAGCGTCTGATGGGACCCGCACCATCAATAGCTGCTGCTTCAAGCATCGATTTAGGCACCGCTGCCAATCCCGCTAGAAAGAAGATAAAGTTATAGCTGACCTGCTGCCATGAAGCGCCAAAGATGGTAACCATCAAGGCTTGCGTGCCATTACTATAATAATTCCAATCAACCCCAAAATGCGCCAATACCCAAGTCACAACACCCACAGCTGGATTAAACAAAAAACCCCATAACACGCCAGTTACAGCAGTTGCCACGGCATATGGCCACAAAATAAAAGTCTTGTAGATCTTGGCGCCGCGTATAACTCGCATGACAAGAACTGCAAACAATAACCCAAGCCCCATCGCCAAAAATGTCACTGCGACTGAAAAAATCGCAGTCGTAATAAATGACTGCAAGTAACTACTGTCACTTAATAAAGCCCAATAATTCTCAAACCCAACAAAATGAGACACCGTACCCCAGAAATTGCTGCTATAAAAAGAACTGATAATGCTTTGAATTGCCGGGTAGATAAAAAACAGCAGCGTAATCACCAGTTGTGGCAATATCAATAAATAAGGCAACCATCCTGCCTTATAAAATCCTCGATGATGCATAAACTAAACCTTATTTTGTCTGTAGAACTGATTGATTAACTTATTCCCCTTATCCACTGCATCCTCAAGTGCGTCATCGACACTTTGCTGATTAGAGAAAATACGTTCAAGCATCGAGTCATTTTCCTGACGAATCAACGGGAAATTACCCAGTCTAATGCCTAAAGTATAAGGTTTAGGTGGCGCGTTATTTAAAGATTCAACAGCGATCAATGCATTAGGGTCTTTCTTATAATATCCCTCTTTTTGCATGAGCTCATAAGCTGACTTAGTGGTGCGACTGGCATGGTCAGTATCTAGCGGGTGGAATTCCCGTCACGACCTTGGGAATAGGAACGTGTAGACGAAGGCAAGGGTGTCGGAAGAAACTCTCTCTTGCTCCCTCAAAGAGGATAAAC
>NZ_QLIQ01000084.1 GCF_003428165.1 Cysteiniphilum litorale | reverse complement strand
ATAAAGCAGATAAAGTAAAAAAATCGAAAAATGCAGATAAGGTAGAAAAAACAAAAATAATAGGGCGAGCAGGTACAATAGATAATCAAAGCGAGGTGCGCGATGTTACGTCAAACAGTTAGTCGTAGCGGTTTATTATTACCGTTTATATCTTTGTTACCTTTGCTACCTTTTTTAAATTTTTTAACTTTTTTAACTTTCTTATTTATATGTGCAAGCTATCCTGAGGGCGTATTTGCCAATCAGATGCAACAGCAATTTGACCAGACGGGGTCACAGTATCAACATCATTCAAAACAAATGATTCAATCAGGCAGACTAAATAACCAGATTAAGCCGCAGGATTATACTAAGGATGATGTTAATAATGTCCCCGAAAAGGCATATCGAGAGAATTTTAAGGCGATTGATGCAGATAAACAACCAACGTTTGATCGTACCCCAGAGGCACTTGCTGTTCGCACAGCAAATAATAAGAATAAGCATCGAATTAACCCGAATAACCCTGCATATCAAAAAGCTGTTGGTTATCAGGACAATGCTGAGCAGATTTTAAGGGATAACGGTCAAGATATGCAGTGCGTAGAAGTGGCAGGGCAATCAACCTCGCAAACGACAACGCAGCATTGTCGGGTGTCAAATCATCAGTATCTGGAGTGTTTTAAGTATCCGCAGGTACAGATTATTGAAAATCATATTGAGGGGAATTATGTACCTTTTCAAAATAGCTTAAGGATGAACAATATTACATTACATATGTATCGCATAGAGGATCATATTCCTTATTCAGGAACGATTAAATCATTAAATTTAACTTTCACCTACACAAGTCCTATTCTTGGTTATTTTGGTAGTTATAACATTACATTTGCACCGATTATTTCAGCAGTCACTATGCAGGGTAATAGCCAAAGGAGTTGGACGTTGAGTTTTAATAACCTAAACGTACCGTTTATTCAAAGCCAACAATTAATTATTGTCATACAATCACTTAATAATTGGGTTTTTGGTGAACAAATGGTTAGCTACAGTGGGGTTTTGCAATTACCATCAACAATAGAACGCAAATCTATTATCACGTGGCATGATAACTGCCAGAACATTGACTCTGCTGCTTGTGTCAATTTTGAGGAAACCTGTATTGAGGCAGGTGGTTTGCGCCATATTAGCGGTGTTGATGTCGACTTACCGTGTTGGAAATATATCAAAAAATACAAGTGTGGTTATCATAAAATCAATGCCTGTCAGGCATTTGAAGATCAATGTAATTTTATCTCACAGCGCTGTGTTGAGCAGGTCGGTAATTTTTGTATGACGTATGAGAAAACGTATCACTGTGTCGAGGAGAAAGCAGGGGATAAGGAGTTAATCTGTGGCAATCCCAACTCCATCCAGTTCAAACAAAAGATTGAACGTGGTACGACAGCGGATTTTTTAAAGGCGATCAGTGGATTAGCAGGTGCGGTTGAAGCAGGGAAAGAATTAAAAAACAGCCAAGATCAACTACAAATTTTTAAAGGAGATGTCAAAGACTGTGGTGAGGCAATGGCAGGCTTGTATGACTGTTGTGACGGTGGCGGCGGGATTTTTCATCATTGTTCAGATCAGGAAAAAGAGCTACAAGCAGCAAAAGAGAAGCGCTTGGCAACCTTTGCAGGACGTTATTGTGCTAAAAAAGTTTTAGGCGTATGTATTTTGTATCATCAGACATGGTGTGTTTTTGGTTCTAAAATTTCACGGATTATACAAGAGCAGGGTAGACGTGATCAGTTAGGGATTGGTTTTGGCTCAGGTGAGCACCCAAATTGCAGCGGGATGACCTCAGAGCAGTTACAGCAGCTTGATTTCAGGCGGATTGATTTCCGTGAGATTTATCAGGATATACAGAACAAAGCAGCTGCCTTTCCAGATGATCGCATGGGGCAAACCTTGGAAGATAAATTCGGTGGTGGCAAGTCAATGCCAGAGGTTAATGCGGCGTTACCTAAGGTTGAATAAGGTAAATAACGTCAAACGTTAAATAAAGCAATATACAGCGAATCAATGAAAGATTAGTATAAGGAACCCTGATGGATTGGATAATAAGATTAATGCGTCCCTCAAGCGTTTGTATTCAACGTCTGAGTTTACGTTTAGTATTTTTACGTTTCTTAAGATTAATTGTATTGCGATGCCCACATGTTTTCTTCATCGCCTTGGTGATAGGGTGTTTGATGATAAACCAGATAGTGGTAGCGGCATCGTACAATGCCACGGGTTGGCAATGGTACTCAAAAGCCAATGAGAAAAATGACGAAAAAGAAGAAGATGAGATTGTTGAACAGAATTTGCAACAAACTCAAACCATACAGCCACCAAACGCAGCAAAGTTATTAAAAAACCAAAACCAAAAAAAACAACAAAAACAACAAAAACAAGAAAGCTATAGCGCACAACTGAAAGCGTTTCAAGCACATTATGAGGAAATGCAGGCAAAAGCGGTATTGACGCGCAAAGTAGAAGATGTCGCTTATGTGATGTATTTGCGGATGTTTATGATGGAGCAGGCTAAAGACTACGGACGGTCTTTTGAGAAAGCTTTACTGCACTATCCAAATTTATCCTATGCGCTTAAATTTCCAACGCAAGATCGTGCCAGAGAGATCACCCGTGAACGTCAACATAAACGCCAACAACAAGCAATACAAACTTATGCCAAAACACATGGTCTGTTTTATTTTTATAAGGGTGAAGATAGCCATAGCAAAGCCTTTGGCAGTTCAATACAGCATTTTGCTGATCAGTACGGGATTACGCTGATAGGCGTTGCGGTTGATGGGGTTGTCATTGGTGAGATTAAAGAAAATATGCCAATCCATCAAAAGGATGAAATGGGTAAAAATAAAAGTAAAAGTAAAAAGCATTGGCAAACGGCGCAACTTAGACAATGGGGAGTAAAAGCAGTGCCTGCGTTGTTTTTGTATAACAATCAAACGAAAGCGATGCAGCCATTTGCTTATGGCTTTATGGCGCAAGATCAGATGGCTGAGCGCTTTTTACAGATGGCAACGAATTATGATCAAAAACCATTACAGGGGGACGTGTCACATGACATCATATAATTTGTTTTTATTATCTTACTTATTTTTCTTATTTTTTCTACTCACCTTACTTTCCTTTTTTTACCTACTTAACTTATTTGATTGGCTTTACGTTTTTTGTTTATCCGTTGTAAAACGGTTTATTTATAACAACGGTATTGGTTATGTTAAGTGCTTGAGTGATGACAACTACCTGCGTGGCTTAAGTTATGCCTCGTGGTTATTGTTTGCCTTTGTGTGCTGCTTTAACAGCAGTTTTGCCGCCTGTGCTAATCAATCAGCATGTACGATGAGCGATGATCAGTTTGCTGTGGTTACTGTTAAGTCAGCCTCTGAGGTTCATGAGGATAAAACAGCAGATGATAAGCGTAAGGTAAACAAGGAAAGTAATCTGGGCAATGTAGGCAATGTAAGTAAGGTCATGAATAAAAATGATGATCAGGCAGCTTTGGCAGAACAGGTACTATCAGATTTACTTGGTGTTGATGAAGCCTCTAATAATCACCAAAGCAATGATGTAGAAGATGTAGAAAATAAACAAAATACAGAAAATAAAGAAAATAAAGAAGATGCAGAAACATTTAAATATAGGCAAGCGCATAAACCACATCAAGGGTCAGTCGAATCACCCATAAGGCAATTGGCAGATGATCATGAACTGGTGTTTTTTGTTAGTAGTCAGTGTCAGCATTGTCATCAGTTTGCCACGGTGATTAAAGCATTATCTGAAGCCTTTGATTTTAGGGTGGTGAGTTTCAGTTTTGATGGCAAAGGCGTTAATGAGTTTCCAGTGGTATTACCTGTGGTTGCTGATCAGCGTTTGTCTTATTGTCAGCCTTATCTTAGTCACAGTGAATCGGCGTACCGCAAATGTCAGTTTGCGCAAGAGATTTATCGCATTTATTACGGCAATGCCACAGCACTGACCCCTGTGCTCTTTTTGCAGAACAAGCACACGCTACATTTTGAACTAATTGCAAAGGGGGCAATCAATCGTGAGTTATTGCATTATCGTTTACGGCAAAAGGCAGATGCTTATG
>NZ_QLIQ01000083.1 GCF_003428165.1 Cysteiniphilum litorale | reverse complement strand
TTGTAACGAGCCAAATTAAATTGCCTGATTTGAGCCACATTATTTTGCCTATTTTGAGTAATATCAAGACTCATCAAACTCAAGTTTTTTATATAAATCAATGCCGCTAAACACAACATCCCAATGGTTTCTATCAACTACCAATTTGTCATCTATACTTTCAAATGATAATTTCCATTGATTAAATTCGTGAAACAGCATGGTCAACTCTTTAACCGATTTCCCAAAACATATGAGACTGCAAACAACAATAGTATCCTCGCCTTCTCTAATGAAGTCCTTGATTTTACTCATGACATCATCATTTTCTAATAATCTCATGGAGGTAAAAATTTTATTGCAGTTAGCAGATTCTAATTTTTTGACTTGGGCATGAATAATTGGTGCGCACTTAAAATCTCTCGCATATCCAATCTTCATTAGCTAACCTCACCAACCAATAAGCATGATCTTGCTGCCTCAACAATTTCTTTTGTAATGGTTGTCATGCAATTTACCTTCATAATCCTCAGAGATTGTTTAATCAGTCGATTTATCAGCCTGAAGTTACCATTTGTTGCATTAACAATTGTTGCAACCACTTCTTGGTCAGTAAAATCATCATCTTTAATGTCTGTATTTATCTTGGAAAGATGGTACTGTAATATAAATTTCACCTCATTAGCACCCAGCTTTTTAAACTGGTGTACAAATCCAATTCTTGAATATAATTGAGGAAAGCGCTGAAGCATTTTTTCAATACCTGGCATTCCAACAAAAATAAAATTTGCTTCACCATTGTCATATAACTCCCTTAACAGCTCAATGCCTTGTGGTTTAAGTCTTTCAGCCTCATCAATAATAATTAATTCAGCAAAATTTTTATTCTCAACTCTGGCATGATGAGGAATTTCGTTACCGTAGATGTAACGCTCCTTCAATAAGCTAAATTGGCGTTGAGCATCACGAATTTCTTTAATCAAATCTCTCGGTGGATTTAGCACTGATGGTGTATATAGAATACTGTTGAGCTTACCCATTTGGATTTTTGGTTTTTCGCCAGTATTTAGCCTACCATCTTTTTCTCGATAGGTTTCGATGCGATACCACTTAGTATAATTCTTTGCAGACTCTGTTTTACCAACCCCAGCTGTGCCGTAGCATAATCCAATATATCTATCTCGATGACACGCTTTGCAAAATTCTTCAAATTGTTTGTACTGCTTTGTGCAAATAAACTTATTCATTTTTATAGACCTTTATTTTTTTAGGTGGAGAAGATAAGTTGCCAGATAAATCTTTTGAAGGAATTGCCTCAATTTGCTTTTGTGAGCTGGCTTCAATAACTGCATCAACCAAAGATTTTCTATTTTTGATGGTTTTCTTTAATTCATTGCGTCGCGTATTTCTAGCTTTCTGAATATCTTTTAAACTCACCTGTTCAGTTGCTAAATCATTGCATATTGCCTGACATAAAAACTTGTCCTTATAGTAAATGCGGATTGCAGTAATATCTGAAGGGTTATATCTAATCATAACTGACTCACCAATATATTCAGCTAAAGCTATATTGATATAGCGTAGTCCTTCAAACTTGATGCCATCACGTTGTACTTTTCTAGGCTTCACTTCAGTGAATAGCAACAAATCTAGCATATCAAGTGAGTCAGCCACTCTGGGGATAAATCCATTATTCTGCCATCTTGCAATGGGTGAATAACCAGTTTCTGAATGTATTTGTTGATTATAATCGAGGATAAATTCATAAATAATGACATTAAGTTTTTCTAGCGTTAGCTTACCAGTTGATAACATTTCATGTGATGAAACTAATTTTTGGTTAAGTGTTCTAAAGAATCGCTCAATTTTCCCTCTGCCTCTTGGGCATCCTACAGTTGAAAAGGTTAATTGTATTTTCAGATCAATACAAACTTGCTCAATATGATGAGAAGTAAAATCTGAGCCGTGATCAGTGTATAAATTATCTGGAATGCCAAATATTTGCCATTGCTGATCTTGTTTTCTCCAAATGGCATGGCGTAAACATAGGGCAGTTTTTTGTGAAGAAGGTGACAACAGTGAGAGCTCATAACCACAAACCCCTCTGCTAAAATCATCCATGATTACGGTCAGCCATGGACGTTGCAATATACCTTTTCTAGTTTCAATTTCGATATCAATTAAAACATGATCTGCTTGCCAAAGCTCATTTGGATAGGTAGCTGACCAGCGGTGGAGTAAATCATAAGCTTGCTTGTAGATTTTAGAGCCTTTTGCATTTAGCAAGGCAATATCATCAGGGATGTTGTCAATAATGCGACATAGCGTTCGATAGCTTGGTAACTTACTATTATTCTTAGAGCAATACTTCTCCAACATTATATAAATGTTTTTACTACTCATCGTGGGGTTTTTAAAGTATAGTCCTTCAATAACCTCTCTTAGATTTTGATCACACTTTCTCGTATTACCTTTATCCTGTCGTGATTTTCGTGCCAATCCATGCAAACCTTCTTGTCGATATTTCTTAAGCCAGAAATTTAACGTGCGCAGTGGGATGTTTTTATTTTTGGCAAGATCATTGAGTTTGGTTGAGCCATTTAAGTATGGTTCAATAAGTTGGTATTTTTTATGAGCATCTTGTCTTTGAGACTCTGATAGCTCAGCAATTGTTGGAGCTTTCATCTTAGTTCGCCTTCCGCTAGATATTACGAACTCTCACATTTTTAATGACCACAAACCGTAATCATCAAAAGCCACGCTAACGCAGATAAATACGTCTATGCTAGACTGTACCCAGATAAAATAGATTTTTCAACTAAAAGCGAATAATATTCGCATATTTTTATAAATTGCGAACTCACAAGGGAGATTGATTAAAAAATGGCATATCAGTATGTGCGCGAGCCACTTACACCAGAAATTGCTGACAAGCTTTGTCAAGCATGTGAAACACCACAGGAAAAAATGATTATCTGGACATTATTAGATACTGGTCTAAGAGTTTCTGAATTGTGTGACCTCACACCACAAAAAATTATGTGGCAGCAAAAATCTATTCGCATTGATGGCAAGGGCGGTATTCACGGTAAAAAAACAAAAAAGCGTGTGGTGCCTATGTCAAGACGCGTACAAACTTTACTCGAACACTACTTTGCAATCCATGACAAATGGCCTGTGGGTGCTAGGCAGGTTCAAAAGATTGTAAAAACAATAGCCAACAAAGCGCAAGTATCTCAAGAGGTATCACCACATATTCTAAGGCATACCTTTGCAACCTTGGCTTTACAAAAAGGTATCTCTATTGCTTCAGTTCAAAAAATACTGGGACATGATCGTTTGACAACCACATCTATTTATCTAAACTTCACAGACGAGCATGTTGTTGATGAGTTTACAAGGAAATGGTAGCCACAAATGAATGTAATCTATTGCACTTTACATCATTGGAGTCGTGCATAAAAATCATCGAGTCAAATCGTTTAAGACTAAGTCCTTGCAGAGGAATAAAAAATAGCATTGTTGAAACACAGGCGTTATACAGCTTCCTCTATGAGTATATAAAAAACAATAATCAACAACAAGATAAGCTTTGTAACATCTACAATAGTGATAAAAGCTCATTATTAGATAATATACTGGTTGAACGTGAATTAACTCATATGGTTTGCTTTACTAAGTTTGATAAGGAAACGATAGGTGATAGTAAGTATCACTATTTGTGGAAATATTATGCGAGCAATTATAAAGGTGTTGCCATTGAGTTTGATCAGCAATATTTTCCAGTAAATCGTGATTCATCTTTTTACAGTGGTAATGAAAATGTTATTAATAACAGAGAAAATGACTTTTATTTTTTACCTATGCAATACGATCATGTGGATTTGAAAAATAGAATTGATAGTATTCTAGATAAGAGTAATATTGGAGCTAAATTATTTTTAGGTCTCGTTCTAGATTCATACAAGCCATATTTTTGTCAATTTGAGTATGAATCAAGATTAATTTTATATCATTCAAGCATCAAGAACCTTAAAGGTCGTTTTTGGAACACATTACCAACGGATCGCAGAAGGTACTATTTCATTAAAGATGAAGATGCTTGGTACTTCCCACTTGAAAGTACAAATAATACCTACACGTCAATTGTAAAAATTCATTGCCTCTGTCAAGAAACTGCTAACCATCTTGCAACTAAAATAGGGGATAAAGTAGAAATTGTTATACATACATAATAGGCAAAATAATGTGGCTCAAATCAGGCAATTTAATTTGGCTCGTTACA
>NZ_QLIQ01000082.1 GCF_003428165.1 Cysteiniphilum litorale | reverse complement strand
ATCTCGAAGCACAACATACACGAGAAGCGCTCGATCAGGTAACACTGCTTGAAAAAACGACCGCTGAACTGCAAAATGAACTGGAAAAATGCCAACATGCCACCACCTCAAAGATTATGGCACTTGAGAAAGAATTAAGTATTAGTGCTTTAAGACTGGAAGATAGCCATAAACGTGAACAGAAAATAGCTGATGAACTAAATAAAGTACGTCATAAATTGCATGAAGCTGAAATTCAGTTGGCAGTTCTAAAAGCAAAAAATGACCCCCAAGAAAAACATGCTCGCAAAAACACAAAAGCTCAGGAGAAGGAGTAGTTAAAATGTTTACTATCATTTTAATTTTAGTAATATTGACAACCATTTTAGCATTATGGGGAATCATTAGGCATGGCACAATAATATTGACTCCATTACCAATAATTCTTCTTTCATTTTTATGCTATTCATTATTTCAAGATAACAGTAGTCTTGTATTTAAAAGCATACCAAAGGTAAGTTTAAGTCTTACGCAAAGTTCAAGTGTAGAAAATTCTCATTTTAGCGCATCTCTAAAGTCTAAAAAGCCACTCACGGAACAGGAAATTCAAAATACTATTCAAAATAGTGCATCTAAAAAACTATCATTTTTAACAGTATTGCTAACCACAATCACTGTAACTAAGATGACGAATAAGAAAATAGGTAATGAATATGTTTATGATATTAATGCTGAAGCATTGCTAACCAATAACCCATTAATATTATTGTTTCTTCTTTCTTTAGTATTTATTATTATGTTTTATCAGATTTTAAGGATATTCAGATAGTGTTAGATAAGCTATATACATTGCATGAAATTCAACGAACCAAAAAACAAACAAGGCAAGTCGATGCTGGGTTTCACAATCGCTTATTACGCTAACAATCGCACATCGAATCGTTGGTTTTTGGATGGAGAATGTGCCCCATTGACTAAAATCTCTAACCTTTTAGGTTACAGCAGTGTAAGCCAATTTAAACTTGGTATATCACAGTATGGTGTTGCTTTGGTTTTGTCTAAGGGATTGAATAAATTGAGAGAGTCGAGTAATGGCTAATCAGTATGCAGATAGTTTTGTGGTTAGGGTTAAGGAGCGATTTGGTAAAACCGCAGGAGAATTATTAGCGGAGCTTTCGATCAAGAAAATGAGCTATAATGAGGCAGCAAAATATTTAGGCTACAAAGTCACTACGATCAGAAAATATTGCCATCGTTATAATGTGGTACTGAATCCAAGTGTTGACAGGATTGAAGTAGAAGCGGCTTTGTGTCCGATGTTCTATAGCAAAGAGATCAATAAGTTCAATATTTTGTCTAGAAAATGGAGGCATAAATAATGGCTAGCCAATACACAAACAATTTATCCAACGAAATAATGGAATCTAAATATCATTTACCTCTTATTAATGAGGGTTTATGCTTGAATGAAGAGCGAGAACAAATTGAAGACTTATATTTTAAACGAAGCATCATTCGTCATAAGTATGATGATTGGATGTTTTTATTTAAATCAGTATTAGTCATTTATTTTTTAATCAAAGTCATATTGCTACTTAAAGTAGATGATGGTATTAATTTGCATATTACATTGAGCACTTTGAATGCATTGACGTTATCTAATTTATTTGTGATCTTACTGGCTCTTTATGCATCATTGCATTTGGTAAAAAGAATGATTATTGCCATTGGCATCAAAAAAATTGATCGCAACATAAATCAAGTAAAAAATAGAGTAGGTGATACATTGGTCGATCAATGGATTCATGGGCTTGATGTAGCAAATATTGCAACCTTTAAACGGGTCAGCAACCATAATTTATAGTTATTTTCATGGAGCTGTTAGCATGAATATTGACGAATTCCTAAAAACCGAAGCGGGAGCCAAAGCGCTAAAAGCTAAACTCAAGTCATTATCTGATCATGAAAAAGCAAAGCCTAATTATGCTGCGTTATGGAAAAAAGCCTGTGACGCAGTAGATACATTTAATTTAGCTAAGATGAAAAAAGAACTACGAGATGGCATTAAAAGTAAAGACATAGATGAAAAGAATGATGAAAAATAACAGAATGAACAATGATAGCTACCTGAACGTTCTCAAGAAAATAATGCGCCAAAAACTAGGCGAAATCAAGCAGGATCAAAACAACAAAACAAGTAAACATAATAGAAGAAAAAATGAATCTACACGCAAACACACAAAAACTAAAAAAAGCACAAGCACAGAATAAGTCAGTCTACTTACTCTATGATAATTATCAGGAAATTCGTGGCACCATAACAGAGATTGGCAATGTATTTGTTCATATTCTTTCAACAATAGATAATACCCAGTCCTTGATCCCACTTGAAATTGAGAAAATCCATCAGATCAGTTTAAGAGCTAAGTCAACTACGCCAAAAGGTGATGATCAACATGAAAACTGTCAGTCCCAATGAAGTATTTACAGCCAATCATCTGGCAATTTATACACGCTGTTACCACGAATATAAAAGAGTATTTGATCAATATTACCTGAATACAAATGTGCAATGCTACGTCAATAAAGACAATAAACCCGTTTACTTCTGTATTGATATCTCTGGTACAAGTTTTGAAATGACACTGTTCGAGTCACTTTCTCTGGCTGAATTTTATGGCAAACTTAAATTACTCATGGAATTCAGAGAGTACTCAGGTGATGCAATCGATAATATGACAGAACATCTTGATTGGCTTATCCAGAATAATATTCAATTTAATACCATTAAGCATGATATTGGTGAGATGTGGTGCTTTCTTTCAACGGGCGATTCACACTTTGGTAAAGCGGAGGCGCCCAACATGTACAGACATATTTATCGCATAGTCGATAACGGCATCCTTGATGATATAAAAAATGAGGATGTCTGCGCACATGGATAAGCTACCCAACTTCACTCATACTCAGTTTGAAACAACCACCCAGGATGATCTTAAGCATGCTTATGAGAAAGGTTTAAAACTTGAACATAAATCACGTGCCAGCAATACTATAAAGCGCTATCAATCGGCATTTAAAGTACTTCAGAGCTATTGTGATGGCTTCAAGGTGACATCAATGCCGCTTACCCCAGAAATTGCCTATGCCTTTTTCGTCTATCTGCATGACCAGAGTTATAGCTGGTCAACAATTGCAGTTATTAAAGCATCAATAGACTACCATCATAAAACACAGGGACACCTATCACCTTTAGCACACCCCAGAATAGACACACTGCTTCAAGGTATTCAGCGCGACATCAGAAAAAACCAAAACGCATCTGATCCAGTCACCTATGATATGCTCATTAAAATTATTGACCGTATGAATGGTAACGATCTCTTAAGTGTACGTGACCGAGCACTTTTGCTTGTTGGTTTCGCTGGCGGATTTCGTTCCTCTGAGCTTCTGGCATTAAAAAATGAGGACGTAAATTTTAATGACGCTCACGGCATGATTATCACCATAAGACAGTCTAAAACAGATCAACTGGCTAAGGGTCATGAGGTTGCAATTCCATTTAATTCAAAATCGACCCGACATTGCTCAGTTAAATCATTGCAGCATTGGCTAGAGGCGATTGGTCTGACAGATGAAGAATATATTTTTAAGTCACTGCACAAAGGTGGTTGCAAAGTCAGAAATGAGCAACTCTCTTACGAAGGATTCTATCGACTATTTAAAAAGAGATGTAAACAGGCAGGTCTCAATACAACTAACCTCTCACCGCATGGATTACGCTCTGGCTTCAACACCAGTGCAGCATTGGCCGGTGCTGATCTGGTCAAAATGCGTGAAATTACCAATCAGTCACTTAATACGCAACAACGATACATCAAAAAAGTTAATCTTTTTGAGAACAATGCTAATAATAATATTTATGCATACTTTGATAATGATAAATCAGCTAATTAATGCTTTGAGTAACTGATGATATCGCAATCTTCATCCTCAAAATTGAATTGAAAGATATCATCTAGGTTATCTCTTAGATTGCGTACGATTTCTTTTTTGGCATTTGAAATATGATCATTCTCCAGCAAAGCCATATAGGCGTCATAATCTTGATCACAGGAATAGCAATAGAAGCTATAACAGGCTTCTTTAAAATCATCGTCATTATCAATCGCAATACAGCTGCGCGTACATATATTGATGATATCAATAAGATTAAAAGAAAATTCACTGAAGAAAAGGAAGTCACTGAATAATCCCATGTCTTTAGGGTTGTTATCAAGACCAAATATGATCAAGTGCTTAAGGTTAATGTTGCCAGATTTAAAATATTTCCTGATCAAAGGCATATTGCAGTCATCTGAATATTTTTCTGCCAGGAAATCACATAGTATGTCTTCTGATGGTTGAATATTAG
>NZ_QLIQ01000081.1 GCF_003428165.1 Cysteiniphilum litorale | reverse complement strand
CTAATATTCAACCATCAGAAGTCATACTATGTGATTTCCTGGCAGAAAAATATTCAGATGACTGCAATATGCCTTTGATCAGGAAATATTTTAAATCTGGCAACATTAACCTTAAGCACTTGATCATGTTTGGTCTTGATAACAACCCTAAAGATATGGGATTATTCAGTGACTTCCTTTTCTTCAGTGAATTTTCTTTTAATCTTATTGATATCATCAATATATGTACGCGCAGCTGTATTGCGATTGATAATGACGATGATTTTAAAGAAGCTTGTTATAACTTCTATTGCTATTCCTTTGATCATAATTATGACGCCTATATGGCCTTACTGGAGAATGATCATATTTCAAATACCAAAAAAGAAATCGTACGGAATCTAAGAGATAACCCAGATGATATCTTTCAATTTAATTTTGAGGATGATGATTTCGATATCATCAGTTACTCAAAGCATTAATTAGCTGACTTGTCATTATCAAAGTATGCATAAATATTATTATTAGCATTATTCTTAAAAAGATTAACTTTTTTGATATATCGTTGTTGCGTATTAAGTGACTGATTGGTAATTTCACGCATTTTGACCAAATCAGCACCGGCCAGTGCTGCACTGGTGTTGAAGCCAGAGCGTAATCCATGCGGTGAGAGGTTGGTTGTATTGAGACCTGCCTGCTGACATCTCTTTTTAAATAGTCGATAGAATCCTTCGTAAGAGAGTTGCTCATTTCTGACTTTGCAACCACCTTTGTGCAGTGACTTAAAAATATATTCTTGATCTGTCAGATCAATCGCCTCTAGCCAATGCTGCAATGATTTAACTGAGCAATGTCGGGTCGATTTTGAATTAAATGGAATTGCAACCTCATGACCCTTAGCCAGTTGATCTGTTTTAGACTGTCTTATGGTGACAATCATGCCGTGAGCGTCATTAAAATTTACGTCCTCATTTTTTAATGCCAGAAGCTCAGAGGAACGAAATCCTCCAGCGAAACCAACAAGCAAAAGTGCTCGGTCACGTACACTTAAGAGATCGTTACCATTCATACGGTCAATAATTTTAATGAGCATATCATAGGTGACTGGATCAGATGCGTTTTGGTTTTTTCTGATGTCGCGCTGAATACCTTGAAGCAGTGTTTCTATCCTGGGGTGTGCTAAAGGTGATAGATGTCCCTGTGTTTTATGATGGTAGTCTATTGATGCTTTAATAACTGCAATTGTTGACCAGCTGTAACTCTGGTCATGCAGGTAGACGAAAAAGGCATAGGCAATTTCTGGGGTAAGTGGCATTGATGTCACCTTAAAGCCATCACAATAGCTTTGAAGTACTTTAAATGCCGATTGGTAGCGCTTGATGGTATTGCTGGCACGTGATTTCTGTTCAATCTCTAAGCCTTTTGTATAAGCATTTTTCAGCTCTTCCTGAGCAGTCGCTTCAAGCTCATTACCAAGAATCAAGTTAGGAATTTTATCCATGAGTATAATCATCTTCGTTTTGTGCACTAGTAAGAATACTGTTATCGACCATGCGATAAATATTTCTGTACATGTTGAGCACCTCCGCTTTACCAAAGTGCGAATCGCCCGTTGAAAGAAAACACCACATCTCACCAATATCATGCTTAATGGTATTAAATTGAATATTATTCTGGATAAGCCAATCAAGATGTTCTGTCATATCGTCCACTGCATCACCTGAGTATTCTCTAAATTCGATGAATAACTTGAGTTTTCCATAAAATTCAGCCAGAGAAAGTGACTCGAACATTGTCATTTGAAAGCTTGCACCAGAAATATCAATACAGAAGTAAACAGGCTTATTATCTTTATTGACGTAGCATTGTACATTTGCATTCAGGTAATATTGATCAAATACTCTTTTATATTCGTCGTAACAGCGTGTATAAATTGCCAGATGATTGGCTGTAAATACTTCATTGGGACTGACAGTTTTCATGTTGATCATCACCTTTTGGCATAGTTGACTTAGCTCTTAAACTGATCTGATGGATTTTCTCAATTTCAAGTGGGATCAAAGACTGGGTATTATCCATTGTTGAAAGAATATGAACAAATACATTGCCAATCTCTGTTATGGTGCCACGAATTTCCTGATAATTATCATAGAGTAAGTAGACTGACTTATTCTGTGCTTGTGCTTTTTTTAGTTTTTGTGTGTTTGCGTGTAGATTCATTTTTTCTTCTATTATGTTTACTTGTTTTGTTGTTTCGATCCTGCTTGATTTCGCCTAGTTTTTGGCGCATTATTTTCTTGAGAACGCCTAGGTAGCTATCATTGTTCATTCGGTTATTTTTCATGATTCTTTTCATCTATGTCTTTGGTTTTAATGCCATCACGTAGTTCTTTTTTCATCTTAGCTAAATTAAAAGCAGTTACTGCATCACAGGCTTTTTTCCATAAGACTGTATAATTAGGCTTTGCTTTTTCATGATCTGACAGCGATTTGAGCTTGGCTTTTAATGCCCTGGCTCCAGTTTCTGTTTTTAGAAGTTCTTCAATGTTCATCCGCTAAATTTTCCTAACAATTGTTAGACCATCACCTATGGGTGTTAAAATAGATTCAACCCTTTTATCCGCCTTGATGAACTTATTTATTGCTCGGGTTGCTTCTATGCTAGGTGTGTTGATGCTCGCATCAATGACTTTGCCACCTCTGAGCATATTGTCTAAAACAATCAAACCACCTTTTCTTATGAGTTTATAACTTAAGTTGTAATACTCATAATATTCGCTTTTATCAGCATCAATATAAACAAAATCAAAACTGTCACTGTGACCAGATTCTATTAGATTGGTTAAGGTTTTAATTGCAGGTGCGATTTCTAATTTTATTTTCTGATTGACCTTGGCTTCATGCCAATATTTTTTATACTCTTCTAAATTACTGTCATCAACATCGCACGCATATATTTGACCATCGTCAGGTAATGCTAAAGCGAGCGCTAAA
The DNA here is from genome assembly GCF_003428165.1 of Cysteiniphilum litorale. Taxonomy (GTDB): domain Bacteria; phylum Pseudomonadota; class Gammaproteobacteria; order Francisellales; family Francisellaceae; genus Caedibacter; species Caedibacter litoralis. The sequence continues at coordinate 1,514 of NZ_QLIQ01000081.1, read as the reverse complement.
GTGCCAACGCCCCTAAAAACACCAACTTCAATCACTTTTTTTGCATTAATCATCTTCATGAGCATTTGCAAGAATTGAAGCTGATCTGGTGCCGTTATCATTTCAGATAGTTCATCATTTTTAGCCTGATTTAACATTTTCTCTTGCACTGGTTGCATGTTAAGCGTGTTATCTAAAATATAACGATATAATGCTTCGTTTTTAAGTAATGTTGATAAACTCATATGATCTGTTTCCTTTTAATTTCAGTTATTGATTCGCTGTGGCGCATGATTTTTGAGAACGCCCAGGCAGTTATCATTGTTCATGCGATTATTTTTCATCGTTATGCTCATTAATACCTTTTACTTCAATAACCTCATCTTTTTCTAGCCATATTTCTTGATAATCAAAGCCATCTTCTGTTATTTTGTGAATAAAATTCTTATCTATTTTTTCTAATGTGACTGAGTCAAGCTCGATTAAAATCAAATTGTTTTCATCATCTATTTGCTTGATTGTCCCTGTGTAGTCAGAGATATCCAAACCTTTATAGTCAGGATCTTCAGTACCACATTTAACTCTAACCGTAGCACCCAATCTAAGCTTGCTTGCATTTTCTTTTGATTTGCGCCAATTAAATTTTAACATCCTGACAGCACCTTTCTCTTATGGCTCCAAGATCTAGACAACACATTGATTTGATTAAGCTCTTGACTTCTAAGTTGACTGTAAATCGATGACATTGCAGCTTGTGCAGTATACGCTTCTTGATCAAGTTTGGTGTTTAACGTGTAACCATATCTTCTTGTGTATTTTCTAACAGTTGTTTCCTTGAAACCTGTTTCTTGACAAACTTCTTTGTAGGACTTGCCTTGCACCTGAAAATTATACAGGACCTCATTCAAGGGCAAATTATATTTTGACTCAACAACCGCCTTAAATGAATCATTGGAATATTGATTAGCCATTATTTGACAACCTCAATTTATCTAGACCCTTCATCATCAGTAGCGCTAATCCATGTTGGGATATAGCCAGCTTAAACTGACTTACGCTAGTGTAGCCTAGAAGGCTAGAGATTTTTGTTAATGGCGCACCCTCGCCATTTAAAAACCAGCGGCTTGCAGCTCTGTTGTTAGCAAAATAGCTAACTTGAACACCCAGCATTGGCTTGCCGGATTTATTTTTTGGTTCATTAAAAATCAAGGCATTTATCCTTTTGTGAAAGTCTAATAATATGTATTAGATTTCAGTTTTTTTATCTTTTTGTCTTTTTGTTTTCAACACTGCCATCTGAATTTCAACTTCATGCAATTTCTGACGTATCTTACTCAGTTCATCAGCTATTTTCTGTTCACGTTTATGGCTATCTTCCAGTCTTAAAGCGCTAATACTGAGTTCTTTTTCAAGTGCCATAATCTTTGAGGTGGTGGCATGTTGGCATTTTTCCAGTTCATTTTGCAGTTCAGCGGTCGTTTTTTCAAGCAGTGTTACCTGATCGAGCGCTTCTCGTGTATGTTGTGCTTCGAGAT
>NZ_QLIQ01000080.1 GCF_003428165.1 Cysteiniphilum litorale | reverse complement strand
TGCTAGCTTATCTAGTCTTGATGCAAGATCATCTTCTATTCTCATGCCTACTAATTTCATATTTCCCCCTAGATTTTGCCTTTTGTGTTATTTGATTATGTTATCAATATGTTACATAGCATGGTTTCATAATGAACTATTATATTATCATATTATAAAATCATGTGTTATCAATTTATTAATTATTGTTATCAAAGTATTAATTTCATGTTATCAATATATTACATATTCTGTTAATAACGTATTACATGTCATATATTATATTGGATGTACTGCTTTTTACTATTTTTTTCACTGGTATTTTGTATTGGTTTTACTTAGATTAGAAAGTGAACGTTTGAAAAATAAAAATTTTGACTTTATTTTTAAAAAATTAATCCGCTGAAATGCTTGTAAATACTGGGATTGATGACACACCTTTTTGCAACAAGAACACAATGCACTAACAGTGCGTACTGTGTATGCTTACTGAGGGGTGAGGGAGTGGCTGTTGATAATAGATTAATATATAGTCAAATTAACGGGCTGTAATTTAGATTACTATTTGTACAAGCGGAAACTATGGCGATTGAATGGGATTTTAAAGCGTGATAAAAAGCAATATAAAAGTGATAGCAAAGACTTTACTAAAAATAGTAGTGAGTATATAAAAATATTTGAAAAAGCACGTGAGGATAAAAAGGGAGTAAGCAAAAAATAAAAAAAAAGGCAAGCTTGGCAATTATTTTAAAAAAATATTTTTGAAAATTATTTTAGATTTTTATCTTATAAATTTTGAGATTTTATTTTTTGGATTTACCTAAGAGAAAATTAAAACCAAAGATGAAAATAAATAAAAATATTTTTCTTGATTAATTTTAAAATAGTTTACTCAAAAATAATGCGTGGACTTTTGCCAATGACCTCAGCAATTTTAAAAATAGTTTTAGCCGTAAAGTTAGTATCACCTTTTAAAATTCTACTTGTCTGTGAGTCACTGGTTCCAAGTTCTTTTTTGATTTCACTAAATCCTATGTGTTTTTCTTCCATATAATTTTTTAAAGCATAGGCAATAGAATTTTTAAATTCCATATAGCTATTTGCTTTTTGTAATGCCCTTTGATTGATTAAATCAATTTCGGCTTGTGTGTAATTTTCTTTTAAGTAATCATCAAAACTTTTCATTTTTTTAAATCCTTAAGCAATTTGCTTGCTATCTTGTCGGCTAGTTCAATATCTTTCTTTTGTGTTGATTTTTTGCCACCATTGGTTGCTATATAAATTTGATCACCTTTGAAAAAATAATAAAGACGATTACCAAACTTAGTACAGCGTAACTCATATATTTTATTTTTCTTGGTATGTACTTTTTTGCTATAGGGATAGTCTAACTCATAGCCTAAAAGCGAAAGCATACCGATTAAATCATACATTAAATTTTTTTGTTCACTTACCAGAGTGTTTAAAAACTTTTCGGCATTATCTGTTAAAATTATTTTATATTTTGCTTTCATGTTTTTAGCTCTATCCTTATGTTAATTAATTATACTACCTTTTGCGGTAGTTGTCAATCTGCACCTATTTTTATATATTATTAACTGCAATATTTTTTTAACCAGAAGAAAAGGAATCCCTAAAATGCCAATGATAGAAAAACCAAAATCACCAACCTACACAACCTTACCGAAAAAAATCAAAGTGACAGAAGATACTTACCTAAAAGCCATCGAATATTTAGATTGGAATAAATCCCTTGACGGTGAAAAAGATTTAGACTTTTTAATTGATCAAGCCTTGCAAGTTGTTTTTGATGGTGATCGAGAGTTTAAAAAGTATCTGAAAGAAAATAAGAACAGTAATAACGCTAAATCGATTGAAAAAACTAGTTGAAAAATTAGCGAGTAAATTACTCAAAAATAATTCTTGGCTTTTTGCCTGTGTATTCATAAATTTTTAAAAGCGTTTCGAGTGTAAAATTTGATTCCCCTTTTATAATACGGCTTGTTTGTGATTTGCTTGTATGTAGTCCATTCATAATATCCGTAAACGTATGATTATTATTTTTAGCAAATTCACTAATTGTATGTGACACCGAATTTTGCAAATCAATAAGCATTTTGCCTTTTTCTTTTGCTTTATTGCGTATCGTTGATATGTCACTATCTGAATAATTTTCTTTAAGGTAATCATTAAAATTTATCGCCATAATACACCAACCTTAATCTTTATTTTTTACTTAACTTTATCTTATCGTTTTTCAAATCTTTAATAATTTTTAATGCTGCTTTTATATCTCGTTGCTGTGAGGTTTTATTGCCACCAACAAGCCCTACGATAATTTGCTTACCGTGATAACAAAAATAAATTCGATAGCCATAGTCGGTATCTCTTAGCTCATATAGCCCTTTACCAATATTTTTTACCGTGGGCATTTTTAGATCGTTACCATATGCTTGTAATACCGCAATCAGCTCGACAACATGATCAAAGTGTGATTTGTTTAAACCCTTAAGCCATTTTGTCACTTTGGGCAATAAGTATAGTTCCCACATGGAAAAACCTCTGCATGTCTAGTAGTTTATTTTAGTTCCTTATATGGTACTTGTCAAGATAAAGTTAAATCGTCTTGTGTTAGTGTATTCAAAAAATAAAAAGTAATATTAAGCCGCCCTTGCCGTTTCGCTACCACCATCACTAACCGCCTTTAAATTCGTACCAAGCAAATAATTTAAAACTTTGGCACTTTGCCTTACCGCTTCGTTAAAATCTTCATCAGTCAAATTTCTGAGCCAACTATCAATATAACTTGCATGATTTTGTAAATCGGTTTTGATGCCAAAGTGTGCGCTTAGCATCGCACTGGATAGCTCGGCTACTAATTCCTCTTTGGCGTAACTTAATTTACAACTTAAATCCACACTGCGGTTTAATCTTTTTTTGTGCATGGTGCTGTGTGCTAATTCATGTAATAAAACCGCTTTGTAATTTTCTTCACTGTTAAAGTATTTTGAGCTTGGCATTTTGATAATATCTAAACTTGGCATATAGTACGCTTGTCCTTGATCATGTGTGATAATCTCAACATCTTGAGCATCAATAACCCCTTGCAAATCATCATCAAAAACAACAGCATTTTCAATCTCTGCTAGAGTTGTTTGCGACAAATTAAAAACGGGGTAATATTTTGGGCATAGTATGGTTGTTTCGTAAGCGTCACCTTTTTTGATCACTCTATCGCCAGTGTTAAAATCATCTTGCGCTATTTTTTCCTTATCGTAAGTTGTGAAGAAAAAAACGCGGCTTGATTTTTCGCCTTTGTTGACACTGCCATTTAACGCTTTGATTTGTTTGAACGTCAACCACTGGTTAGATTTATAATTGCTTTTGAGTTGTGTCATGTAAAGATTCAGCACATTAACGCCACTGTATAAATTCCCCTTCGCATTTACTGGTAATTTAGCGCAACCCTCACGATTAAAAACATCTTTCCAAGTGGCACCACCATTTTTAATAATTTCTTTAATGCTTTGAGCGATGTCGCTGACAAAGTCGTTGTAGCTTTGCTTAGTCATTATTAGCCCCTCCGCAATCTTTACCATTAAATAGTGCTTTGCAATTCAACCCACCACATATAGGGCAAATATTTTGCGCAATATCCTCTGTTAAATTTTCTATATCTTCTATATCTTCCCGATACAGACCATCATTAAATGACGTATTGGCATATATTTCATCAACCGCTAAATCTAAGTTACTGTTAAAAATACGCATCGCCTTACCCTCTTGTGACGTGATTGATCGCTAACACTGCATTGACCACATGCACCGCTTGCTCATGGTTGTTTTTTATTTTTTTTATGTTTTTTATTTCTTGTAAACGCTTTGGTGTCTTTTTATCGGCAGGTGCTGCTTGGTCTTTCTCAACCGCCCGTACATAGTTAAAAAAGTCAAACCATGCATCATTGTCAGGTTGATTGGTTATTAAGCTTCTCATTGTTCTAACTCCTTATATCTTTTTTTATTCGGTTTGTGTGTGTTCACAACCTTTTTGCAACAAGCCATTTAGAAATGCCTGTCAAGGGCGCGTAGCGTGCCATTTACCCTTGACAGGTATTTCGGGCTTGTTAAAAAAGAAATTAAAACTAGGCTGTCAATCACGTAGTGATTGACTCATTGATAAGCAAAGCCTGATGGCTTGGAATAAATTTTCTGCAATGTAATTGCGTCCCACCAAAACTAATATAATTTTAGTGCTAGCCAAAGCAAAATATTACATACTGATTCATTTAGTTATATCTTCTTGATTTATTTATATTCCCCTAAATCATAGAATCCCGCTATAGCTATTTTGCATCAAGGTTCTATTGTGGTTTCACCTACTTTATGAATGAATATTAAGGATATTGCACTTGACAATTATGATAACAGGATCGCGTGGAGCGATTGGCAGGAGGCTGAAAACAGCTCTAGTCAAATCAGGTGAATGTGTTTTCGGTTATGATCATGGCTATGACCCTGATC
>NZ_QLIQ01000079.1 GCF_003428165.1 Cysteiniphilum litorale | reverse complement strand
TTGATTTTTATAATAACCGTAGATTTCATGAAAGTTTGGGATACAAAAAACCAATGAACGTGTACAAAGAAGGTGCTATTGACTTTAAAAGTCAGGCGCAAAAAACATTGCAGGTTGCATGACATGTGTAGGAATAAGAATTTTTAAAAAACTGTATTGACACTTTGGGGTAGAATAATCACTTTCGACCGGCTGATAATTGATAAAGTAGCGCACCGCATTCAAGAAATCATAAATATTCGCACTTTGATCACTTAATAAATGTTTGGCATATGGATTACTTTTTGATGCCTGCCAATATACCCAGCCTTCGCTGGCAAACTTTTCTTTATTCGTCAGCAAGGTATTATCAATATCATAAACAATACACACCGAGGACTTGCCATAATCTTTGCTTAACTTAGCAGCATATGGTTCGATATCTTTGATATTTTTAACACTAACTTCTTGATTTGTCATCGCTTGAGCTGCACCAACGCTAAGCAACGCCAATGACATAATCGTTATTTTCTTGATCATTTTTAACCCTCTTAGATTTCCCGCAGGCATATTAGCACAAACCGTAAGTTTGTGTATTTTTTTGTAGCAAGGCTTTTTGCTTTTATTCTGTAAACTCCCAAAAAAATTAACAGTATGGATTTGCTAAGCTTACCATCCATGGTGATGGATTGCCTGCATCCTGCAGCAATGACGTCATTGTCGACAGGGAAGTCGGCAATCCAGTTTGCCAGGATGGCGACCTTTAAAACTTGGCTATGTAAGGGCTTAATAAAAAATAGGGAGCTTTCAGTTTTATTACTATCTCATTCTGTTTAGAATATGCCGCTGATGTCATTGGAAAGTTAAAAGAGAAAAAGGACACTATGCAAAAGATAGCTATTATTGGCGGATCAATCGCTGGCAACGCCATGGGGTTGGTATTGTCACGCCTAGGTTTTGATGTAACCATTTATGAACGCTCAGGCGCTCAACTTGATGATCGCGGTGTCGGCATATGTATTCCAAAAGATCTACGTAATATGTTAGTGCAAAATGATATATTTGATTCTGATGCCAAATATATTGAAATCATTGATCGACAGTTTATTGTTAGCGACGCCAAGCGCAATGCCGATGTCTTCTGGCAACAGCCTGTGAATGTGATCGCGCACAACTGGTCAGAAATTTATACGCAATTATATAAGCGCCTACCAAAAGGTATTTATCGACAAGATGCGAGTGTGGCGCATATCGAGCAAGATCAAAACAAGGTCATACTGTCACTCACTAATGGGCAAACCGTAGAGGCAGATTGGCTATTTTGTTGTGACGGAGTTAATTCACTTGGTCGCACAACACTTTTCCCTCAATCAAAACTTAACGAGGCACCTTACATCGCTTGGCGTGGCGTGATTGCAAAAAAACACGTTAGCGAGCCACCACTATTTGATCGACTTAATTATTTTTGCTACGAGTATGGGCATGTTGTAACTTACTACATTCCCAAACAAGATGGCAGTGTTGATTTGAATTGGGTTCTCTATCAAAAGGTAAATCAAGCACATAAAAATAAACTGTTAAACACGAATAACAGCAATGAAGTCACAAGCTTAGCAGCACGCGAGCTTCAGCCAATGCACTTTGAAGAGCTAAAGAAATTAGCCAACATGATGCCTGAAGTTTTTGCCAAAGTGATACTTGATACACCAAAACCTTTTATTCAAAACATCTTTGACACACAAGTCCCCGCACTTAAAAAGGGACGTATTTGCTTATCTGGAGATGCTGCATTTATCTCACGACCACATACTGCAAGTGGCGCGACAAAAGCTTTGCAAAGCGCACTTATTCTATTTCAACAATTACAAGAAAATCAGCATGATTTAGATCGCGCCACAGAACAGTGGGCAAAAATACAATATGATAATGAGCGTAAATTATATGAGCTTGGCAAAATTTTTGGACATGCGCTTGTCACTGACACCCCCGAATGGCAATTAATGAATCAAGAGAAAATGGATCAATGGTGGGTGGATATTATGCAAAATCAACAATGGTATGCCTATGAGGCACAAAAATAATCTAAGATTAACTCTGCGATTTATTAATAATCACATTAAGCAAATGACTCCCTCGTTGTAACGCGCCTTTGCTATGAACACTGATCACAAGTCCAGCAAATGGGTAACTTATTTCACACTCTTTAGCATCTGCCATTTGCAAATATCGACCTATTATCTGATCTTTATCAAAGGTATCGCCTGCCGCAACAAACCACTCATATAAGCCACCAGATTGCGCGTAAACTGCTTGGAAAGAATCCTCATCATAAAAGCCAATATGCTTAGCGCACGCTTCTTTGTATGCTTTATTTGCAGCTATTACTTGCTGTGTCGCTAGATAGTTTAATATTCGATTAGATTGAATCTGCGCTTTTTTATGCTCAATCAACTCTTCTGAACCCAACTCAAGGGTGAAACTATCTACCAATACAGGCTCATTTCTACCTAATTGAGTAAATGCCTGTTGCAAACTCCACCAAGGATAAAATCCTGCTTCATCTAATGAACCATTACATTTATTCTCAATCAATAATACATGCTCAAACCCAAGCGCTTCGGCACTATTTTTAGCATATTGCGGGCTATATAGATAATCAATCGCCAATGAGTCCGTATGCAAATCCAAAATAATATCAGCCTGTAATGCCTCTAGTTGCATGGTGTAGTTCAAACGTCGCGCACGTGACAACCCAAAGTCATTATTAAGCGCTGCTGTCACTTGCGCGCTAATCTCATTTCGCAGTGCCGTAGCATATTCTGCTTGAGCGCTTTTAAGATGCTCTTTGGCAAATGACTTATAATCTATCTCAGGCTTAAAATAATAGCGATTCCAATTGTCACCATTGGTTGCATCAAAACGCCCCTGATGTCCAGCACCAATAAGCATGTCACGCCCAAAGGGATTACACTGTGGGATAATCGTAACATCACCTTGCGGTTGTTCTTCATGAAAGTGCTTAAGTAAATTTATAATCACGGCATTACCTTGAATCTCTGAGGCATGCATGCTTGCTTGAATATAAACTTTCTTAGCCTTGTCATCTTGACCTTTAATACTATATTTAGTCACCGTGACTGCCTCTCCTGAGGCATTTTGCCCCACTTCAAGCAACGACTTTGTGATATAACTTTTCATTTCTCTCATTTGAGCCAGACTCCCGCAGCTTCAGCTTTTCTTAATATCTTAATTAGCCCTTTGTTATATGTCACCTCCGCTGGCAGCGTATGACACAAAAAAAATGGCATGCTCTCAGTAAAGCCATAAGCACCGGTATAGTGAAAGATAATATGATCTTGTGCCTTAGTATCACTTGGCAGTTGCACTTCCCCTAAATAATCCAAACTAGTACATAATGCACCATGCAAATGCATCTTAGATAGCTGGGCACTACTTTCTCTTAGACGACTCACAGGAAATGCTTGTGATGTTAGTGTCGGGCGCATTAGATGTTGGCTACCACCTGCTAATACCAACATGTCTCGCTCATAAACTGTTTTGCGATCCACTACTTTAGTGACATAAACGCCACACTTAGCAACGGCATAGCGCCCAAGCTCAAGCCAAATATCTGTTTGTGGGTAGTGGCTTTTAAGTTTTAGGAGCAATGCGTTAATTTCAGCTAAACTTAGCTCTTGTCCTTCATGTTGATAATCAACACCTAAACCACCACCTAAATCTAATACACGCAAATCAATGCCCATCGTCTCTGCCAATTCATGTAATGCATCAGCAATCGTAAACCAGATCCTCTCAAGCTTGTCTATACAGAGGATGTTACCCCATTGAAAACAATGAAAACCCAGGATATTAATATATGGGCAATCAAGATCGTGGTTCTTTGAATAAAGAATCCAGTCATTGGGTGACAAGCCAAATGGTGTGACACACTCACCACCTAAGACATTTTTTTCGCCATCATGCCATTGCAATTGCACGCGTAGCAACACATCAATATGAACTTGCTTTTCATTGGCAATACTCTGCACATCTTGCAATTGTTGCGTACTTTCAATGGCAAACCGTCTGACACCTTGATCAATAAAATAGCCTAACTGTTCATACGACTTGGCAGGGCCTGTATGCAAGATATTTTGAGGATTAACACCTTGCTTTAGTACCTGATTAAGCTCACCAATACTCGCCACATCAAAGCGCATTCCCTCATCATCTAAAGTGCTAATAATCGCTGATAAAGGATTGGCTTTAAGCGCATACCAAAGGGTTACGGGTAATGTTTGTAACGTTTTTATATGCGATTGCAAAACATCTAGATCATAGAAAAAAAAAGGCGCATCAATCTCTTTAGCTAAATCAACTAATGCTTGATGGTGGTGTAAGGTATCAACCATTAACGCAATGCCTCCTCCAAACTAAGCGCATGATCACTTTTATCATCACGATATTTAACAATAATGGGGCATGCGGCTTGTAGGCCTTGCGCCTTTGCCCAAGCTTGTGCCAATGGTCTTGTGCCTGGTACGACAACAGCACCTTCTGGAATGGCTTCACCTTTATCAAGGATACGCTCATTGACGCAGTCATACACGCTAACGCCACGTGACAACACTACCGATGGCGCAATAACCGCGCGTCTTTTAACAACAATCCCTTCAACAATGACGGCTCCCGCACCAACAAACACATGATCTTCAATCACGACAGGATTCATACCGATTGGTTCAAGTACACCGCCGATTTGCACACCTGCTGATAAGTGAACATGCTTACCAATCTGTGCGCAAGACCCCACTAATGCATGGCTATCGATCATTGTACCCTCATCAACATACGCACCGGTGTTAACATATGCCGGCGGCATAATGATTACCGATGGCGCAATATAAGCACCGGTTCTTACGGCTGATCCACCTGGCACCAAACGCACACCATCGGCAACAGTAAAACGTCTTGGGACTAAGTTATGCTTATCAACAAAGCCTTGGTAACTTTCAGTAAAATCGGTATTTTGACCGGCTTTAAATGCCGCTAAAATCGCTTCTTTGACCGCAATATTCGCTTGCCATTGACCATTTTCTTGGCGCTCTGCTGAACGCAGTTTACCTGTTTGTAAATCTTGTAGGGTTTTCTCCCAACTCATCATTTGTATTCCTTATTTTGATTTACTGAACTTTCCCGAATTTTGTAAGAATTTGCTGTGGATGAGCTGCAGACCAAAGTTTATCCCTATATCTTAGGGTTGCTAAAAAACAGGAGCAACTCATCGATGGATACCTTACAACCTTTGCTT
>NZ_QLIQ01000078.1 GCF_003428165.1 Cysteiniphilum litorale | reverse complement strand
AAGGTAACTCCATTTATTGGAAAGAGGACAGCGCTAATGATATGTTATTCATACGGTCTTTTTACAAGGCTGGGCGATGGGAAGATATTGAAAGAATGGCTTATGCAGGCGGGTTAGCAATGGCTTCCTAAAATACCCACAAATTGCGAATGCGCCCCTCCAACATGCTTCGTCCAAGCCTTGAAAATTCACTTACAATTAAGTTGTCACCTTCACTTAATGACTCAATAACAGATGCCAGAGCACGTTTCTGCCAACTAATTGTTCCAGAAGCTTTATCTTCAACAAATTTAACCTGCCCTAAATTTTTTTCATTGGAAAAAAGTAAGATATCCATTTTATTTTTTTCAAGGTCTTGATCCTGCGTCGAAACTCTTAAGTAAGCAACTGTTTCTTTATTGGTCAAATGGGTCATCTTAACGTCTACTTCCATGAAAATGCATTTAAGTTGATTTATTTAACTATATAATTATAAAAATATCCAGTGAATTTCGTTGAGTAAAAGAAAACAAAATAAACCATCGTTTTTATTTCCATCAAATCAAATCCATTTGCAGAATAATTCTGGTTCTAAAATTCTATTTGCAAAATAATGTTGGTTGGTTTGCAAAATAATTCTGGCTGAGGGTCATTTTATTGCTGGCGCTAACAGATAAACATGTAGATACCATTAGCGTTAATCTAAATACGGATCATGATGCGATTGAAATTATCAGTGGTATTATTATTAAACCGATTAAGCTGGAAGCAAATGTTGAGCCAAAACATAAAATCCCTATTTTAATTAAAATTTATCATGCTGACTGGCAGATACTGAATTTACCACAAGAAATTACACAGCATTATCCAGTTGTTATTCACACTAAGCCGCGCACAGTGGTTTATGGTAGATATAATGCACTTGAGCACACCTTTACATTAACGGTTGCAGCAAAATATCGTAAAGCGATGACTAAAAAGAAAGCGATGATGGGCATAGTCAGTATTTTCAGTCTGAACATTATGCCTGTTTTAAGGAAAGCACGGCGCATGATAGGCAATCCCTTTAGCTATTCGTTTGATATTGGCAGTGATATCTGGCAGATGATCAAAGCGCCTAAAAAACACACCAGCAATACCACCAGTACTGCTGGTAGGAGTTTTGCGGATATGGATGATAGAGAGGCTAAAAAATATAGTTTGAATTTTAGTTGTTTAGCGATTCTTATACTCTGTATACCGTTAATTATGTATCTACTGTCTCTGCTCATGGGTGGCTATTTCAGCTATTACACATTTTTTGTTATACCTTTTTGTCTGATACCGCTTCATATGCGTTATCAATGCAAATACAGAATAAAAATTAGTGCCGGACGCTTTTTAATTCAATTATTCAAAGGAAGGGGGATTTAACGATGAGTGGTTTTGACTGGAATGACCTTGGTCATAACTGGGGATTTGTTTATCGCCTGATACAATTATTGTTTGGTGATTTCGTTAAGCAATATGGTCAGACAAGTAGTGATAATGCAGGGAGCATGTATACCATTATCACACATCTTGGTTACTGGTCATGCTACGCAGGTTTGCTTTTGCTTTGCATTATTCTGTTTTCATCATTCTGGAATATATGGCGAATATCTGAGAGTAATACACAGCAGGCAAAAAGTATGACGGTTCAGGTGTGGAAAGCACTTATTGTTGGCTTATTTATTGCACCTATTGGGCTAGGCGGCACATCAGTTGCACAACGTGTAGGAGTGATTAAAACAGCTTTAATGGGCGACTCATTTGCAAATATGGCTTATAAAAGTACGGTGGCTGAAATGTTAAAACCACCCGTATTAAGTGCTGGAGCTATTAATCCAACTCAATTATCTAATGATATATTGCAGGCAGAAGTCTGCACATTGGCGATTCAAGCACATGATGGCAAGGCAAATTTAGACATGAGTCAAATTTATCATAATGGTGAGATAAAACCAGTAATGGCTAATACCAATGCGCTTATATTATTAGGTGACTATAATCGTGCATTGGGTGAATACAAGTCTTTAAACGTTACCAATAACTCATATGGACTGATGCAGAAGCTCTATTTTGGTGAAAATGGTATTTGTGGATCAATTAACTTCCCTGCATTAGCCAATGGCACTTCGTTTAAAACACAGGTGGTTAATGAGCAAAGCACACGTTTGCGTGAGGCAGTGATTAATCTAGTAAATAATATTGCACCATCAGCAGAGGTTTTAGCGAGCTTAAGTGTTGATAAGAATACTGGCGGCATTAAGATTGCTGATAATGGTGACGCTAATACGCAGGAGCAGGCTAAAAGAGCACAGCAAATGTATTTAAGCGCTGTTAATAACTACATTCAGGAAGTTCAGGCTATTCCAGGTAAAATTCAGACAAATGTGTTAGACGATAGCGCTTTTGTTGATTTCATTGATCAGTCAGGCTGGGGACTGGGTGTATTATGGTGGAAAGTGTTGGCCGATATCCAGTCGTCTTTTGTTAGCAATGCTATTGCCTATAGTAGTACGATGTCAGCTAATATTATACCTGTTTGTCAGATAGGGTGGTGGAGTTGGTTTGGTAGCAATAAATATTGTGTTACTGATGAAAATTATAAGATATTAACCTCAAATCTTCTTTACATGCAAAAGAAAAACAATGATGCCATCATTGATAATGTAAATATTTCTAAATATGCAAAAACCAGTGCAGAAGTCAGTAATGCCTGTAGTGCATCAGGTTGCTCATTTGAGCGAGTTGATGGTATTGTTGGTAGTGCGATGAATTATGCTTTAGTCAGTATGACTGGCTCACAGAATTATGTGAGTGCACTTGATAATTATGATTATAAAACCATTACTGATATTAAAAATCAGCAGTCAATTTTTACAGTAGCTGCGAATTTAGGATCATCTTTATTTAAATCATATATGTATTTGTATGGAGGTTCAGTCTTATTTAAAGTCAGTGCTGGGGTAGCACATGGTGCAAGCCAGACAATTATTGGGAAATTTGGTGCAGCAATTGCAACAGAAGGTGTAGCATCTATTTTAGAATGGATGAGCACGACATTTTATGGATGGGCAACTGCTTTAATGGTTCCAACTAATACACCGCTGGTAATATTACCATTTACGCCAATTATCATCTGGGGAATGTTACTGATCAGTTACTTCATTATGTTGATTGAAGCTTTTATTGCGATTAATTTAGGGATGGCACTATGGGTGGTTCCGGATGAGCAGTTTATTTCTGGGCGCGTTATTAGAACAATCATGATGTTGTGTTCATTATTGTTAAGACCATTTTTATTTGTAGTCGGCTTAGCAAGCGCCTATGCATTATCTCCAATTGCATTAACGATCTGGAATACTTTATTTTTCTGGGGCACAGGCACTGTAGTTGGGGGAAGTTTTTATACACAGTTTTTTTATATAAGTGTTTATATTTATGGGTTAATCAAGTTTGCGATGATTTGTTATAACGTAAGCTTTATTATGCCTGATAAGATTCTGCAATGGATGGGATCAGGCTATGGTGATGTATCAGCATTTGGTTCAGCAGCTGACTTTACTAATCCTGGCATGGGTGGCGGATCATCAGGTGGTGGCGCACTGAGCAACCCACATGCGACAAAAGCAATAGCAGAGCTTTCAAGAGTGGCAAAAGCGGGTGTTGATGCCATAAAGCATAACAAAGAAAACTCTGATAATCGTATTACACATGAACAGGCTTATAGAGAGAGATATGGTGACAAGAATTGATAACATAAATAAAGCTGATATAGTCATTAAATACATAAGAGAGTACAGTGGTTGTATACAAAGGAAATGATAAATGGGCGCACATGATTTACAATTTCGGAATACTTTTAGAGATCCTGATATGTTCAGAGAGGCTTGTGAAATTTATCTTCCGAAAGAAGTCAAAGATAAAATCAACTTTTCAACTTTAAAATTGAGACAAATGAGCGGTTCATTTATTCGTAATCTTATTATACAGCAGTATAATATCGATCCACAAAAAGATGCCAAGTTATTTGAACAGCTGAAAGAAGAAATAGCCGATATTGTTTATAGCTGTGAGTGTTATGATGGTAGTCAGGTATTGCTAATTAGCCATGCAGAGCACCAGAGCAAAGCAGATAAAGATTTTCCAATCCGTAACGCCCTTTATGATATATCAGCTTTGAAGGACTATATAGATACTAACAAACCTGATAAATACCCATTAGTGATTAGCTTTTTAGTTTATCATGGCAAACAATCTCCATACCCTTACCCCACGGATATAAATCAAAAATTTGAGCATTCAGATTTGGCAAAAAAATATTTCCTAAAACCTATACTGATTGACTATGGACAATATTCGGATGAGCAATTACTTGGTCACGGTCAGTTATCAGGTTTAGAGATTGCTTTCAAGCATTCATTTGATGATGAAGTTGATGATAATGTTGTCAAAAATTTAATGCAGGGGCTGCAAAAATGTTCTAAAATTGAATTAAGAAGAGATTGGTATATGTATGCTTTAAAAACTTGGGAAAGCAGTGCAAATACCATGATTAAGCAATATAAAAATAAACTATCTGAAGATGAGGTGTTTGTTATGACAGCTGAACAACAATTAATAGCAAAAGGGGCATTACTTAAAGCTCAAGAGACTGCAATTAACATGATTAATAAAGGTTATAGTGATAATGACGTTGAGGAATTGACAGGGTTAGATAAGTCTACTCTGAAAGAAATTAAAAAAAATATCAAAAACACTACACGACATTAATAGTTTATTTTAAGTTATTTTTACAAGCACGAGTATATTTCTTCCTGTATTTTCCTGCTTTTTGCGTCACCACTTTTTATTTCAGAGATACTAGTTATTAACCAAATTGCCAGAATATAAATATAAAATAGCGAGAATAAAAGCAGCGTAATTATTATAAAAGGGATAACAAGACCTAAGCCATTTTCTGGAGTAACTATATTACCATAGTTAAAACCGAGCAAAAGCATGGCGATCACAAGGCCAGCAAAAATTGTAGATGCTCGTTTAATTTGATATTTTTTCCATTCACTATAAGCTTTTGCTTTTTTAAAGCTTTCGACTTCCTCGCAAGTAACTGTTTGTTTAAGGTGATCTGGATTAGTCTTTTTAACCCAACTTGGTAAGCAAAATTTCTGAAACGTAGACAGCATAAGGCATTGAGCCATACACAAAGTTGAGTTAAGGCACTACAGATTTTTTGTGTTTTTTTTTTTGATTTTTTGATTTTTTGTGAAGACGTGATCGATGCGCTATAGCGTTGTAATGATCTGCTTTAGTGGAATAGCTGGGGCATTACAGGCTTTATAAATCTTAGACTGCTCATGATTGGG
>NZ_QLIQ01000077.1 GCF_003428165.1 Cysteiniphilum litorale | reverse complement strand
CATGCGTATCATCTGCATCAGATAACGTAATACCATTATCAATAACAATGGCACTGGCATTTTCAATATAATTAACAACACCGCCAGCATTTACAATGGGCGCATTATTAATCGCACCTAAATTCACAGTACTGGTCGCTATATTTGAGTTTCCATCACCGTCATTTGTCGTCCAACTAATCGTGCGTGATAATGTGTTTGGATTAGATGATAAATTCTGATAAGTAACTGATCTTAACGCCGCTTGATAATTAGCGACTGTATCGCTACCTGTTAAGGTTAACACACCTGTTGTTGCATTAAAGCTTCCCGTGATATTAGCAGTATTCGCAAATGCTAAGATATCCTCACCATTGACATAGTTATTACTAATCGTTACTGTTGCACCTTCAATATTCGTGTCATCAACATCAGACATGCTCAGTAATCCATCAATCACTGTCGCTGGGTCGTTTTCACTATAGCTTAATACGCCTCCAGCAGATAAAACGGGAACATCATTCACCGCAGTCACATTAATGGTGCTAGTGACAAGATTTGAATTGGCATCGCCATCATTCACTAACCATCTAACGGTTCTTGACAGCGTACTTGGGTTATCTGAAGTATTTTGATAGGTCACACTACGCAATGCTGCCTGATAATTAGCGATCGTATCACTACCACTTAAGGTTAATACACCGCTGGCAGCATTAAAGCTACCGGTAATATTAGCAGTATTCGCAAATGCTAAGATGTCTTCACCATTAACATAATTACCAATCATGCTAACACTTGCGCTTTGAATATGGGTATCGTCAACATCATTAATACTAATACCAGTATCTATCACACTCGCTGGCGCATTTTCTGTGTAATTTAACGTGCCACCTGCTACCATAACTGGTGCATCATTCACCGCGGTAATATTAATCGTACTTGTCACCGCACTTGAGTTGACATCACCATCATTAACAACAAAGCTCACGGTACGTGCTAAGGTACTTGGATTATCAGAAGTGTTTTGATAGGTCACACTGCGTAAAGCCGCTTGATAGTTGGCAAGCGTGTCACTACCTGTTAGGGTTAACACACCAGTTCCTGCATTAAAGCTTCCCGTGATATTAGCAGTATTCGCAAATGCTAAGATATCCTCACCATTAACATAGTTATTGCTAATCGTAACACTTGCGCTTTCAATATTGGTATCATCCGCATCATTCACGGTAAGCGCCACATCAATGACACTGGCAGAGGCATTCTCGGTATAGCTTAACGTACCACCTGCCACCACAACCGGTGCGTCATTCACCGCGGTGATATTAATCGTACTGGTGACTGGTGTTGAGTTGACATCGCCATCATTCACCACAAAGCTCACAGTACGCGCTAAGGTGCTTGGATTATCAGACGTGTTTTGATAGGTCACACTACGTAATGCTGCCTGATAGTTGGCAAGCGTGTCAGTACCTGTTAGGGTTAATACCCCAGTGGTTGCATTAAAGCTTCCTGTGATATTCGCCGTATTTACAAACGCTAACACATCCTCACCATTGACATAGTTATTGCTAATGGTAATGGTTGCACTTTCAAGGTTGGTATCATCAACATCACTAATGGCAATGGTATTATCTATCACACTGGCTGCGTCGTTTTCGGTATAACTTAACACCGCACCTGCGGTAACCACCGCAGCATCATTGACTGCGGTCACATTAATGGTACTTGTAACCGCACTTGAGTTTACATCACCATCATTCACGACAAAGCTCACGGTACGTGCTAAGGTGCTTGGATTATCAGACGTGTTTTGATAGGTCACACTATGTAATGCTGCCTGATAGTTGGCAAGCGTGTCAGTACCTGTTAGGGTTAATACCCCAGTGGTTGCATTAAAGCTTCCTGTGATATTCGCCGTATTTACAAACGCTAACACATCCTCACCATTGACATAGTTATTGCTAATGGTAATGGTTGCACTTTCAAGGTTGGTATCATCAACATCACTAATGGCAATGGTATTATCAATCACTGTGGCACTGTCGTTTTCGGTATAACTTAACACCGCACCTGCGGTAACCACTGCAGCATCATTAACCGCGGTGATATTAATCGTACTGGTGACTGGTGTTGAGTTGACATCGCCATCATTCACCACAAAGCTCACAGTACGCGCTAAGGTACTTGGATTATCAGACGTGTTTTGATAGGTCACACTGCGTAATGCCGCTTGATAATTAGCGACTGTATCACTACCTGTTAAGGTTAACGCACCTGTGCCTGCATTAAAGCTTCCGGTAATATTGGCAGTATTCACAAATGCTAAGATATCCTCACCATTAACATAGTTATTGCTAATCGTAACACTTGCGCTTTCAAGGTTGGTATCATCAACATCATTGATGGTAATGGTATTATCTATCACACTGGCTGCGTCGTTTTCGGTATAACTTAAGACCGCACCAGCTGTAACCACCGCAGCATCATTCACTGCTGTCACATTAATCGTACTGGTGACCGCACTTGAGTTTACATCACCATCATTCACCACAAAGCTCACGGTACGTGCTAAGGTACTTGGATTATCTGAAGTGTTTTGATAGGTCACACTACGTAATGCCGCTTGATAATTAGCGGCTGTATCACTACCGGTTAAGGTTAACACACCTGTGCCTGCATTAAAGCTACCGGTAATATTCGCCGTATTTATAAACGCTAACACATCCTCACCATTGACATAGTTATTGCTAATGGTAATGGTTGCACTTTCAAGGTTGGTATCATCAACATCACTAATGGCAATGGTGTTATCAATCACTGTGGCACTATCGTTTTCGGTATAGCTTAACGTACCACCTGCGACGACAACCGGTGCGTCATTCACCGCGGTGATATTAATCGTACTGGTAACTGGCGTCGAATTGGCATCACCATCATTCACCACAAAGCTCACCGTACGTGCTAAGGTACTTGGATTATCTAAAGTGTTTTGATACGTCACACTGCGTAATGCCGCCTGATAATTAGCGACTGTATCACTACCTGTTAAGGTTAATACGCCTGTACCCGCATTGAAGCTTCCGGTAATATTAGCAGTATCTGCAAATGCTAAGATATCCTCACTATTAACATAGTTATTGCTAATGGTAATGGTTGCGCTTTCAAGGTTGGTATCATCAACATCATTGATGGCAATGGTATTATCAATCACTGTCGCTGGGTCGTTTTCACTATAGCTTAATACGCCTCCAGCAGATAAAACGGGAACATCATTCACCGCAGTCACATTAATGGTACTGGTGGCAAGGTTTGAATTGGCATCGCCATCATTCACTAACCATCTAACGGTTCTTGATAGCGTACTTGGGTTATCTGAAGTATTTTGATAGGTCACACTACGCAATGCTGCCTGATAATTGGCAAGCGTATCACTACCACTTAAGGTTAATACACCGCTAGCAGCATTAAAGCTACCAGTAATATTAGCAGTACTGATAAACGCTAAGATATCTTCACCATTAACATAATTACCAATCATGCTAACACTTGCACTTTGAATATGGGTATCGTCAACATCATTAATACTAATACCAGCATCTATCACACTCGCTGGTGCATTTTCTGTATAATTTAACGTGCCACCTGCCACCATAACTGGTGCATCATTCACCGCGGTGATATTAATCGTACTTGTCACCGCACTTGAGTTCACATCACCATCATTCACCACAAAGGTGATTGTTCGTGCTAAGGTATTTGGATTATCTGAAGTGTTTTGATAGGTCACACTACGTAATGCTGCCTGATAATTAGCGACTGTATCACTACCTGTTAAGGTTAACATACCTGTGCCTGCATTAAAGCTACCGGTAATATTCGCAGTATTCACAAATGCCAACACATCTTGACCATTAACATAGTTGTTACTAATCGCGATTGTTGCACTCTCAAGATTGGTATCATCAACATCACTAATGGCAATGGTATTATCAATCACTGTGGCACTATCGTTTTCGGTATAACTTAACACCGCACCAGCTGTAACTACCGCAGCATCATTCACTGCGGTCATATTAATGGTACTTGTCACCGCACTTGAGTTGACATCGCCATCATTAACAACAAAACTCACAGTACGTGCTAAGGTACTTGGATTATCAGAAGTGTTTTGATAGGTCACACTACGTAATGCTGCCTGATAATTAGCGACTGTATCACTACCTGTTAAGGTTAACACACCGGTGCCTGCATTAAAGCTACCGGTAATATTGGCAGTATTCACAAATGCTAAGATATCCTCACCATTAACATAGTTATTGCTAATCGTAACACTTGCGCTTTCGATATTGGTATCATCCGCATCATTCACAGTAAGCGCCACATCAATGGCACTGGCAGAGTCATTCTCGGTATAGCTTAACGTACCTCCTGCCACCACAACCGGTGCATCATTCACTGCTGTCACATTAATCGTACTTGTCACCGCACTTGAGTCAACATCTCCATCATTAACGACAAAGCTTACCGTACGTGCTAACGTGCTTGGATTATCTGAAGTGTTTTGATAGGTCACACTGCGTAATGCTGCCTGATAATTAGCGACTGTATCACTACCGGTTAGGGTTAACACACCTGTGCCTGCATTAAAGCTGCCGATGATATTGGCAGTATTGACAAACGCCAACACATCTTGTCCTGCTGCAAAGTTACCCGTAATTGAAATAGTTGCACTTTCAAGGTTGGTATCATCAACATCACTAATGGCAATGGTATTATCAATCACTGTTGCACTGTCGTTTTCGGTATAACTTAACACCGCACCTGCGGTAACCACCGCAGCATCATTCACCGCGGTGATATTAATTGTACTGGTGACTGGTGTTGAGTTGACATCGCCATCATTCACCTCAAAGCTCACGGTACGTGCTAAGGTATTTGGATTATTAGACGTATTTTGATAGGTCACACTACGTAATGCTGCCTGATAATTAGCGACTGTATCACTACCGGTTAAGGTTAACACACCAGTTCCTGAATTAAAGCTTCCCGTGATATTAGCAGTATTCGCAAATGCTAAGATATCCTCACCATTAACATAGTTATTGCTGATCGTAACACTTGCGCTTTCAATATTGGTATCATCCGCATCATTCACGGTAAGCGAACCATTAATGACCGCACCTGGCGACTGTTCCGTATAACTTATCGCACCGCCTGCCACCACAACCGGCGCGTCATTCACCGCGGTGATATTAATCGTACTTGTCACCGCACTTGAGTTCACATCGCCATCATTAACGACAAAGCTCACGGTACGTGCTAAGGTGCTTGGATTATCAGAAGTGTTTTGATAGGTCACACTACGTAAAGCCGCCTGATAGTTGGCAAGCGTATCACTACCTGTTAAGGTTAACACACCTGTGC
>NZ_QLIQ01000076.1 GCF_003428165.1 Cysteiniphilum litorale | reverse complement strand
GCCACAGCACTGACCCCTGTGCTCTTTTTGCAGAACAAGCACACGCTACATTTTGAACTAATTGCAAAGGGGGCAATCAATCGTGAGTTATTGCATTATCGTTTACGGCAAAAGGCAGATGCTTATGTGGGAACACGCACCCAAAGCAATGATGATGTACATTAAGCGAGGGCAGTATGAGTAAAATAAGTAAAGTAAATAAGGCAAAGACGGTAAGTAAAATAAATAAATTAGGTATTACTTTTGCTTATTGTAGCGTTTGGGGTTTATCCTGCTTTGTATCATTGATTGCCATTAATATCAGTCATGCCAATCTCAGTAACGATATGCAGGCATTTTTAGCGGATACGGGATATGCCTCTAACATCAGCAGTAGTAAAGCAGTCATTGATCAGCAAGGTGGGTATGTTACTGCAGGTTCTGGCTATATTCGTACCCCTGTGAAAAATCTTCAGCTGATAGATGTTCAGGCACCGAATGTGAAGCTTGGTTGTGGTGGCATTGATCTGTTTACGGGAGGTTTTAGTTTTGTTAGTGCGACTGAATTGACGCAAATGGGGCAGGCAATTATGCAAAATGCAACGCCCTTTGCGATTCAACTGGCACTACAGACATGGGCACCCTCGATTAAATCAGCACTCGATTATCTGCAAAAGCTAGCACAGGATATTAACAGCTTAAATATCTCATCCTGTGAGGCGGCACAAATGGCAGTCGGTGGTATTGCGGGTTGGTTTACCAATTCAGAAAATAATAAATTTCTGTGTCAGACATATGGTACGCATTCCAATGCCTTTAGCAGTTTCTTAGCCTCTAAGCAGGGATGTAGCTCACCAGAGCAATCAAAAGCACAAGCCGAACAGGCTAAAAGCAAACCAGAGCTTAAAGACATGGTCAAACAAAATCGCAATCTGGTGTGGTATTTTTTAATGAAGAACGGCTTCTTATCAGCGAACACTGAAATTGCTGAATATGTAATGACCATGACAGGCTCATTGATTAATGAAACAAATAACGGCGGTGATTCTAAATTTAGACAGCTAGAGCCGTTAATTAAAGACGCTAAAAGTGCGGGATTTGATTTGATGCTCAATGGTCAGTTAAAAGACAAAAACCAGAAAAAACAGGAGGTCAAAATCTATCGCTGTGATGATAGCAATGCTGAACGCTGCCTAAAACCCAGTGTTCAGTTATTATCGGTGGCAGAATCCTCAGCAATGGTGCCAAAGCTTAGAGCCATACTGGAAGCCATCGGTGAAAAGATCATTAGCAATACTAAGCTTGATGCTACTCAGCAGAATATTATTAACTCAGTGAACTTTCCCATTTTTCGTCTGATTGAAACACAGCTGATGGCAGGATGGATGCCTGAATATCATGAGTATGCGGAAATCATTGCGCGTATTATTTTAACCGATTACATCAATCAGATTATCGGTCAGGCACGCTTAGCATTGAGTATGACCGATTTGGGTAAAGATGACGATATGAAGTGGCTGATTAAAAATCTGGATAATGCCCAGATGATTATCACACGACACGTTAATCACACCGCGTATCAGGCACTACAGCAGAAATCAGATTTAGTGATGCGTAGCCTGAATGTTGAAAGTGTGGTTGTCGGGCATATGTCAACCGAAACACAAGATAGTTATTATTTTGAGAAAGTTTTTTAACGTAAAAATGATTGATGTTTTCATAACTTTTTGAGAGTTTGACCTTTCAGTTTTTTACTTTTTTTATTTTTGTCCGTTTATTTTTGTTTCATTTCCTAACCACTTAAGGAGTTAGTGATGTTGGATATTTTTGTTACGTCACAAGGTCAAGTGGCACAGTATATTATCAATGCCATTGCGACCTATTATCAAAGTGAGCAAAGTCAGACCCTTTTTTGGTTTATGGGTACGATTGGCGGCTTTGTGGTGTTATGTCGTTTACTGATGCGCCATGATTATAAGGAAGTACTGTTTTGGACGATTAGTTATATCCTGATTACAGCGATGGCATTTAATATTCGCACAACGGTGATGATACATGATACCACTAAACCACTGGCAAGATACACGGTTGATCATGTGCCCGTTGGTTTGGCGTATCCGTTATTTGCAACCACCGCATTATCGAATTACGTGACCGATAGCTTAGAGGATATTATGCACGTACCTGCCGATTTAGCTTATGAGAAATATGGCATGGTCTGGGGTTCGGCGATTTTTCAGCAAATGAATCAATCCAGAGTCAATACTGAGCTATTAGGTTACTTTGCCCGTTATTTACGACAGTGTGTCTATCCTGAAATCAAATTAAGAAAAAACTTCACGTTTAAACAGTTGCATGATGCCCCTGATATTTTAACGTTCTTAAAAGATCGTATTAGTGATGGCGTGTCACGTGTCCATATTCCAAGGGCTAATCCGGATGAATCAGGGGCTGAGGATTTTCCGTACTGTGGTACTGCCACCGTATGGCTAATTAACGCCTTTAAGAACGAGGCAACCCTCAATCTCGGTGATTTACAAAAATACAATATCAATCATCAGGCATTAAATCTGGTTGAAATGCAAAGTAGTGTTCAGAATGTCTATCAGCACTTTTTTAATATCTCAGGCAGCGCACAAAACATTATGATGCAGAATTTAGCGATTAATGCCGTGCGTGATGGCTTTAGGGTATTAACCAGTGCCAGTGGTAACGCAGCAGCTGCATTAAACTACAGTAAAGTACAGGGTGAGATGTCACGTACCTCGGCATGGGTATCAATGGGCATGCAGGCGCAGGAGTTTATCCCGATGCTACATACCATTTTAGTACTACTGATGGCATGTGCGTTTATTCCTGTGGGTTACATGTCACTTTTTCCAGGCTATTTACTGCATATTACCAAGAAATATGTAGGGGGATTAATCTGGCTAGGCACATGGGGAATTTTTTATGTGTTTGTGAATTTTATCATGACATCGATTTTATCGGTACATTTAAGTATTTATGCAGGGGGGTATTCAGGCATTACGATGTCGAATATCAATGCGTTAGAAGCACTGACATGGAAATATGCAGCGGCAACGGGGTGGTTGTTGGCATTTGTGCCCTACTTATCAAGAATGCTGATTGTAGGGGCAGGCAATGCGATGATGGGCGTTGCAACAAGTATGACATCATCATTAGGTGCCTCTGCTGAGAAAGGAGCAGCGGCGATGAGTGAGGGCAATATAACGGCATTTACGACCTCTACGGGTTCGCATACGGGGAACAATCTGCAATTTGCGCAGCACCATACTCGTCCCAGTGAGATTGCAGGTGGCGCAATGCGTTTGAGTTTATCAGGGGGTAGTCAATATCAGACACCAACAGGGGGCATTGTTTATGACAATACGGCGATGCTTGATCGACAGCCATTTGATATGATGCAAAGAGAATCGGTATCGACAGGTTTATCACGTACACAGGCAGCGTATGAAAAAGAAGCGTTTGCACAGGCGCAGATGTTCAACGAAACGATTAATAGTGGTGTAAATTATCTGAATCAGACAGGCAAGACGCAAGCGTTAAAGGATTATGTGGCATCGAGTGAATCGACCAGTCAAACGGCACAATTGGCAAGTGCGTATTCAACAGTGGCGGATATTCATAATCGCTATAGTCAGGATCAGGTTAATGCGAGCATGAGTGGGTGGCATAGAGATGCAGGTCTTGAATTTAAAGCTGGTACTGGTGAAGCATTTAAGTTTTTTTCTGCAAATGCCTATGCAAAAGGTGGCTTAAATAAAAGTAACACTGATACTAAAAATAATTCCGTTGGCTTATCTGCCAGTGAGGCGAAATCTTATCGCGAAGCAATCGATACCATTACCAGTGCCACTAAGTCAGACGTTGCAACATTAGATAAAGCAGTAGGTGTTGATCAAGGACAGTCTTTGCAATCAACTTTTGGTGAAGCCAAAGCATACAGTGAATCAGCACAACGCAATTATGATTTATCGGTGCAAGCAGGAGAAGCAGCGAATTATGCCAAAAACCATGACTTTACGATGAGTGAGAATTTAATGCCAAAATTTAAGGATTACTTAGATGATCATTATACGCCACAGAATCGTGATCGTTGGTTAGGTGATATTAGTCAGCAGAGTGACCCACTCTTCAAAAAAGCGCAGGAAAGTTTTGTGGTTGCCAATAGTGATGTGTATTTGGATTGGTATAAACAAAATTCAGCGAGTATTGACTCCAGAGGACAAACAGACATTAATCAGCTATCGAGTGACGTTGATCAGGGTAGGGATGCAGTGAAACAAGCACGAACGGATAATGATCAGGCGGTTACAAAAGCACATCGTGGTATGCAAGATGAGCTAAAATATCAAATACATGAACGCAAAGGTGAAAAAATGCAATCGACTATGCCGATGATGGAGCAGGTGCATCGTGATAACTTTGCGTTAATGAAACAGCTTGGCATAATGCCTAAAGATCATGAGTTTAAAGGTAAGTTTGCAGATTATAACAAACCTGCGAACGCTTTTAATTTCGAGCATCCAGATGCATTAATGATTTATCAAAATGACGCCAAAGTAAGGGGACATGGCGATGAAGTGATGCTTGATAAGACGATATTTTCTGATTCAGTTAAAAGAAAAGTAGATGAAGGTGCATCTATATTGCCTAAAAGAGAAGAAAGCTTTGACATTGAGAAGCTGAACCAAAAGGCTGCTGTCGAAAATGCTACTCTTGGCAAAGAAGCTTGGAATAATTTGTTTGGCAAGAATAAAAAATAATTAATCACCAATGACTAATCACATAGAATTAAACTTAAAATGCTTATTCATAAAGTTTTTTATTGTTGGCATTCCTGCTTTATAAGCACAAAACCAAGAGGAGAAAACACATAGTAATGTAAAGACAAAAAAGGCACCAAAAAAATTTCTCATGATGTAGTTAGCAGTATCATCTTCTAAGACTATCGTTGACAATATGAATATGAATCCAGATAAAACTGCAACAAAAACACTGGTAACATAGCCAATCGCATACTTTTTCTGCTCCGCCGTAATCTCAATCTTATCTTCTTCTGATTTGACCATTTTAACTGCAATTGGTTCTCGATGTGATGAGTCTTCTTTTAGAAACTCCATCATTTCTCTCGCCAATACAGGATTGTTTTCAGCAATTTTTAAAAGCCGTTCTTTTTGATTGTCATTCATATTAGCCCCCTTAACGCATTAAGTTAGATGGTCTATTGTGTTAACTAAGATATATCACTGTCGATTCATTAGATTATCTGAGGGTTTATTAGTGATATCTGACACAGGTGCATCCTTAGCCTTATTATAACTTGCTAAAATCTTAATCTTAACCGATTCAGGCATGTCACTGGACATCAACAAATCAAGTTCTTCTCTAGTGTAGCCTTT
>NZ_QLIQ01000075.1 GCF_003428165.1 Cysteiniphilum litorale | reverse complement strand
AAGGTAACTCCATTTATTGGAAAGAGGACAGCGCTAATGATATGTTATTCATACGGTCTTTTTACAAGGCTGGGCGATGGGAAGATATTGAAAGAATGGCTTATGCAGGCGGGTTAGCAATGGCTTCCTAAAATACCCACAAATTGCGAATGCGCCCTAGTATTTCGATTTTCATCTCTGAAAAGTTTGCTCTTAATTCTACGAACTCAATACCTGGACATTATAGTGATGCACGCCCCGATCATTACAATGAAAGTGAAATTCAAAACTGTATTGCCACCTTAGATCAAGAGCGTCCAATAAATGTTGTTTTAGACAACTCACAACAAAGCGCCTATAACAGCGGTACTAATGCAACGCCTTTTTATGTGCAACTCTTTCTTAAAGATGGTTCTGTCTTGAATCCAGATGACTCTAAATGTGGCTTTTTATATCAATCCATTAGCTTTAGCGATAATCAAACTCAAATCTCAGGCACGATGAATGTTAATGATCCATATGCTATCGTATCTGAAACTGATATCCAAAATAACTACACACCAACTTTTGGTACTAAGCTTAGTCATCAAAAAAAAGGTCAAGGTTATTACCTTTTTACCCAAATTGCAGATGGTCGCAACATTACTTTAACCGCAAATCTTCCTACAGGACAAAACGCTGCTGCAGAAAATTTAAACGTCCAAACACATAATGTTGATCTGAGCAGCTATTTTGGGACTGGAAATGATTATAACTATATTGCAGACAAATATGGCGATACCAGTGGCTCTTATGGACAGCGTTATATTGTTTTAAAAGATGGTGAAAACACTTATAAACCCTTTACACTAAAAAATGCTGAGGGGGGAATATTAGCGCCAACACTTATCAACACGGACAACCCAGATTTATCAGGCGAATATTTTACACAGCCTTATGAGCTTGACTTGTTTGCTTGCGATGCTAACGACCTTATTTATAGCAATAAAAAAGTAATTGGATGTAAAGTAAATCATATTGGTTACTTCTCACAGGCGACAGGAGCTTATCAATCAACAACAGCTATTTTGCTAAGAGACAGTGCTAGCATTCAAGACAGAGTCGATAATGGTGAGCCAAATACCGTTTTGCCTTACTATGGTATTGCATTTGATGGGAATGGCTTTTATGGTAATTTTAATGCATCACAAGATGATGCAAGCTTAAAGCGATTTTCTATTGATCATACCAATTATGCAATTAATCGAGTATACGAGTTAAGTAATTATAATGATGATCAATTAACTTTTAATGGTTTAGATTACTATTTAGATAAAAAAGCACTCAGTACATCAGGTGCTATAGCCATGGATTTTAATACCAGTGACTCGATGCCAAAAGACTTTACTAATAACGGGTTTGTAAGTAATTTTTATATTCAAGGTCCTGCTACTACGGTTGCACCAATCAGCGTCCGTGTACCAGTTTCATTTTTAGACAATAATCGCGCGGGGATTCTTGCTTACATCCCTTCTGTTAAATACACCTCAGACACCTATGGCGCTGGGACTTTCTACTTTAGCTACACAATGCCTAATGGAATAATGAATATGCATGACAAAATACCTGTATTAAGTGCATATGGAAAAGATGGCGGAAGTAATCTTATGGCTTTTCTTAACCCTGAGATGCTTAACAAGGTAGATATGTGCGGTGACACAAATCATGTAACGTCCTCTTTACCAATACCTGAAAAAGCGGGAATAAATGATCTGATATATGTTGCAGAAACTGGCTTGGCGCTACAGGTATCGATGTTTAGAAATGCATTCCCTGGCTACAATTTCAACTATAGATCATATGATCAGGCAAAAGGCAGTGGCTTAATGCTCTCGCGTGGCGGCACTGGTGGCATATTAACACCAGATGTAATTTCGCTTTAAGTATTCATTTAAAAGAAATAGGTAAATGTTATGAAAACAGTACAAAAAATAATATTGTCAACGTTAATCTCGATTGCGGCGCTAAGCGTTATAAACAACGCGCAAGCCTCTGGCGATAGTGCAAACTATGGATGTCAAATTAGTAGTGATTTAATGACGGCCAACTACCCTATGGTGAATTATGTTAACCCATTAAGCATTCCTTTAGCATACTGGGTACATAAGGCAATTGGCACGGATAAATGGGCTGATGTAAGAATGTATACAGGGACTACTGATACCCGCTTTGCATCTATTCACTTCACCGATGTCTTGATTAACTTGCCACCAAAAGCAACCGGCTATGTTTTGCAAGATACTGAGGGCAATGATGATAACTATTTTACATTATCTGCGTTAAATGTTAGCCCCTCTGAATCAGCTTACGGTCAAAGCTATGTTCAAATTGACTATAAGTCAGGTACAGGCGGGACAAGTTGGATGCAAAAATATGATAGAAATGATGGCTCTAATAATGGATGGTATAATTTTGGTATTGCATCTTTTTCTATTGGCAGTGATTCATCATGGAGTAATTGGTCTCAGGCATGGGGAAATAAGATGGCGATTGCGCGCGCTACAGGTGCTTATCAGCGCAATAATTCATACTATATTATGTGGCCAGGTTATGTCAGTAGTGATGCACCTGATGGTTATACATATAACACGATTGACACATTACTTCAAAAAGGTGGCTACTATACAGGCAGTGGCTCCAATATTACGTATCAGTGCACCCCACCTCTTGAAACTGTATCCAACTATGACACTGATAACGCTATGGATAAAAATGTCAACCCACTAGTGCGCATTATGAGTGTTAATAATGCCGGTATTGCAATTAATATGGCTCAAGGGCAGCCACTTTTACTAATGTAAAATAAATGTAAAACATAATTTATTGGTTTATTTATGTGCTATATTTCGTTCGTTTTTAAATCTCTCATAAAAGGTGAACTACGCAAATGACTAAGTTAAAGCTATCATTACTCACTACACTATTATTGACAAGCTACGGCATGTCCTCACCAGTTTTTACAGCGACCAGTCCCAGTGGCATTACGAATTCTCAATCCGATAATAACGCCAGTGCTCTGGGTATTAATGTGAATCCTGAAACAGGTCAGCTAAGTGCGATGATTGATTTTTCACAATCCGCTATGCTGTCATTAAACTATCAAGGTCTAAGTGCCGGATTTGCGAGTTACCACCTGCCTAAAGGCTGGCGCTTTAGCACAATGAGCTCAATTGAAATAAGCAATGATCAAAATCCAGTTAAAACGCTTTATCTACCAGATGGTACACACTACATCATTGATGACACTTATAGTAGTGGCTTACGCTATTACACAGCCAAAGACAAATCCTATCAGCACTTTTCTACAGGTATTGCGCTAAAGAGTGATCCTCTGTCTAGAAAGTATTTTTCTGAGCTGGTTACAGGGATTAGCCTAACAACACCTAGTGGAACACAACACTACTTTTACGATGGTAATGGTCAATTAATTGGTGTATCAGATAACAACAATCAAATGAGTTACTATAGTTTTGGAAAAGCACTTATTGATGGCACAAGCAATGCGAATGAGTCAGTGGTGTTAGATGTGATCGATGCCCAAGTTGGTAAGCAGACTTATCAAAAAGCCATTTAATATAAGGTTTTGAAAGGTTGAAAAAATTGAGTTAGGGCACTACATATTTTTGATGCACAATGTTTAGAGCTGATATTGTGCTATATTAATCCTTTTAAAGTAAGGGGTTATCAAGCAAAAAGTATCAAATATACTTATACCTTTATATTGCTCGCATGGTTATAATACGAGGCAAGAAAATTTGATATTTTTTAAGTATACCTGTTACATCCAACTTTATATGGCTCTTAACTGCTATTTTTGTCTCGCATTAGCTGCGTAGTTTCAGCGCTCCTTATACGCACAAAGCGTGGGATAACCAACACTGTGTATGATCTCATCACTGTTTACCGGAATGCCTAAGGATATTCGCAAGATTTTCAAAGAAGGTTGTTTTTAGAGCAAGATGAGTAGCTTTGCTTGATTAGATTGATTAAAATGCATTCATATTTAATCAACGAGCTCACTGACAATGACTCAAATCATCAAAGACTACTCATCCCTTGAAGATTATACTTACCATGTTCGATACAATCCAGAACTTTTAAAGCCACAAGCTTGCCAAAATTGTGGTTGTCATCATTTTTGGCAAAATGGTTATTATCAACGCAAGATTTCAGGGCGCGATCAACATAAGAGTAACCGTGATCCGATAGATATCATTCGCTTTAAGTGCAGTCGCTGCAAGCAAACCTATTCGATTATGCCATCTCCTATTGCCTTATACCGCTGGTATTTGTGGTGTTTACAATTACAAGTGCTTTTATTGCTATTACAAGGGATCAGTGTCAATGCCGTTGCCAAACAATACGCCATATCAAGAGACACCGCATCACGTTGGTATCTGTGGCTGTTACATTCATTTGAAGTATTTCACATGAGCCTGTGTGCTGATCATCCATACTATGCCAGATTCACCAATAATGAGATGATTTTATTTTATCAAAAGCTACTGAAGTGGCGCGATTTATCACAACTGGCATTGTTCTGGCATGCACGTGATTTACTCGTCCCATATCAATGGCGGCACGCCAATGAGTAAGACAAGCTAAAATCATTCAATGGTCGATTCCCACACTATCGTCATCCCTGTTGTTGCGGTGAATATGTTGTAATCGAAATAGTTGATCCAATGCGATCAAACTTTCAGATAAAACAACGTAAAAAGCAACAAAGAACAAACAGGAGCTCATATTATGGCAAGTGACATCGCACTCTTTCGACTGTCGGTATTAGGAACGTTAACATCGCGTGTTTCATTAGCACGTGGTGAAATCAAAGCATTGATTAATGCACAATCACAATTGCATTTTAATGTACCAAATAGTCGCAAAACACAGATATCGCCACGAACAATTGAACGTTGGTATCATCATTGGCGTCGATCAGGGATTGAGGGGTTAGAACCAAAACCACGTTCAGATAAGCAAAAGAGTAAGTTAACCGAAGAAATCAAGCGGTTATTGATTCACTTCAAAAAAGAAGACATGCGTCGTTCAGTCAATACATTGTTAGTGTTAATGGCGAACAATGGCTTTAAAGCATTACCTAAATCGACCGTACACCGCTTCCTACGTAATGAGCACTTGTCTGCACGTGTGATATCAGATGCCCCTGCCATTGAACGCAGACAGTTTAGCGCACAACGCGCCAATGATATCTGGTATGGTGATGTCATGCATGCCGGTAAGATTCACACCGCCAAAGGACTGCGAAAGGTCTATTTAATTAGTTTAATGGATGATGCCTCGCGCCTGATTACGCATAGTGGATTGTATTTTAATGAACAGGCAAGTTCAGTGGAATGTGTATTGAAAGAAGCCGTCCTTCGGCGTGGTTTGCCTAAGCGCTTGATTGTCGATAATGGCTCAGCTTATCGCAGTGATTCACTACAGCAAATCTGTGCACGTTTAGATATTCGCCTGATTTATTGTCGTCCGTATGAACCTGAAGGCAAGGGCAAACTTGAACGTTGGCATAACCCAACTTGGTAAGCAAAATTTCTGAAACGTAGACAGCATAGGGCATTGAGCCATACACAAAGTTGAGTTAAGGCACTACAGATTTTTTGTGTTTTTTTTTGATTTTTTGATTTTTTGTGAAGACGTGATCGATGCGCTATAGCGTTGTAATGATCTGCTTTAGTGGAATAGCTGGCGCATTACAGGCTTTATAAATCTTAGACTGCTCATGATTGGGCTTA
>NZ_QLIQ01000074.1 GCF_003428165.1 Cysteiniphilum litorale | reverse complement strand
GTGAGCGTGTTCCAGTTCTTAATCATCTAAAAGCAACTCATGCAGTGAATGAAATTGCACCTGCAAATAGTGCTTCTTCTAACCTTTCTACTGCGCCAATGCAGCCAAGAGAGGTGACGCGTTTTGATATAAAAGCGATTAACAATGCCATTTATGCTCGTTTAGATGTGTATGATTATGCCTTTGGTCAACCAATGAAAGCGACACAGGATTATGTGCTATATGAACACGATCGCATGGTGATGTTAAATGGAGAGAGAAAAGGTCAATGGTATGATCCCGTCAAAGATCAATATCGCCAACCAGCAGATGCGTTCAGAGAAAACTTCCCGCAACAAAAAACGGGCATGAGTCATTTTGAGATGGCGGCTATTTTTGCAGGGCTTAAAGTTGAAGCGATTAAAACCACTGAAATTTATGATCCACAAAAAATGGCGGAGCAACGTGAAGCAGAAGTGGCAAGAACACGCGCTGCTGAAATTGCCAAAGCACAAAAACTATGGGCTGCGACTGTGCCATTAAAAGACACTTTAGCTGAGCGTTACTTAAAAGAGCATCGTGCTATTTATCCTATTCACACGATGCAAATGCGCTTTTTACCTAAGGGTGCGTGGGTCTATAAACAAGATGGGCAAACACTCACCAATAAACTGCCAATGCTCGTGGTTCCTGTCTACGGGAAAGAGGGCTTAACCGGTGTGCAGCGTATTTACTTAGACCCAAAAACAGCAGACAAGCCAAGCTTTATGGATACCCCTAAATTGACGTTGGGTGTTATTTCTGGCTCAGCAGGTTTTGTGAATATTGGTGCTGAGAAAGGGCAAAAAGGACGACTATATATTGCAGAGGGTCCAGAAACCGCAGCATCAATTGCAATGGCTGATCCAAAAGCCACCGTTTTAACGGCGTGTGGTTCTGCCGCTAATATTGGTAAAATGAAAGATATGATTGAGCACTTTAACCCTAGTGAGGTGATTATTGCAGGGGACAATGATGGTGTGACATCACAATCTTATGCTTTGACGTATGAGGCGCAAGCTGCATTAAAAGCACAGGGGATCGATGCGCGAGTCATCTTGCCACAAAATATTGAAGGCTTTAAAAAGACTGACTGGAATGATGTTCTGGTACACCAGCATGTTGATGACATCTCCGAGCAGATGGGATTAGATCGACTAAATAACCGTGTTGATCGAGTACAATTGCAATTAAGTCAATCTGCACCTGGCATTTCGCAAGAAACCAAAGACGCGATGTCTATGTATGCCAAGCGCTATATGGCAAATCGTGACGAGTTTATCGATGGTGATGCGTATATCAATGACTGGTTGCGAGAATATTCAGATGAAACGCTACAGGCACATAAATCTGATATACAGGCATTGGTTAAGTATGAGCTTGATTACCCTGGGGAGCGTACAGACTTTAATTTAACTGATGATAAAATTGAAGCTGTTATTGCCAAATCAGGTAGTCCAATGGCTTTATCCAGTGTGGCAACGATGATAGATATTTATGCCAGACACCACAGAGATAAAGTCCAGCAGCAATTATCTAAAGGCAAAGAACAATCACAATCCCATGATGAAGGCTATGATGTTGGTGAGTGATATTTTAAAAGGAAAGCGCTAGAGGTATATGGTTTAAGAAGCAATGACAGTTAATAGGTTGGTATGTTTCAGTGTTGTATTGGTTTCAGTATTTTTAAGTTTGACATTGACATCCAAACCTTTAAAAAAATCATACTCTAATAATTCCACAAAATAGTGTTCTGCTTGTGCTGCGTCATCAAAAGACCGTGTAAATGTATTTAACGCATAATGATTTTGTGCATTTTCAATCGATACCTGATATTTTTTCATTGTATACTCCTGTTTTATAGACTGTTTATAAGTGTTTATTTTATCAGTTGACTTATTATAAATGTCAAATAGACATTAATCAACAATATATTGACATACATGAATAAAAATACAATCATATAGACATTAAAATTTATATTTTATTTTTGAATGAGTCTATCTTACAGTGAATTTACCCGTGCTATTCAGCTTCTGGCTAAGGATAAAAGCCAAAATATACGATCAATCAAGGATTTTTGTCAGGTGACAGGCTATAGCTATGACACTGTGTTAGGTTGGCGTAAAAAGCCACATGTGCCTCCTGTGGCGCAAAGTTGGCTCAATCTTTATCAGGAAAATCTTCTGCTTAAGCAGCAAAATGATGCCTATGGCGTTTTATGCGATGAGTTTAAAATCCTGTCGTCTGCTATGGAGGCTGTACCAGAAAACAGTCAATCGCTTGATAAAAATGGTAAAAATAAGCGTAAGAATAATAAATCCGCTCAAAATAAAAACAAGTAAAAAGTAAAAAAGGTGAAAATGATATACTCAGTTTAACAAAATCATGTCACACATTGAGGAATTTTAACATATTCTTATTTTAATAGCGTAGATGCAAAGCATACTTGCTTGAAAAGCATATGTTAAATTTTTCCTATTTTTCAGATCGTTATTTTCAATGCAGCTCGAGTTGTTTTAGTTTTTTTATTTTTTCAGTTTCTTTAGTAGTACCAATCATAATCATTCATGAAGAAATATAGCTCATCGTAGATTTCTTCATCCGTCATATTGGTGGCTAAAAGCTCCTGCATGAAACATCTGATATTTTTATTAGGCTTATGATGGTAATCAGACTCCCATTCTCTTATTGCTTTATGCGGGAAAATCTCATTACCAAGGGTATTGATAATATTGTGTGTAAAATCAATCGCCTTTTGCATATGTCTGATATCAATATATTCATCTTTGGTATGTGGTTTGTAATAACCACAAGATAGATTCATACAAGATACCTCAACAATACCCTGATCAGACAAAGTAACGACATCCGTTAAGCCGCCAAACTGTGATGTATAACCATAATTTTGAGCAATATTCTCAACGGCATTGATAAAATCATCACTGGCTATGGTAATGCCAGCGCCATTAAAAATAATGTCCTCATGTCCTTTGCGATCCAGTTGAATTAAGTAGCTTGCATTCAGATAATCACTGTCTGCATGGCTAGAGCCAATACAGCCAACTTCCTCATCTTTAAAGAGTGCAACACCTATATCCAGTAGATCAAAAAGTTGTAATGCTGCAAACACACCGACACCATCATCAGCACCCAGGTTGCATGGTTTCCCATGGCGTGTTCCACTGATGATTTGTGCGTAAGGATCAACAATGATCTGCTTGGCAGTCGGTTGCTCATCCACGGTGTCAATATGTGCGACAAGATAGGGTTTCTGCTGACGAAAATCACGATTAAGGTAGAGATTACCATACTCATCTTGATGAACGTATTTGCCATATTGTTGCTTGATATATGCTGCCTTAGCATTCTGGTTGCCAAGACTTAAGAGGTTGAATAAGCGCTGTAAATGTTTCATGGGCGCGCTCCTTCAATACACTTTGGACATATATCACCACAGTCAAAACGATAAATATCATCTGTGTGGACATAGCTAGTACATTCATCACAGCATACATAATCGTTATCTAGACAATCTTGGCAAACATAACGATCACCTTGGGCAGGTGTGATTTTATCCCGATGTACGTACTCATCACATTGATCACAGCTGGTATAATACTCATCAAAGCAATCATCACATACATCCATATGATCAACATATCTGATCCGATCACTTGAATAATGAGTGTCACATCGTTCGCAGTATCCTAAGTTGTTATGATACCCATTGGTCGATGTGAGCTCTGCATCATGGTTACAATCATCAAAACAATTGAGTTCCCCATTATAGGTATTAAGATACTTAAATGTATCCATGTAAGGATAATGATGATATTCCTCTTGTTTTAATGTGACTGTCTGGCATACAGAAGGTAGAGTGCTATTATTGCAGACCCAAGATTCTGGGGTATCCATATTGTTATTGCTTTTGTAGTACATGCCATTTTTTTGGGCATAGGCTACAATCGCTTCTTCAATATAAGATGATGTGCCATAGCATCTATCGCAACAAGTCGCACCGCTATCAACTTGCCAGGTAATTGCTCGACCTACCAACTGACCCTCATTATCCTTGGCAACAAGACAACCAATGGCAGGCTCGTTGTCATAGATTTCAAACCAGTTTTTGTTACAGCCTTGCATACACGATGATCCCAGTGAGCCACCATCAGGTTTCGGCAAAGCATAAATTGCTGCAATGCCTTCACTGATGTGACTTATTGAGATATCTGGTGTATTAAAATGTTGCTCAAGTTTAACAATCATGCTTTCAGGTATCATTACACCTGTCGCAGTTAATGCTCTTCTAACTGTCGTTTGTACGGCAAAACTGCTTCTTAACGACTTAGAGCCAACATTATATGGCAATAGCAACTCCATAAAGATGGGATTGCTATTAGGCAACGCTGATGGAAGGGTAAATCGATTCAAGCGAGCAATTGGGATATAGGCTAATCTGCTTTGATCATTGTTTAGTCCTAAAAAAGCCCCCTTGCGGTCGATTGCAGCCTTATCATCAAAAGTGATATTTTCGATGGTAAAGTCAGGATCAAGATGCTTTAGTAGGTGGAGAAATTCACTGGATACTGCATTAATTATCTCAGGTAATTCCAATGTTTTATTATCTGTATTTTGTGACATGGTATTCTCCTTATGTCATAAAACAGGGAGAATACCCCCTACAGGGAATGTTCTCCCTGTAGGGTTATCACGTCAATAAGACGCATTTATGTCACATCACATAAGAAAAGTATTGCAAATAAATCATATCGCCATATAATTAACTTACATTCTCCTTATGGATGTGGGTTACAAAGCAGTTGAGCGGCTAAACAAAACTGCTTTGTGATACTTCTTACTTTATTTCACTATTATCAACTTCAACGTCATCTTCTTTACTGAACTTGACCACAAAGTGACTGACTTCACTAATCTCAGATAACGGCTTTGGCTTCCAGTTAAGATCAATCAGAACACCTGCGATTTCTCTGAGCTCATGAATGCTAAAGTAGCCAAACTCAGTATCGTGACCTGAAACAAGTGCAAATACTTGTAACTGTTCATCACAGATATCTTTTTCGATCACATACCAGTGCCATCCATTCGGATGATAGTAGTGCAACCAGGCAACTTTATCAGGTATCTTTTGACTTTCTGCTTGGTAGGTCTCTGGACACCTCTCTAACGCTTCTTTCAAGCGATCAAGTTGAGGTTGATACTTGACGATATTATCGTAGATAAGCGTTGCTGCCTGATATTTGGGAATAAAATAAAAAGCTTTGTTTTTATTTATGGTCATTTTGTCATCTCCTTAAGATTAGGTTTACTCAGTTTTTAACCCTTTAAGGGGATGACAATCCCTTGAGGGATTAACATCCCCCAAGGGTTATTATTTATTAAAACATCTACGCAATCAGATACATAATCTTCTCAAATACGGTGTAATTGAGATGGGCTGAGTTTTTATGTTTTTTATATTCAGCATATTTTCATAGGTATTTGGTTGCGTTGGTTCGTCATTCTTTATATTTTTTATTTGCGTGCGATCGAGCATCAAAATTTTTGCTGTACGTAACGCTAATGATTGACCTTGATGTTTATGTTTCATTGTATTTCTCCTTATAGTTTTGGCTAACGGGAGACGTACAATGCCCATCAGGGAGTTGCTAGTCTCCCTGGTGGGTTGGTTGTTTTACAGAATTATTTAACAGCTAGAGAAGTATTGACGACATAGCTTGATATAAATTCAATAGAATCGTTATCAATTTTAAAAAGCGCATTATAAATATCATCAATCGTGTCCATTTGATCTAGTGTTTTAATCTCACAATTGATGTATCTATGCAGTGTGCT
>NZ_QLIQ01000073.1 GCF_003428165.1 Cysteiniphilum litorale | reverse complement strand
TAGTCAAAGCAATAATCAGGATATATTATCGAATGAGATAATATATCAATTTGATCAACAGCAACTAGGTTGCCAAATATGTATTTGGCGATATTTTGATAGTGAAAATACTTTTAGCTTTTCATTTTTGCTCGCTTGTTTCAAATTACCTACATTACCTCAATTACTGCAATTACCTAAATCATCCAAATTAATCCAAAAATCTTACACACACATCTTGCAAAATTTTCAGCACATGGTAGGCTTTTCCCTGTCATCTTTTTTTAAAAGACGATTGGGCTTAGAAACCCGTAAAGTACAAATCGGTTTATATTGCACCGTTATTCGCAATAGATCAGAAAGTAAGTGTGCATTATCAACTGCGCTTACTTCGTATTCGATCATAGCACCTTGTTATGGTCGGGTAGGCGCAGAATATAATAGCTGGTTACCAGTGAATAATGCGCGCCGTCTATTTGTACACGGATTTCTAACTACCCGATCACCAAACCTAACAACGGCGGTGGTGTAGCGATGAAAACAGTCAATCATCAAATCGATCAAACGGGGTTTAATCCGATTCAAGTGGAATGTGATAAAGTATATTACAGCCCTAAAAGCAAGTTTCATGTCGATTTTTTATGGCAGTCGTATTGGTTTAAACAGTTACATTGCCCACGTCAGGCATTTTTATTACAACAGATACTGTATTTTACTCAGAAGCAAGGCTCAGTATTTAGCAATGGCAAAGGTGACAATCATCAAGGGATGTTGATCAATTTCAGTGATATAGAAAGTAAATCGGGTTTCTCGCGTAAAGTTGTGACAACCGCATTAAATCATCTTGAAGCTAAGGGTTATATTGTTCGTTTCACGCTTAAAAATAATCGTGTGCTTTATCAGGCAACGGATAAGGCAGTATTATTTTTAGAGGAAGCACATCAACACTCTTTGGCAGCGAATGCAGACGAAAATGACTATGACGCGATAAGTAAAAACTTTGAAAACATAAGGCTTTCAGCGCCAAGCTTCACCCAAACGGCAAAGCAAGCTTCTCCCTTTGGTCAAGGCTCCATTAATAAGGTAAATAATCAAAAGGTAAATAAAAAAAATAACACTCTTAACAATCAATACCAAACATTAGAGCGTGTTGGTTCCACTAAAAATGTTGATTGTGAAAAGACTGTGATTTTTTCTGATTTTTCTGACGTTTGTGATGTTTGTGATGTTTGTGATTTTGATTTTTCTGACTTTGGCATTAGAGCCGTCAAGTGTGAATCTAAGTTGTTTGATTATTTGACCGTTAGTCAAGCTAAGGTCATCAACATCATGACGCACGTTAACGCTGATCAGATTGACATCATCGCTTTCAACAATGCTTTAGCCAGAAAGGACATCAAACGTGAAGCGAAAGATTTTAAGCAGTTTATTGATTGGTGTTATTTGGTGGCGGTGGATGCCAAGGGTGCCAGTTCTATTCAAGGGTCAATGACTGTTGGTGAGTGTGATGTTTCTGAATATGTTGTTGCCAGTGACAAAGTCAATCTTGGCAAGGTGGACACGATGAGTGACAACGGCAATGACAACAACAATCACCATAATAACCGCCAAAGTAATCTTGATCTTGATTTAGTCATCAATGAGTTAAAAGCGATTTTAACCAATGAAAGCATTGAAAAAATTACGGCTAAGGTTACTGAACTAAACGAGCAATACGATATTGACACTGAAAGCGAGCTTGTTGCTGCTATTTTAGTTGATTTTGGTGTGATCAGTGACGATGAATTTTTAGCAGTTTCACTTTTAGATGGAAGTTTCGTTGTCAGTGATCTAAAAAAAGTAGTATCAAAACGATCACTGACAGGGAGTAACAACATTGATGGATGTAATGCTGTTAAGGCATATACTGCCAGTAATAAGGCAATTGATCAAGTTTATCATAGTGTGAATTGTGAAATTGTTGTTGGTGGTGTTAGCGATGATGGCAAAGGGATAAAGTTGCGTGAAAACACTACAAGCGATAGCAACGATCAACAAAATATAAATGCTGATAATACGGCTAAAGACACTGAAACTGTCGTTGATCAGTACCTTAATTTGGGCGAATCCAAGTACAAGGACTTCGTTAAGCAGTGTATTCAACGTGGCTATCCAAGTGAAAGTGAGGTTGTTCGGTGTGCTACTCATGCGATTCAAACGTATGGCAAGTTAAATTATGATCAACTGTTTAGAGGGATTTGTTATGGTGATTTTCATGATCTCAAGCGTAGTGATCATCATGAGTTTACTAACATTTCCCAAGATAAAAAACAAGATCA
Source organism: Cysteiniphilum litorale (assembly GCF_003428165.1). GTDB lineage: Bacteria > Pseudomonadota > Gammaproteobacteria > Francisellales > Francisellaceae > Caedibacter > Caedibacter litoralis. The sequence goes on along the minus strand of NZ_QLIQ01000073.1, from coordinate 3,590 downwards.
AGCAAGGCATGAGGCTAAAAACCCACTGTTAAAGAATCAAAACTTGAAGCTACCACCTATTACTGAGTTAACCATACCAGTGATCGAGCAAGAAGTGCTTAAAAAAGACTGGGCAAGTTTGGCGCAACAGGATTTAGTTAAAGGAGAAGTGACCGAATGCCAGAAAGTCGCACTGGTCGCGATTATTGATTACGTTAAAAGAAAAGGCGTTGTTATTACGAGTGAACAAGAAGTGTATCAATGGCTTTATCACACGGTGGCAAATTATACGTATTACTTTTCAGGAGCCACGAGTTTTAAACATTTGGCGAATATGTTAATAAAGCAATTGATACATCAGTGCTTTAATCGCCCCAGTGGGTTTGACAATTGGTATCGATTGGTGTGTCAAAAGTCACAGGATAAGATAAGAAATAGTGTAGGTCGTATGTGTAAAACCAATAACAGTTACTACATGAGGCATTAAACGAATGTAAATATGGTAAAGGTAAATAAGGTAAAAAAACAGGTAAAGTAGATAGATAAATAAATAAAGTGTTTTTTAGATTGGTTTTGTTTTTTAGACAGGACGGCAGAGCCAATCTAAAAAATAGTTAAGATGTGTATTATTGCTAGGTAGATTTATCTACTCGATATCTACTAGCAGTCAATCCAAAACCTGAATTGATCAGGTGGGTATATTTGCACCTACTAAGCAGATGTTAGATGAAAAAATGACGGCGACCACTGTTTGGACACTGTTCTTGGTGTTTTACAAGTCACACTTTTATAGTGCGTTATGAGTTATGCAACATAGTATCTTGCGGGAGCTATGCGCTGTATAGCTTACATTTAACAAATAGATGCTGCTTAGTTTAGGCATTATCTATTTGTTAAACGTAATAGATGGAATAAGATAATGCGCCAAAAAAATCATAAATCAGACGCCAATATATCCAAACAAATGAAATCTTTTGATGAATTACAAACCTCAAAACATCAGGTGATGAGGTATTGTAACGCCTACACTGATAAGCCAAAAGATTATACGCTTAAGGAAAGTACGTTGTTTAAAAATCTGTATGATCACCAGTTGAGATTAGGTGAAACAGTGAAGCATGCGCGGCTAATCGCACGGGCAGAAGAACTAACTTTAAAGAAATTGGCAAGGGCAAGGAGAGTGAGGGTTAAATATAAGCAGGGTCAGGAAATTATTGGTAAGATATTTAAATTTACACATCAGCATATTGCATTAAAAATCAGACGTAACGAAAAGCCAGTATGGCTAGATCGTAGGTATATAGGGATAATAAAGATGGGCTAATAAATTGCATCAAGTGTGTACCTTAGCTTATTCAAACACAAACATCCTTGCCTGTATATCCTTGTTATATTGTCGCAAGTGGGGGCTTTTGACATTCAGGCACCCTAAACGTATTTTTAAACATGTACAAAATATTTAAAAAATAGATGCAGTTCGTTTAAAGTTGCTTGTGTTTGTGATTTACATCATGGTCAATGATCATATGAAGTCAATTGTTCGATTCATTTTTGTTTGTACTGATTATTTTTCAATATTTTTTATCATTTTTCAGTATTCATAAAATCATTCAACTAAGCACAGTTATCGTTTTTTCTTAATTAACATCCTTGCGGTAGCTGTGCTTAATGGAGTGTTTTTTAAAGCATTAAAGCATTAAAGCATTAAAGCATTAAAGCATTAAAGCATTAAAGCATTAAAGCATTAAAGACCTAAGAGATAAAAAAATTTAGGGGGTAGATGATTATGATATGTAAAGAGATTAACAATGATGAGGAATCAGGAGATGTAGGCATTGACTTTCCATCAGCACGGCGGCTGTTTGAGCATTGGTTTCATAGTGGTTATGTTCAAATACAAGAAAAAAAAACGGGAAAACAAAAAAACAAGGAAAAATGGCAAAACGGGGGGAAAAGAATAAAAAAATAAAAGGTAAAAAATAGAAAACAAGCAGGTTACAGACTAAGAAGTGAGGAATACAAATGAAACATTTACTTGTTAAAATACGTAACGTGGGGATGCAAGTGAGCATTGCCTGTTATGTGGAAGACTTATCGTTAAAACGCGATCGGAATATGGATGAGTTTATATCCATTATGTCACAGGCAATATCTAAAGCGATTGATAAAGAATTGCCACAGAAACTGTGTAAAGGCAGGGGAGTAAAGCAAAAACCATTAGAGATTTTATTTGTGGTTAACCCACAGGATGATCACCACTGGTAAGCGCCATTCAGTCAATCAGTCTTTTGTTCAATCGGTTCAAATATTTTTGGTATTCTCATTAGTTTCATTATTTTTAGCATTTTCAACATTTTCAATCAATCAGAGGGTGAAAGATGTTTTTATTGAAGTTATTTTCACGCCGCCAAGCAAAACAAGTAAAACAGGTTAAACACGTTAAAAGAGATCAGTTACAAGAAATAAAAGCATTAAAAGAGTTAAAAAATTCAACGCAGGCAGAAAACGTAAAAAACGCAACAAACTCAAATAAGTCAACCCCGTCGGGTTTAAAAGATGCAAGAAGATTCAGCAGGTTAAGATATGTTGGTCAGCGCTTTTTATATTATGAGCGCAAAGTATCAACGGTTTTTTTCTGGCTGTTTGTTCTAGCCATTGTGGCGTTAGTCGTAACCCACAAATTGCCGCATGCCTCACAGTCATTATGGATGGTGTTATGTGTCATGCTTTTTCTTGGGATTGGCAGTATGGTTGGGTTACGGTTATTTAAGCATTATTTTGTTAAGTATCAGTGGCAGCAATATCTTATCCCTGTGATCAGAGCGGTTAAAGAGATTTATCGGCGGGTTATCGTCACAACTCGGCAAATATATAACAGCAAATGGTTTGTGGTTGGTCTTATTGTTGTCGTTTCGGGCTTATGGGTACAGTGGTTATTTGCAGGATACCGCTTACAACCCGTGACCGCTTTACCGTCATGTATTTCATTACAACATGGATGGCTGATCGGTGGTCAGGTCAGTGTAAACTATCCGCAAGGAAAGATTGCGAATACTGATCGACAAACGGGGCATTTGCGTTATTTTGACTATCTTAGCGATATTGGATTGAGTGTTGATGGCGGGTATCGCTTTGTCATCGATAGACGACATACCCTGACCCCGACACTGGGTTTTGCCGTTAGCAGTAACCGTGTATTTAGTGGTAGTGAGCAGACGATTATCACGTCCTTGTATGATATATCAGGGGTATTCAAGTATCACTATTATTTTGACAGTGGCTTTAAGCTAGGTGCAGGGTCAGGCTTAGGTTTTGTCTACGGTTGGGTTGATCGCTATGGTTTTTATGGTCAATATGGTCAAAATAATGATCCTGCTAAGTCATTTTACCGTAATATTACGCCAATTTTTGGGCTTTATTCTGGGTATCAGTGGCATCGTCATTTTTCCGTTGAGGGTGGTTTTAGTGCGTATTTACCGTATCTTTTCAAGTCACAACAGGCAGTTTATGAATCAAAGTCAGCGATACCAACTATGTATCGATTCAGTATTGGGGTGAGTTATGTTTTTTAGTTTTTTTAACTTTTTTAGTTTTTTTAGCTACAACTCCTT
>NZ_QLIQ01000072.1 GCF_003428165.1 Cysteiniphilum litorale | reverse complement strand
GTTTTGCTCAGCTAAATTCATCCGTAACTTGCTTATGTTTTAAAGGCAGTAGGGTATTTGTACATAAGTATCGCATTCAGTTCAAGTTAAACTACAGCTGATTTACCCACAAATCGCGAATGCGCCCCCTGCCATCTTGTTGCTTTTTTCCCTCAAAAACCGCCTTGGCTTTCTGCCAAAAATCACCGGCAAAAGCCTGTGATAACAACCCACAGACAAGCGCCACAACTACGCACAGATAGCGCATTTAAACTCCCTCTCTTTTATTTTGAATACCAAATGATTAGTGAAACATGTTACAAAATTATGACCATAACAACAAATAAAAACATAGAGTGTAGGCTTGCAAAAACACAAATCTCCGCTTATATTTACAGCAACTAAAATATAGTTGCTTTTTATGACTAAGATAGATAAAGCGCTCGAGAAACTATTAACATGCCCAAAAGATTTGACATGGGCAGAGTTATCTAAAGTTTTAAAAAGCTTTGGCTTTAGTGAGAGTAACGCAGGTAAAACAAGTGGCTCACGTGTACGCTTTTATTTAAACAAAGAAACACCACCACTGATGCTGCATAAACCACACCCAAAGCCAACACTAAAAGAATATCAGATTAAAAATGTTATTGAATATCTTAAAAAGGTAGGACTAATATGAGTAACGCAATGCAATACAAAGGCTATAGAGGTTCAATTAAAGTTAATCATAATGATGGCATTTTCCATGGTGAAATTATGAACATCAATGCTACAGTTTCATATGAAGGGGAAAACTACCAGGACTTAAAGCAGGCATTTGTAGATGCCGTTGATGATTATCTTGAATTTTGCGCTGAGCATGATATCACACCTGAGAAAGCTTATAGCGGATCATTTAATGTAAGAACTGGTATTGATAGGCATAGGCAAGTGTTTTTTGTAAAAAGAGATGGTGAATCCTTAAATGAGTTCATCAACACAGCGATTGATCACGAAATTAAAAGCAGGCTTTCCTCACAATAACACCCATCTAAACCACATGCCGATAAACCTGCACCATTAGTTGCTTTTCCAGTCATAGCACTTTTCTTTTTTTATGCTACAATACCGACCAGTTTCATGAGCAACTCTTATCACTTGTTATCCGTAAATCAACAAATCAAATAGTGATTATGGTTTTAAGCAAAAGTCACTCATGCAATTAACAAGAATAACAAGCAAAGCAGGTAAATGAATGACGTTAGTTTCTTTAGCGATAGACTATAAAAAGGCTTCTTTAGATGTGCGCGGCGCATTCACCCTCGACAATGAGCGCCTTGGTCAACATTTAAAAACGCTAAAAGAACAACATGGCGTTGAGCAATGTCTTATTTTATCAACCTGCAATCGCACGGAAATCTATGCTGTCATTTCTGAATTAAAACACTTAGATCATGTGATCAATTGGTGGCAACAATCGGCAAAACGTAATGATTTGGATTTGAAAAATTTTCTTATCGTTCGCCAAGGTACGCATGTTGCCCACCATCTAATGCGCTTAAGCTGTGGATTAGAGTCAATGGTTTTAGGTGAGCCGCAAATTTTAGGTCAAATCAAATATGCCTATGCGGAGGCACTTGCCAATAACACACTTGGTGGAGATCTTAATCGCTTAATGCAAAAGGTTTTCTCAGTTGCAAAACGCGTGCGCTTTCACACTAACATTGGACAATGTCCGGTTTCTGTTGCCTTTTCGGCAGTGACATTAGCCAAACAAAGCTTAAGTCATTTTGAAGATAAAACGATTCTTGTTATTGGCGCAGGAAGCACGGCTATGCTTGTGACAAAGCACTTAGCAAGTCTGACACCAAAACGCCTTATTATTGTTAATCGCACTCTAGAAAAAGCGCAACAACTAGCAACTGAGCATCACGCTGAAGCCTTTTCATTATCTGTGCTTAGCGGCCTTGCTGAACAAGCTGATATTATTGTTAGTGCCGTCAACTCACGTGAGCTGATTTTAACAGCTGATATGCTAACTAATACAAATCCTAAAACGCTAATTGACCTGTCGGTGCCACGTGTCACTGATCCATTATTCGATCAAATGGATAACATAACCATTTATTGCGTTGATGATATTCAAGGGTTGATTCAAAACAACAAAACCTTGCGTGAAAAAGCCGCACTACGTGCTGAGAAATGGATTGAAAAAGGTTTGGATGATTATATCAATCAAGAAAAAGCTATTCTTTCTGATAACACGATCAAAGCTATGCGCAATCAAACCAAAGATATGATTGATGATGAGCTCAATCGTTGTCTTAAGCGCCTAGAAAATGGTGAGGATCCTAAAATGGTTCTAGCTCGCTTTGCGCATAACGTTAAAAACAAATGGCTACATACGCCAAGCGTGTCACTTAGAAATGCTGCCGTTGAAGGGCGCAATGATATGCTTAACTTAGCTGAAGAAATTTTCGGCTTAAATACTGGACTATAAAATGAAAGACTCAATCAAACGAAAATTACAAGGCTTAATCGAACGCCATGAAGAAATTGCAGCCCTCTTGGGTGAAGCCGAAGTCATTAGTGATCAGAATAAATTTCGCGATCTATCCAAAGAATATGCGCAATTAGAGCCTTTAGTTACAACATTTAAAGCTTACGAGCAAGCACATGATGATATTGAAAGTGCTAATGAAATGCTCAAAGAAAGCGATCCTGAAATGAAGGAAATGGCTAAAGAAGAGCTCAATGACGCTGAAGAACGAATTGATAGCTTAACTAAAGAGCTTGAGATTTTATTATTACCTAAAGATCCTAATGATGGCGCCAACGTATTTCTTGAGATTCGTGCAGGCACAGGCGGTGATGAAGCCGCTATTTTCTCAGGCGATTTATTTAAAATGTACAGCCGCTACGCTGAAACACAAGGCTGGCGGATTGAGATTGTCAGTCAAAGCGATGGCGAGCATGGCGGTTTCAAAGAAATCATCAGTAAGATTTCAGGCGAGAATGTCTATTCTCAACTTAAGTTTGAATCAGGCGCACATCGTGTACAACGCGTCCCTGAAACTGAATCACAGGGGCGTGTGCACACCTCAGCTTGCACCGTCGCCATTATGCCGGAGGCTGATGAAGTTGAAGGGATTGATATTAACCCTGCTGATTTAAAGGTTGACACCTTTCGCGCTTCAGGTGCTGGTGGTCAGCATGTTAACAAAACAGATTCAGCCATTCGTATCACACATATCCCCACCGGTGTTGTTGTTGAATGTCAAGATCAACGTTCACAACATAAAAACCGTGCTCAAGCCATGTCAATGCTCAAAGCAAGACTCTTGCAAGCTGAAATTGATAAGCAACAACAAGAGCAATCTAGTCAACGTAAAAGTCTTGTTGGCAGTGGAGATCGCTCTGAACGTATTCGCACTTACAACTACCCGCAAGGGCGTGTAACTGATCATCGCATTAACTTAACTCTTTACAAGCTTGAAGAAGTAATGCAAGGTGATTTAGGTTCAGTAATTCAGCCACTTGTACATGAATATCAAGCCGATCTACTTGTACAAATGTCTGAAGAAAATGCCTAATAATACTATCCAAGCTATTCTATCAACCTATAGCAAACAACTTGAACCCATTTCTGATAGCGCGCGAATTGATATTGAATGCTTACTTTGTCATGTATTAAAAGTAGCAGCGAGTTATTTATACACTTGGTCAGAAAAGCCTTTAACTGAAGACGAGTTTCAACAGTTTAGTGAACTATTCATGAGACGCTTACAGGGTGAGCCCGTGGCTTACTTGACAGGTAAGCAAGGTTTTTGGGATCTTGAATTTCTTGTTGATAAGCACACACTCATTCCACGCGCGGATACTGAAGTACTCATTGAAACCATTCTTAATAAGTTCACACAGCACACTAAACTGCAAGTGCTTGATTTAGGTACAGGCAGTGGCGCAATTGCCTTGAGTCTAGCCCATGCCCGCCCCAATTGGCAAGTGACTGCTATTGATTATTGCGAGCATGCGCTTAAGATTGCCGCTCATAACAAAGAGCATTACAAGCTAAGTAATGTAAAACTTTTGCAAGGCAGCTGGTATCAGCCAGTCGCTAATGAACAATTTGACATTATTGTTTCCAACCCACCTTATATTGATCAATCAGATCCCGCACTATGCGCGCATGTTCGTCAATATGAACCAACCACTGCACTGATTGCCAAAAACAATGGTTTAGCGGATATAGAGCACATTATTTGCCATGGCAAAGCACACTTAAAAGAAAATGGCTTTATGATTATTGAGCACGGCTTTCAACAAGCACAGCATGTTGAAAGTATTTTCAAATCATATGATTATAAAAATATTCAACATTATCATGATTTGAGTGGACATATTCGCGCAACCAGTGCAGAGAGTTAACTGTAAACTTAAATATTCCAAAAAATATGTGCCGTGAACGCAAGTCTAAGGATGGCATCCTTTGAAACAGCTACTCAATAGAGGCTTCGACTGACGCTCAGCCAGCACTTACAAACCACTATCTACCTAGCGCTAAGCGGATTCCTTACGCTCTATAACTCGTACGCCACATTGGTGAGGTTTTATCTGTTAAAGCAGCCACTTGAGTCTTAGGCAAGGTATTAAAAAATATCAAACCAGTACGCTGTTCAACATCCTTGATCGATACACGATATTTTGCAACATCTTTTTTATCCACGCGGGCATTAGGCATAATAAAGGCAATCACCCTATCCTGCTTTGGCGCGTAGACTACTTTAAAGAAATACTCTGGCACCCAGATTTTATTCTTACCTATTGTTTTATGTGTTTTGCTGTTTTTAAATACAGGGCCTGTGTAGACATAGACTTCCTCGTACATTTGCGCCCAAAAACGCACATCAGACTCAAGCTTTGCCCAACCTTGACGATTAAGCTCACCCTTCTGCGGTGACATATTCGATAAATAAAAAGACTGTTTGGCACTTGTTTTATTAAAATCCATCGCCGCATAGGGTGCTAAATGCCCACGATCATAACCACTTCTTTTATAGTCTGATAACTCAGCGCGATACTTGGCTGGCACTTCCGGATCTGGTTGAAATTCATCATGGCGTTTTAGTTTACTTGAAACAGACTGCGCTGTTAAACGATAAGCAACCCAACTAGGCTGCTTGGTTTCGTAGTTATAAGCAGAGATATAACCTTCACGACAAAGATATAAATTAACCTTACCACCAGGGTTGCCATATTTTAAAAAGTCATTGCAGTAATTTGCTGCTAACGGAATGGCTTTAGTAGCACTTCCGCTTGCCGCTGGCGTATGAGCGCTCGCAGCAAATGAACTTGTCATTGATGAAGCAACGAACAAAAGCGCTGCAGTATATTTAATAAACTTGTTTAACATGTTTTATCTTTATTGTGTGCGGGAGCATAAGCGTACCGCGAAATGAGGCAAATTGTAAAATATTTTTTGGATTAATATATAATCAAACTATTTTTTGACTAAGCATGCTGTTTGATTAATAATAGCCAAAATTTATTTTATCCAATTAATGCATATGTTGTTTAACCAAATAAACTATCTCTGGCGCCTGATTGCCACGGGGTTTTGTTTTTTATTATTCTCTTTAGGGGGGTTACTATTAGGGTATATTATTATTCCTATGGCAGTAATCATTGCTAAAATAATCCGCTCAAAAAAGCAAAAAAGCGAAAAAAAACATATTGCGCAATATTGTATTTACTTAACATTTCGTTTCTTTACCGCAACAATGTCTGGCTTAGGTCTTATCCGCTTTCATTTTATTGGTTTTGACAAATTAAAAAAAGACAAAGGCACATTAATCATTGCCAACCATCCAACTTTAATTGATTACGTCTTAATCGTCTCTAAACTGCCCTTTTGTGGTGCGACTGGCATGGTCAGTATCTAGCGGGTGGAATTCCCGTCACGACCTTGGGAATAGGAACGTGTAGACGAAGGCAAGGGTGTCGGAAGAAACTCTCTCTTGCTCCCTCAAAGAGGATAAAC
>NZ_QLIQ01000071.1 GCF_003428165.1 Cysteiniphilum litorale | reverse complement strand
CTACTTTAAGCTCAATATCTTTATGATAGCCAGATTCAGCTTTAAGCATCTCTATCCAATCAACAATAGCTTCATGCAAAGCCATTGTTTCTTTCGCCTCAGCCAGACTACTTAATCCTACTTTGATGGCGCAACGCTCAATATAAATATTGGCATCATTTGGTTTTGAGAATTTGCAGTTGAGATGACACAGCCAGGCTTTAATTTTCCCTGACTTGTTACGCGCCTTTGCTTTCTTCTTTGTTGCCAAAAATATTAACCTAATTAACCTACAAAGTTATATTATATATGACTTTGACCAAAATGAGTATGCTTAATCCTTTTTGCTAAAAGATCATTGATGGCTAACACAATCATTTCCTGTTTTGCGACCACGATTGTGGTTAAAAAAACGGAAAAATCTCCCTATCTTGAGAGTGTTGCGTTTAAAAAATCTAGCTGTATTCAGACCATTCTTCTAAAAGAGGACTTTTTCCCAATTCTTCATTTTGTTGTTGTAATTCCTTCAGTGAGTGCCCCGTTTTTTCAAGATATCTATCCATTACATCTTTACAAGTCATTTTATCGTCACCTTTCTCAATGATTCTAAGAAAATCAACGACGAGCTTATCACATTGATGTCTTTCTTCCATTGTCCTGAAAGTATTTGTAATATATTCATCAAGGTGACCAAAATCATCACCAGTTAATGCAGTTGGTCTTAAGTGCGACGCCATCTTCTCAATCCAATCATACATAAATTCATCAGCACGCTCTTTTTTAGTTGAGTCTTTCATGCGCTTATTTAAAGAATCAATATATTGTTGGCGTATTTCTTTAGCAAATCCGAATAATTTCTTCAAAGATACGTAACATGCATGAACATTACCTTTGTATCCAACATAAGATATAGAGTACCTATCAGGCTGAGATTCAATATCAAAAAGCTTAATTGGTTTTGTGCCGTAGATACAGGCTATCCCAAAAAATATAGGCTTTAAATCGATAAGCCAATCCACTGAAAAAGGGAGCAATTCAGAATGTGTTATTTCATCATCATCGTTATCAACAAGTTCTTTTTTTGATAAGGAAAATTCAAAAAAGGAAATGGTACGGGCAATCATGTAAGGTGGCATGCCAACATGAAGGCCTTTGAAGTAATCAACGGCATGCGCTTCGATTTCTTTTTTATAGTCGGTTGTTGACGTTTCCATATCGTAATTCAACATAGTATTAATGTTTATTAATGCTGTGTTTTTTTGTCGATTTCATTTTTAAGCTTAAGCACTGTATCAAGGTCAAGGCTAGTGTACTTGCCAACCATATCGACTGATAGTCCATCCACTAGCATATTACGCGCTGTTTCCTGTTTTTCAAGAAAGCGTCCTTTTTGCATACCCTGTTTTTCCCACTGCTGTGCTACCGTCATGACATCACCTTCTAAATCTGGTTTACTATCGATAATTCTATCATAAAATGCGTCAGTTTCCATATCCGAATATTGCGACATATAGCGAATCAAAATCTGTCGAGCAAAATGATCGTAAGCTTCAATCTGATTGATAGCAATGCCAAGCTTGCCATCAATATTCTTTTCTCTAATTGCTTTTAATATCAATTCAAAACCAGCAATGAAGCCATGTTCTAAAATTTCTTCGTCACTGTAACGGTTAAGATCGACAAATTGCGTAGTAAAAGCATATTTTTCAGCTAATACCTTATTGGCAAAATAATCATTGATGTTAAGACTATGACTAAATGGCTTTTGATTGGCGTAGTAAATAATTGATACCACTAAAGGCAAGTCTTTTGTTGTTTTGTGTCGCTTAATGTAGTCAAGCAAATAAGATGTTTGGTAATGGCGAGTACGAATAACAATCGTGCCATCGTCTCCTGTTTGAGACTCAATGTGTACAAAGACAGCGCCATTTTTACCGTCCTTGAATTTAAAGAGAAAAGTTAAGTCGGACTGCTCTTTAGTTTTCTTATTTGCTTTTTGTTGCTGACGAATATGCTCAACATTAGCTGATTCTAATATAACACTATCCCAGTCAATCAGGCTTGTAAGCTCGGCTGGCATGTAATTTTGCAGAAAAGAAATTGCAAAATCTCTATTACTGATTAAATCTTTAAACACCCCATCATGACGATCGGTCATTATTCTGTTTCCTCAACTTTTTTCTTAAGCGCTTCTTTGCCAAAGGGAACGGTTGCTGAAGGCACAAGCATAATCATCTCTTCATGGAAGCAAAGTTTATATAAATCAGTAATCATTTGTTTATAGTCAATATCTGTAGCAATGCCTTGTTGTTTTTTATCGATATAGTTTGATGCTATTTCTTGTAATTGCTGTGCTCCTTTTGACTGTGAATCTAAAGACACTGGTATAGAAGCTCCTGTTGACATTATGTAATCATCACAATCTATAAAGTTAGCAATCATTCCATACGCTAGACCATTTTCCTTGATTGTTTTATTGAAGCCATAATCAATTAAAAGATATTCCTTTGAAGTTAATATATCGCGTACCAAAACCGTATCATCACCCACAACATTAACAGCACGTACAAACTTAAACGATGCTTCTGAAAACTTTTTAAATTTTGCACAGTCAGACTCTGAGTACTCGTGCTTTAATTTCTTATATGCTCTTTGAATAGCAGAGTAACCATCCCTATTGTAATTGTATAAGCAATGGTCTACTAATACATTCATTTCATGTTCGGTATTGATCAATAATGAGCTATCACCCTGCAATAAGGACAATCGTTTAGCACACCTGAGCATATCTTCTTTCAAAATAAAAGTAATAGCCTGTTGGTATATCCTTTCTTTTCCTATTTTACGCATGCCATTATAATCAGTAATTATTTCAGCAGAAGCTCTCATAAATATAATTCCTTAATTTTCTTGAATGTATAATAACATGCTTTACTTTGAGGATATATGACCACATACCGTATATCTGGTATTGCATCTGACTTATTGAAATCCAGTATACCCGTTTATAAAACATAAATTATAATATGAGTTTTGAGACAGTTTTAACCATTGATTTAGCTGTTTTGTCGCCTGTATCACAAACGATCATTTGTAAGACAAGATTCTTTTAAAAACAAATAGATTTCTGACCATCACCAAAAGCATTATAATGGTGATAAGCGCAATAAATTATTACTTATTATGGATAACTTTGATCAAGTGATTAGCCCTTATTTAAAAAGACTATCATGGAACTATCAACTTAGTAATGAACACCTGCTTTATGATATTTTACAATCATCTGTGATGCAGCTAGATAGTGAACAAACTGAGTATATATGCGGAAATGACCATACATCTTATTTATTAAAGCTTTATATTCCTCAAGAAATTCTCCTAAAAATTGATCTGTCTCAAGAGCAAAAATATAAAGAGATGATGAAAACTGACCTACTTAAATGCACTGATTTAGGTTATTCTGTTAGAGAATTTAATTTTCTTCCTAAAGAAAATAAGCGGTATGAGAATTCAGATTATTTCTCGCTAAATAGTACAGTTAAATATTACGAAGACATTCCTTCAGTATGGAAAAAATCCGATTTAATCAGGTTGTTTATTAGCCATCGAGATAAAGACAAGTTAATCGCACACAAGATTGCTGAAAACATAGAAAATTACGGGGTACAATCATTTGTAGCTCATGAATCTATTGAAGCTAGTAAAAAATGGTGTGATGAGATTCTCAAAGGTCTAGAAACAATGGATATGATGCTATTGCTACTAACAGATGAATGCCAAAATAGTTGTTGGGTCAATCAAGAAATTGGTTATGCATTAGCGCGTGATGTACCAATTTTCATTGCCAAAGAAGGAAATACGGACGATCCAAAAGGTTTTATAAGTAGTCTGCAAGCTTGTAAATTTAACAGTTCAAATGGGATAGATGAGCTAAATATAAAAATATTTGAATTTATCTGTAAAAACTTCAAAAATAAATCTTGCTGGCAAAAGGCATGTATAATGAACTTTTTAAGCTCTAGAAGTTATTATGAGGCAAATGATAGACTTACCTTGCTTGAAAGCAACATTGAAAGTTTGTCTGAAGAAAATGAATTACTTATTATTGATGGGTATTCTCAGAATGATCAGTTATATAGTAGTACCCTTGTGAATAAAAACGATCGCATGGTAAATTTCCTCAAGAAAACTACAGGCAAAAATTTTATGATAAGTAAAAATAGCATAGTTGAAGTTAACATATCGCCAGAGCCTGATGACTTTGATTTTTAACTTTCTGGTATTGGCATCATAGCTCACCTAAAACGATCGTTTTATGATAGTTAAAATATGAACTTTGAAAATCAAATTTATCACATGATAGTATCAGTGTTTACGTTATACTTTTTCGTTACACTAAACTAATTACTGTGATTTTGCCATCATGCCTTCTCAATGCTTTTTATGTATTCTAACACTAACTGCAACTGTTCAGGAGGCATAATGCCAAGTTTATCAATAGCCTGTGCAGGAAGGGGGCTAAAGACACCAGTAGCTGACATGATGAGAATATTTCCTGAATTATATACTTCGCCATCAACGATGATTTCTGATTGTGTATGCTTTAAGTATTTTGCTGTAATCGTGTAGCTATCATCAAATTGTGCTGGATGGTGAAACTGGACTTCAATTTTTTTGGTCACGCAGACCATCTTAGCCAGAAGAACAGCCTCCCATCCCAGTATTTCATCCATAATGGTTGTTAAAATACCACCGTGTAGAATATTACCCCAACCGATGTGTCTCTCCAGTGGTTGAAACTGGGTGTAAATGGCTTTTCCATCGGTATAAAGTATCAGCTGCTTGTTAATGGGGCTGGTCTCACATTTACCAAAACAACCTCTTTGATGTTCGTGAGGTATCAGTTTTTTCAGTTCAGAAAAATTAATCATCAATTGCCTCACTGTTATGCTCATTTGAAACTTGAAAATCAGAAATCGACTCAATCCACAGTGATACTTCACTATTATGCGATGTTTCGATCTTAACGTGATTGCGGGCAATATTGATTACTTTGCCTGAAAAAGTCTTATCACCAATAATCGTAACAGTGACCTTATTATTATTTATTTTTGCCTGCTGAAGTTGCTGAGTCACATCCATTTTATACCTCTTGTCATAACTGCATTAACGCGCCACTATATTATTCATAGTTTGACCTGTTAAGCAATGTTATTCTATGTCATCTAAACAAGCTTTGTTATAGTGTTCATGCTGGATTAGTAAAGAACATTCGATCATTTATGTGGAAATTAGAAAAAACAGACGACAAAAAATACCCTTACCTGATTACCATTGAAAAATCAGAAAAAACCAATCTCAAACTGTTGGTGCAGAAAAAATGGCCATCAGATGATGAATCTATTTTTTGTGTTCGTCATGATGCTAAGCCAGACATTAACGCAATTGAGTTGGTTGAAGAGGATGAAATTAGTTCAGTCAGATGGTTAGAAGACCAAACTAAGGTCTCAATTAAACTCAATCGCACGACTAATCAGCAATGTGAATTTAGATTCGTCACAAAAAAATATAAAAACAAGCCAGGTGACTATGAGCAGATATTCTTCAAATCCAAGCCTGACGATAAGGGTGCTTCTGTCTGGCGTGTTGAGGAGACAAGCAGCGATAAGTTTCCTTACCGAGTAAGCATCATAGAAAAAGGCAACCCAACGCTGTCGCTTTTAACACAGGATAAATGGCCAGGTGCCAGTGGTAATATCTTTTGCATACGCGCCAATGAAAAACCAGAGATTATTTCTGGCAAGGTTATAGAGGAAGTGCCTGTTGTATTTGTCAAAAGAGTAGGCAAGCGTTTGTCTATCATGCTTGGTCGATCCGTAAAAAAAACGCTGCGAGTTTCTATTTTTGCGTAAGAAATATAAAACCAAAGATGGTGACTACGAGCAGATTTTCTTTAGAACGCAGCAGGGAATTAATCAGCACCGTACTCGTGGTAATTTAAGTTTACAGCCAAAACTGGCAGACCTTGAAGTGGTCATTGACAGTAATGAACGTTATCCTTGGAAATTTGGCGAGCACAACATTACAAGACAAAATCTGTCTGTTGATGATTATGCACTGATGCTTGATAATGAGATCGAAGCAATTGTCGAGCGTAAAACGTTTGATAATATGTTGTCAGACATCGCTAAAATTCAGGTTTTACACCAGCAACTAACAGAGTTATCAACCTACCGTCATGCGGCAGTGGTGATCGAGGCACAGTATGGTGATTTTCTCTCCAGTGATAAAATAGGTAAATATTCATCACCTGCTCATATGGGAAGGGCGCTTGCTGAGCTATCCGTCTTACACCCTAATTTACCGATTATTTATGCAGGTAATAGAAAAGAAGCAAATCACTGGTCCTTAAGGTTCTTTGAAGCAGTACTCAAAAAACATAATGACCCAACCAATGATGCTATTGCAACAGCAGTTGCTA
>NZ_QLIQ01000070.1 GCF_003428165.1 Cysteiniphilum litorale | reverse complement strand
GTGAGCGTGTTCCAGTTCTTAATCATCTAAAAGCAACTCATGCAGTGAATGAAATTGCACCTGCAAATAGTGCTTCTTCTAACCTTTCTACTGCGCCAATGCAGCCAAGAGAGGTGACGCGTTTTGACGTGAAAGCGATTAATAATGCCATTTATGCTCGTTTAGATGTTTATGATTATGCCTTTGGTCAGCCAATGAAAGCGACACAGGATTATGTGCTATATGAACATGATCGCATGGTGATGTTAAGTGGAGAGAAAAAAGGTCAATGGTATGATCCCGTTAAAGATAAATATCGCCAACCAGCAGATGCCTTCAGAGAAAACTTCCCGCAACAAAAAACGGGCATGAGTCATTTTGAGATGGCGGCTATTTTTGCAGGGCTTAAAGTTGAATCGGTTAAAACCACTGAAATTTATGATCCTCAAAAAGTTGCTGAGGAACGTGAAGCGGAAGCGGCAAGAATACGCGCTGCTGAAATTGCCAAAGCACAAAAGCTGTGGTCTGCGACTGTGCCATTAAAAGACACTTTAGCTGAGCGTTACTTAAAAGAGCATCGTGCTATTTATCCTATTCACACGATGCAAATGCGCTTTTTACCTAAGGGTGCGTGGGTCTATGAACAAGATGGGCAAACTCTCACCAATAAACTGCCAATGCTTGTGGTTCCTGTCTACGGCAAAGAGGGCTTAACCGGAGTGCAGCGTATTTACTTAGATCCGAAAACAGCAGACAAGCCAAGCTTTATGGATACCCCTAAATTAACATTAGGTGTTATTTATGGTTCAGCAGGTTTTGTGAATATTGCTGCTGAGAATGAAAAAGGGCGAAAAGGGAGGCTATATATTGCAGAGGGTCCAGAGACCGCAGCATCAATTGCGATGGCTGATCCAAAAGCCACCGTTTTAACGGCGTGTGGTTCGGCAGCCAATATTGGCAAAATGAAAGATATGATTGAGCGCTTTAATCCCAGTGAGGTGATTATTGCAGGGGATAATGATGGTGTGACATCACAATCTTATGCCTTGACGTATGAGGCACAAGCTGCATTAAAAGCGCAGGGGATCGATGCACGAGTCATCTTGCCACAAAACATTGAAGGCTTTAAAAAGACCGACTGGAATGATGTCCTGGTACATCAGCATGTTGATGACATCTCTGAGCAGATGGGATTAGATCGACTACATAACCGTGTTGATCGAACACAACTGCAATTAAGTCAATCTGCACCTGGCATTTCGCAAGAAACCAAAGAAGCCTTGTCTATGTACGCCAAGCGCTATATGGCAAATCGTGGCGAGTTTATCGATGGTGATGCGTATATCAATGACTGGTTGCGAGAGTATTCAGATGAAACGCTACAGGCACATAAATCTGATATACAGGCATTGGTTAAGTATGAGCTTGATTACCCTGGTGAGCGTACAGACTTTAATTTAACCGATGATAAAATTGAAGCCGTTATTGCCAAATCAGGTAGTCCAATGGCCTTATCCAGTGTGGCAACAATGATAGATATTTATGCCAGACACCACAGAGATAAAGTCCAGCAGCAATTATCTAAAGGCAAAGGACAATCTCATGATGAGGGTTATGATATTGGTGAGTAAGGTTGATAGATAGACTTGGTATTCATAAAAGAACTGAGTGAGCTAAAATTTCGAGTAGCACTTGTGTTAAAAGATGAAGTTTAAATTTCTACAACTAGTTTTCTCTCAGCGCGTCATCTTTTTTAAAAAGGTCATAAACTTGTACAGAAAAAAACACAATGCCAATGATTACAACGCATCCTGCAAGCATATATATAACATATTCAGTATTTACATTAAAATATTCAAATATTGAATAAGAAATTGCAATTAGTACATAAAATGAAATAGCAAAATTAAGCTTAGGATTATCAAACCCTACTACCAATAATATGAAAAATACAGTTAGTGCTAATGACCATAATGTAGTTATTATTATCATTTTTATATTTCCTTTTTTATAGATCTGGTCGTGAATCTATGAATGCTCTCTCTTTGTATTTTTTAAAAATTCTACCGCACAAAGTTACGACTGCTATTACACCAATAAAACCAAGCTCCAGAGCCAACTCTCTCATGAAGAAAGTGCCTACAGAAGTCATTATTGCAACGATAATTAATGCGAACTCGACAATTGTAAAGTATGGTCTGTAAATATAATTTCTAATTTGCTTGTAAGCCCTTATTTTTTTATCAAGGTACTTTTTATTCATATTGTTTACTCTGTTCATTCTTATCACCTTTAGAATAAAGCTACTTAATTTGATGTAAAATCTATCATTTTAAGAAGCAATGACAGTTATTAGGTTAGTATGTTTTAGGGTTTTATTGGTTTCAGTATTTTTAAGTTTAACATTGGCATCCAATCCTTTAAAAAACTCATACTCTAATAATTCCACAAAATAGTGTTCTGCTTGTGCTGCGTCATCAAAAGACCGTGTAAATGTATTTAACGCATAATGATTTTGTGCATTTTCAATCGATACCTGATATTTTTTCACTGTATACTCCTGTTTTATAGACTGTTTATAAACGTTTATTTCATTGATTTAATTATTATAAATGTCAAATAGACATTAATCAACAACATATTGACATACATGAATAAAAATACAATCATATAGACATTAAAATTTATATTTTATTTTTAAATGAGTCTATCTTACAGTGAATTTACCCGCGCTATTCAGCTGCTGGCTAAGGATAAAAGCCAAAATATACGATCAATCAAGGACTTTTGTGAGGTGACAGGATATAGCTATGACACTGTGTTAGGTTGGCGTAAAAAGCCGCATGTGCCTCCTGTGGCGCAAAGCTGGCTCAAGCTCTATCAGGAAAATCTGCTGCTTAAGCGGCAAAATGACGAGTATATGGTTTTATGCGGTGAGTTTAAAATGCTATCGTCTGCTATGGAGGCTGTGCCGGAAAATAGTCAAGCACCCGATAGAAATAAGCGCAAAAATAAATAAGTGAAAGGTAAACCATGAAAATGGTGATGGCATATTCAGTTTAACAAAGTCATGTCACACATTGAGGAATTTTAACATATGCTTATTTTAAGCGCTCAAGTGCAAAGCGCTTGTGCTCAAAAAGCATATGTTAATGTTTTCCTATTTTTTTGATCAGATTTTCAATACAGTTTTAGTTTTTTAGTGGTACCAATCATAATCATTAATAAAGAAATACAGCTCATCGCAAATTTCTTCATCCGTCATATTGGTGGCTAAAAGCTCTTGCATGAAATACCTGATGCTTTTATTGTGCTGTTGATATGGATAATCAGGCGCCCAATCGTGTGCTACTTTGTGTGGAAAAACTTGGTTGCCAAGATTGCTGATAATACTTCGCGTAAAATCAATCGCCTTTTGCATATGTCTGATATCAATATACTCATCTTTGGTATGTGGTTTATAGTAACCACATGATAGATTCATACAAGATACGCCAACAGTGTCCTGGTCAGCCAGAGTAACAACATCCGTTAATCCACCAAGCTGTGATGTATAACCATAATTTTGAGCAATATTTTCAACGGCATTGATAAAATCATCACTGGCTATGGTAATGCCAGCGCCATTAAAAATAATGTCCTCATGTCCTTTACGATCCAGTTGAATTAAGTAGCTTGCATTCAGATAATCACCGTCTGCATGGCTAGAGCCAATACAGCCAACTTCCTCATCTTTAAAGAGTGCAACACCTATATCCAGTAGATCAAAAAGTTGCAATGCTGCAAACACACCGACACCATCATCAGCACCCAGGTTGCATGGTTTCCCATGGCGTGTGCTACTGATGATTTGTGCGTAAGGATCAACAACGATCTGCTTGGCAGTCGGTTGCTCATCCACGGTGTCAATATGTGCGACAAGATAGGGTTTTTGCTGACGAAAATCACGATTAAGGTAGAGATTACCATATTCATCTTGATGAACGTATTTGCCATATTGTTGCTTGATATATGCTGCCTTGGCATTTTGATTGCCAAGACTTAAAATGTTGAATAAGCGCTGTAAATGTTTCATGGACGCGCTCCTTCAACACAGTGTGCACATATGTCACCACAACCGAAATGATAGATGTCATTATCAAGGACATATCCATTGCATTCGTCACAGGTTTGGTAGTGATTGTCTAAACAGGTTTGGCAGACACGATCATCATCTTTAGTAGCAGTCATGTTATCGTAATGATCATACTCATCACAGTGATCACAGCGATGATAATAGGCATCAACGCAGCTTTCACAGATGTCCATGCCCTGAATTGAGCTAATCTCACTATCATCGCAAAAAGCGTCACACTCCTCGCAGCACACCAAAAGAGTCGTGTATCCATCAGTGGAGTTTAGCATCGCGTTATGGTTGATATCATCAACACAATAGAGTAATTTATCCTGTGTATTGAAGTAGCGAAATGTGTCCATGTATGGATAATAGTCATATCTCTGCGTTAAAGTAACGGACTGAGAAATGGATGTCAGACGATCATTTGCACCTTGCCATGAATCAACCTCATCATAATTATTATTGCTTTTGCAATACATGCCATTATTTTTGGCATATGTTACTAATGCTTCTTCAATATAAGATGAAGTGCCATAGCGTCGATCACAACACGTTGCACCACTATCAACTTGCCAGGTAATTGCTCTACCGACTAAATAACCATCTTGATCTGTTGCAACAAGGCAACCAATGGCTGGTTCATTGTCATATATTTCAAAGTACTTTTCTGGTTTGCCTTGCATGCAAGAAGAACCAAGAGAGCCATTTTGTAATCTAGGCAAACGGTAAACATCGGCAATCCCTGTCTTAATATGTTTAATATCAAGCTTAGGTGTATTGAAATGTTGCTCAAGTTTGAAAATCATCCCTTCAGGTAGAATAACACCCGTTGCAGCTAAGGCTCTTCTCACCGTCGTTTGTACGGCAAAACTGCTTCTTAACTCCTTACAGCCAACATTATATGGCAATAGCATCTCCAAAAAGATGGGTAGGCTATTAGTCAAAGTTGATGTTGATGGGAGATTAAACCGATTCAATCGAGCAATTGGGATATAGGCTAACCTGCTGTGATCACAGTTTAGTCCTAAAAAAGCCCCCTTGCGGTAGATCGCAACCTTATCATCAAAAGTAATATTTTCGATGGTAAAGTCAGGATCAAGATGCTTTAGTAGGTGGAGAAATTCACTGGATACTGCATTAATTATCTCAGGTAATTCCAATGTTTTATTATCTGTATTTTGTGACATGGTATTCTCCTTATGTCATAAAACAGGGAGAATACCCCCTACAGGGAATGTTCTCCCTGTAGGGTTATCACGTCAATAAGACGCATTTATGTAACATCACATAAGAAAAGTATTGCAAATAAATCATATCGCCATATAATTAACTTACATTCTCCTTATGGATGTGGGTTACAAAGCAGTTGAGAGCTCAAACTAAACTGCTTTGTGATACTTCTTACTTTATTTCCGTATCATCCTCATCCTCTTTAATGAACCCTGCTACAAAGTGGCTGACTTCACTAATTTCAGATAAAGGTTTCGGCTTCCAGTTAAGATCTATCAGAACACCTGCGACTTCTCTGAGCTCGTCAATGCTAAAGTAGCCAAACTCAGTATCGTGGCCTGAAACAAGTGCAAATACTTGTAATTGTTCATCACAGATATCTTTTTCGATCACATACCAGTGCCATCCATTGGGATGATAGTAGTGCAACCAGGCAACTTTATCGGGTATCCTTTGACTTTCCGTTTGGTAGGTCTCTGGACACCTCTCTAATGCTTTTTTTAAGTGATCAAGTTGAGGTTGATACTTGACGATATTATCGTAGATAAGCGTTGCTGCCTGATATTTGGGAATAAAATAAAAAGCTTTGTTTTTATTTATGGTCATTTTGTCATCTCCTTAAAATTAGGTTTACTCAGTTTTTAACCTTTTAAGGGGATGACAATCCCTTGAGGGATTAACATCCCCCAAGGGTTATTTTATTTATTAAAACATCTATGCAATCAGATACATAATCTTCTCAAATACGGTGTAATTGAGATGGGCTGAGTTTTAATATTTTTTATATTCAGCATTTTTTCATAGGTATTTGCTTGCGTTGGTTCGTCATTCTTTGTTTTTTCTATTTCCGCATGATCGGACAACAAAATTTTTGATGTCCGTAATGCTAATAACTGACCTTGATGTTTATGTTTCATTGTATTTCTCCTTATAGTTTGAGCTAACGGGAGACGTACAATGCCCATCAGGGAGTTGCTAGTCTCCCTGGTGGGTTGATTTATAGAATTATTTAACAGCTAGAGAAGTATTGGCGACATAGCTTGATATAAATTCAATAGAATCGTTATCAATTTTAAAAAGCGCATTATAAATATCATCAATCGTGTCCATTTGATCTAGTGTTTTAATCTCACAATTGATGTATCTATGTAGTGTGCT
>NZ_QLIQ01000069.1 GCF_003428165.1 Cysteiniphilum litorale | reverse complement strand
AAGGAGTTGTAGCTAAAAAAACTAAAAAAGTTAAAAAACATAACTCACCCCAATACTCAATCGATACATAGTTGGTATCGCTGACTTTGATTCATAAACTGCCTGTTGTGACTTGAAAAGATACGGTGAATACGCACTAAAACCACCCTCAACGGAAAAATGACGATGCCACTGATACCCAGAATAAAGTCCAAAAATTGGCGTGATATTACGGTAAAATGACTTAGCATGATCATTGTTTTGACCATGTTGACCATAAAAACCATACCGATCAACCCAACCATAGACAAAACCTAAGCCAGACCCTGCGCCTAATTTAAAACCACTGTCAAAATAGTCAAAATAATAGTGATACTTCAATATCCCTGATATATCATACAAGGACGTGATAATCGTCTGCTCACTACCACTAAATACACGGTTACTGCTAACAGCAAAACCCAGTGTCGGGGTCAGGGTGTGTCGTCTATCGATGACAAAGCGATACCCGCCATCAACACTCAATCCAATATCGCTAAGATAGTCAAAATAACGCAAATGCCCCGTTTGTCGATCAGTATTGGCAATCCCCCCTTGCGGATAGTTTACATTGACCTGACCACCGATAAGCCATCCATTTTCTAATAGTACACATGATGGTAATGCGCTCACGGGTTGTAAGCGGTATCCTGCAAATAACCACTGCACCCATAAGCCCGAAACGACAACAATAAGACCAACCACAAACCATTTGCTGTGATATACTTGCCTAAATGTGGCGATAAGCCGCTGATAAATCTCTTTAACCGCTCTGATCACAAGGATAAGGTATTGCTGCCACTGATACTTAACAAAATAATGCTTAAATAACCGTAACCCAACCATACTACCAATCCCAAGAAAAAGCATGACACATAACACCATCCATAATGACTGTGAGGCATGTGGTAATTTGTGCGTTACTAAGACCGCCGTAATGGTGAGAACAAACAGCCAGAAAAAAACCGTTGATACTTTGCGCTCATAATATAAAAAGCGCTGACCAACGTATCTTAACCTGCTGAATCTTCTTGCATCTTTTAAACCCGATGGGTTTGACTTATTTGAGTTTGTTGCGTTTCCTGCATTTTCTACGTTTTTTTCCTGCGTTGAATTTTTTAACTCTTTTATTTCTTGTAACTGATCTCTTTTAACGTGTTTAACCTGTTTTACTTGTTTTGCTTGGCGGCGTGAAAATAACTTCAATAAAAACATCTTTCACCCTCTGATTGATTGAAAATGTTGAAAATGCTAAAAATAATGACAATACCAAAAGTATTTGAACTGAATGACTGAATGGCGCTTACCAGTGGTGATCATCCTGTGGGTTAACCACAAATAAAATCTCTAATGGTTTTTGCTTTACTCCCCTGCCTTTACACAGTTTTTGTGGCAATTCTTTATCAATCGCTTTAGATATTGCCTGTGACATAATCGATATGAACTCATCCATATTCCGATCGCGTTTTAACGATAAATCTTCCACATAACAGGCAATGCTCACTTGCATCCCCACGTTACGTATTTTAACAAGTAAGTGTCTCATAATTTTCCTCCAAAACCGTATGCTGTAGATTTGTTTTTTATTTTTTATTTTTCTCGTTTAGTTTTTGATTGCGTGGGTGAGCTTTCTTAACTGCTGATCAATATCCGTCAACATCGCCAATTGCGCTTGCTGATAGGCATGTTGTTTTGTGTCGTTTAAAGCCTGATAGACTTTTGGCGCAGTATCCAATAATGCAAAGTTGAAAGCGTAGCTAAGAGAAGTGTTGATAATCTGCTGATTAACAGCAATATCATAATCTCCACTCATTGTTTGCGAAGCATATAAGCCATGCGCCTTATTAACGATCTCATTACAACCAACACCATAGTTACAAGAGTTATCAGCAAGCCCCTTGTAAATACCATCATCAGATTTCACCTGATCACTTTGACTTACAATATCCTTGGAAAAGGCATTAGCTAAAGACACAATCGGATAATCTGCTCGATTGGCAATGACTTTTTCGCGCTCAGTTAACGGTTTGTCTAAAGCTACCTTAAAAAATAGGTTGTAGTAATCAATCACGCCCTGAGCAAATGAAGCCAAAGCTTTTGACTCTGATTGATCACTTGGATTTTGCACTTGATAATCTAAAATACCTTGAGCATAAGCTCTAAGCTGACCTAAGTTTAATTTAGACGCATAAGCTAACGTTTTTTGATACTGTTTAAATTCAGTGACGTTTTCAATAGTGGGGTTCGTTATCGCTTTTTCAAAAGCTTGCTTAGCTGCATAAACATATCGAGCATAATGTTTAAGATCATTATTTAAAATCTCATTGCCAAGCTGAGTTAAAGTATCAGTATCTACAAACTTAAAACCGCCTACAAAGGTATCAAAAGTACCATCACCACTATTAAAAGATGGTAAATCAATAGGCTTTACCCCAACTGAGTTATTGCTATTGTCTCCATTAATAATTGTTTTAATATGCTGAGCTTGCTCAATTTTAACAGGGTATATGTTGTCAGCACTCGCCATACTACTCATCCCAATACCTAAAGCAAATAAGACACACCTTGCTCTCTTCTTAATCCACATCCTTTATACTCCTTTCTGCTTGTAAATAATCTGATAAAAACCAATGCTCAAACAGCCGTTGCCCTGCTTTAAACTCAGCTTCAGCCGTTTTATTGATTTTTGTAGTCTCAGTTTTTTTAATTTTCTGATTTGTTTTATTGGTTTTATTGGTTTCCAATTCATCACGCACTATTGCTTCTTTGTTATCCATAATGGCTTACCTTTGGGTTTACAATACAAAACCACCCCAGTAAGCACAGCTACCGTAAGGTGTGTTAGTTAAAAGAAAAAACGATAACTGTGCTTACTGGGGTGACTTTATGTATGTAAGAATAAATGTCGCCGACTAGCAAAATAATTGTCGTTTAACGATCGGTAAATACTTAAGATAATTTCAACTGCGCATATGCCATTTCATACGCCTTTTTACGCTTAACCCCCTTTTTAATATAAAAGCAAGCCAGTGCCTTAGCACTAAAGCATGACATACTAAAAACAGATCGTTTTTGTTGAGCATCTTCATCATCAGCTTCATGCCTTGCTTTATGATATGCCGATTGACGTGTTGTATAGTGCATATATTCATTGGCTTGATCACGTATAGTATTATCCGTATACGTTTTTGTTGCGCCCATATAAGGTTTTTCTGGTCGTAATTTCTTGGGCTGAGATTTGTTAAACTTGGGAATCATAAGACTTACCCCTGTTGATTATCATTGAACATATCAATGATCACTAGCAATACAAAAAAACGCATCAGTAAGCATAGATATATTCAATAATGAAAATATCCCCTACTTAAACTAGGCAACATGCTAGATGAACCTCGACTTTCGTCCGATGTACCTACATCCAAGGTTGATTTACGGGCTGTCTCTACCCAACATCAATCACAGCGGTTGTTTTATTTTGTCTATTGTTGTTTTGTTTACTCAAAATGCTACTTTACGGTGCAGCTAACCGTGATCAGCTTAATCTATCTACTGATCATCAAGTTATTTTTAAGATTGGCTCTGCCGTCCTGTCTAAAAACAAAGCCAATCTAAAAAACACTTTATTTATTTATTTATTTATTTACTGTACCTACTTTCTTTACCTTATTTACCCTTACCATATTTACATTCGTTTAATGCCTCATGTAGTAGTAACTGTTATTGGTTTTACACATACGCCCTCTATTTGTTATCTTATCCTGTGACTTTTGACACACCAGTCGATACCAATTATTAAAACCACTCGGGCGATTAAAGCACTGATGTATCAATTGCTTTATTAGCATATTCGCCAAATGTTTAAAACTCGTGGCTCCTGAAAAGTAATACGCATGATTTGCCACCGTGTGATAAAGCCACTGATACACTTCCTGATCACTCGTAATAACAACGCCTTTTCTTTTAACGTAATCAATAATCGCGACCAGTGCCACTTTCTGGCATTCAGTCACTGTTCCTTTAACTAAATCCTGTTGCGCCAAACTTGCCCAGTCTTTTTTAAGCACTTCTTGCTCGATCACTGGTATGGTTAACTCAGTAATAGGTGGTAGCTTCAAGTTTTGATTCTTTAACAGTGGGTTTTTAGCCTCATGCCTTGCTTGATCTTGTTTTTTATCTTGGGAAATGTTAGTAAACTCATGATGATCACTACGCTTGAGATCATGAAAATCACCATAACAAATCCCTCTAAACAGTTGATCATAATTTAACTTACCATACGATTGAATCGCATTAGTAGCACACCGAACAACCTCACTTTCACTTGGATAGCCACGTTGAATACACTGTTTAATGAAGTCCTTATACTTGGACTCGCCCAAATTAAGGTACTGATCAACGACAGTTTCAGTGTCTTTAGCCGTATTATCAGCATTTATATTTTGTTGATCGTTGCTGTCGCTTGTAGTGCTTTCACGCAACTTTATCCCTTTGCTATCATCGCTAACACCATCAACAACAATTTCACAATTCACACTATGATAAACTTGATCAATTGCCTTATTACTGGCAGTATCAGCCTTGACAGCATTACATCCATCAATGTTGTTACTCCCTGTCAGTGATCGTTTTGATACTACTTTTTTTAGATCACTGACAACGAAATCTCCATCTAAAAGTGAAACTGCTAAAAATTCATCGTCACTGATCACACCAAACTCAACTAAAATCGCAGCAACAAGCTCGTTTTCAGTGTCAATATCGTATTGCTCGTGTAGTTCAGTAACCTTAGCCGTAATTTTTTCAATGCTTTCATTGGTTAAAATCGCTTTTAACTCATTGATGACAAAATCAAGATCAAGATCAAGATTACTTTGGCGGTTATTATGGTGATTGTCGTTGTCATTGCCGTTGTCACTCATCGTGTCCACCTTGCCAAGATTGACTTTGTCACTGGCAACAACCGATTCAGACAAATCACACTCGCTCACAGTTATTGACCCTTTCGCTGAACTGGCACCTTTAGCATCAACTGCAACCAGATAGCACCAATCAATAAACTGCTTAAAATCTTTTGCTTCACGTTTGATGTCCTTTCTGGCTAAGGCGTTGTTGAAAGCGATGATATCAATCTGATCAGCATTAACGTGCGTCATGATGTTAATGACCTTAGCTTGACAAACGGTCAAATAATCAAACAACTTAGATTCACACTTGACGGCTCTAATGCCAACATCAGAAAAATCAAAATCACAAACATCAGAAAAATCAAAATCACAAACATCAGAAAAATCAAAATCACAAACATCAGAAAAATCAAAATCACAAACATCAGAAAAATCAGAAAAAATCACAGTCTTTTCACAATCAACATTTTTAGTGGAACCAACACCCTCTAATGCTTGGTGCTGATGGTTAAGATTGTTATTTTTTTTATTTACCTTTTGATTATTTACCTTATTAATGGAGCCTTGCCCAAAGGGAGAAGCTTGCTTTGCCGTTTGGGTGAAGCTTGGCGCTGAAATCCTTATGTTTTCAAAGTTTTTACTTATCGCGTCATAGTCATTTTCGTCTGCATTCGCTGCCAAAGAGTGTTGATGTGCTTCCTCTAAAAATAATACTGCCTTATCCGTTGCCTGATACAGCACACGATTATTTTTAAGCGTGAAACGAACAATATAACCCTTAGCTTCAAGATGATTTAATGCGGTTGTCACAACTTTACGCGAGAAACCCGATTTACTTTCTATATCACTGAAATTGATCAACATTCCCTGATGATTGTCACCTTTGCCATTGCTAAATACTGAGCCTTGCTTCTGAGTAAAATACAGTATCTGTTGTAATAAAAATGCCTGACGTGGGCAATGTAACTGTTTAAACCAATAAGACTGCCATAAAAAATCCACATGAAACTTGCTTTTAGGGCTGTAATATACCTTATCACATTCCGCTTGAATCGGATTAAACCCCGTTTGATCGATTTGATGATTGACTATTTTCATCGCTACACCACCGCCGTTGTTAGGTTTGGTGATCGGGTAGTTAGAAAACCGTAAAAAAAGAAACGGCGCACAGTATTCGCCAATTGATGACTTATTTCTGCGCCTACCCAATCATAACGGCGTAAAGAAGTTATGACTAAGTAATCAGTAAGCGCAGTGAATAAAATAAATAGCCACTTACCTGATATACTGCTTACGGTGCAATACAAACCGTCTTGTATTGGGTTTCTTAAGCCCAGTCGTCCTTTAAAAATTCCAGACACGGAAAAGCGTACCATGTGCTGAAAATTTTGCAAGATGTGTGCGTGAGATTTTTGGATTAATTTGGATGATTTAGATAATTGTAATAATTGAGGTAATTTAAAATAAGCGAGCGGAAATGAAAAGCTAAAAGTATTTTCACTATCAAAATATCGCCAAATACATATTTGGCAACCTAGTTGCTGTTGATCAAATTGATATATTATCTCATTCGATAATATATCCTGATTATTGCTTTGACTA
>NZ_QLIQ01000068.1 GCF_003428165.1 Cysteiniphilum litorale | reverse complement strand
GTCATGCATCTTCCTAGTGATGCAGTCAATGAGCTAACACATGATGGCACTAAGCCGCAATACACCTTTTCTGCAGCACGAAAGTTGTTGATAAGGCGTCAGAATAAACTCAGGGTTTGTCAAAATGATGAATCTGAGCTAAAAAATCATAGAAATTCATGGATTCAAATGATTATTGGGCTTGCCGCTTAACAAAACTTGGGAAAGTTCAGTTTATATTATTGCGAATGTAATCGCGATATTTTCACCGAATATATCCACCTTTATCTTTGCACGTTTTATTGAAGGTTTAAGTGCTGCCAGTGCGCTTTGCTTATGGCAAGTTTTAAGCTTCACCTACTTTGAAGATAGAGCAAAACATATGATTAATTCAGGCTTTATCATCATTGGTTCAATGCCTGCATTGGCACCGATGTTTGGTGGATTTATCCTATCGTTTAGCCACTGGCAAGCGCTTTTTGTTACCCTAACTATTCTGGCAATTATCCTCATTGCGCTGACATTAAGTCTACCTGTGCCAAAAACTGCATTGCAAACTAAAAAGCCACAGCACCAGTTGGAGCAAACACATATCGTATTGTCCATTTTAAGACAATATAAACACTTGGTTGTTGATGCACAGTTTATGGTACTTGCCTTTGCCAGTGCTACGATCTACATGTCGGTATATGTTTACTTATCACAGGTTCCTTTCTTGCTAACAAAGCTTCATTTTGCGACAAAGAGTTTTAGCCTGTTCTTTATACCGATTTCAGTAGCGTTTATTTTGGGGGGCATCTTCTCTAAATTTTTACTGAAAAAAGGCACTTCATTTAAACAGATGTTTATGCTACCTGTGGCAGTTACAACCATTGTTTTTATCTTAGTTGTTATTGCTGAACTAGCTGGTGTTACTTTATCGGCATGGTTATTAGCCATTCCGTTTTTTATCTTTACCATTGGCGCGGGTATTGGCATGCCAAATTTAGTGAGCCAAGCATTGTCACTTCACCCACATCTCCGTGGAACTGCCGCATCCGCTATTGGGTTAGTGCAAAATCTATTTGCTTTTGCCTTTAGCAGTCTTGGCGCATATCTTACCCGCTTTGGTTATGATGGACTTATTATTTCTTATGCCATTTGGGTTGGATTACTACTTACCTTCTTTGGTGCTTACCTTGCCATATCTCAGCGCAAAAAACCATCTCTTGAGACTTGTCCTGCTACTTAATTTATTAACTTAAACAATTACTCAACTAACTGCATAATACCCTCTACTGAAATGCCCACTTCTGCCAGTAATGCATTTTTATCACCATGATCCTGATAATGATCAGGCAACCCGATGTTACGCACTTTGATTTTACTTAATAGGTCATTAGCAATTAGATATTCATTCACTGCAGATCCAGCGCCACCCATAATCACATTTTCTTCTAATGTAATAATTATCTCATGCGAATTGGCTAGCTCTTTAATTATGTGCGTATCTAATGGCTTAACAAAGCGCATGTCTATCACGGTAGCATTAAGTTGTTCAGCTGCTTTAATGGCTATTGGCAGTAACGTACCAAAGTTTAAAATCGCCACTTTTTGACCTTGGCGCACGCATTTTGATTGTCCCATTTTTAAATCAAAACTTTCTGTAATCTCGGCTCCTGTGCCTGTACCACGCGGGTAGCGCACCATCGCAGGGCCTTGGTGTTTAAAGCCTAAGCTTAACATGTGATAACATTCGTTTTCATCACTTGGCGTCATGACAACGGTATTGGGGATACAACGCATAAAGCTTAAATCAAAAATTCCCGCATGTGTCGCGCCATCAGCTCCTACAATGCCAGCGCGATCCACAGCATAGAGAATATCTAGATTCTGTAAACTGACATCATGAATCACTTGATCATAAGCGCGTTGTAAAAAGGTTGAATAAATCGCAACAACAGGTTTATAACCCTCACAAGCAAGACCCGCGGCAAACGTCACCGCATGTTGCTCAGCAATCGCAACATCATAGTAGCGTTTAGGATACTCTTTTGAAAAGCGAATCAAATCTGATCCTTCACGCATTGCAGGCGTGATACCAACAAGCTTGTCATCTTTTGCAGCCATATCACATAGCCACTGCCCAAAGATATTTGAATAGCTTAATTTGGCTTGTGATACACCTTTAGTCGCTAAATTTGAATTAAACTGTGGATTAACATGATGAAACTTAATCGGATCTTCCTCTGCTTTTTCATAGCCTTTACCCTTTTTGGTTAAGATATGCAAAAGCTTAGGACCATCATGATATTTAATCGTTTTTAATGCCTCAACCAAAGCCTCAATGTCATGACCATCAATCGGACCCACATAGTAAAAATTAAGTGCCTCAAACAAATTAGCCGGTACAAACATCCCCTTGGCTTGAGTTTCCAAGCGTTTTGCCAACTCAAAGGCGCCAGGGAGTTTTTTAAGAAACTTTTTACCGGTTTCACGAATATTGTTATAGGTTGAACCCGATAGAATTTTAGTCAAATGACTAGTAAGCGCGCCAACATTCTCAGAGATAGACATCTCATTGTCATTTAATACCACTAAAACATCTGAATGCATACCACCAGCATGATTTAACGCTTCAAACGCCATACCTGCGGTTAAGGCCCCATCACCAATAATGGCAACAGATTTAGCATTTGATTCTTTGAGTTTATCAGCTTCTGCCATGCCTAAAGCGGCTCCTATGGATGTACTGGAATGCCCTACACCAAAGCTGTCATAAACACTTTCGCTACGCTTAGGAAAGCCTGATATGCCACCGGGCTTTTTGATAGTAATCAACTCGTCAGCACGCCCTGTTAGGATCTTGTGCACATAGGTTTGATGTCCTACATCCCACACCAAATGATCATTCGGTGTGTCATAGACATAATGTAAAGCAATGGTTAGCTCCAAAGCCCCTAAACTACTGGCAAAATGCCCGCCTGAGACATCTAACGTCTCGACAAGAAAGGTGCGTATTTCAGTCGCTAAATGTGTTAATTGAGAAACGGCAAGTTTGCGCAAATCACAAGGAGAATTAATCTTTGATAACAAGGGGTAATTTGCACGATTTGTTTTTGACATAACAACAAGCAATTTGTCTATTTTAGTTCTGTGGCATAGTATCCTTTACTATGCTGGCTTTCTCAAGTAAAACCCTTAATATTCTTTGCTTTTTACAAGCGATATCTTGCCATTTGCTCTAAAGCGCTCTAATATCAGCGCCTGTTAGGTGCTCATCGTTCTTTATACATGAGTTAAAAGGGAAATTGGTGTAAATCCAATACTGTACCCGCAACGGTAAACCACGCTTTTAAAGACAGCTTCAAAGAGCGCTTGCAATCATTCACTGGGCAACTGGGAAGAAGCATTTAGGTCACACCCATCGTAAATTATTTTGATGGGTATCAAGTCCGGAAACCTGCCTAATAACACAACGTTTACGGGGATATAAACAACAAAGAGGGCTTCATGCAACCATACCGTTTTCGCACCTTAAGTGCCATCATACTATTGTCCATCGTTGGGCAAATAAGCTTTGCTGATCAGCAGAATAACGACAGTGATAATAATGTCAAAAATGCAAAAAGTACAAAAAGTGCAAAAAATGTCAAAGCCACTAGCGATGATAAACATCTATCAGCAACTGAATACACCTTGCCAACGATTGTTATAAATTATGCAAATCACTTAAATAATGACCAAAACAAAACACGAAATAATAGCAATGCCTCTAGCGCACCCATTAGCGTATCCTTAATGCCTAATTATGCCAATCAAAGTATTGACCGCACCATTAAGCAGAATGCTTGGGTTAATATCAATGATAATGATAGTGTCGCAAACCCTAGCTTTTATTTAAAGGGGCAACGTGCAAGCGTTTTATTAAATGGGATCCCACTGAACCAATTTAACTCGCAAGCTCAGAATATTTCTCTGATCCCACAAGATAGCATTGAAAGTATTGCCATAGATCCTACAGCCAGTAGTGTACTCTACGGTGGTATGGGCTTGGGTGGAACGATCAATATTGAACAGAAATTTATGGCTCACGATAAATACACGATTGGTTTATCTGGCGGCTACCCATTTGGCGCTGGCATTAATGTCTTTATTAATCAGCTATTGGATAATGAAAAAACGTGGAGTTTACAACTTGCCAATAACAGTCAAAGCATTGATGGCTATCGCAATTATTCACGTAACAATAGCAATAATGCCTATATTGCTTTAATGCATCAAACCAATACACAAAAATTTTCACTGAACTTCAGTGATAGTTATCAATACTTGCATTTCTCCGGCGCGCTAAATCAACAGCAAAGCGATGATAATCCATGGCAAGCAACAAGCAGCAAAGAAAAATACATTAACCACACCATCAATACACAGCTTAACTTTGAACAAGCACTTGATAAGCAATGGCAATTTGCCCTCAAATCGCAATATCAACAGCAATGGGCTAATGCTATTTTTGCAAACTCAAACTACTCATCTAAACAAGGTAGTAGCTTGTTTTATTTACGCCCAAGCATCATATTTGATAATAATTTTATAAAGAACACATTTGGTACTGAGTTTAATTATCAAACCTTCAGGCAAAGCTTTACCACAAATAATGCGACACAAACCAACATTGCATTATTCAACCAAAGTGACTTTACCTTAAATAAGAGTTGGCAAAGCGGTATCGGTGGGCGTTTTGAGCATAGCTATACTACGGGCGATTTTAACTCGAGTAATAACTCAGGCTCTCAAGTGATTAATATCGGTGCAGGTGATATTTATCTGCAATACAATTGGAGTAAAAGTTTTAATACGCGTGTTTCAGCTTCATATGCCTATCAGCTGCCTTTTATTGATCAATCTAATTTAACACCCGGAACAACGACAAGCTTTGGTTTAAATCCGCAGACGGCATGGATTTATCAGCTTGATAATACCTATAAAAACGATAAGTTAACCTTAAAAAATAGTACTTATTGGATGCTGATTAATAATCAAATTGATTATGATCCAAGCTACCCAGTCTCAGGTTCGCAATTCCCAGGTGCCAATATTAATTTACCACCAACACAAACCATTGGTAATCTATTCGCGCTTGATTATGCATGGCTGCCGAGTTTAAGTCTTGGCGGCAGTTTTGCCTTTAATTTAAACATCTTCAGATCTGGAACTTTTACAACTTTGGATGAAAATCAAGATCCTATATATGTGCCAATATCAAACAACCAAGTCCCCGGTCAGCCACCTTTTACTGCGGAGATCCATAGCCATTGGCAATTTAATGACAAACTCTCTTTCTGGCTGCAGGAGCAATACTATAGCGCAAGCTACGCCTATGGCGATTATACCAATACTCTTGCTAAGCAGAGCGGTTACTTCCTTACTAATCTGGGTGCCAAGTATCAGCTAGATCATTGGCAGTTTAATTTCAATATTTATAACCTGTTTAATAAGTTCTATTACAGTTATGTTTCAACCTATAATTTAAAAGACCTAAGCTACTACCCCGCCGATGGCATTGTCGCCATGCTTAATATTCAATATCAGTTTTAATCGCTTGTTATGAAACGTGCAACCCTGCTTTCTCTGATTTTGCACATAAGTGTTATCTTGCTAATTATCCTTTGTTGTCTGTTTGCGAAATATATGAATAAAACAGCTAATAAGCGCATTGATATTGCCCTAATCAAAGAGAGTATTCCTGCACATATTGTTTATCTTAGCCAAAGAAAAGTAAGCACTAACCTTCCAAATAGTGCAACAAGCCTTACGTCTGCAAGCCCTCAGACGAATACGTTAAAACCATCACCAACAACAGATTATACGCCACTGACAACACAGAACGCAAAACTCAAAATTGACAATAATCCACCAAAACAAATACAACCACCACATCACGAAAACAAGAAGATTGAAGCAAATAAATCATCGCCTCAACCGATTAATAAAGATCATCATACTATCAGATTGAATACAACTTCAGCCACCTCTGCCTTTAGTAGCGCCGAAGAAATAAATAATATCATGTCAGAATTGCAAAGCGCTTTGAGTAACTATCTTGCCAAACAATCAGCACCTGTCAATCCTTCAGTACCATGATTACGCTGACAATTAACAGGCAAGGTACATTAGAAAAAATAAACTTCTCGCCCTTACCACCTCAAGTGCTACAGGCGCTTTTGACTCACTTTTTACAATCACAAAATTATACGCATAAACTTTTATTGCCTCATAGTATTAATATCAATATTCCTTTGGAATTAATCGCAGCACATTCCAATTAAATATCAATCGTTATCTGAGCAAAGTCGACTATTGGCTTCGACTGACGCTCAGCCAACGTTTATAGCTACCCAGATTATCCACCGCTCCCTGAGCTAAGTCGAAGGGAATATCAAATATAAAGAAGTGGAAAAGTTGTAGGGGCGTATTGCATACGCCTATTAGGCCTATTGCTCCGGAACTTGCGCTGTGGGTCAGTCTGGGTTAATTTCATACAGGAAAGTCCCCAATAACATCATCATACTTCCCTTGTGCATCTGCTAACGATAGCTTTGAGTATATTTCTAAAGATTCACGT
>NZ_QLIQ01000067.1 GCF_003428165.1 Cysteiniphilum litorale | reverse complement strand
TCTGAAACATAATAAGAATTGTCATAATTTCACTCACTGCTAACTGTTGCGCTTTGCCATATTTTCTGTTTCTATCCATGCCAATTTGTTTGAGTTTAAGTTGCTTTTCATAGATAATGCAAAAGTCGTCTATGCGGCAAAATGTTGAAATAAGTAGTTCTATCATGTTGATCTTGAGAAATTACCATAAGAATTACTTATTTTAACACCATAAACCCCTTTTAAATCAACGGTTTTAATTCCGAACTCAGGTTAACTAAATTTGGTTGCCAGTCGTAGTTATTGCTAAAAATTGCAGAATACTCAGTGCCCAGTGCGCGTACCGCTGCAGCGGTTAATGTTGCATAGTCAATAATGAGCTCAGGTTTGTCTTGGCTTGCCAAGCATAATGTATCAGATAAAGCCATACGCCCTTCAGCATCCGTATCAACCACTTCAATGGTTTTACCATTTAATGCGGTGACAACTTCATTGGGCAAAAAAGCACGTTCTCCAATGTTGTTATTGGTAATTGCAAGGTAACAATGTACTTGATAAGGGACTTGCAAAAGGCTTAATGACAGTAAGCTACCAACAGCAACCGCACTGCCCATCATATCGTCATTCATGCCATACATATATTGTGGTTGCTTTAGGCTCACGCCACCGGTGTCAAAACAAATTCCCTTGCCAACAAGCGCAATTGTTTTGTTATAGTCTTTAGGCGTATACGTTAGCTTTACAATGCCTGCAACTTCCGAGGCACGTGCCACCGCACTAAAGGCACCAGCACCCATTTGAGCCAAGCTTTCTTTGTCATAAAGTGTGTATTGCCAATCCTCGCGTTTGGCAATATCTTCCAGTAGACTGATATACTGAAGTTTAGAGTTTTAAACATTAAATTATCAATCAGTCGATCTAATTGCTAGCTCACGCAACTATGCTTTTAAGCGGCTTTATCTACTTTTCTGTGCCTGCCACGATTTATATGCGAAATTGGAATAGTGAATTTTCTTGCTTTTGCACACCATGCAGCCCGAATTTCGAACTGCGAAAAAATACGCCAAAGCCATATTCGTACTAACCCAGCCGTCATCGGTTGATTCTGCCTCCAAGGAATAACATTAAGATCAAACTTCCACTCAGCAAGCTTCAAAATAAGTAATTTTGGTAGCGCATAGGCTGCAAAGATCAAATGCGTCCAACGATGTAATACTTGCCTGGTTTGTTGCCAAGCATTTTTCCAACCCCATCTGTTCTTCACATCGTCAAAGACAGGCTCAATATAGTAGCGTCGGGCATAGCCTAAAATGACATCAACACCACTGACTTCAGCATGACTACATAACAGTAGACGTGGTTTTGACCAAACACCATCGGTTAATTCAAATTCACACCAAACAGCTCGAACGATTCGACCATTTAAAAATCTAGCAACTGCCGCTATTTCGCAATATCTCAATCGCTGTTTGCGACCATATAGTCTCGCCGTAATATACTGCTTTCTCATACTTTGTATGTCACCATTCTCAATTTTAATACCATACTTACGCGGACGTCCACGTCGCTTAGTTACTGTCACTGGCACAAAATATAATGCGGTATCAATTCGCGCTTGACCGATGACGATCAGATCATGTTGAAGCGCATAAAGTATGACTTTTGCTTTCATATACCAACAATCCAATAGCAGCACATCTTGTTTACAGAAAAATGAGGACACGGCTCTAATCAATGTGCATGCAATGTCCAGCTTATTTGTATTGCCAGAGACTTTGCTTAGGCGTGCTAAAACAGGTATGCCAATAAGTCGTGATAATCCACCAAGCACACAACCTAATACAACCCAACACTGTCCTCGAACATAATGAGGGCGATTCCCTTTATGACTGTGATCATAATGCGTTTGACTTGAGGGGGCTTTTGTTGATAAACGCAAAACCAAGGTATCGTCAATTACCCAAAAACGCCAACGTGCTGGAAACTGCCGCAAAATAAAGCCAATCAGTTGTCTTGATAGATTTAACCATGACCACTGACCTTTCTCTATCCATTTATAATAGCTTCCCCAGTGCTTAACACATCCTGAGGCAAGATATGCCTCACTAACAAAGCCTTGTGAGCTCAGCATGCAGCCTACGAGTAATTCAATAAAAGTCGGAATTGATCTGATGGGTATTGCTTGTGTTAAATAATTAATGAATTCGCTTATAAATCTTGTTGGTTTATCGTTATAATCTTCCATGTGATTGGTTCGTTGTTTTGTTTGCACTTATAGCCTGCCAATCACCATGCCATAAGTCGATTTAAAAATCCCCTCACACTAAAAAACATTCTGATCGCAGGTTCGAGTCCTGCAGGACCCACCACCTTTAAACCCTTTCCCCATAGGCTTTACAGAGAAATTAATTGCGAAGCTTCCAAGATGAATCTTAAACTGTAGGTAACGTATAGGTAACAAGAAAAAACGTTGTTATCTTGCTGCTTTCTAAGGCGGAAGATAACGTTAGGTACCTAAACAATAGTTTTTTGGTAATAATGGATATTCGGGTCAAGCCCGAATATGACGATTTGTGGTCATTCTCGGACTTGATCCGAGAATCCAAAAAATACCTGATAATATTTGCATGCGTACTTAAACCTTTCATTGTAATAACTTGCTCACATGCAACGGGAATTACTGTTTCATTACCAAAAACTTAGTTACAATGCGAGTCTATTGTTAACAGGAGCCTTATTCGTGACTATTGCTAAGAGTGCAGCTGTTTTGCTGATATTGCTATTGATCACCTATTTAAGTTATATCTACTTGGGAGCGTATCGTATTGCGTTTGCTTATTTTGTTAGTTGGGTTTTAGCTATCTTTGTTTTTTGTCTCATGCTGTATGCGATGCGCTCTTTTGTGAAAGAGGAAAAAACCTTAACGTTGGCAAGTTACTTGCATTGCTTATTTAGCGACATCTCTATGGCAATAAAACATATCGTTGCATTCTTGTTAATATCATTCAAATCATTCACTTTTTTAATAATTGGTAAGCTTGTTAGCATTAGCAAAAATAGCGTGAAAGATAAGAAGCGAAAAAGTATTAACTAATGAATAAGATGACAACCATTTGCTATACCCCTGAACAGCAGGCGATTATTGAGCATAATCTATCTCAGCATGCATTAGTCTCTGCCGTTGCTGGTAGTGGTAAGACACAAACCTTAATTGCTCGCATTGAGTTTTTACTAAAAAATGCGGTGAATTCCAGTGAGATTTTGGTGCTTATGTTTAATAAATCCGCAGCAAATGACTTCACGCGAAGATTAAACGCGCTCAACATTAGTGCAGCTATAGATATCAAGACCTTTCATGCATTAGGACTTAAAACAGTTGGTTTTTTAGAGAAAAAAGGACTATTGCCAGCAGCACAATTAATCGATAAAAAAAGTACACTTGAGAAGTTAGTGCGAGAAGCACTGCAGAAAACTAATCAGCTCCTTAATGAAAAGGGGCTAATAACACCGGAGATTATTGATCGTTATCAACAATATATCGGGCTTTTGAAATCAAGCTTGGATCTTAAAAAGGTGCTTAAGCAAATAGAGCTATCTGAGCAAGGTAAAGTGGAAAGCTTTTTTCGTTTCTATGAACAGCTAAGAGCACATTATCGCTGGCGTACATTTGATGACTTACTATATGAACCTATGAAAATATTGAGTGCTAATAAAGCACTAGCGGCGCGCTTTGGTAACCGCTATCGCTATGTCATAGTTGACGAGTATCAAGATATTAATGATGTACAGCAATCTTTGCTTAAATTGATTTCAAACAATGCTCAATCGGTAATGGCAGTTGGTGATATCGATCAAACAATTTATGAATGGCGTGGTTCTCGACCATTTTATATGCTTAAGGGTTTTGCGCAAGATTTTAAAAACGCTAAAACATATACTCTATCATTAACCTTTCGTTATGGGCATTTGCTATCAGTCATGGCAAATGAAGTGATTCAACATAATAAACAACGATTAAAAACATTATGTTTCTCAGCACCTGAAGCGGCAAAAAAAACCGATGTGAATATCATCAGTAAAAATAAATTAAAGTTACTGATTCAAGAGGTTGCAAAAAGCATTCATGATGGTGAATATAAGCTTAAGGATGTTACGGTTTTAGTTAGAAAGTATAGTTCGGGCGTGCTGCTAGAGCTATCTTGTTTGCAAGAAGGTCTAGATTACCATATTGCCGATGGTCAAAGCGTATTTAAACTGCCACTAACACAATCGATTTTTGGTTATTTATCTTTAGTGGATAGGGGGAAATATTTTCAGCAATTCCCAGAGCAGGTACGCAAAGAAAAAATCATGCAAATGCTATCGCTTCCTGGCTTATATCTAAATATCTCGCAACTGGAGTGTTTAAGCGAGTTGCTCAGCGTAAATGCATTAAAACCAATGCTTGCCTTGCAAAGCTTCAAGCAACAATATGATCTGCCGTTTCATCAAGTATCGCGCATTAAAGAGCGTCTTGAGCTTTGGCAAAGCATGCTTGATGTTAAGCCAAAAACGCCAGCGTCAACGGTGGTTAAGATGTTATATACACTACTGGATCTCTCGAGCTATTTGGCAAAAAAGGCGGCAGTGAGTCCTGTCTATACTGATAGTGATGTTGCTGATGCGTGGCTTAATTTTAG
Organism: Cysteiniphilum litorale; assembly: GCF_003428165.1. Classification (GTDB taxonomy): domain Bacteria; phylum Pseudomonadota; class Gammaproteobacteria; order Francisellales; family Francisellaceae; genus Caedibacter; species Caedibacter litoralis. The sequence continues at coordinate 1,949 of NZ_QLIQ01000067.1, read as the reverse complement.
CTTGGAAATAAAGCAGACAATCACTGAGTTTTTAGATCATTTTAATGCCTTACAGGTGCAGGCAAATCTATCAAAGCATGATAAAAATGGATTGCTTATTAGCTCAATTCATAAAGCAAAAGGTTTGCAATGGCAGCATGTCATTCTATTTGACATGACAGAGCAAAGCTTTTTTAGTAATCTCAAAGACAAACCGCCTACCAATGATGAAATAGAAAGTGAACGCCGTTTGTTTTATGTGGCAATCACGCGCGCTATTTCAAAGCTAAGTATTGTTGCGGGAAATGATGTTGCTAAGCTTAATAAATGGTTTTTTGAAGGTATCAGTGGCGCGCCACAGGGTTTGCGTAAAACCAATTCAGTACGCTTTTTATATGAAAGCCATCTGCATCAATGTGAGATGTTGCTAAAAGCGCATTTAGATCAAGATGACATCGCATTAAGGCAAAAATCAAAACACAGCGCCCCAATGGCGAGCTATCTTAAGAAATTAACAACAGCATGAAGCGCTGATATGTATTTATTAGAACATATAAGCCACTGGGTTGTCAGGACATTCACTTAATCCGCATTCGGCAAAAGTAGAAATTAAATTGGCAGCTATAATAAATACAAATAGTGCAAAAACAATGTGAGTAAATGTTTTTACTTTCTTGTCTTTCGCTTCTGCGATTTCATCTTTGTTTGCTTTGATTTCATATTGTGATGATAACCCTAGTGCAATAGCAATATAAATAATAGCTATAATGCAAAGCACAAATACCCACGTATACATATGTAAGCCTAAAACGGCTGAGCCATAACCATGCGGGTCATTGATGTGAAGTGCGATTTGGCGCATAGCAACAAATGAAGTTAGTACGGCTGAGAGCAATGATAAGCTATAGTGAGCAGGGCACACGTGATACCTTATATTAAGTAAAAAACCGAAAGCAATACCCAGTAGCCCTAGGCGTTGAAGTAAACATAAAGGGCAAGGAAGTTCACCTAATATAAATTGAAAAGAAAAAGCCATCACGATGACAAGGATAATGGCAAGTATTTCAATGGCATTGAGGCATTTTACGAAGTTATTTATTTTTGATCGTTGCATGTTTAAGCTCCTTTTTGCCATTAAAAATATAAACCAAGGTGATCTGTGGCGTGATGTAAAAATACAAGTCCCATTGCAATAAGGAAAACGCAAAAGAATATGATCCCCATTGTGCGATGCATCCATGCGCTAATAACACTTATTAGTAGTAGGAAAAAAACGATTAATATTCCGGGCATATGATTACTCCATTAATTTTTGTGATATCCAAAGCCAGTATAGTGCAAAATCATATATTGTGTGAATGAACGCTGGGGCAAGTTTAAACTCATAGTTTATGTATTGAAAAGACGATTTTGATCACAAAAAAATCAACTTTGTATCGAATCAAAATAAACTTTAAAAAAACTGTAAAAAACAGCTTGCCAACCAAAAAAAAATCTGTAGAATTGACTCCTGTTCTCAGTGAGAATGTTCGTGAGAATGCCTTGGTAGCAAGGTTTTCAAGATGTTTAAAGAGATATAAAATGTAGATACTTAAATACTTTGAGCAAAAATTTTTGCAGGTTGTTAGTTCTTGTTTTAGGACGGGAATTGGTGATCTAAGGATTTAAACTGAAGAGTTTGATCCTGGCTCAGATTGAACGCTGGTGGTATGCTTAACACATGCAAGTCGAACGGTTTTGTTTCTTTCGGGGAATGAGATAGTGGCGGACGGGTGAGTAACGCGTAGGAATCTGCCGTACAGTGGGGGACAACAGTTGGAAACGACTGCTAATACCGCATGATACCTTCGGGTCAAAGGTTGCTTAGGCAGTCGCTGTACGATGAGCCTGCGTTGGATTAGCTAGTTGGTGAGGTAAAGGCTCACCAAGGCGATGATCCATAGCTGTTCTGAGAGGAAGATCAGCCACAC
>NZ_QLIQ01000066.1 GCF_003428165.1 Cysteiniphilum litorale | reverse complement strand
GCCACAGCACTGACCCCTGTGCTCTTTTTGCAGAACAAGCACACGCTACATTTTGAACTAATTGCAAAGGGGGCAATCAATCGTGAGTTATTGCATTATCGTTTACGGCAAAAGGCAGATGCTTATGCGCGAACACGCACCCAAAGCAATGATGATGTACATTAAGCGAGGGCAGGATGAGTAAAATAAGTAAAGTAAATAGTGCCTGAACGGAAATAGCGATATTTTACATTTTCAGCGCAACAGATAGGCTGATATTTGACCTTCAGCATTGTTATTTCCAGCACATTTTGATGAATTGATTGCTCAATGATCAAAAACAAACCAAAGTCGCTTGAAAATATCAAATTAAACTCACGTCAAATCCCCAAGAACTTGCTTGCGTGTTTTTTTGACCCTAAATTAAATGATATTTGCTAAGCAGCCTTACTCAATTTTCGCTTTTTTCTGGCCTCTTGCTTACGTCGCTTTTTCTGCACAATTTCACCAATGCGTTGAATATTGCGAGATAAAACAGCCAAAGCCACATAACAATCAAACCCTTCTTTTCCCTTATCTGGACAACGATCAAGTCCGTGCTGTTCCAAACAATTGATTGCTGACTCAACGGCTGAATGCTGATGTCTGATTTTCACAAACTCAGGATCACTCTCTTGTAACTTTTCTAGCTGATTTAGCTTGCCTTTTTTGGGCATCACCACTTTATTGATCAGCTTTCTAGCTTCCGTGAGATTCACTGCCGAGTAAAAACCCTTATCAAAACTACAACCTTGCAACTGAGGGAAATTAATCTGTGTATCTTTAATGATATCAACCGTGATATCAGCATCTTGTTCTTGTCTCATAATACGATGATGTAAAATAAATTGGTGCTGATCTTCCATGATCGCCACTTTAATGCCCAGTTCAATTTTGTTGCCTGCTTTTCCTTTGTTAACCCACTCAGTATCGGGCTCAAAAATAGAGTATACCTTTTGCGATGACTCTATGGTTTTATTCTCAATAACACGATCATACGTCTGCTGAAATTGTCGTGTGCTATGATCAATATATGGCTCAATGGAACATCGTGAAAACTCATCCAACTTCTTGAGTGTTTGGTTTAATGTATTCAAGTATAACTGTGCTTGATCCAAATAGGCTTGATGTGCTTGGATGATATGATCTTGCTGCTTACCTTTTTTACTTTGCTGAGCTTTACGCAATGCCTTTTTCAATTGCCTAATATTATAACCAGATTGACGCCAATCACTTATATCTAAACGCTTGCAGGATTGCGCTGTCAAATGAATTGCTTTGCATAAAGCATCAAATAACAAACTAATATCCGTTGGAAAATGCACGTTACGCTCAACAACAAAAGAATCACAACGCGCCAATAAGGGCTTGTCTGTAGCACTCAATAAACCGTGACCATGGTTAATCATGATGATATTTAATTGACATAGAACCTCCTCAGTCAGCAAGCCAACATTATCTTTAATGGTTTGCAAAGCATAGCGTTTATTCTCATCTAGAAAACCATGACCAAGCATTTGTCGTAACGTCCTATGTTCATTGGCTAGCTCTTGCAAACGATCATAATCACAGTTGAGATTTAAACGCACAATGCCAAGCACAAACACTCGCCACATATCCATCCCCTGACGACCTGTGTTTATTTGTTTGTCACTTAACACGCTTGCCAAGACGATTTCAAGTTCTTGACGTGCTTGTTTGTCTTGATAAACAGATTGCAAACCTAAAAGAATACGAGGGATATCATCTCTTGAATCGAAATTAATCTTAATCTCACCGATGTATGTTTGACCAAAACTTAATTGGGGAGATAAAAGTATGTTGCGCATAGAAAGTTAAGCGAAGATTTTTTCTTGTCGTCTATTTTCTCAAAAAAATAAGGGAAGTTTGACAGAAATTTTGCTCAAATCATCAAGAAACAACGTGAAATAAGCTTATGTGAGAATAGAGTTAAAAAACTTCATTTGAAATCTCTGGCGTCAAAGCCCTATTTTATATGATCTCCAGTCATTTCCGGTCAGGCACTAAATAAAGTAAATAAGGCAAAGACGGTAAGTAAAATAAATAAATTAGGTATTACTTTTGCTTATGGTAGCGTTTGGGGTTTATCCTGCTTTGTATCATTGATTGCCATTAATATCAGTCATGCCAATCTCAGTAACGATATGCAGGCATTTTTAGCGGATACGGGATATGCCTCTAACATCAGCAGTAGTAAAGCAGTCATTGATCAGCAAGGTGGGTATGTTACCGCAGGTTCTGGGTATATTCGTACCCCTGTGAAAAATCTTCAGCTGATAGATGTTCAGGCACCGAATATGAAGCTTGGTTGTGGTGGCATTGATCTGTTTACGGGAGGCTTTAGTTTTGTTAGCGCGACTGAGTTGACGCAAATGGGGCAGGCAATTATGCAAAATGCAACACCCTTTGCGATTCAACTGGCACTACAGACATGGGCACCCTCGATTAAATCAGCACTCGATTATCTGCAAAAGCTAGCACAGGATATTAACAGTTTAAATATCTCATCCTGTGAGGCGGCACAAATGGCAGTCGGTGGTATTGCGGGTTGGTTTACCAATTCAGAAAATAATAAATTTCTGTGTCAGACGTATGGTACGCATTCTAATGCCTTTAGCAGTTTCTTAGCCTCCAAGCAGGGATGTAGCTCACCAGAGCAATCAAAAGCACAAGCCGAACAGGCTAAAAGCAAACCAGAGCTCAAAGATATGGTGAAACAAAATCGCAATCTGGTGTGGTATTTTTTAATGAAGAATGGTTTCTTATCAGCGAACACCGAAATTGCTGAGTATATGATGACCATGACAGGCTCATTGATTAATGAAACCAATAACGGCGGTGATTCTAAATTTAGACAGCTAGAGCCGTTAATTAAAGACGCTAAAAGTGCGGGTTTTGATTTGATGCTCAATGGTCAGTTAAAAGACAGTCACCAGAAAAAACAGGAGGTCAAAATCTATCGCTGTGATGATAGCAATGCTGAACGCTGCCTAAAACCCAGTGTTCAGTTATTATCGGTGGCAGAATCCTCAGCAATGGTGCCAAAGCTTAGAGCCATACTGGAAGCCATCGGTGAAAAGATCATTAGCAACACTAAGCTTGATGTCACTGAGCAGAATATTATTAATTCAGTGAACTTTCCCATTTTTCGTCTGATTGAAACACAGCTGATGGCAGGATGGATGCCTGAATATCATGAGTATGCGGAAATCATTGCGCGTATTATTTTAATGGATTACATCAATCAGATTATCGGTCAAGCACGCTTAGCATTGAGTATGACCGATTTAGGCAAAGATGACGATATGAAGTGGTTGATTAAAAATCTGGATAACGCCCAGATGATTATCACACGACATGTTAATCACACCGCGTATCAGGCACTACAGCAGAAATCAGATTTAGTGATGCGTAGTCTGAATGTTGAAAGTGTGGTTGTCGGGCATATGTCAACCGAAACGCAAGATAGTTATTATTTTGAGAAAGTTTTTTAACGTACAAATAGTTGATGCTTTCATAATTTTTTGAGTCTTTTACCGTTCATTTTTTTATTTTTGTTCGTTTATTTTTGTTTCATTTCCTAACCACTTAAGGAGTTAGTGATGTTGGATATTTTTGTTACGTCACAAGGTCAAGTGGCACAGTATATTATCAATGCCATTGCGACCTATTATCAAAGTGAGCAAAGTCAGACCCTGTTTTGGTTTATGGGTACGATTGGCGGCTTTGTGGTGTTATGTCGTTTACTGATGCGCCATGATTATAAGGAAGTACTGTTTTGGACGATTAGTTATATCCTGATTACAGCGATGGCATTTAATATTCGTACAACGGTGATGATACATGATACCACTAAACCACTGGCAAGATATACGGTTGATCATGTGCCCGTTGGTTTGGCGTATCCGTTATTTGCAACCACCGCATTATCGAACTACGTCACCGATAGCTTAGAGGATATTATGCACGTACCTGCCGATTTAGCTTATGAGAAATATGGCATGGTCTGGGGGTCAGCGATTTTTCAGCAAATGAATCAATCCAGAGTCAATACTGAGCTATTAGGTTACTTTGCCCGTTATTTACGGCAGTGTGTTTATCCTGAAATCAAATTAAGAAAAAACTTCACGTTTAAACAGTTGCATGATGCCCCTGATATTTTAACGTTCTTAAAAAATCGTATTCGTGATGGCGTATCACGTGTCCATATTCCAAGGGCTAATCCAAATGAATCAGGGGCTGAGGATTTTCCGTACTGTGGTACTGCCACTGCATGGCTGATTAACGCCTTTAAGAACGAGGCAACAGTCAATCTCGGTGATTTACAAAAATACAATATCAATCATCAGGCATTAAATCTGGTTGAAATGCAAAGCAGTGTTCAGAATGTCTATCAGCACTTTTTTAATATCTCAGGTAGTGCACAAAACATTATGATGCAGAATTTAGCGATTAATGCCGTGCGTGACGGCTTTAGGGTATTAACCAGTGCCAGTGGTAACGCAGCAGCTGCGTTAAACTACAGTAAAGTACAGGGTGAGATGTCACGTACCTCGGCATGGGTGTCAATGGGCATGCAGGCGCAGGAGTTTATCCCGATGCTGCATACCATTTTAGTACTACTGATGGCATGTGCGTTTATTCCTGTGGGTTACATGTCACTTTTCCCAGGCTATTTACTGCATATTACCAAGAAATATGTGGGGGGATTAATCTGGCTAGGCACATGGGGCATTTTTTATGTGTTTGTGAATTTTATCATGACATCGATTTTATCGGTACATTTAAGTATTTATTCAGGGGGTTATTCAGGCATTACGATGTCGAATATCAATGCGTTAGAAGCACTGACATGGAAATATGCAGCGGCAACGGGATGGTTGTTGGCATTTGTACCTTACTTATCAAGAATGCTGATTGTAGGAGCAGGTAATGCGATGATGGGGGTTGCAACAAGTATGACATCATCATTAGGTGCTTCTGCTGAGAAAGGAGCAGCGGCGATGAGCGAGGGCAATATAACGGCATTTACGACCTCTACGGGTTCGCATACGGGGAACAATCTGCAATTTGCACAGCACCATACTCGTCCCAGTGAGATTGCAGGTGGGGCAATGCGTTCGAGTTTATCAGGGGGTAGTCAATATCAGACACCGACAGGGGGTATTGTTTATGACAATACGGCAATGCTTGATCGACAGCCATTTGATATGATGCAAAGAGAATCGGTATCGACAGGTTTATCACGCACACAGGCAGCGTATGAAAAAGAAGCGTTTGCGCAGGCGCAGATGTTCAACGAAACAATTAATAGTGGTGCAAATTATTTGAATCAGACAGGCAAGACGCAAGCGTTAAAGGATTATGTGGCATCGAGTGAATCAACCAGTCAAACGGCACAATTGGTAAGTGCGTATTCAACGGTGGCAGATATTCATAATCGCTATAGTCAGGATCAGATTAATGCGAGTGCTTATGGTTTGAATACAGAAGCGGGGGCTGAAGTTAAACTCGGAACTGGTGAGGCATTTAAATTTTTTGCAGCTAATGGTTATTGGAAAGGTGGGGGTAGTTATAGCAAATCGAATACAACGAATAACTCGTCATCATTAACAGCAGACGAAGCGAAATCTTATCGTGAAGCAATAGACACTGTTACCAGTGCGAGTAAGTCAGATATTGCCACACTGGATAAAGCCATTGGTGTAGACAAAGGGCAATCACTGCAATCGACTTTTGGTGAAGCTAAAGCTTACAGTGAATCAGCACAGCGCAATTATGATTTATCAGTGCAAGCAGGAGAAGCAGCGAATTATGCCAAAAACCACGACTTTACGATGAGTGAGAATTTAATGCCAAAATTTAAGGATTACTTAGATGATCATTATACGCCACAGAATCGTGATCGTTGGTTAGGTGATATTAGTCAGCAGAGTGACCCACTCTTCAAAAAAGCGCAGGAAAGTTTTGTGGTTGCCAATAGTGATGTGTATTTGGATTGGTATAAACAAAATTCAGCGAGTATTGACTCCAGAGGACAAACAGACATTAATCAGCTATCGAGTGACGTTGATCAGGGTAGGGATGCAGTGAAACAAGCACGAACGGATAATGATCAGGCGGTTACAAAAGCACATCGTGGTATGCAAGATGAGCTAAAATATCAAATACATGAACGCAAAGGCGAAAAAATGCAATCCACGGTGTCGATGATGGAGCAGGTGCATCGGGATAACTTTGCGCTAATGAAACAGCTTGGCATAATGCCGCAAGATCATGAGTTTAAAGGTAAGTTTGCAGATTATAACAAACCTGCGAACGCTTTTGATTTTGAGCGTCCAGATATGATAGCGCTTGATCAGGCAAATCAATCGGTCAAAGATCAATCCAAAGTGGTGTTGGATGAAAAAGATCAGAGAGCGACAGATATTCGGCATAATGTTGATCGTGGTTTGATTTCGATCACCAAAGAATATCGAGATTTGAACAAAAAAGAAAGAAGCGAGGAAAAAGAGAAAATGCTAAAAAATCCGATGTTACCACCATCTTTGCAGTAAAAATATCATGTTATGACCATTTAAAATGACGAGACAAAAAAGATTTTATTGTAGGCATGCCCGCTTTATAACCAAAATACCATGAGCTAAAAATAACTATGACTATTAATCCAAAAACTGCAAATATCATAATTATAAATCTGTCATCATATATTGAGCCAACAATGGTTATTATACCAAGTATAAATGAAAACAAAACTCCAATGACAATTGTTGCGATATATTTAGTTGCATACCTTTTCTGCTCCACCGTAATCTCAATCTTATCTTCTTCTGATTTAACCATTTTAACGGCAATTGGCTCATTGGATTGCTGAAATTCCTGTTTCAGAATATCGACAACATCTTTAGCCAACTCAGGATTTGTTTCAGCAATTTTTAAAAGCCGTTCTTTTTGATTGTCATTCATACTAGCCTCCTTAACGTGTTAAGTTAGATGGTCTATTGTATTGAGCCGAGTGTTTACACTGCTACTACGACTACTTACGTTTACTACGATGTATCACCGTGGATTTATGGATTATCTGAGAGTTTATTAGTGATATCTGACACAGGTGCATCCTTAGCCTTATTATAACTTGCTAAAATCTTAATCTTAACCGATTCAGGCATGTCACTGGACATCAACAAATCAAGTTCTTCTCTAGTGTAGCCTTT
>NZ_QLIQ01000065.1 GCF_003428165.1 Cysteiniphilum litorale | reverse complement strand
CATGCGTATCATCTGCATCAGATAACGTAATACCATTATCAATAACAATGGCACTGGCATTTTCAATATAATTAACAACACCGCCAGCATTTACAATGGGCGCATTATTAATCGCACCTAAATTCACGGTACTGGTCGCTATATTTGAATTTCCATCACCGTCATTTGTCGTCCAGCTAATCGTGCGTGATAATGTGCTTGGATTAGATGATAAATTCTGATAAGTAACTGATCTTAACGCCGCTTGATAATTAGCGACCGTGTCACTGCCTGTTAAGGTCAACACACCTGTTGTTGCATTAAAGCTTCCGCTGATATTTGCGGTATTTGCAAATGCTAAGATATCCTCACCATTGACATAGTTATTACTAATCGTCACTGTTGCACCTTCAATATTTGTGTCATCAACATCAGACATGCTCAGTAATCCATCAATCACTGTTGCTGGGTCGTTTTCACTATAGCTTAATACTCCTCCAGCAGATAAAACGGGAACATCATTCACCGCAGTCACATTAATGGTGCTGGTGACAAGATTTGAATTGGCATCGCCATCATTCACTAACCATCTAACGGTTCTTGACAGCGTACTTGGGTTATCTGAAGTATTTTGATAGGTCACACTACGCAATGCTGCCTGATAATTAGCGATCGTATCACTACCACTTAAGGTTAATACACCGCTGGCAGCATTAAAGCTACCGGTAATATTAGCAGTATTCGCAAATGCTAAGATGTCTTCACCATTAACATAATTACCAATCATGCTAACACTTGCGCTTTGAATATGGGTATCGTCAACATCATTAATACTAATACTAGTGTCTATCACACTCGCTGGCGCGTTTTCTGTGTAATTTAACGTGCCACCTGCTACCATAACTGGTGCATCATTCACCGCGGTAATATTAATCGTACTTGTCACCGCACTTGAGTTCACATCGCCATCATTAACAACAAAGCTCACGGTACGTGCTAAGGTACTTGGATTATCAGACGTGTTTTGATAGGTCACACTGCGTAAAGCCGCTTGATAGTTGGCAAGCGTGTCAGTACCTGTTAGGGTTAACACACCAGTTCCTGCATTAAAGCTTCCCGTGATATTAGCAGTATTCGCAAATGCTAAGATATCCTCACCATTAACATAATTATTGCTAATGGTAATGGTTGCGCTTTCGATATTGGTATCATCTGCATCATTCACAGTAAGTGCCGCATCAATGACACTGGCAGAGGCGTTTTCAGTATAGTTTAACGTACCACCTGCCACCACAACCGGTGCATCATTCACCGCGGTGATATTAATCGTACTTGTAACCGCTACTGAGTTACTACCACCATCATTAACAACAAAGCTCACCGTACGCGCTAAGGTACTTGGATTATCAGACGTGTTTTGATACGTCACACTACGCAACGCTGCCTCATAGTTGGCAAGCGTATCACTACCACTTAAAGTAAGCTCACCCGTACTGGCATTAAAGCTGCCGCTGATATTTGCCGTATCAACAAACGCTAAGATATCCTCACCATTAACATAGTTAGCCGTTATTGTAACCGTTGCTTCCTCAATATGAGTATCATCGTCATCACTCACGGTAACGGTGCCATCAATGACACTGGCTGCATCATTTTCCGTATAGTTTAATGTTCCACCCGCTGTTATAACAGGAAGGTTGTTCACTGCATTGACATTAATTGTGCTTGTCGCTGCAGTTGAATTGACATCACCATCATTAACAACAAAGCTCACCGTACGTGCTAATGTGCTTGGATTATTTGAGGTGTTGTAATAAAGCACACTACGCAACGCTGCTTGATAATTAGCGACTGTATCACTACCTGTTAAGGTCATGACTCCAGTACCTGCGTTAAAGCTGCCAGTAATATTGGCTGTATCCGTAAACTCTAAAACATCCTGCCCTGCGGCAAAGTTACCCGTAATTGAAATCGTTGCACTTTCAATATTAGTATCATCAACATCATTAACGGTAATCGAACCATTAATGACCACTCCTGGTGACTGTTCCGTATAACTTATCGCACCACCTGCCACGACAACCGGTGCGTCATTCACTGCTGTCACATTAATCGTACTTGTCACCGCACTTGAGTCAACATCTCCATCACTAACAACAAAGCTCACAGTACGCGCTAAGGTACTTGGATTATCAGACGTGTTTTGATAGGTCACACTACGTAATGCTGCCTGATAATTAGCGACTGTATCACTACCTGTTAAGGTTAACACACCAGTTCCTGCATTAAAGCTTCCCGTAATATTAGCAGTATCTGCAAATGCTAAGATATCCTCACCATTAACATAGTTATTGCTAATGGTAATGGTTGCGCTTTCGATATTGGTATCATCCGCATCATTCACGGTAATCGCACCATCAATGGCACTGGCAGAGTCATTCTCGGTATAGCTTAATGTGCCACCTGCCACCACAATCGGTGCGTCATTCACCGCGGTGATATTAATCGTACTTGTCACCGCACTTGAGTCAACATCTCCATCATTAACGACAAAGCTAATTGTTCGTGCTAAGGTGCTTGGATTATCAGACGTGTTTTGATACGTCACACTGCGTAATGCTGCCTGATAGTTGGCAAGCGTGTCAGTACCTGTTAGGGTTAATACCCCAGTTCCTGCATTAAAGCTTCCTGTGATATTCGCCGTATTTGCAAATCCAAGCACATCTTGTCCTGTCGCAAAGTTACCCGTAATTGAAATGGTTGCACTTTCAAGGTTGGTATCATCAACATCATTGATGGTAATGGTATTATCAATCACTGTGGCACTATCGTTTTCGGTATAACTTAAGACCGCACCTGCGGTAACCACAGCAGCATCATTCACTGCGGTCACATTAATGGTACTTGTCACCGCACTTGAGTTGACATCGCCATCATTAACAACAAAGCTCACGGTACGTGCTAAGGTACTTGGGTTATCAGAAGTATTTTGATAGGTCACACTGCGTAATGCCGCTTGATAATTGGCAAGCGTGTCAGTACCTGTTAGGGTTAACACACCAGTTCCTGCATTAAAGCTTCCCGTGATATTAGCAGTATTCGCAAATGCTAAGATATCCTCACCATTAACATAGTTATTGCTAATCGTAACACTTGCGCTTTCAATATTGGTATCATCCGCATCATTCACAGTAAGCGCCACATCAATGGCACTGGCAGAGGCGTTCTCAGTATAGTTTAACGTACCTCCTGCCACCACAATCGGTGCATCATTCACCGCGGTGATATTAATCGTACTTGTAACCGCTACTGAGTTACTACCACCATCATTAACAACAAAGCTCACCGTACGTGCTAAGGTGTTTGGATTATCAGACGTGTTTTGATACGTCACACTACGCAACGCTGCCTCATAGTTGGCAAGCGTATCACTACCACTTAAAGTAAGCTCACCCGTACTGGCATTAAAGCTTCCGGTGATATTTGCCGTATCAACAAACGCTAATACATCCTCACCATTAACATAGTTAGCCGTTATTGTAACCGTTGCTTCTTCAATATGGGTATCATCCTCATCGCTCACAGTAATGGTGCCATCAATGACACTGGCTGCATCATTTTCCGTATAGTTTAATGTTCCACCCGCTGTTATAACAGGAAGGTTGTTCACTGCATTGACATTAATTGTGCTTGTCGCTGCAGTTGAATTGACATCACCATCATTAACAACAAAGCTCACCGTACGTGCTAATGTGCTTGGATTATTTGAGGTGTTGTAATAAAGCACACTACGCAACGCTGCTTGATAATTAGCGACTGTATCACTACCTGTTAAGGTCATGACTCCAGTACCTGCGTTAAAGTTACCGCTAATATTGGCTGTATCCGTAAACTCTAAAACATCCTGCCCTGCGGCAAAGTTACCCGTAATTGAAATCGTTGCACTTTCAACATTAGTATCATCAACATCATTGACGGTAATCGAACCATTAATGACCACACCTGGTGACTGTTCCGTATAACTTACCGCACCGCCTGCCACGACAACCGGTGCGTCATTCACTGCGGTCACATTAATCGTACTGGTGACCGCACTTGAGTTGACATCGCCATCATTCACGACAAAGCTCACGGTACGTGCTAAGGTACTTGGATTATCAGACGTGTTTTGATAGGTCACACTACGTAATGCTGCCTGATAATTAGCGACTGTATCACTACCTGTTAAGGTTAATACACCAGTTCCTGCATTAAAGCTTCCCGTGATATTAGCAGTATCTGCAAATGCTAAGATATCCTCACCATTGATATAGTTATTGCTAATAGTAATGGTTGCGCTTTCGATATTGGTATCATCCGCATCATTCACGGTAATCGCACCATCAATGGCACTGGCAGAGTCATTCTCGGTATAGCTTAACGTACCTCCTGCCACCACAACAGGTGCATCATTCACTGCTGTCACATTAATCGTACTTGTCACCGCACTTGAGTCAACATCTCCATCATTAACGACAAAGCTAATTGTTCGTGCTAAGGTGCTTGGATTATCAGACGTGTTTTGATACGTCACACTGCGTAATGCCGCCTCATAGTTGGCAAGCGTGTCAGTACCTGTTAGGGTTAACACCCCAGTTCCTGCATTAAAGCTTCCTGTGATATTCGCCGTATTTGTAAATCCAAGCACATCTTGTCCTGTCGCAAAGTTACCCGTAATTGAAATGGTTGCACTTTCAAGGTTGGTATCATCAGCGTCGCTCACCGTAATTGCACCATCAATCACACTGGCTGCATCATTCTCGGTATAATTTAACGTGCCACCAGCCACAACAACAGGCGCAATACTCACACCTGTTACATTAATCTCTTGTGTTAACGCACTACTTGTCGCGCCATCACCATCATTGACTGTCATCGCAATCGTCCGCTGTGCTGCTGGAGTTATGGATGAGTTAGTATATTGAATCGCTTTAACCAATGCTCTCACCGCAGCATCTGTGGCATTAACACTCGTAAAATTAACCACCAGATTATTCCCTGCACTACCATTACTCACAATGCTACCAATAATATTCCCTTCAAAACTGACATCCGTACCGCTGACACCGATTTGATCAGTTCCCGTGCCCTGATTCTCAATGCTAAAATGATCCTCACTATTGCTGGTATTTACTAATGTTAAATTACCACCATTAAAGTTTGCCGTATCAACATCTATCACAACAAAGGCGTTTGTTAAGGTCGCAATATTATACGCTGGATCGCCTTCAGTTACCGTAATTGCGGCAAGAGTGCCTAAATTGCTATTAGCAGGTAGATCAAACAAGTAAGCCTTACCAGCGCTGCTTAAGCCTGAGACATCTTTAGCTGAGTTACCAACTAATACTCGATCATTGTCAATCACAATAGTACCGTAACTACCGCCAAAACCATCATTATCGAGTGTATCACTTCCTTTGAAGCTCTCTAATAGCTGCCAACTGCCTTCCAAATAGCGATAAACCAATGCCTCTGTAGGGGTGTTTCTGTGTGACGCAATCACTGTTTCACCTTCTATCGCAACAGAAAATCCAAAATTACCATTCGCAACTAGAGTTTGGGCAGTCAGCATGACTTCCTGTGCCCAGCTAACACCGTTAAACCGATAAATATAAACCGCACCCTCTCCACCAGATGCCGCTATACTTGCATCACCACTACCAAGCACAATCACATCTTTATCCATGGCGATGTTATAGTTTATATTACTGGTTTGAGTAACATCACCAACACTGATTTTTTGCTCCTCATCCCACATATCCGTCGTGTCATTAAAGCGGTAAACATAAACAAGACCTGTCTTGGTTAACCCAACACTTGCTGATATTGCAATGGCGTTATCACTGATAGCAACACTAGAACCAAAGCGGTTATTTGCTGCACCATCACTGGCATTTAATTTCTGCTCAAGTGTCCACGTTTGACCATCATAGCGATATACATAAGCTGAACCAGAACTACTGCCATTATCATCATCTCCAAATGAGCCTACCACCAGCGTATTGCCAGACTGGGCAAGGCTAATACCAAACTCATCACTAGCAGCGATATCAACAGGCACAATCTTTTGTGTTTCAATCCAGTTGCTGCCATCATATTTAAAGATATATACCGCACCTCTATTGCCATTATCACGTTGTGCAGAAACAAATAGCATATCGCCATCCAATGCTACCTGCGCACCAAATTGCGCATTACTGGTCGCATCACTGGCAAGCAGTTTCGTTTCAATCCAGTTGCTGCCATCAAAACGATAAACATACACTGCACCATTTGTACTTAATGCACCACTATCCTCAAACTCAGCACCAATTGCCACCACATTACCTGACATCGCAACCGCTGAACCAAAGAAATCAGCTACTGCTGCATCTGAAGCAACAAAGGTGTTAAGCTCACTCACTGTAATGTCTTTATTCACAAAAACAGGCGCATCAGCAACTGCACTTAGATTAATCGTACTGTCTACACTCACAGAATCAACATCACCATCATTGACCACAAAGCTAATTGTCCGTGCGGCAGTATTTGGCGTATCTGACGTGTTTTGATACGTGACACTACGCAAAGCCGCTTGATAATTTGCCAAAGTATCATGCCCCACCAAGGTCAACACACCACTGATAATGTTATAAGATCCTTTAATCGTCGCTGTATCGGTAAAGCCTAAAATATCTTCAGCCATCGTAAAGTTATTATTGATGGTAATGGTTGCCCGCTCAAGATGCGTATCATCTATATCACTAATTGCCAAAGTGTTATCAATGACTTTTGCGGCATCATTTTCAGTATATGCAATCGTCACACCTCCGGTTAATGCCGGAACATCAGGCACTGAGGTCACATTAACCACTGCATTAATCACATTGGAATTATCATTGCCATCAAATACCGTAAAGGTAATACCACGCGCTAACACAGACGGTGCCTCAGAGGTATTTTGATATTTGACTGAGCGCAATGCCAACTCATAATTGGCTAATGTATCTGCGCCACTTAATGATAATACACCAGTACCTGCATTAAATGATCCTGTGATATTGCCTACTGATGTAAAACTTAAAACATCTTCACCATTAGCATAATTGCTATTAATCGTCACCGTCGCAGATTGAATCTGGGTATCATCACCATCGTTGATCGCCAAGGTGCTATCGATCACCGTTGCGCTATCATTTTCAGTGAAGTTTAAGACCCGTCCTGCAAAATCTAAGCGATACGTACTCACACGACCACTATCCGTGCCATTGACCGTATCACTATTTACTGCACCAGCGCTTAAGGTTCTACCATCACCACTTAACGCCACCGAATAACCAAATTGATCATCCGCAGCTGCACCATCAATTTCAGTCACAAACTGCCAGA
>NZ_QLIQ01000064.1 GCF_003428165.1 Cysteiniphilum litorale | reverse complement strand
TGAATGAGTCACTGAGCACTTTCTCTTGATGACTTAGTGCTGCGTATAAGTCGGAGAGTTTGCTTGATAGATCTTGTGCATGCTCAATACGATCTTTATCAAGCTTATTTTCCGTAACGGTGTTAAGTTTAGATAGCTCTACTATCGTATTTGATATCTCATTCTGAATCGTTTCTAGGTTTTGCTCAGCTAAATTCATCCATAACTTGCTTATGTTTTAAAGGCAGTAGGGTATTTGTACATAAAGATCGCATTCAGTTCAAGTTAAACTACAGCTGATTTACCCACAAATCGCGAATGCGCCCGTTTCTCGATGATGTAAGACAAATGCCAGAGAAAAATCTAGCTGTTGAATTATTAGAGAAACTGCTAAAAGACGATATCAAAGCAAAAACACGTAATAATATCGTTCAAGAAAAAAAATATGCTGACAGACTACAAGAGACACTTCGAAAATATAACAATCGAGCCATTGAAACAGCACAGGTTATTGAAGAACTTATTCAAATGGCTAAAACATTTCAAGAAGAAATGACACGTGAAGCCAATCTTGGATTGAACCCTGATGAAATTGCCTTTTATGATGCGCTAGCAAATAACGAAAGTGCCGTGCGCGAATTGGGTGATGAAATTTTGAAGAAAATTGCCATCGAGATAACCGAAAAGCTTAGACGTTCGACAACTGTAGACTGGCAAGTTAGAGATAGTGTTAGAGCAAAACTAAAGATACTCGTTCGCCGCACGTTACAGCGCTGGAAATACCCGCCTGATAAGACTGCAGGTGCTATAGAACTTGTGCTTAAACAAGCCGAAGCACTTTCAAACTCGTGGACAATATGAGTATAGACAGCCTAGCTACAAAACATTCGCCTTTAACGCAATTAAGATTGTATAGACTTGCCCTGAAACTGTATAACGAATCTCAATACCTTTGACAGCTTTATACCAAGGCTCAAGATAATTAGGCGTACCGTCTGCTTGGACATTATTCCAAACGCCATTGGCGTAGTAGCGTATTTGCAGATCATCAACATTAGCAATCAGCTCTTGTGAACTTCCTGCATTATCAATATTAATCATAAGACTTTTAACGCCGCTTTGCTCTCGTAGATACAAAATATAGACATGGTATTGCGCTAAAAAACTGCCAGCGGCATAGCTCCGCGCGGGACCCTGCTCAACAGGCACTGAACTACCTGAAGCATCTGCCGTTGCCTTCATCACTTGATAGCCTGTTTGATCTGCCAACAATATATAGTCGTTATTGCCAATTTTTAATCCTGTTGTGATATTCACCGGTGAAGAACTGGCTGAAATAGCACCAGACAGCTCACTGGAAACAACGCCTTGTAACATTAATATATCAGTTCCAGCAACATGATTTGGTGGAGCATAAAAATTTAATGAAGTTGCCGCATATACTGGTGGATAGGATAGCGGATTAAAGGTAGAACTTGTCACGCGTAAATCGACTTGCTGCCACGGCCACAACCCATAAGGTGATGGCGAGGTTGATTGATCAACCAGATTACGAAAAGCTTGGGCAACAACACTTGCTTCGGTGTTATCAACCAGTTGTGTGACTGTGCGTGTGTAACTATGGCGGACGGTGTAATACATCTCACCGGCTATGACTAAGACAAAAGCAGCAACAGCAATACCTACGAGCATTTGAATTAAACTTGCACCCTGCTCTTTTATTTTAACCCTTTGAATATGCATCTTGATACCCCTTAAAACTATGGTATCACCACAGCAAAGGTGCGCTGTTGCTCAACATTTAACAAGGTATTGCGTCCCGTTAATTCCGTTGTTCCTTGGGTAAAGACAATATTACCACTGGGTGAGAGATCAATCGCTTGCCCGGTTATCCATGAATTTTCAATACGGTTATCCAATAGAATATCAATAGCAACTTCGTTATTTGTGCGACTTGCTACAGTGGCTGAACGCAGCATCACTGTCATAAACGAGGTAAAGACAAAGACTAGTATAGTCAGTGCAATTAAAGATTCAATCAAACCAAAGCCCGCTTGTTTGCTTGAGTGAGAATAGTATTTATTACGCATCTGCTTTTTATATTTTTTATATTCTTTACATTTTCTATTACATACCATAGCTGCTTCCTTGATTGTCTTGATGATACATGCTCATCATAAGTACCTATGCAAATATTACTAGGTATTTTTTGGATTCTCGGATCAAGTCTGAGAATGACTACCAGTCATCATATTCAGGCTTGACCCGAATATCCATTATGACCAAAACTATTGTTTAGGTATTTAAAACTAATGAAAGTATAGCCTGAGAAATATTTTTTTGCAGCTTAGCAATCGATTCAAGCGTTATTTCTAACAGTAATAACTGACCTACCCCACCAGCATACTAACTACATCTGTATGCATGGCACGCAAGATACAATTGTTCCGATAAAGCTTGGCGCCACAGCTAAAGTTATGCTGATCCAACATGGTTATAATGTCGCATGGCACACCTATGAAACAGGTCATGAGTTATGCTTTGACGCAATTCAAATGATCCGCTCAATCATTATGGAAAAATTGATAGATATACCTCCTTATAAAAGTAATAGCATTAATCGCTAAGTAATGTATCAAGAATCTCTCCCGAGGCTTCTGCCAGCAGATCATAATTAAGCAACTCCTTTATCACATTATTATTTCTTGTTCCCTGTAAAGTGTATGCATATATAGACTGAGGTTTATTATAGTTGTGTAGTATTTGCAAGGTATCGTTGCATGATGAAAAACAAAAAGAAGGTATGACACCATGTCCCATGCCATGATCAATAAATTTTTTAATTGTGGTTACTTTATCTAAATACTCAATATCAGGCGCTGAAATAAACGCCTCTAGATATTTGATAAAGTAGCTTGTCGTTGCATAAAAATACTGGGGCATAAATATCCTCGTTGAGGTTAGTGATGACAAATCTTGAATAGCATTTACCCTTGGAAAATGAACTTTACTGCTACATAGCAACATCTTGTAACTGCCTAATGTCGTTACACTATAATCACCCTGCGATATAAATGGATAAAGTGTGAAAATGACATCGTACTGCTTTTCTTTAATGGCTTTTTGCATTTCATCAAGGCTACCTATCAATGTCATGCTCACTTCTATCCCTAAATATTTTGATTTAAAAGCACTGATCATACCCAAAAAAATCTCCGCAAGATTTTCAGGAATCGCAACTTTGATGACTTCTTTTTTTTGCTGAAGTTCATAAATATAATCAGCTATATTTTGCTTTTGCTCTAATAACCTAATGATCTGAGCGTGCAAACTTTTGCCTTCAGCAGTCAAGTGCATATATTTTCCCTCTTTTTGATAGAGGGCTGTGTTACATAGCTTTTGCAAATTATCCAAATGCTTCCACGCACCTGGCACGCTGATATAGCACTTATTCGCGGCTTCGGTAATACTCAAGGTTTTTGCAAATGTATCAAAAACTTCCATTTGTTTTAATGTGAACATTAATTTAATTACTCCATTGTCATCTATCCATTTCACATAAGTATCAATAACTTCTGCGATATTAAATACCACAAAGCGATTCATGAGCGATATATGCCTAGCTATTTGTTAAAAAACAAAGGGGTGGAACTGTAACTTAAGATAAATATGACAAACAGCAGCCAAATGGCAGGGGGTGATCAAAATTTACATCTTTTCTTATTTTTTATTTCTTTTAAGTCTTGCTTAAGTTAAAACGTATAAATTACAGCAAGTTTTTTATTCAACACATTTCATGGAGCAAGATCACAAATGCAGGACTCAGCATTCTTAGAGAACTACTTTATCCCTTTTTTAAATAACTATAACGATCTGGGGGTCAACTTTATTGCGCATGACCTAGATGGGAAAATACGATTTTTAAATGAACAAACTGCCAAAATCATCGCAAATACTGAGGCCAAGCAGCTGATTGGCACCACGCTTTTCGATCTTAAGATTATCAGTGAATCCGAATATGAAACACTAAAGAAAATACGCAATGAAGTCATCACCAAGCGTCAGATCATTCGTTGTATAAACTTTTCAACAAATTGCTTAATTGAGCAAGGCTTATCACATCATATTTATCAATGTAGCGTATTGCCGATTATTGATTTAAACAATGAAGTTATCGGCACACTGACTACCGGTCGCCTGCTGGATAATGTTAACCCTTATCACTATATTAAAGGTCTAAACCCAGACCCTAATATCGAATCATCAAAGATTTTTGCTTTACTTTCACCTAGAGAACTTGAGATTGTCTATTTACTTGCGCATGGCATGAGTCAACGTGATGTTGCCAGCTTCTTAGGAATCTCCAGAGGTAATGTCTCAAGAGTCCTTACTGAGAATATTTCAAAAAAATGGAATATCGAGCCAACAACTGATGCAATTATTGACAAAGCATTACATTGCGGTATCAGTACACACATCCCCAAAAGCTTAGCCAAACATCAAATTGTTATCTTACCTTGATCACCCCGATTACTCTGCTTTCTACGACTTCTAAGCTTATTGCGTTTGCAAAGCAGCGAAATGATGATTAGACTTACGAGAAATAATCATCACAAGGATCGACTTATGGCATACAAAGAATATAAATTATTAGATACAACAACGCACACTAAAGATCAAAGCATCCCTTACTATCATCCAGAAACGATGGATGTCATTTCTCTTGAAACACCTGCTTTACACGTTTTCACTGACTTTCATACCGTCAAGCCTTATGTGATTCATGTAAAAACTTTGGCAGATGATGCATTACAGATGATGAAGAAAGTAGAAGTACATGCATTATTGGTAATCAATAACGATGATGAGGTCGTCGGCTTGATCAACACACGTAGACTGCAAGGCATCTATCGCACGCAAGTCGCGCAAAAAGAGGATATCAATCCTAAAGAAGTAACTGTTGGCATGCTGATGGCAAAAATAAGTGACCTACCGATGCTTGACTATGCAGTATTAAAAGACACCTTAGTTGGTCATATTGCCCGTTTAATGCATGATCAGCACATTGATCATTTACTTATTCAAGAGCAAGATAAATCTGGTAAAGACGTTATTCGTGGCATTATTTCAGCCAGCTTCATTGCCAAGCGTCTTGGCGCACAAATCGGGCATGATCTTGCATCACGCAATCTTGCTGAACTTAACAAAATTATTTAACTTGACGATCATCACACACTATGCCAATTATTTCTCTTCGCAATGCCGAGCTTGCCTTTGGACACCATAAACTCTTAGATAATGTTTCTTTGGATATCGACGCCAATAAGCGTATCTGTTTAATTGGTCGCAATGGCGCGGGCAAATCCTCTCTTTTTAAAGTCCTTCAAGGGCAAATACTCCCAGATCACGGTGAACGCATCGTCCATGACAATGCCAAAATCGCATGGCTTGAGCAGGAGGTACCACAAAATACCAAAGGCTCGGTATTTAATATTGTGCTTTCTGGTTTTGGTGAGACTGGTCAGTTAATTATTGACTATCAAAATTTATTAACAGCTGATTTAACACAAGCCGACAATCTAGATCATTTAAATAACTTACAGCAGCAAATCGATAATGCCCATGCATGGGATTTGCAAATGGAGGCAGAAAAGGTGCTTTCTGCCCTATCGCTTGATGGCAATGCATTATTTGATGATCTATCTGGTGGCTTAAAACGTCGCGTATTACTTGCCAAAGCATTGGTTACCTCACCCGATCTCTTGCTTTTAGATGAGCCGACAAACCATTTAGATATCGAGTCAATCGAATTTTTAGAGCGCTTCTTGCCACAGTTTAAAGGTAGTATTTTATTTATCACCCATGATCGCCAGTTTTTGCAAAATATTGCGACTGATATTATCGAGCTTGATCGTGGTAATGTCTTAAGCTTTCCTGGCAATTACGATAAATTCCTGACACAAAAGGAAGCTTATCTACATGCCGAGGAAGTACAAAATGCTAACTTTGATAAAAAGCTGCAACAAGAAGAAGCGTGGATTCGCCAAGGTGTTAAAGCACGTCGCACTCGTAATGAAGGGCGTGTGCGCGCATTAAAAGCATTGCGTGAAGAGCGTAAAGCCCGTCGTGATAAACAAGGCAATGTTAGCTTAAGTGCATCTCAAGCGAATAAATCCGGTAAAATGGTGATCAAAGCTTCAGATATTAGCTTTCATTATGATAATAAACCGATCTTTAATACCTTCTCATGTGAGATACAACGTGGTGATAAGATAGCGATCTTAGGCAAAAATGGCTGTGGCAAGAGTACGCTACTGCAAGTATTACTGCAAAAATTAACACCGCAATCAGGCGCGGTGAACCATGGTGAGAACCTACAAATTGCCTATTTTGATCAGCTGCGTGATCAAATTAATCCCAAGCTTTCGCTCGTTGATAACGTCACCGAAGGCTCCGATTACTTGGATATCAATGGTCAAAAAGTGCATGTCATTGGTTATCTTCAGAACTTTCTGTTTGATCCAAAACGCATGCAAAGCCCCGCTTCTTCACTCTCAGGTGGCGAGCGTAATCGCTTATTATTAGCCAAGCTTTTTGCCAAACCAAGTAATGTGTTAATCCTTGATGAACCAACTAATGATCTTGATGTTGAAACACTTGAGGTACTTGAAGAGCTTATTTTAAATTATCAAGGCACTGTGCTGATTGTTAGCCATGATCGTAGCTTTATCGATAATGTTGCCACAAGCACGATTGTCTTTGAGGGTAACGGTCAATTACAAGAGTATGTTGGTGGTTATGACGATTGGCTACGCCAAAAAAACTCGAGCACCAAGAGCTTAGATCAAGCATCTCAATCTCTGCCAAAATCATCATCCATTAAAGCAAGTGCCAGTAACACTAAAAAACAAAAATTAAGTTTTGCACAGAAAAAACAGCTTGCTGACTTACCTAACGAGATTGAACAATTAGAAGCTGAAATTGAAAACTTGCAACAAGAAATTGCTACACCTGAGTTTTACCAACAAAGCAAAGATGCGGTTCAAGAAACCTTACAAGCACTTGAACAAAAGCAAGCATTGTTAAATGATAAATATCAGCTATGGGAAAATCTCTCCGAGCTTGAGGCGCAATATGAGCAATCCTAATGAGTCTAATGAATCTAATGAATTACTCAAAGCCAAAATCTTAAGCGAAACAGCACGTATTGCGTGGATTGAGCTTCAGCGTTTTTTTGCACAAGGCAAAGTCATCAAGGTCAGTGATGCACTTGATTTAATCGATGTCGCCTATGCATTAGCACAAAACGATCAAGCACAAATCACGGATTACATGAGCCAAAATCATATTGAATATGTCAATGATGACGATGCTAAACATTGGTTTGAGAACAATACAACGCTATGGGCTTCAGTCGTCAAACCTTGGATTTTGGTGCAAGAGAAAGATGATAATCAATAATAGCGACACTCAACATATCAATCTTAGATCCTATATTTTATGCCTTGTCGGCTATATGACCTTAACACTTTCGTTATCTTTGGTGCCTTATATCGCGATAGCACTTAAACTGAGTACTACTGAAGTCTTGCAGGCACTAAGCTTCCTATTTTTATCTTATAGCCTTTCTGCCATCTTACTGGCGAGCGCTTCAGATGTATTAACCTCAGTTCGGAATTACGGTTCATAAAACACTCAATCTTTTCTGGCCCACAATAGAGATAGGATCGATAACCCATGCAGCAAGGCATGCCATCAAATGTGTGCATGCATTTACAGGTGAGCGATGCCTTGTATGCCACAACATTAAACTATTTTTCAAATGATCAAATAGAG
>NZ_QLIQ01000063.1 GCF_003428165.1 Cysteiniphilum litorale | reverse complement strand
TATCACGCAACTGCTTCTGAGTTTCTGCATCAGTTGCTAAAAGCTCAGGATTTTTTTGCGCAAGCTTGTAAGCCATTTCATTACGCACGGCAATCGTGTAATAGTAATTCTCTTTAGAGCTTGCAATTTCTGCTTTAAGTGAAGCCTCTTCAATATTTTCTTTACCCCCGTTAGTCGCTTTTCTAAGCTCAACCAACTGTGCTTCAAGCACTTTGAGTTCTTTCGTTTTATCCGCAACCGTACGACAAATATCACTGTGTTCAGTAATCGCATCAAAAGTTGCTTGATCAGCGGCATTTAATGTCGCGCGTACCTGGCGCAATTTCTCAGGCAGTGCCATCTTATAAAGTGGCAACCACAATAAGCCTGCCTCACGCGCAAGACCATAATAACCTTTACTATCCTGAGTAAACTGATAAGCCAGTTTTTCTAACTGTGCTTGTGGTGTTTTAGGATTTAAATAGGCTTCAATCTCTAAACGCTTAGTCTCTCGGGTATGCGCTTCTTCAATACGCTCAATCGTTGTTTTTAAGCGTGATTCATCTTTTATCTGATGCTTAAGAATAGATTGGTAATCAACGCCCTGCTCAACAAGCGCATAAGCATAACGATCGGCTTGTCTGGCAAATTGCACTGAGGTGTTAGCGTAAGCCTGTAAATGCTTTGGTCTAAACACAGAATCAACATAAACATGACCATCAAACGCATGTTGCGTTTTCTTATAATAGCGATAGCTTTGATAAGAAGCATCAATATAGTTTTTAACCAAATGTATATCCTGATGCTTGGTTGCTGAAGACAGTCCACGCAGTAATGTCACCTTCTCAAGCTTTCTTACATCGGCTTTTGCTTGTTTGTAAACATGAGCAGCCTGTAAATGATTGCCATAACGCTTGCCATCTTCTAACAACGCTTTAGCTTCTTCAAAACGTGATACACGCTGTAAAGCCAATTGATAACGACGCACACGATCATAATTACCCGCAGCTTCACGTAATCGCTCCAGATCAATCTTCGCAAAATCAATAGCACCACTATACTGATCAAGATTTTGTATAATATCATATGCCAGCGCATCACGTTGATAAGCATAATGCTGCGCCATTTGACGTAAAATGTCTTTACGATCATTAGATTGTTTATGTTTATGTTGATCTGCACCCTTTCCTTTATCATTAAGTGAAGTAAATGAGCTAGAGATAGAGGTAGATGAAGCATAAGCTTTCTGTTGATCAGCTACGCGATAAAATGCTTGCCAATTTGATCGAGCATGCTTTGCCAACGTCAGATAATCATTAATTACATTGACTGATTGACGGTATGCTTTAGAAGCTCTTAAAACCTGTAAGCATCTATCAAAGTGCCAGTTAGCAATATTGATATCCTTCCAGCCATCACTAAAGGCATGCTCAACATAGCCACTCATCATTGCAAATTGTGATTTGATCTGATGCGCTGCCATCATCTGCCCAATGAATGATGCATCAGATGACCTAAAGCGATCAATCAGATCGTTTGCGGTTTTATGCTCTATAGCATGTAACCCAAGCTTAGTCTGGTCAATTCGGAAAAAGTCACCGACTTCTTTTGCAACATCAGAAGATGCTAGGGTTGAAGCAACCGCATTTCTCGATTGTCTTAATAAAGCACAACGCCTTGAAACTGCCTCAATTTTTTCTTTATGCTTATTCTTATTCTCATCATTACCAAGGTGATCATCACTTGATGATTTCAGACTACGAAGCTCTGCATAGCTTTCAAAAAGCGCGTGGTTTCGTTGAATATAATCTCTGGCATCCTTAATAAAGACGCGATACTCCACACCAAAGTGCGCAAAGGCTTTTTCATACTGAACATTCGCCGCCTGATTACGTAGCTCATTGATAAAGTCAAATGCTTGCGTCTCTGCATCAAAAGCTTTAAAGATATGCCGCTGATAGCTGCCTAAATCCTCGATAATCTTAGCAGCTTGCTCTGGCTGCCATAGCTGCTTAAGTGTATAAGCTTTAGCAAGTGCGTGAATTTGCTCATGCTTCTCATAAAAATCATACGCCTTGTTAAGTGTGGCACTGGTAATGCGATTCGCATGTAAGCTTTCCGTCAGATCAATGGTGTTGTTTTTAATGCGATGAGCTAACACACCATGATCAACTTGCGCCTGATAAAGATCATCCCACAAGCCTTGTACTTCTGGGTCATTTTGCGCATCAGCCAGTGTCCGCTCACCCAGCACCTCATTAATAGCTTTAGATAATTTGGCAATTTCAATACGCTTATCCGCAAACGAGGCAACAATTCGCGCTTCTTCCCGAATACGCAGCATTTCACGCTGCTCATCACTGATCGCAGCTTCTTTACGTGCTAGCGCTTTTTCAACATAAGCCTGATAATTCGACAAATACAGCCAAGCATCATGTAACTTATCAGCAGTTCTAGAAACCAAGCCTGCGGCATGCTCCGCAATATGCTCACCATCAAACCCACGGTTAATCGCAAAGCGTACCGGATAATCATAAATATGATCTTTTAAGCCACCGCGCGTAACCACTTCTTTAACATGATCAAGATCATTAAAGGTTTCACCGTCAACAAACAGATCAAAGTTCTCTCGATGACGCGTACCACCCACCAGAAACAAATGACGATCCCAACCCACTGAATCAACATCAGCAAGCGTATGATCGAAAGTAGCACCCTGTAGTTTATGAATTGTTGCAGCATAGGCATAGTTAAAATGATTATAGGCAGCTGGATCAAACGTAATGCTTTGTCCTGATTTAAGCGTCACAGTAACGTGATTTTCATCAACAGCACTCACCGTCCCCATAAAGCCATTCTTAACACCAAGCTTTTTATCATTGCGCGTAAACAATAAACGCTCACCAACAGCAATGGTTAGCTGCTTGTGATTGTCGTTCTTAAAGCGCACACCACCGTCAAGCTTTCCTTGTCCAACTAATCGCTCCCGCGCCATCTTATTAAGCGCATCAATACTGTCATTCTTATGCGCTAACATCATCACTTCAGATAGTGGTGCGCCAGCATCAAGATGTGACTGCCAACGCTCAAGCATCGCAGTATGTTTGTCTTTACCCTGATCATAAAAATGAACATGTCCATGCGATTGATAAAGATCAAAACCTTTACCTGTCTCCTGCGTTTCAAAATGAACCGTTGCCTCACGCTGCCAGTCTTTCTTCTGACGAATAATATCCGTCATCTTAGAAGCACCAACTTCATCAATGATTGAACGCATCGATGCACCTGGTCCAATCGGCTGCGTTTGCTCATCATCACCAATACCAACAAGCTTCGCCTCGGCTTGCACTACATGCTTCATCAAGCGATGCGCATCATCCAATGCCAGCATTCCAAACTCATCAACAACAATAATATCACGCTTAGATAAACATAAATGCCCTTTATCTAACTGATAAAGTAGCGATGCCGCAGTATGTGACTTAATATCAGAAGAAGATTGAAGCTCAGCAGCTGCCGCACCAGATAGCGCCGTACCGACAACATTAAAGCCCGCATTTTGCCATATTTCATTGGCAAGCTTCATCATAAAGCTCTTACCCGTACCAGCAAAACCAACCGTCACACCAATGGATTTACCTTGAAGTAAATGACGCAATGACTGTTCTTGGGTTGGACGTAAGTCATAGGATTTTAATACTTTGGCAATGTCAGTATCATAAACATGAAAGCCTTTACGCTTATTAAGCGTCCTAGCCATATCACGCAAATCAAGCTCTTTATCAAAATGCAGCTTGGTGGTATAGCTGTCTCTGCCATCAATACCAACACCCAAATAGACCAACTTTTGATCTTGAATAACCTTCTGATACACCGCATTAAAATTCTGTGTACCCACCTCATCGTGCTCAAAAATCGATTCTTTGATCTGCTTATCACTAAAAATCCCATGATTGGCTTCGAGTTTTTCAATCACTTGATACGTCAAAGCAGATTGTGAAAGCGGTGAGTTAGTTTGATTATTAACCAAATCAGCCTGATGAGCACTTACCGTATACTTATCAATGTCACCCTTAATGTCAGAGGATAGACTAGAAATCACGCTATTTTGAGCAATCGAGGAAGTGCTATTTTTTGAGTCAGCGGCTATTTTTGCAACAGAATCATGAGAAGGTAGCTGATCATTGACAGGATTTTTAGGCGCAGTGTCAGTGTCATTTGTGGTTTTAGCTGCCAATGGTAAAGGTGAAAAAGGAGAAACAGCTTCATTTTGTTCACCCTTCCCTAGCGCCTCATCTGCACTTTCTTCTGTCTTTTCTGTTATATTTTCATTTATCTTTTCTTTTATCTCTTCTTCTTTTTCTATATTTTCATGCTGGTGATTTTTAACAATACTCAATACGTCATTCGGTACTGCAAAGCGGGACAATTCTTCTTCAACATGTGCTGAATCAATACAAACATGTTCCTGCTCAAGCTTCTTAATAATGATCTCAGGATTGTCTTGAATCTTTAATAAATTCTCAGCTTTGATTAATTGATTTTGCGCTAGTTTATACTTTTGATGTTCGCTATCTTTTATGTGTTTAGCTTTGCCCACTTTCTTCATAGGCACCAAATCAAGACCACGATCAGCGTAACTTCTATGATCAATTTGAACATCTAAACCTTTACGTTTTGCAAATTCATTGACACACTCAGACCACTCACCTCTGACCTTAAGATACATTTCCTTAAGCTCACCCATCTTCAATTGCATCTTGTTACTGAAACATGCTTCAGTCAATTGACGCATGGGCATTAAAATATGAAAGTGAGGATTATTCTTTTCCCAATGCATGGCAACATCAGCAAACATGCCATCAACAGCAATATACTTTTTAACAAATTCATCAACCAACTCTTTGGCATCAGCAAAACTAAATTCCAGCGGGATAGAAACATCATCATGAAAACAAAGTTGCGCACGTGGATGCTTTTCAATAAGTTCTATGCGATTCCATATTTGATCAGATAGCTCTTTACTTGGATCAAACTTTTTTACCCATTCAGGAGCATTCTCAGGCAAATAACTCTTTTTAAAAACAACGTGATTCTTATCACTAAAATCAATTGTCTTATCTAGGCGTATACACTTTTTTGATTCTCCACGAATGTAAGCTGCGGCAAATACCGCATTAAAGCCTTCTGCTCGCTTACCGAAATTTCGGGAGTAGTGATAAATCGCCATCTAGTACTATTCAATCCTTATATTGATACCCAGTACTTTAGCAGATCGCATAGTAAGTCGCAAGACTTACACAAGTGCGCATTAGGTCATTAGGTTAGGAACGCAAAAACCAAGATGCCGATCTAGTCACAACCTAATGTTCTAATGAATTCGCTACGCTCATGTTTTCTTAAGAGTCCTTTGCTGCTATCATAGACCTGTCATAATCGGATTAAAATTGAGGAAGTTTTGATGGCTGCCAAGAAAAAGACACCACAAGAACGTAAAGCGGATATTCAAAAGCAAATCGATGAACTTAAAAAACTGGAGGCGAAAATTGACAAAGATCGCGCTGATAAAGTTGGTAAGTTGGCACTCAAATATGGCGTGACTGATCTGGAAGATGACATCATCGAAAAAGAGTTTAAAGCCATTGCCGAAAAATACAAAGAAGATAAAGAGATGATGAATAAATTGGATGATGAAGTAAAAAAGTCATCATTAGACTCAACCGCAAGCGCACCGAGTTAACTGCCCTTTCAGTGCGAGAACGCAAAAAAGACTCACGGCAAAAGTTCTTAATCGGTCTTGCCTTTGAAAAAGCAAACCTTGAGTTGTTCTTAAAACCACAATGCACATTTTGTAAATTATCGGCAGACAAGGTCAACCATTATATAAACTCAGCATTTGCAACAGCAGTCTGCAAAAAAGCAATTGAGTTAATTGAAAGTAATGTGCAAGAGCATGATTTTTATAAAATTGGTTCAGCGGTTTTTAATGCGCGTAACTATGAATACCAAAGTAGTAAAAATAGTAAGCGTGATCAACTCTTTGCTCTCTTTGGCCAGGAGTACGAGAAAATACGTTTTCACAATATTGTGCGTTTAGGTGGTGACATCATCGCATCAGGATTGAGTGAGTATCACAAAGCAACCGTGGTGGGTTCAATCCATTTTATCGCCAAACAATATTTCAACGTGGATCATACACTGTAAAGTCAATCATACTTCATAACCACAATCTCGTTGTCGATATTTTCCAGCACACAACAACTCGACACACTTCATAAGTGCACCACCCTTCTGCCAAGTAAGTAAAGTCATCACGGCACTTATTCGGTCTCGTTGTTTTTATTTCCCATTATGATTATTTATTATTTAATTTTATATTTTATTTATAATTATTATTTAAATCTATGAGTTATCATTTTAAATAGCGATTAAAGACTTTTTGAAGCAATCTACAAGAAGTTCTAAAGCAATCTGTTCGCGCGTACACATAATTAATAAAAGCTATTTTAAATTAATTACTTGATATTTTATTTATATAATGATAAATATAACACTATAAATAGTTACATGGAACTATCATGGAAGTTATTGAGATTAATCCAAGCCAATGTAAGCGATGGGAGTTTGCCGATCGTCCAAGGTGATCGCTCTATTAGCCCGTAAAGGCGATGAATATATCGCAGCTTTAATTGAAATTGCTGAAGACATCCGTAAAGGCGCAGGCTGCAAAAAAATTGAGAAGCTCGTTAATGAGATCGTTCATGGTGAGCAAGATATTAATGATCATAAAGAAATTATTACTGATGATGGTCAAATTATCGGTAAGTGGGTTAAAAACACCATCATCTTTGATCAGAGCTTTACAATCTCTCAAGATCAAATTGAACAAGCACTAAAGAAGTTGATAAACTAAGAGGTCGAGTAAGCCAGAGGAACTTACCCTCTAGCTTCTCACGGAACCGTACGTGACAGTCTCCTGTCATACGGCTCTTATTGTACAACCTTATGCTGGCTCAATTGCCAATGTGTAAAGATTGGGCTGCCTCGCTCTTACTTATTAGCACCAGCAATAAAATGACCCTCAGCCAGGATTATTCTGCAAATGGATTTGATTTTATATCAATAAAAAAGATCGTTTATTTTGTTTTCTTTTACCCAATGGAATTCACTGATAATTTGGTCATAAATCAATTAAGATAAGTCAACAAAGATACCTTTTCGTTTAAGCACGCATGAAATTGATATGTCCTAATCCAGTTTGAGCTGGGTGAACTGTTATTTCAATATCTTGCCCAAGCTTTAAGAGCATACTAAACAATCTATCAATGCTAAATCTATCACAGTGACCATTGATGATTTTTGAAATATCACCTTGATTAACTCCGGTAATTTCTTCAGCTTCTCGTTGTCTAAGTTTTTTCTCTTTAATTACGATTGATATTTGCCTTGCTAGTGCTGATTTAGCTTGTAACTCATCGGCATTCTCAAAACCGAGGTCACTAAACACATTACCTGAGCTTTCTGTTATTTTAAGCATGTTACTTCTCCTGCATATTTAAAATTTCTTTTAATCGTTTTTTTATCAGGTCTATATCGGTTTTTGGCGTGCTAATGCCAGTTTTAGATTTTTTCTGAAAGCAATGCAATACGTATATAGCATCTTTCAATTTCACCGTATATACCGCTCTATAAGTGTTCCCATCATAGTCCTCTACAACTTCAAGTGTAGATGCACCTTTGAAATCATTACCTTTTAAAGGTTTTGCTTTATCATGCTTTGTGCCCCTTTGAGCAAAATCTAGCGCAAAGCCAACTGCTCGCTTTACCTCATCTGGAAATTGCTTCAGATCATCCAAGGATGATCCCACCCACTTAAGTGGTTTTAATAGTTTTGACATAAAAATATCCATTACTATATTTATGGTAATTATACCATAATAAATCAAAAGTGAAAGAAATTATATCTGGGTTTTCATTGAAGTTATCAAATATTCAAAAATCCATTTGCAAAATAATTCTGGCTGAGCCTAAAGTTTTTGCTGGTTCTAACAATTACTTAGTGATAATGAATATGCGGAATTTCAGTCCTATTTGGCTGAAAACCCTCTAATTTGTAACGAGCCAAATTAAATTGCCTGATTTGAGCCACATTATTTTGCCTATTTTGAGTAATATCAAGACTCATCAAACTCAAGTTTTTTATATAAATCAATGCCGCTAAACACAACATCCCAATGG
>NZ_QLIQ01000062.1 GCF_003428165.1 Cysteiniphilum litorale | reverse complement strand
TAAACCATTGGATATAGCATGGTGAATACCCAGTAATTGCAAGCCTGGCTTACAGCCCGTACCTTTGCCTTTATTTGTTCCTTTGAAAAGATAGTAAGGCATATAAATATCAAAACGGTTACCATTGTGATACATCACATTAGTCGCTCTGTAGTCTTTGAAAATGTAGCGCTTGCCCGTAGCATCTAACTGTGCTTTTTCATCTTTTTTAAATGAGTCACTGAGCACTTTCTCTTGGTGACTTAATACTGCGTATAAGTCGGAGAGTTTGCTTGATAGATCTTGTGCATGCTTAATACGATCTTTATCAAGCTTATTTTCCATAACGGTGTTAAGCTTAGATAGCTCTACTATCGTATTTGATATCTCACTCTGAATCGTTTCTAGGTTTTGCTCAGCTAAATTCATCCGTAACTTGCTTATGTTTAAAAGGCAGTAGGGTATTTGTACATAAAGATCGCATTCAGTTCAAGTTAAACTACAGCTGATTTACCCACAAATCGCGAATGCGCCCATTTTTGAGAATAATATTTTTTTGAAAAGAGCAAAATCTCGGCGACTAGCTCGTTGGCTGAAGGCACCCATCGGCCTCATCTTCCAAATCCCTGTCATCATTATATGATGAAATTTTTAATAATTAGTCATATGTTTAAGATACAAGGCACCCTGTAGCTTGACACCTACCGAGTACCAGACCTTACTGGTATAATTGCGGTGCTAAGTGACATCCTTGATTTATTTTTAATGGAAAGCATTTTTTTATTTGCCACTAAATGTAGCGGGTAATGGTATTTCGTAGAAATTTTTTAGCAAAGTATTGTATTGAATAATATAATTATTATTAAGTAGTAGGTTTACTATATTCGCCCCAGATTTGTATGTTAAAAACATGGATAAACACACAACATTTTTAGTAATTTCATTTTGTGGTATAAGTATATTTGTCACTTTATTAGTTTTAAGATTTAACTCTATTAAATAAGTCATATCATTAGAAATAAAATATTGATAGTCGGTATTAACCGTTCTAGGTTGTTTTGTATCTATTCCTAAAGCAACCTCTGAAGCGCCAGTATCAATTAAAATATTTGAGAAAATAGCCCCATCTTCTATGGAAGAAATCTCTATATTATTCCTACCATTATGGTAAAACGATGAAAATATACAGTAATCATTGGGGTTATATATACATTGAGAGCTGCTTAAAATATGCCCTTGAATACCTAGAGTAGTCTGAGAAGTAATTTGGGTGTTGGTTTTAATAGAAGATATAATATCATTAAGGTAATAAGGATTATTAAAAATGAATTGTTCTTTTGTAGGAGAGAGGATAAGCTGCTTTAGATTAACAGCTTTTGATTGTTCCTCAGAAGTTGACAATTTCATAGGAGATAATTGTCTGGTTACGGTATTATATTTATACAAACCTTTATTGGTGGAAACAATTAAACCGTAAGGGTCTAATTTATCACTTTGAATATCAAAAACTGTTGTTACTCCTGATTGCATAAAGGAAAAAACTGCCTGTGCACGCGCATCAAGTTTGCTGGTATTTAAAACCCATAAAGTAGTATTAAGTTTAGTAGGCTGCAATAGCGTATCTCTTGCTATAAAATATATATACGTCCCTGATACATTTTTTATTCCAGCAATATTAGTGATATGATTAAAGTTATTTCCAATATTTGCTCCTAAAGCTAATTGGTAGCTTTCTCCTTGATTTTTGGAATAATACAAACCATTAGCTGTACCAATAAACAACATACCATCTATAAATGTAATTCTATTAGGGTGGGAAACGGTTATATTATATGCGGCACTCCCGCTATATGCTGCTGGACTAAAAGTCCATTTTCTATATGCTGCAGCAAAAAGGCTTTGATCAGAGAATGATCCCTGTCCCGTCCATGCCCCATTATTATATTCATTATCTGTTGAGACAACATGAACATAATCACCAGAACTAGCAAACTCTTTTGTCGCATTAATTTTCATATCAATATTTGTGTTGAGAGTGCTGAAATTATCATTACTAAAAGAGCCACCAAAAACATTACCATTTCGACCTAACGTAGTTAAATTAATAAACCCAGCAGAGAATACTTGCGGAGCTATTGAGCTATCAATATCTAAAAAAATTTGAATTCCTGCAGATGCTGAATGATATAAAAGTGATGATATAAATAAGATATTTAGATACTTTTTCAAAAAAAACTCCTTGTTAAACATTAAAAATCACAAGAGCATTTTGCCACTTTTTTTTAAAAAAAAATAAGGTAAACCTTACGATATGCTACTAGATATAAATAAAGTTATCATTTGTCTGTAAAAGATACGGAAATACATAATATTTATAGAGTTATTACCATTATGAACCAAAAAAATAAATGCTATGAAACGCTGCTTGTTGTTATTTCATTATCAAGTCTAGTACTGTCTAATATTGCCTATGCCACATCAATTCCCGTTGTATCAAAGGGATTGATCAAGCATAGAGAACATTCACATTTTTCTACTGCTTCCGATACATCTGTAAAGCCTTTGAAGCTAGGCTCGTTACCAGGGTCGATGCTGGCGATGACATCAGGGAAGCAAAATGATTCGATGAGCTTTGGCGGTGGTGGTTTGTTTTCTGCATCGTTAAATCCTCAGACAGGCGGTCTGTCGTTATCGATGACACTGGCAAGCATACCTGCATTTGCAGGGAAGGTGAATCTGTCGATGAATTACAGTAGCAATTCATCAGGGAATCCTTTGAATCTAGGGAGAGGATGGAATTTTGCCTTACCTACCTATGCAGATAATTATCTTACGATTCCAGGACATGGTATTTTTCACGTGACACAACTGAATAATCAGATGATGTTTGAAGGTGGTAAAGCACCGCATATTTTAAGCTTTAGTCATCTAAATGGAGAGATTGCAGGACGCAATTACAATTATGTTATTAAGCTATATACAGGTGATGAATTATATCTTAAGGATTATTATATTGGTGGAGACTATGTTGCCAAGCTTATTGCCAGTGTTGACAATTTTGGTAATCAAACGCTGTATTACTATGGTGATGAGCCAAATCATGGCACACAGGAGGTATCAGGTTTATTATCACAGATTGTCAGTGCATCAGGGAATGTATTAAAGCTTTCACATGTTAAAGGTGATGGTGGTTCATCAAACACTGGAGATCTTTGCGATAATCTTAATCATTACAATCATATTGATGTGATCACATCACCTATTGCCGGCAGTGTGAATCAAAAGGTTGTGTCTTTGGTAAGTGAGGGCGGGTTATTAAGCGGGTTATGTGTACGTAATAATCTTGATGTAAATAAAGCAGGATTAAAGCAGGATTATCGACTTCATTATGATTTAGATGATCATGGGGTGAACTATATAGATCATATTGATTATCCCTCAGGCAAAAAGCTGGTGTTATCACACAGTAACAATCCGATTATGACGATGGGTGGTGAGAGTATGCCGGCATATGATAGCTTGGTATATGAGTATACGGATACATCAAATAAGGTGCATGTTTTAAAGAATGTTGAGATACATTCTGAAGCAGGACCTGATAAGCATAATTTCACGGGCTATCCTGATTACCGTTTATCCAGTGGAGAAGATAGTTTATTAAATGCCCCTGGTGGTACCAAATATTTATATGAAGTTGTGCAACAGACGAATAATGCCTTATCGTCTTTGACATATAATAACCAACATTTAATGATAGAGAAACAGGTATGTATTCGAGGTTCCTGTGATAACAGTAATAATATTATTTTAGATACCCACTATCGTTATGATGGTGAAACAGCTGGAGCAACTGAAACCCCACCGGCATTTAGCGCATTATCGATAGATACATATGATAAGCAGGCAAGCCAGAATGACACGCCAATGTGGGAAGGCAAGAAGGGTGACACGGTGACGACCCAGACCTATTACAATGCCAATGGTCAGCCGGTAGAGGTGATTTATCCAGATGGTCATATACTAAAGCAGTCTTATGATCCTAAGAATGCGGCTTTGTCATTTAAAGAAGAGATTCCAGCGCCTGGCAACAGCATTAATGCAAATGCACAGTATGTTCGTAATATTTATAAGTCTGATGCGTATGGTCATTATGATTTGTCACAGAAGCTAAGTGGGTATGAAACAACAGGTACTAATGCAAAGGAGATTGCGGTATATGAGACATCGTATCGATATGACCAATATGGT
Organism: Cysteiniphilum litorale; assembly: GCF_003428165.1. Classification (GTDB taxonomy): domain Bacteria; phylum Pseudomonadota; class Gammaproteobacteria; order Francisellales; family Francisellaceae; genus Caedibacter; species Caedibacter litoralis. The sequence continues at coordinate 4,110 of NZ_QLIQ01000062.1, read as the reverse complement.
GAGGTTATCCATACGGAGAAAGCGTATGCTCCGGGATTAACAGCACAAGAGAAGTCGGATCTGCATTTAGGTGGTATGGTGCAATCGATGTCAGTGGATAACACGGTGACACAGTCACCAGACGTTAAACAATTACAAGGTCTGTTTCCAGCAGGGTCTTATCCATCGGTTTTATCTGGATTAAAGGTGAAGCTTGTCATCAGTGATGCCAGTGGTATGAGCAATAATCTAAGCAGCAGCTTAGGGAGTGTTGCACGTATTTATGATCAGGCCAGTAATCTGTTGTTATATCAGTTGTCTGATCCGATAGATGGACGATATCAGCATATTGAAGCTTATCGTTATGATGCTTTTGGTCGAATGCTCAGTCATACGTTGTCTAATGGTCAGGTTATTCAGTATCAGTATATGGTTGGAGATAATAAGAATGAAGAGATCGTGACAAATCCGGCAGGCATTAAGACGGTAGAGGTTTATGATGATTTTGGTAAGCCAGTTGTTTCTTATGTGAGTGATGGGAAGCAGACGGTTGTGTTGTCATCAAAGACATATGATTATGATGAATCTGGCAGTGGGAACATTGGTTATGGTTTAGTAACCTCCAGTGTTGATTCAAGTGGTAATGAGGCATTGGGCTTTTATAATCTGATGGGTGGACAAGTGGTATCTCAAAGACGCTTTTTTGCATCAGATGGTGCGACCACGGCATCAAGCGTTTACCATTATCAATTGACAGATCCAGTGCATGATCTGGGGATTACGTTTAGCGCTTATGGGTGTGGAAGTGGTTTATGTGTAGATAGTTATGCCGTAACGGCGAAGTCATTTACAAGCAATGAGAAATTAGCCAGTTATGTATTTGAGGCAGGAGAAGATGGAATTCCTGCAACGCTTCAGGTTATGCCTAAAGGGGTATTCTTTGATTATGAACATGATGTAGACGCTCAGAAGATTATTCCGGCGATTGATAAGGCATTAGCTGCAAAGGACTGGGTGAGCCATACAAGTTATACGTATGATGCACAGCGACATTTGATTGGCGATAGTGAGGATATTAATACTAAAGGTCAACGTTTTAGTATACATAAAAGCTATAATGCGCTAGGTCAGTTAATTGAAAGTGATAATAATGTGCCTGGCAATCCAAGTCAGGCTGTTACAGGTGATATGGATCTTAAAGCGTTTAATTATCAGTATAACCTTTCTGGTCAGGTGATTGACAAGAAGATGACCTCAGCATCTGGAAGTGCTTTGCTGGCGGATGGATATTACCGAGAACAGCATTTTGTTTATAATGGTGTTGGTCAATTACAAAGCATTACCTATAGTGGTGCAGATGCTTCTGGCAAATCGGTCAGCCAAACGGTATATTCTCATCCTGTTTATGATGCGGCAAACCATCTGATTGCACATGAACAGGCGAATGGGAATATTATTCATACTGAATATAATGCATTAGGTCAGGTGACCAGTGAATGGGTGAGTGATAGCAGGAATAATGTCATTGCGAATACTCCGGCGATTTGTAATGTTTATGATCCAAAACTTGATACGTTGACGATGGTTTATTATGATGTCAGTGGTAATACAAAGGCGATCTGTGCAGAAGATATTAAGACGGTGATGGCCAATCCATTGAGGTATAAGGCGGTGCGTTATACGGTTGACCCATTGACCTTGAATGTTACGGACTTAACATATCCTGATGGCAAGGCGTTGCATTACAGTTATTACACCAACAGTTTATCCCATCAGTTGTTATTGACAGCTCCTGCATCAGGTAAGCAAAAGCAGATTGGGACATTAAAGCAATTAACGGATATTGATGGTGATATAACGGACTACCACTACAGTGGTACGGCGAGTCGTGGATCAGGTCAGTTGTTATCGGCACAGATGATCTTGCCAGATCATAAGACGCTTCAAGGGTCGGTTTCCTATGATTATACAACGGTTATAACGGCACCGAAGGGATTTATCTGTCATGCGGGTCAGTTATGTGAGAAACACTTAGGCAATGGGGATATGGTTTATTATAATTATGCTTATAGTAAATCGACGAATCCTTATCACAATGTGAGAGAAGCATTAACGGTGGATAGCACTGGCAAAGAGGTTGGTCGGATTGATTATAGTTATGATCTTTTAGGGGAGCTGACTGAGGAGGATGTACGTGATGCATTAGGGGATGGTTATACACTTACATATGCATATGATGCGGCAGGTCGTCTTTATCAGGAGGTACGCACGCTTAAAACGGGTGCGGTTGTTACGGATACATATTTATATGATATTAATGGAAATCTGCTTAAGCATGAGACGACGAATAAGGCAGATAGAAATTATGTGTATAATGGGCTGGATCAGATGGAGATTAATGGAGGCTATCCTTATGATGCATTGGGGAATCAGACAAAGAGTATTACAGGCGCTTATTATGGCTATAATGGTTGGAACCAGTTGGTTTCTTATATGGATGCTACAGGTGTTAAGACAAGCTATGGCTATTTGCCAACGGGAGTACGTTATACTAAATCACAGTTATTGAATGGTCAGGAAACTGACTTACATTATTACTATAGCAATGGCAATCTTGTAAATACGGTATTGGGGAATCAAAGTTCACATTATTTATTAGCAGGTGGTGACCGTTTGCAGCGTTTTATTACATCTGAGGGTAATGTGCAGGCAGCAGGTGATACGGATCATTATTATCTGGCGAACTTTAAGGGAAGTGTTTATGGATCACTGGATACAAAAGGTGCATTGAATGTTTCGCACTGGTATAGTGCTTATGGAGTTGATTTGGGTGGTTTGCAGAGGAGTGCCTCTGGTGTTAAGCGTTTATCTGCAGTGGCGATGAATACTTTAACGTTGCAAACGGATCCATATGGGTATGATGGCGAGTATAAGGATAGTGAGAGTGGGAATATTTATTTATTAGCGCGTTATTATAATCCTATTACGGCGAGGTTTATTTCGGAGGATAGTTTATCGAAGTGGAACCGTTATATATTTACGGGGAGTAATCCTGTGTTTAGGACCGATCATTCTGGGCATAGTTGGCAAAATATTGCTATTTTATCTGCCATGGTATTATCGATAATAGTGTTAGATACAGTCACTGATGGTGCTTTAACAACTTTACTTGGGGATATTCCAGAAGAAACAGAAGCAGTTGAAAGTTTAACAGACAGTCTAGAAAGCACAGTATCAGATATAACAAGCAGTGGGCGTGCTGGTATTGATATGGCAAAAGGGATTACTAGGAAAAATCTTATAAAAAAGCCACTTAATTTTGCTGTTAATACTGTTGGAAATACTTCTATACAATTTGGCGCAGGCGTGATGGATACAGGAAGTATTAAAGGTGGGCTTTCTTATGCGGGGTTAGGACAAAACGGTAAAGTATTTGTCAGTAATGCACTATCAATGTTTACTTGGGCAATAATTAATTTGTTGCCAGAGTATTCTGTCGCTGAAATGGGTAATGATATGTTTAGCAGTATTATGCAAGATGAATTTTCTGAACCAAACAATCAATTTTTAAATTTTTTCCAGAGACGCCTTCCTGCTTTCATGGCTGAAGGTGTAGCAAGTTGGGGTGTAGGGAAAACAGTGAGTGTTGCATATGGTGACAAATCTTGGAATAGTTCAGATATTGTGAATTTAATCTTTTCTTTTTTTACTGGATCCATATGGGATGGTATGACAGAAGGGTTGGGAAATTATGTTTCTAATAAACCAAGATTCATTAGAAGCTTCACACAATCTTTTGGCCATACACTTTGGGGTGCTGCTGATAATCTTATTCCTCAAGCAATAACAAACAAAGTTAATGATAAACATTTTAACTTTGCCGATAATTTTAATTCTTCAGTGAGTAACTCTCAATGGTTTGGAAATTTATTTTCTATGTTTCCCAGTGAGGAAGCTGCAGATCCTAAATAATTAGCAATAAAATGGAAGGCTCTATTTGTGTTGTGGTGCGACTGGCATGGTCAGTATCTAGCGGGTGGAATTCCCGTCACGACCTTGGGAATAGGAACGTGTAGACGAAGGCAAGGGTGTCGGAAGAAACTCTCTCTTGCTCCCTCAAAGAGGATAAAC
>NZ_QLIQ01000061.1 GCF_003428165.1 Cysteiniphilum litorale | reverse complement strand
TAATTTTTTGATAGAAATCACTTAGTCAACTGATGCTTGATGATCTGTTTTTTTGTCACATTAGGCACAGTTTCAACGTTTTGAGTCTTATATTGATCCGGTTGATTTTCTTGTGATTTTATTGATTGTGCAACTGAATCAATATCCTTTTGACTGATAGATAGGTTATCTTTATGCAGTACATCAATATGCTTTTTAATTGATGATATATCTATATCTTGTGATTTATTGACATATTTAATCGTATTCTCAATGTCATCATGTTTTAAATCACCCTGTGATACCATCTTATCAATCAATGATTTTAAGTTTTTATCATGCGTTAATAAGTCTTGATATACAGGATTAAGTTTATCAAAAATTGCCTGAACACCTTGATATTTAAGGGTATCATTATAGTCGGTTTTTTTATTATTAATCATATTAGGAAATACAACCTTAACCTGTTTCCCCGCTTTTTCAAATAACTGTATGGCTTTCACTAAAGCAGAGTCTTTGATTAATGCTTTACCATCATTATCAGCACAGATAAGGATGTTATTTTTGAGCATATCAGGATGGATATTCGCAAAGTTTTCATTGCCACCTGCTGCTAAAATATGAACGTCTTTAAAAGCTTGCTTAATAGATAAGCCTGTTACAACACCCTCAGCTAAAAAACTAATATTATTTGATTGATTACTTCCTTTGCTAATCAAAACGGCACTGCCTTTTTTCGTGCCGTAACTTCTTTTACCCACTTTAAGATGAGACATTTTCTTGCCAGTACCACGCTCAAGGTAAACAGATTCAATCCCTGTCAGCTCGCCTTTTTCATTTCTGAATTGAACCACTAAAGCGGGTTGGTATTTCCCTTTGACTTCACTTGAGTAAACACTCGCGTTGTAGCGAATATCCGCACTGTGGTAATCCTTAATCTCTCGATGCTGTGTTAAGTATTTTTCCGCTAAAGTGCCTTTAACTGGGTGAGATTTTTCCCAGATTTTAACCGCACGTTCAAACGATTGTTTTTTGCGCTCATCATAAGAAACATCTCTAGCTAATGCTTCATGATTTTTCGTTTCCTTAATATCGTAAGCTTCTGGCATAGCGACCATTCTCGCACCCTCAGCTACAGCGTCAGCGTAGGTTAATCCTTTTTCACGCATGATGAGTGAAATTAAATCACCCCGATCATTATCGTTTGACCAATCCTTATAATAACCACGATACTTACCTGTTAACGTCACTTTTAATGATGCGCTATCTTGACCAAAAGCAAGTACAGTATTATTTGAACGCCCTTTGTTTTCTTCACCAAGCAGCCATCTAGCCACATCTTCTGTCCGTTTTTTTAATTCTATTGAGACTTCTTCGCCATATTTACGCACATCAAAACGTCCTTGTGTATCACAGTATTTAGGGTCATAGACTTTTTCGGAAAAGACTGTATTGGCATAATTATTTGATTGATTACTCTCATTATTTTTATCATTTTTATCTTTTTTTCTACTTTTACTATTTTTGCTATTTTTACTACTTTTAGCTTTATCCTCATGATGCTTAACCGCATAATACGTAGAAGCAGAGACATCAAAATCATCCTTTAAATCTGCCATATACTGATCATAATCACACATCGTCTGCTCGTGATTGATAGGCATTTGTCTTGTATAGCGACCATACTCTTGTAATGAGTCATCGATCTGTTGTTGATCATGACGCTTTTCTTGTATCGTATCTACTTGATATTGAGCGTAACTATTCTGTTGTTTTCCCTGCTTTTTGTCCTGTTGTTCGGCTTTTTCTTTTTTGTAGCGATCAAAATGCTCAGTCAGTGTGACTTCTCCAGTCACGGCATGAATCGCAATTTTATTGTTACTAAACTCATTTTTAACACGATCTAGCAAAGCCTCACGATCATCAGTAAACACTTTAATATGACGCACACCCCTTGTAAGGGTCACATATAACGAGCGCATATTCGCCAACGGTGAGCTAGACTTCTGCGCGGTGACGACTAAATGTTTATCACTTCCTTGCGACGCCATTGTCGTCATAGTTAGCGCATAATCCCAATGTAGTGTAGCAAGGTTGTTTTTATCCAAAATAACCTTTTTATTGTCCTTTTCTTCATTCATTAAGGTGATCAGTCCTTTATCTTGATCAATAGACTCAACACGCATCTTGTCTTTGGCATAGATTCCCCTGTCTTTATCTGTTTTAGTCATAATGAGCAGCTCATTAACAGCTACTTCATCTTTTTTAACGTCAAACAAGCCATTAAAGCGATGATTGGCTTTTGCGGGGGCAAAATAACTAAGTTTACCAGTAGCTAGGTTTTTTAATGATAATAGGTTATTGTCGTTATCTACACGCTTGATCTCATAATAATTATTTTGACCTTTTTGCAAGACCATCCCGATTTTATAGGTGGCAATGGCTTTCATTTTTTCACTGTCGATATTGAGATTTTTAAGTCGTTCAATGACCATGTTCTGCTTTTCATCTTTAGCAATAACACCATTGTTCTTGTCATGTTCTCTCACCATTGCCGTGATATAATCACGCTCCTTGTGCGCATCAAGAACGGTTAGAGTGTTCGCGCGACATTCAGCTGTGCGATTGCCTAGCTCGTTGGCTGTGTCTATACGCATTTTGTCAATCTTCATCACTTTGTATGCGTTTTTAACCTTTTGGATAAACGCAGGACTGCCCGCAATATCGTCAATATGCTTGCCATCAATTAAAGCATTGATGGCTTCTGTAAGCTTAATTTGATCTTTATTAGATGGGTCAATTTTAGAAATGTCGATCTTATCAGGCACCGATTCTACGATATTTAAACGCAATTCAGCGTGTTCAGCATCAACTTCTTTGCGATAGCTCACGTCACCATGAGATTGCTGCTTATCTAAAAACTGCAATGCCAAGTCAGGATTCTTCTTAGCAATGGCATAAACCGCTTTTAAATAGTTGCCGTCTTGTTGGCGTTGCACCTCATTCATCACTGCCACAGCAATCTTGTCCGCTAATACCAGTAATTTAAAAGGCGCACCTGCACCTAATGATTCCAACTGCTTAATATCCCCAATAAAAACCGCACGCGCATTATGTTTTTCAACAATCCGCATAAAATCGGCAAAGTCTTTGTTGGATACCATCGATGATTCATCAAGCAAAAACACTTTATTTTCAAGCTCGCTTTTGGACTTGCTTTGATCATTTCCTGCAAAAACGGTTGTGTTATTATGTTTTTCATCAAAGGCTTTAAGCTCATTTAATACATCTTTAGATCGTTGAAATATCATCGATTGTACTGTTTGTGAGGTGATATTTTTGTCACTTAATGCTTTAACAGCATCATGTGTAGGTGCCAGACCAATAAACGCTATTTTATTTTTATTTACCTCACTATTTTCATTATTTTCTTTATTTTCTTTATTAGCTTTGGCTTCAGCATTAAGATGATCAATCTTGACGCCATTGCCATGATTCACAATCGCCTCAACATGCTTAATAATACTTTGTGCCTGTTGTAACATCGTAGATTTACCAGTACCCGCATACCCTTGTACCGCAACGAAACGATCTTGTGTATTGGTGATCAGTTTAACTGCTGCAATTTGTCCTTGGCTAAGCGAATACTTATTACTTTCATCACTCAAACGATCAAGATAAGCTTGTGTTTGCTCGACACTGGCTAAGGGTGCCACTTGCTTTTTGCCCTTTTCGCATGACTCAATAATCGATTTTTCAAGGGCAACCGCTTCCTTTGTTGTCCATACGAGCGTATCTTTTGAAGCAATAATTTCACCATCATTAAATTTTTGATGTAACACCTCATGCACGTCTGTGTAATCAATCGCTTCTTTGTATTCTTCTAAACAGTGTTCTACGGCATCTTTCACTAAATCGGTATGCTCAAATGCCGCTTGCCTGTCAGATAAAACGGCAATCACATGTTCTACTGATTTTGCTATGTGATCTTTGTTAATCTCGATATTTAAAGCGTTTAAGGCATTATTTAAATCGATCATTAATTGCTTATTAGTACCCGCATTAACATATTGCGTTACTGTTTTTGCACTTGACCCCAAATGTGCATGAACAATCGAGGTGATCACTGAGGGTTGAACCCTAGACTGCTTCATGCGATGTTGTGCTTTTTCAACATCATCGGTGATCAACTCAACACTGCCTGTGGCTTTTGCCATTAACTCACTTGCCACCTCTTTATTGAGGGCGTATTGCTTAAAACTGGCAATAATCGCTTTATCTTCATGATGTGATACGTAATCTAATGTACGGGCATAGTCATATTGCAGTGTTGATTTTTCTAATTCGCTTTGCTTAACCTTTATCACTTCACCTTGATTGTCGAGTAGGTGAATTTCTTGGCGCTCATGATCAAAACGATGTACGATATAACTATTCCCTTTTTTCAAACCCTGTGCTTTTGACTGGCTAATTATTAATTTATCGCCTTTGATTAATTCCATCTCCTCTGTGGCAATTAAGGTAAAATGATTTTGATTGGTTAACGGATTAAAAGCCGTTTCCTTGGCACCACCACTTAACAGCTTCTCCAATGAATTGTTATATTGTTTGGTCGTTTTAACCAGATTGTTATTGCTGTCAATGCCTGTGACCTGATAAGACATCATCCCTCGCCCCTTAACAAAAAAATCAATCCGCTCAACATCAGCATAATTTTTAGCAACTTTTGCCTGTTCGGGGGTTAGATAAACGCGCCGTTCCATGTTGAGCATCAAAACATCGTCAGCTTGTAATGGATTTTGTGCTTTGATTGACTCACGCACCATTGCATTTAATGCTGTGGCTTCCCTTTTTGTTGCTGCGACAATTAACGTGTTGGCTTTTTCCTGCGCAGTTAATCCGTTATAAGTATTGACGACTTTATTGATACGCGCCTGATCACGATCTAGATTTTGACTGCTTTCACCATTTTTACCGTTTTTATCATTTCCATCTTGATTTCCCTGCGACTTAACCTCATTAACTTCATTGATTGCCTGAATATTCAAAGACACGGCACTTTTTTGCTGATAGTGCCAGTTAAATTGCTTAATCCCACCCGTGGCTAATGTTTCAGTAATATTACCACTGGCTTTTTGTACACCCTTGCGATTTAAAAAGATAATCTTAGCCTTACCTTTTTGGGTGATTTCTAAGAGCTTTTGCATATCTTCAACCGATAGCTTTTCCGCCTGATCAACCACGATAATGTCACGCGGTGATAAGCGGTTACTTTGGTTATTTTGATTTCTTTGATTGTTCTTCGTGTCGTTAGTATGGCGATAAGTAAACCCGCCCAGTGTTTCAATATATTCATGATCTTTGTTAAACAAAAAAGTATTCTTTACCCAGTCAAATAAACTTTCTGTTTTACGGATGGGGTGTTGAGTGTTTCTCGCTAAATCGGCAACGTGATAATGGTTCGGTGTTAAAATCTTGATACGCTTGTTTTCCTCTTGGGCGCAATGGATTAAAGCATTAATTGCCTCTTTAGCCGATCCTTGCATATTAATCATATTGGCTTGCTTGGCGCTTGCCATTACCCCGATAATCGCTGGCACATTGTCTTTCATAATAGGCAAGGTGCTTATTGCCCCTAACCCTAGATTAACCTTGGCACCTTTGATCTGATTGCCAAGTAATTGATGAACAGATAACTCTTGTTGTTTTTGTTGCTCAGTGGTTAAGGTTTCATGGGCTTTGTCTAAAGGAATTATCTCACCTGATTTGATTTTCTCATCAATCGCAGATTTTAATTCAGCAACCGTCATCGCTTGATCAATCGCAAAATCATCAAGGGCTTTATTCAAAACGTCTTGATAGCTCATCCGTGTTTGAAAACGCGCCATATGTGACACGGTTAGCTCAACTACCGCCTTGGCAACATCGCCTTGCTTGATCATGCTGAGGCAGTCAACATTACTTTTAACGGTTTGATTTATTTGATGTGTTTGATATGCGCCTGCTGCTCGATCAATACTATCTTTTGCTTGGTGCGATTTATCAAGAGTAGCATCTAGTGATCGTTGACTTTGATTGTTGTTCTTGTTTTGAACATCGGACTGTGTCGCTTGTTTTTCTTGCGACTCCTTAGCTTCTTTTGCCTCTGCCATCGCCTGGGAACGTGCCAAGACCTCTTTATACAAGCCCACCCCATCAAATGCCGCTCTACGATCTTGCCATAAGGTATGCAGATAGGACTTTTCAACATACGCTTTACTTTTGCGTGTATACTGCGCGATTTTATCAATCGTATTGGCATCAGTGACACCAAGGGAAAAAGCTTTTTCAAGAATCGCTTGTCTGCGCGTTGAAAAACTATCTAAGAACGCTTGAGGAATGTCTGAAATGTTAAATTGACCATTCCCTGTGGCATGGGTCTTATAGCCACATTGACGAACACGCTTATTTAAACTGGCTTGATACAATTTACCCAGATAAATATTTAACTTCTGATCATAAAAATCATCAATATTAATTGCTCTTAATTTGCCCTCATCATCCATCGCCATATTGATCGCTAAAGCATGTGTGTGTACTTGTGGGTCAAGGTTGCGTGACACTTTGTGCGTCTCCATGGCATAAAGTATTTGATCAGTCTTAACGCGCATTGATTCACCCGTCACTTTGTCACGGATTCGCATCACGGGCACTAATCGCGCAAATTCAGTCATCGCATCTTTAACCGCTGCTTGATGTGCTTGCATTAAACGATAATCACCAAATAATAATGCCATCACAGATACCGATTTAGGGGCACTGAAAACAATATCATGACCTGCACAACGGACACTATTAGCTTGCCCGCCCTTGGCTGCACCTCGTTGTACTGATTGACCCATTAAGTGCCCCTCTAACACTTGCGCTAATTGTTCGGCTTTTACCTCTTTGCCCAAAAGACCTGCTTTTTCTGCTAATGCTCCACCCCATTCCGATAAGCTGCGATCTTGATTGTTTTCAGCCATCACATAATCGCCATAGTCATTTTTAATGCTTGCATTATCAATACCAAGCTTTGCCGCTTCCTCTTTGGTCATCAGTTCAATATCTTTGACATCAAGATGCTTTTCTTCATCTTTGTAATAGTTGGCAATATTCATGGATTGAGCCATGCTTGATGTACTCATTTTTTTGGCTTTAAGCATCGGATACCTCATAAATAAAAATTGATAAATAAAAGTTTTCAAATAAAAGTGATTTCCATCAAAGAGAGTAACGAAAGCAATAACACCGTTTAGCACTACAAAACATCATCTTTCTCTATGTTATAATTACTTTTACTTACATTACTTAAATTACTTAAATCACTTAGAGATTTCTGATTAGGTTGCGCATCATCAAGCGTCTTTAACATCGTCTTGTCTGCCTTACTTTTATTAGTGGAATGCGTTTGATCTGTTGGCGATTGACCCAATTCAACATTATCGTAGTGATCGACCTCTAGGCTATCATCAACCTTGGATTCTATTGCTGTACTTGTCTGATGTGTTGATGGCGTAGTGTTATTCGTGGTATTGGGCGTATTTGTCATCACCGCCACAGTGGTAATCGCTTGAAAATTTGCCCCACCATGATTATCTTCAATATTATTTTTAAGGGAATTTTCAAGCTGACTGTTAACCACGATTTGTCTTTCAATAAATCCTTGATGACGACTATTTTGCTGACTTGGTTTGGCTAATTTCATCTTAACACGCGGGACATTAGCAGGTAATTTGATATACACTTCAAGATCATTCATGCTTTGAATTTCAGTATAACTGACCACACGCTTAGTCCGCCTGCTTGGGTTAATCGAAATCCCATCACGGACAGATTCAGCACCATATGAGTTTGACTCTAAACGCTCAATGACCTCACACTCACCTAACTCTTTTGATATTTCATCGGCAATATCGGCAGAGGTTGACCGTAAAAAGACTTGCGTTGATAATAAATCAAAAATCGCTTGTGCTTCATCACGCCCATATGTTGACCTTAACTGTGCTTTGTTTTGTATCCCTAAAATACAACTCAACCCATAGTTGCGTCCTGTTGCCAAGGTATCAGGTAATGACGTTAAGCGGTTGAGCTTCATCAACTCATCAAGAATTAACCAAATTCTACGTTGATGTGATCGCTCCAGTGATTTGACATGTGTTGTTAATAAGCCTATCCATAACGAAATCAGTGAGCGGATTGCCTGTACATCCTTATCACGAATCACCACAAAAACACAGGCACCTTTGGCACCCTTATGCTCATTCATCACCCAGTCACGAAATGAAAACTTAGCACGTGAACTCTCTTGTGGCAAAAAACGTAATGCTTTAACGTGGTTGGTAATGATCGCTCGAATCGTAATCGCTGTTTTAGCAATATCGCCATCAACTAATTGTTCCGCAGGGGTATCTTTTAA
>NZ_QLIQ01000060.1 GCF_003428165.1 Cysteiniphilum litorale | reverse complement strand
TAGCACGTGAACTCTCTTGTGGCAAAAAACGTAATGCTTTAACGTGGTTGGTAATGATCGCTCGAATCGTAATCGCTGTTTTAGCAATATCGCCATCAACTAATTGTTCCGCAGGGGTATCTTTTAACACTTCTTGTAGTTTCTCCAATGGGAAATTTAAACAATGTTGTAGCAATGATTCATACGATGTCTGCCCTCTTTTTTTCATCTCTTGCATTAAGCTTGACAATAACGGGTCCTGTGGAAGAACCCCCAAAAAGGTGGATCACTATTTGAACAATATAAGCTGTATAAAATGATCCCCCTTTAAAATGGCTTAATAGGCGTACCCATCTAAATATTTTTGAGACTATACTTATTGATATATGACACATATTGGTAATAAGTTATGTTTATATTGCGCGTTGTAACCGTCTTTTTCATATCAGAGCTTTTAATGAGTTGTAGCTTTTTATTACCATCGAAAAAAGTTGAGAAAAATGACAATTGGAAAACCTTCAATAGCGTACAAAGTGTATATGATAAGGTCATCCCAAATAAAACCACCTTAAGCGAGCTAAATAATATAGGGTTCAATCCGTATGCAGCAAATAATGTTAAGGTCGAAAGCTATCTTGATGTAAGGCATCGGTTTGATCCATTAAGTACAGGCAAAAATATCCCTGAATCCGTTTCTGAATGCCTGCATTCGTACAAAAGGTGTAAAGCTTATGTTATCAACATTGAGTATGAACATGAGAAGCATGTTGGGAATGTATTGTTAGATCTTGCGGGGTTTAGAAAAGAAATTGTTAACGATGGCTGGGGTTTTAAGGCTATATTTATAATTCAGGATGAATTAGTGGTCTATAAAATTTGGTCCGGGGAGCCTAAACGCAGGTCATACACCGATGAAATTAAGCCATTAGGTCCATTACAAAGTCTAGATGGTCTGATAACCTCTCCCAAAATCTCTTTTTGAAGGGGGGCTTAAGAATTCCTCATTTAAAATTCACTTTCTTTTACCCATAGAATAAGTATTTGTCTCCATATTCGTTGAGCAATAGTTTCTTGTTTAGTATTGAGTAAAACCTCGCCTCTTAGCACATGAGGGAGTTGATATGGCAGTTGCCCAGTATTTTTAAGAAGTAATAAAAAAACATTTTCATTTGGTGTTAACTTTCCAGTCTTATCTGCATTAACTGCTATTTTACCGCCAAAAAGTGAAGCGACATAAGAGCTAATTGGCGCTGATTCATAAATATACTTTAGGTGTGATTTATTTTGGTTTTGCCATGAAAATATCCCGGGTTGTGAGCTGACAATTTTCATTACTTTCACCGGAATTTTCGCTAAGTCAATATCCTCTGGAATAAAGTACCCTGATTGACCTATCTCAGTCTTATCCTTTTTATTTCCGTCAACATATGACCTTAGTTGTATTTTTTTATCGTTAACAAGCACCATCAATGCTTGCTTAGCCTTGATCCATGCACCTATTTGTAAGTCATGCGAGATGAATTCAACTTCACCATCAAACGGAGCAAAAATTTGTAGGCGGTTTTTCTGCTCTTGCAACTGAGCTAAATCAGTCTGGGTCTTATTAATCTGTGCATTCAATATCATTTTTTGATCTAAATGATCTTTAAAGTAAACCGTATTACGATTTTGCCACTGGAGTTCATTTAACTTTTCTTTTGTTGTAGAAATTTTGAAGTCTAACTTTTCAGAGTCTAACACTGCTAATAACTGGTTCTCCTTTACTATTTGTCCTTTAGTTATATATAGCTGCACCACCTGTGCAGGTGTATCAGCATAGAGTGTTTTTGTTTGATATGAAAGCGTTGCTGGAAGGGATATTTGACTTTGCCAAGGCGCAAAAAATATCATGCCTATAAGTAATAAAGTGACCCCAAAGATAATGGTATGTCTATTGACTGTTATGACAGTCCTCATAGACCACCACACTCGTATTTCCTGGTAAATGGGATTAAGAATGAAATAAATCATTTCAATCCCAAAAAGGACAATCCCTAATGCTTTAAAAAACATATGATATACCATTAGCGCAATACCAAGGAAAAGGAAAAATCGATATACCCAGTTTAAACTTGCATAGGTTATAAGCATGGCTTGTTGCGTGGAATTAAATTGTTCAGGAATTGGAGCCTTCAGTCCAAAGAGGACTTCTCTTATTTTCCAGCGAGTTAAGGCAAAACTTCTGGTTTGTAAATTGCGCATGCTTAGCATGTCTGATAAAACATGATAGCCATCAAAACGCAAAAATGGACTGATATTAATAAGATATGTTGTCATAAGGCTATAGGTGGCAAGGAAAAAACAAATACTTCGCAATGCACCCTCTGGTAAAATTAGCCACGCCCACAGTGCAAATATTGCAATATATGTTTCAGTAACAACTCCTGCAAGGGCTATAGTAATACGCTCTTTAGGGTCATTAACCTTCCAACTTTCCGCAGTATCGGTATAAAGCATTGGAAACATCACCAAAAAAGCAATTCCCATTGTTGGGACATTAAGTCCAAATTTTTTGCACATGAAAGCATGCCCAAGCTCATGACAGCTTTTAGCAAAAATTAATGCAATTCCGTACAGTAATATATATTTTAGGGAAAACAAGGCAAAAAAAGTATGAGTAAACTGATCCCATTCTCTTAGTGTGAGAATGAGTACAAATATTGCTAAAATAAACATGAAGAACGCAAATCCCTTTCCAAGCATAAATCGTACATACGGATAAACTTTATCTAGTAACCTATTAGGTTTTATTAGTGGAATTCTAAAAAACAGATAATTTTTTGCCAGCCACAAAAACCAGTTAGTTTTTTTAGGCGATTGCTGTTCGTTAAGGGCCTTAAGTATTGAGTAATTTTGTTCAATCAAGCAGTTTTGCGATAAAAATTTGAGCATTTTCTCAAGATCATCCATTGATATTTGAGAAAGAGAATATGATTTAACTAACTGAACAAACTCTTCTGGCGGAATGCTTCTCCAATACTTCAACATTTCATACTCTTTCCAACCCAAATGAAAAAACCTATTATTAAGCGTATCTTGAATAACCCAAGTTGGTTTATTGCTAAAGTCCATTCCACCTTTTGTAATTTCTACTCCAGATCGCAAAGGAGGTAAAAATTCAGGCAATGTATTAGTAGCATTTATTTGCATACCCTATGCCAAAGTCCAGTAATACCTATAATATAGATAGATGAGAAAATCATGAATTTCAAGGTTGCAAAGATATATCAGGATATTTTAATTTCTCATTTAAGCAGAAACCAACTAAGTATGTATCTGTTTTATGATTGGTTGGAATAAACAAAATAAATAACGTAAACTCTTTGACTTAAGTTATTTATGTGCCAATTGATGAGGCTGAAACTATGAATATAAAAAAACTATTATTTTACTGTTTTCTTGCAATATTAATTATATTTACATCCTTGATTGCCTCAAGAAAAGAGGCATCTGCGAGTGAAGTAGCAGATAATTACACCATATATTATCAGCCGTTATATTTTATATCCAAATCAACCCTTTTAAATGCTGCTAGAATAGTTGGCTCTGAAAGTGAGCATGGACTAATGACTAATGGAGATAATATTTATATTTCAAAACCTATCAAGACAGAATCAATTGATCGATATTCTATTATCAGAGTACAAAAGCAATTAAGTGCAGATAGTGTTTATCTAGCAACTAAAATTGCAGATGCAGATTTAGTAAATAATGTTCAAAATATAGCGATTATTAAAATTAAAAATGCAACGCAGGAAGTAACTGAAAATGATTTAGTAATTCCTGATCTTAATAAGCCTGATATCAAAAATCAAGCTAAGCAAATTGAATTCAAATCGCAGGCTAAAATAGAAGCGAAAGTTGTATATATCCCTAATGATGACTTTGAAATGTTTGTGGGTCAATTTCAATCAGTCGTAATTAATGCTGGAACAAATAATAAGCTAAAAACGGGTGATGGTGTATATTTTTACTCATTACCTAAATTAGTTGATGGAAAATATAAAATCCTAGGGCAACAAAAAGGGTCAGGATATATCTATAGAAGCTCTCCAGAGTATTCACTAGTATTAATTACAAAAGGCAACTCGGAAATATACCCAAATGATATCGTCTCAACATCATCAGATTTTTACACTTAGCAGTAAAATAGAGGATGTTTTTCAGAAAAAATCTAAAAAATACTCTATTTATTGCTGACTATAATCAGCAAAAGATAAATAATTACTGAGAAACACAATGATAAAGCACCTAAATGTGTAAATGCTATTGCTCCTGACAGTGTTCCCGCAAAGAATGAGATGATAAGTATCAGGTATAGCCTTAATTTCCAAAAAGCAATATTCTTTCGTTTAATCCAGTGCGCTATCAGCACTCCAAGATCAGTAGTCGTTCCTGTCATGTGTGTCGTTCTTATTAGTGCTGAACCATAATGAGTTGTCATTGCATTTTGTAAACCCATGGTGGCTGCAAGTAAATACTCGCAATATGAGATCCTATTATACAGTAGGATGATGGAAGTAATCACTAACACTAATTGCAATAAAATGTTTATCTTATAACGATAGTCTTTGTTATATTGCTCACTTTTAATAATTAAACCACTAATAACTGCACCTATAAAAAATGAAAACACCAACATAATCATGCGCCAAAAAACCAAATAATTTTGGGCTGCGAAATAAGTGCCAGAGTAAGATAAGTTGCCTGTGACATATCCGACTGGATTATGAAGAAAGCTAATAAGTGTTGCTGCATTAATGTAGCCACCATTTAATGGTAATAAAACAGCCGACATATATACCCATATAGGGGATTGAGGAATTGAATTTTTCATTTTATTTAACCAACCTTGACGCACTCGGAATCCAGCGATATAAGGTTGGTATTGAAATGCCTAAGTCTTTCGCAACATCTTTTGGTAGAGCACCACTTTCTAAAAGCTTGCGTGCTGATTCTAATTTGCTATCAGTCATTTTCCTTTTACGCCCACCGACTCGACCATTTTTTTTAGCAGCCTGTAAGCCTGCTTTTGTTCGCTCAATGATGAGCTCACGTTCCATTTCTGCAAGAGATCCCATAACATGAAAAAAGAAACGCCCTGAAGGTGTTGATGTATCAATTTGGTCAGTAATGCTTTTAAAATTAACACCTTTTTTATCAAGCGCAGACATTACCTCAATCAAATGCTTAAGTGATCTTGCCAATCGATCTAGTTTCCATACAACTAAAGTATCGCCAGCCCTGAGTACTTCCAGCGCCAGATTTAACCCCTCACGGCTTAACTTACTGCCTGTTGATTTATCATCATAAACTTTTTCACAACCAATTTTAGACAATGCATCATGTTGTAATGTCAAATTTTGATCCTGGGAGCTGACCCTAGCATATCCAATTAACATAATATTCTCTTGCGCAGTAAAAATATTCTCATAACTTGTGAAAAGTATATAATGCAGCATCATTAGATTCAAGAATGGTTTTTGAGAATATTGGACGCTTGAGAAATCATTGCCATAGCTATTCTCAATAAACCTGCTCATAAACGACCATTTTTAAGAAGGGCTCCATGTCAAATAAAAAACGTATTTCATTGCTGACAGATTCCGAAGTTGATGAGATTTATAACTTTCCAGAGTTTAACGATCATGAACGTAAGCTATATTTTACATTTGATAGTCATCAATGGTCTTTGATTAATGCCAGTGATCTACCAACGCTTATGATCCACATTATGCTGAAAATTGGATATTTTAAGGCTAGGCAACAATTTTATGCATTTAATCATGATCTTATGGCATCGGATATATGCTATTTGATAGAGCAATATTTCACAAATGATCAAGAATTCCCAAAAGCACCAGACAAGCGTACCGAAAAGAACCAAAAGGATTTAGTCTTGGCTGGGTTTGGTTATCAGCTGCATAGCAAAAAAGATGGGCGAGTAACCGAGCACTTATCAATGCTGATTCGACATTATCCAAAACCCCATAATGCAGCGCGCGAGCTCATTAAATATTTTGAAAAAATGAAAATTGTACTGCCAACCTACCGGACACTCCAAGATTTATACTCTGATAGTTATGCGCAGGAAATGACTCACTTAAATGATCTTATCGATAAAATTCCATCACGTATCACAACAACCTTAAATGACCTGATTTACAAAGAGGATGAAAATGATGTCGTATCACTCAAAGAAATGCGCTATGACCAAGAAAACTTTAGCTATAGTGAGGTTCGTGGTGGCATCAATAAGATAAATGCATTAACTGAAATATATTGGTTTTCCAAAGAGTTTCTTCCAAAAACCAAGCTTGCAAATAATGCTATTCGCTATTATAGCAACATAGTCGAGCAGTATCCGGCTTCTCGATTAAGAAAACTAACTAAAAGCTTACAGTGTCTATACTCAATCTGTTTTATCTACAACAGATACCAAGTTTTTGCAGATCATGCGATTGTTAGCTTTCTTCATTACATGCAGATTTTAAAAAGCGAGGTCAAAGAGCATGTTGAGAAGCAATTATCTCAATATATCACCAGTATTGTTAAAAAATATCCTAATTTGGTTAAATTCTTCCGTTGGTTTCCCTCACAAGAGAATCAACATTTACTTGCTGACAAGAGATTATTTGAAGAAGCATATAAAATTTTACCAAAGGAGGATTTTGAAAAATTTGCTCAATATTTTGAAGGTGCTGATTTTGATGTTAAAGCAGAAAGGTGGCGTTATTTTGAAGATAATTTTAACACGGTCTCTATGTATTTACGCCCGATTGTTCTTGCATTAAATTTTGAACATTATAAAAAAGATAACTCCATTATTGCATTGATTCAAATGCTTAAAGATTACTACTCCAAAAATAAGAAGCCAAAGGATCTCAAGCTATCTGATAATCTTGGTTTAAGTTTACCTAAACATATTGTCCCGTATCTTAGATCGACTTTTCAGGATAAATATATCAATCCTCATCGTTTTGAGTTTTATGTTTATGAAAAGCTTTATCATCACCTTGATCGTGGGCGAATGTTTTGTAACGACAGTGTATCCTATAAAAATATTGATGATGATTTTGTCGCTGATGACATGGTGGATAAGGCTCTAGAAATAGCAGAGCGATTTGGTTATCCAAAACTTGCTGCATATTGTGAGGACAGATTAGATAATCTACTAAATGAACTTGATGCAAAATGGGAGCACGTTTTAAACCGCATAAGTACCGGGCAGAATGAAAATATCCACATCAGTTATGATGATAAAGGTCAGGCATCTTGGCAGTTAGATTATGCGGCTAGCATAGAACATGATGACTCATTCTTTAAAGACCTCAATAAAATGGATATATCAGAAATATTTAACTTTGTTGATAACAACACAGATGTTTTTGATTCATTCACCCATCTTAAAGGGCGTTATATTAAACGGACAAAACCAACAACAGTAGCTATTACAGCCTGTATTTTGTCTGAAGCTTTTGGTTTTGGTGTTGCCAAAATGGCTGAAATGTCATATTTAAATTACAACACATTAAGGTATACACATGAAGATTTCATCCGGTTTGAAACCCTTAATGATGCTAACATCTCTATTGCAAATTACGTTAACAAATTATCGATTTTCAAAGCATGGAATTTACTTGAAGATAAGCTTATTGCTGACGATGATGGTCAAAAAGCATCGACTAAAACAAGTACCATCAAATCTCGATACTCTAAAAAATATCTCGGAAAAGGCAACGGGTTATCTGTACTCTCATTAATAGCGAATTTTATTGCAGTTAATGTTAAAAACATTGGTCTTAATGAATATGAAGGTCATTACCTTTATGACATGATTTACAGTAATCGATCCGAAATAAAAATACAGGCCGTAACCGGTGACAATCATTCGGTAAATAAGATTAATTTTGTCGCTCTTGATGTTATTGACGTCGAATATATGCCCAGCATAAAAAATGTCGTCTCTGAAGCTGATGAACTCTACTCATTCAGCGATCTACCTCAGTTTGAGGGCGCAATCATTAAACCAAAAGATAAGATTAACCTCGAATGTATCAGAAAATATAAGCGTGAGATTACTCGAGCATTATTGTCACTAATTCTTCAAGAAAATACGCAAGCAACAATCATAAGAAAATTAAACTCTCATGATCGGTATGCGGGGTTAAGGAAAGCGCTTTATGAATACAATAAAATCTTCAAATCATTGCATATACTCAACATGATTGATGATATGCCCATGCGAAAAGCGATGAAAATTGCACGTAACAGGACAGAATCATATCATCAGCTGCAGAAATTAATTCGCAATATGTATTATGGCATATTTAAAAGTAAGCGCATTGTTGGGCAAGATGTCAGTACACAAGCCGTAAGGCTGGTATCTAATGTTATCGTTGCCTACAATGCAATTATTCTTAATAGTCTATATGAAAAGATGGTTAGAAATGGAGCGACAACCGAAGAGTTAGAGGAGTTTTTAAGAATATCACCAATGGCTTGGATTCATATTACTTTTACTGGGCGTTATAAATTTAATGGTGGTGAGATTAATATTGATCTACAAGAGATTATATCAAGTCTTGAAAAACAGCTGAAAAAGCTCGGTATTATAAGGTCTTAATAGGTGTGATCAAATAACGATCCACCTTTTTGGGGGTTCTTCCAGTGCGCTAGGACAAGCCGCACTGATCTTGCAGGTGAAAGTCCTGCCGTAGAAGGTTGACTAGACCACTACGTAGCGAGTCTTGCGCGGTCAAAGGTAACAATGACTGTGAAGCGTAGAC
>NZ_QLIQ01000059.1 GCF_003428165.1 Cysteiniphilum litorale | reverse complement strand
GTGTGGCTGATCTTCCTCTCAGAACAGCTATGGATCATCGCCTTGGTGAGCCTTTACCTCACCAACTAGCTAATCCAACGCAGGCTCATCGTACAGCGACTGCCTAAGCAACCTTTGACCCGAAGGTATCATGCGGTATTAGCAGTCGTTTCCAACTGTTGTCCCCCACTGCACGGCAGATTCCTACGCGTTACTCACCCGTCCGCCACTAGCCAGAAGACAGATAACAGAAGACTGAAGACAGTAGTCGAATCTCACTCCGCGATAAATTAATTTAAATATCTAAATTTAAAATAATCTATGCAGCTTGCTGCATTCAACCATCTGTACTCTGTCATCTGTATTCTGCCTTCCGAACCCGTTCGACTTGCATGTGTTAAGCATACCACCAGCGTTCAATCTGAGCCAGGATCAAACTCTTCAGTTTAAATCCTTAGATCATCAATTCCTGCAAAAAACAAGAATTAACAATCCGCAAAAATTTTTGCTCAAAGTATTTAAGTATCTACATTTTATATCTCTTTAAACATCTCTCAAACCTTGCTACCAAGGCGTTTTTCGCGAACATTCTCGCTGAGAACGAGGTGCCATTATACACACCAATTACATCCCCGCAACCCCTTTTTTCATCTTTTTTAACTTTTACAGCTTTTTATTAGATTTTGATTGAAATGCGACCTGAAAACCCACGGCATTGATTGATTTGCGATCACAGAGAGCAATCCTCACTGCTTAAACCTCCTGTTTCAGTTTGACAAACCCCTATTTTAAACTTTAATGTAAACACAGGAAATGACGACTCAAAGGCTAAGGATGCTTTATGCGAGCGGGATATTTTACACTTTTTATCACATCGGTTTTATTGATAAGTGGCTGCAATGACTCAACAACCTCTTATCAAGGATATACGGAAGCTAATCTGCGCTATCTATCATCACCGAACTCATCTTCACTTAAGACGCTTTATGTGCACAAAGGTGAATTTGTGAAAAAAGGCACGCTTATCGCCACCTTAGATGACATGCCGTACAATGCCCAACTCACAGGCAATATTGCCAAAATCAATTCACAAAAAGCACTATACTATGATCAACAATCTGGTAAGCGCGAAGAGTTTATTAGTGAGGTTGAGTTTCAGATTGAAGCAGCCAAAGCCAAACATCTCTACGCCGAACAGCAATTTGAACGTGATAAAAAACTCTTAGCAGATAAAAGCATTTCTCAATCACAGTTTGATCAAAGCAAGAGTATTGAAAAAGAAACCAGAGAAACCTTGAGCTCTTTGCAATCCAAACTTGCTTCATTAAAGCTGCCAGCACGCCCTTATCAAATTAGCTCACAACAAGAAAACGTTAAACAAGCCGAGTCTGAAAAAGAAATTGCCGATTGGACATTAGCCCAACTTAATATTAAAGCGCCTGATAACGGTTATATCTATGACATCTTTTATTGGCCTGACGAACAAGTGCAGGCTTATCGTCCTGTTGTTTCTTTTTATATCCCTTCAAAAATGCGTATTATCTTCTATGTGCCCGAACAGATTTTAAAATCACTGCATCTAGGTCAGCTTATCAGTTACACAATCAATAACAACGATACTAACCAGCAACACGCCACGATTTCTTATATCTCACCAAGCGCTGAATACACCCCACCAGTTATTTATAGTCAGACCACCTTAGATGATCTGGTTTTCCGCGTTGAAGCAAAGCCTGATAAAGTAGGTATGGAAATTCATCCAGGTCAACCAGTTCGTATATTCTTAAACTAGGCTTGGAGAGTAGCCATGCAAACATCTTCTGATCAAGCGCTTGATGAACAACCCATTATTAAAGTTGATGGACTGTGCAAGTCTTTTGCGGGCAAATTAGTGGTTGATCATGTCAATCTAACCATCAACCAAGGCGAGATTTATGGCTTTCTGGGTCCTAATGGCTCAGGCAAAACAACGACAATACGCATGTTAAGCGGTCTTTTGCCACTTGATGCAGGTGAAGGCACTTGTTTAGGATTTGATGTTAAAACCCAAGGTAATCTTATTCGACTTAATGTTGGCTATATGACGCAAAAATTTTCACTGTATGGTGATTTGACCGTTGAAGAAAATCTATTATTTATTGCGCGTATCTTTGGATTGAAAAACCCGCGAACAGCAGTAGCGCACGCTGTTGATCAATTAAAGATTGGTAATGCACGCAAAAAACAAAAGGCAGCTGAGCTCTCTGGTGGTTGGAAACAACGCCTAGCTTTAGCCTGTGCTACCATTCACAACCCCAAGCTTTTGCTCCTTGATGAACCCACCGCAGGGGTTGACCCCAAAGCCCGTCGCGAGTTTTGGGATGAGATCCACAGACTGTCATCAGAAGGTGTCACCACTTTAGTTAGCACACATTATATGGATGAGGCTGAGCGTTGCCACAAACTCGCTTATATTGCTTATGGCAAACTGCTTGTAAAGGGTACCTTGAAAGAAATCATTCAACAGTCTGAATTAAATACGTTTGAGATCACCGGTCCAAGATTGCAGTCGCTTAAATCAAAGCTTGAAGACATCTCACACATTGAGCAAGTCTCTTTATTTGGTCAAACACTACATGTATCTTCTAAAAAAACAATTGCACTTGACAATATTTTAGCGCAAACACTAGCTAGCGATTACCAATACCATCAAATCACACCAACACTAGAAGATATATTTATCCATTTAATGCTAAACAATAAGGATAATTTCTCATGAGTTTTGCCATTAACTTAAGACGCTTACTTGCCATTTTATTCAAGGAATTTGTGCAAATGCGTCGCGACAAAAGCACCATCATGATGCTTATTGGGATACCTATTGTGCAATTAGTTCTTTTTGGTTATGCCATTAATCTTAATCCCAATTACCTACCATCGGTAGTGATCAATAATGACCCAAGCCAATTCACACGCACATTAGTTAGCGGACTGCAGAATACCAAATACTTTGAATTTACCAGCAATAAAATGGGTTTCAATGAAGCGCAAGAGGCACTTGCGCGCGGTAAGCTATCGTTTATCTTTGTTATTCCGGCTGATTTCACACAAAAATTGATTCGTGGCGAGAAACCAGAGCTTTTGGTGATTAATGATGCCGCAGAGCCTTCTGGTGGTGTCAATGCCATTTTGGCACTTAACAAATTGGCTGAGAGCGTTTTCAATCATGATTTAAGTAAAAACGGTTTGCAGTACCTCAAAACCGATGACCCACCTTTTAAGCTAGTCGTCCACTCCAAATATAACCCTGAAAATGATACGCAATTCAACATAGTGCCTGGACTGATCGGCGTTATTTTAACCATGACAATGGTTATGGTTACTTGTTTGTCAATTATTCGTGAATGGGAAAGCGGCACGATTGAAACATTACTGGCAACACCATTAAGACCGTTGGAGGTCATGCTTGGCAAGATTATTCCTTATCTGTTCGTGGGCTATGTGCAGATGTTTATTATTCTATTTGCCGCATTCTTTCTCTTTGATGTCCCGATGAATGGCAGTCTTGACACATTACTGATTTATACATTACCGTTTATCTTAGCCAATCTTTTTGTTGGCATTTTGTTCTCAACCCTTTCAAGCAGCCAACTGCAAGCACTACAAATGACGATGTTCTTCTTTCTGCCGTCTATTTTGCTATCAGGCTTTATGTTTCCATTTTACGGGATGCCGCGCTGGGCACAGATTCTTGGTGATTGCTTGCCTTTGACACATTATTTAAGAATCGTTCGCGGCATTATGTTAAAGGGTAATGACTTTGTCACAGCAATGCCCGAAGTCGGTGCTTTGCTTTTATTCACGGTGATTATTGGCATTATCGCAATGTTACGTTACAAGCAAACATTATAATCGTTTTATTATTCTCCAAGTCCTAAGACTGAATCGGCATATCATCACGCGCATTAAGCTCATCAAATGCCGCAACCATGATCATAATAATAAATGGCAAAGTTAATGCATCGACAAAGACAATAACAACATGCTCAATGCCAAAGTTCATATCACCAGCATGACCTATTGCCATAAACAGCGCATAAACAACATACTTAAGTAAAAGCACTAACATCACAATAAAGCCTAATTGCAAGGCATAAAGAAGATTGCCTGTTAATAAGCGAAAATTCTCACGAAAGCTCATCCACACACCCACATTACCAAGAAGTACTGTCGGCAATAAGATCAACGTGAAACTTGCCGCCAACCACAGACCAAATATATTTAAGAAACTTGCCAAAAACCATAAAAAGCCATTTAAAATGCAGACCATTAAGAATAAGGGAAAGCGCTTTTTGAAAATGACAAATGCTTTTTTGATCACCTCTTTTTGTGCAACACCTTCTTTAAGATAATTACCGCCAATACATACCAAAAGCCCATAAACACACATGGTCACAAACATCGAAAACAAACCTAAAAATGCCAAGAACTGCGCATCTGGTAAACTATCTGGCAATTTCCCTGATTGCATATAGCTTTGTATCGCCTCACCAACCCCTGAGTTTAGCGCATATAGTTTAAAATACTCCGCAATCGCTGCACTGATAACTGCCAATAAAAAGCACGATTTTAGTGTCGCACGATACATCTGCCATGCACTTTTAAGGGTATTAACAATAGCACCTTTATTTTTTAACATTGATTATTTCCGTAAAGCCATTTGACCTAAAAAAGTTATTGTGGCAGATTAATCAAATCTTATAGTTATAGCAATGCTTAGATGGCAGGAATTTAAATATGGAATTCTCAGATCGCGTTAAAGATCATTTTAGTAACTCAATTCAAACAAGCATCCTCATTGCCGATGGCTTAGCCGATGCCATCGCTCATGCCGGTCAAGTGTTGGTGTCAAGCATTTTATCTGGCAAGAAGATTTTAAGCTGTGGCAGTGGCGGATCTGCCGCACTTTCTAATTACTTTAGCACCCAGCTTTTACACAAGTTCTCGATGGAGCGCCCGGCATTACCAGCAATCTCTTTATCTAGCGATAGCGCGGCATTAACGTCTATTGCAAATGATCACAGTTTTCGCTATGCCTTTTCACAGCAAATTAGTGCTTTAGGGCAATCTGAAGATATTTTGTTATGCATGAGCACCTCAGGAAATGCAGAAAGTATCGTAGAAGCGATCAAAGTAGCACACGAAAAAAATATGCATATTATTAGCTTAACCGGCAAAGATGGTGGTAAGATACGTGCCATGTACAGGCCGAGTGACCTTGAGCTTTGCATCCCTTCTGAGCAAGTTGCTTGTATCCACGAAGGACAACTGACAATTATCAACTGTCTTTGTGAAGCAATTGACCACGGTCTCTTTGGCGTATAACCAAATATAAATATTTAGTGATAAAAGTTATAACTATGAAAAAACAACTTGTTTTTCTCGCTGCGTGCGGAACACTACTACTTTCAGGGTGCAGTATTTTCACACCCTACACACCACCGATTCAACAAGGCAAGATCATCTCTCAAGACATCATGAAACAGATCAAACCTGGCATGACCAAAGAGCAGATTAAATATATCCTAGGTACACCGGATGTGATTGATCCTTTTGCCCAAGATCAGTGGAATTATATCTATAGCCTCCAAAACTCATTTGACGCCCCGCGCTCAGAAAAACAACTCATTTTAACATTCAAAGATAACAAGCTCACGCAAGTAAGTGGTGATTACTCACCACCTGAAACCGTTTATATCAGCAAGTAATTCTTGCCACTACATAGATAATTCAACTTTTTCCACCTATACTGTCTAGCATGTAATGGATAACCATTTGATTGCTTATGACTCAGCACGGAATCAGTAGTTTTCTACTTAGCCAAAACCTTATTAATAATGATGATCTTGAACAAGCTATTGATGAAATAGACAATAGCAATGAGCCGCTTATCACTCATTTGATCAACAAGAAGCTACTTGATGCCAATGCATTTGCCATTGAATCATCGCAGTTTTTTAACTTGCCTCTTTTTGATCTGAATGCTTATGATTTGGATTTTTTCCCACGTGCTTTTTTGGATGAGCGCCTGATCAATGACTACGTTTGTTTGCCACTTTACAAAAAGGACAACACGCTACTATTAGCAACCAGTGATCCATTAAACCTAAACGCCGTACGTGAGTTTCGCTTTTTCAGCAATCTAGATATTGAACAAATCATTGTTGATGACACACACCTTAGACGCTTTATCAAAGAAGTGACCGAGAACACCACTGACAATGCCATGAAAACGCTTGAAGGCATGGATCTTGAAGAAATTGACCTTGATATTGTTGAGGCTGATGACTTTGAAGATGATGATGACTTTGGTGATAACGATGAGCCGGTGATCAAATACATCAATAAGATTATTGTTGATGCAATTAATAAAGGCGCTTCGGATATCCATTTTGAACCATATGCTACAAACTTTAGAATTCGTTATCGGATTGATGGGCTTTTGCAAGAAATTGCCACACCTCCTCTTAAAATCGCAGCTCGTACTGCCGCTAGAATTAAAATCATGTCGCAATTAAATATTGCAGAGAAACGTATTCCACAAGATGGACGTTTTAAGTTAAAGATATCCAAAACACATGTCATTGATTTCAGGGTCAGCACCTGTCCAACGGCATTTGGTGAGAAAGTTGTTTTAAGGATTTTGGATCAGGCAAAGACTAATCTTAGTGTTGATAAACTGGGCTTTGAGCCGCACCAACAAGAGATTTATCTCGCGGCATTAAAACAATCTCAAGGCATGATCTTGGTAACAGGTCCAACAGGAAGTGGTAAGACAGTCACACTTTATACTGGACTACACATTATCAACACCATTGATAAGAATATCTCAACCGCCGAAGACCCAGTTGAAATCAATGTTAATGGTATTAATCAGGTGCAAATCAATAACAAGCAGGGTCTGACCTTTGCCCGAGCCTTGAAGTCTTTCTTACGTCAAGATCCCGATATTATTATGATTGGTGAGATTCGTGACTTTGAAACAGCAGATATTGCCATTAAAGCCGCACAAACGGGGCATTTGGTATTATCTACTGTACATACCAACAGCGCGCCGGAAACCTTAAACCGCCTATTAGACATGGGAATTCCGCACTATAATATTATCTCCTCTGTGTCACTGATTATCGCGCAGCGCTTGGCACGTAAGCTCTGTCCACATTGTAAAAAACCAGCTCCTGATATTAGCCGTGAATTATTATTAGACATGGGTATTCGCCCAGTTCATGTTGAAAAAGAGTTTACCGCATATACCAATAACCCACAGGGTTGCGCGCGTTGCTTTAAAGGTTTTCGTGGACGCGTTGCTATTTATGAAGTGATGCCGTTGAGTCTGGCGATGAGTCGCTTGATTGTCGAGGGTCGCAGCACACTAACGCTTGCTGAACAGGCACAGCGCGAAGGGATTGATAATCTACAGCAGTCTGCTTTAATCAAAGTAGTGCATGGTGTCACTTCAATTGAAGAAGCGCATCGCGTTACCTCAATGTAATACTGACCAGGGTGAATAGATGAAAACAGCAAAAAAAACCAGTATCAAAAAGCAAACGTTTCTGTGGTCTGGCTATGATCGCCGCAGCATTAAAACCAATGGTGTTATTGAAGCGATTAACATTGATCTTGCCAAAGCACAGATCGAGCGCAATGGTATTAAAATCAGCAAAATCAAAAAGCAACCGATTGAGCTATTCCCACAGCGTATTAAAGAGGCTGAGATTACCTTGCTCGCGCGACAATTAGCCACCATGGCACATGCAGGGGTGCCGATTATTCGCGCTTTAGATACAATTATGGAATCAAGCAAAAACACCTCATTTAAGAAGCTTCTTATTCAGATCAAACAAAGCGTTGAAAGTGGTAACTCTTTTAGTGATACCCTCAAGATGTATCCTAAATACTTTGATAAACTCTTTTGTAGTTTATGTGCCGCAGGTGAAGAGTCGGGAACGCTTGATGTTATGCTTGATCGGGTTGCATCACATCGCGAATCAGTACAAAGCATTAAAAAGAAAGTCAAAAAGGCACTAACATATCCTGTGATGGTGATTGGTGTCGCGATTATTGTAACTTGGGTTTTATTAAACTATGCAGTACCTGCATTTGCTGATATTTTTATCTCATCAGGCACTAAATTGCCAGCCATTACCAAAGTTACCATTGATATTTCTGAGTTTAGCCAGAAATATTGGTGGATTTTAGTTGTCATCGTCGTTGCAATCATCGTACTCTTTAAAGTAGCTAAAAAACGCTATCCCAAAGTACAAGTATGGATCGACTACACTTTACTTAAAGTGCCTGTATTAGGTAAAGTGATTCAAAAATCCTCACTTGCCCGTTTTGCGCGCACGCTTGAAACCACCTCATCAGCGGGGATGCCCTTGCTTGAGGCGTTAACGACAGTTGCCAATGCGACAGGTAACTCACGCTATGAAAAAGCGACATTATTTATCAGAGATGAAGTATCCAAAGGACGCACAATGCTGCATGCTGCCTCTGAAACCCATGTCTTCCCAGGGCTTATGCTGCAGATGATCTCAGTGGGTGAAGAATCAGGGCAAGTTGAGGAAATGCTTGCCAATATCGCCAAGATTTATGAAGAAGATGTCGATGTCCTTGTCACTAATCTCAGTAGCGCTTTAGAGCCTATTATTATGATTATCTTAGGTTGTATCGTCGGCTTCTTGGTTGTCAGTATGTATGTGCCGATGTTTAACCTTGGTGAGGCGCTTTAATTTGCACAATCATCCATGCCATTTAATTTACCCTGTGCTTTCAAATCACTTAATGCTTTCCAGCTACTATCACTACACCCTTGCGGTTGAGCCGTTGGCATGCACCATGCAGTCCAAGTCCCTTTATCAACGGTTTGTAGACATTGTTTAAACCCCGGCACTTGCAAATAAGCAGGTGGCAAAACTTCTGTTGTTTTCATATTCACATCCTTTGTCGTTGAATAATCATTATCCTTTTGCGCCAAAGTCACATAGGCACTCATTATCATTTTTTTTGAAACGCTTAGATTATCGCTATTGCTTGGCGCGGCATCTGCCAACATATTCATTTTAGTATACATTACAGCACGCGGCTCAATAGCAGATTCATTAATGCTGTAACTCACCGAGCGAATAAAATAATGGCTATTGGTTTTGCTATTGAAGTCATTCACATATTGCTCAATCGACTGATACATCGAAATCATGGTATTGTCTTTAGCTTGATCCAACATCTCAGGAGTTGGGTCAAAATTAACAACCTCAACTTTAAAACGACTATTATTTGAGTTATTGTTCTTTAACTCCTTTTGCAAGATTTTAATTTCTTCACTGGTTAAGCGTGCTTGAATAACCAATCGAATATTTTGCGCACCGCTATCTGCTTGTGTTTCTTTATAATCAACAACTTTCCAGTCAATCTTTGGTAAAACACCCGATAGATTTTGAATCGCTGCTTTTTGAATAATAGTATTATCACCCTGCAAAGCAGTTGCATTGACAATGATATTTACCAATGCCGTGTCTGATTTAACGATGACCTCGCTACTTTTAGAAAAGCTAATCGTTGATTCTAAAGGGGTGTTATTATCAGCATAAGCATTCAGACACAACAGTGATGCTGCACTTAATAAGATGATTTTTTTTGTTTTATTCATTAAATTTTTCCTAAACAATTTTCATTTGACTTGACGCTAACAATTCTATCTTTTTTGAATAACAACCACTACCTTGATCCAGCATTTACTTGCAAATCCATACCTTATCTACCATACTTTGAGGACATTTGACTAAACGGATTTATCCCACGATGACCAGAAAACCATTAATCAATACGACACTTATCGGATCATTCGCAATCATATTAAGCGCCTGCACACATAATCAATTTAGTGCATTTAACTCACCTAATGCTGATAGTCAACCGAAAACACCTGGTTATTACAACCCCAATGATCAAAATTATGCAATGCCACAAAACCAACAACCGATTGTTGAGAATCAGTTCTATTGGAAAGATTCTCATGACAAAGCGGCTATCGCTCCTGAGTGATCAGGAATTTTTGTTATCAGTATGATCTTTATCTGTATTGGCTTTTGCCAAGTCTAACAGCTTAGCTTTATTAACTTGCAGCTTATAAGCCTGCTCCGTTTCACTAAATACAATCTGATTGTCTTCTACAGTTGTTCTTCCAAAGAGCTTTGCTTTAAGTTTGGCGAGCAATCCTTCTTTTATCGGCGTGCTTAATGAGATATTCAATGCTTTGCTTATTTGTGCTGCATTATTCACCGTTTCAGCATCTTTGCTTTCTTTCACCGCATTCATAAAGTCTTCTGCTAACGCGGGATCTTGCTCTTTCAAGTAATCATACATATTGGCAATATGCTCTTCATTCAACTTAGGCTCTGCGGCAATTGCCTCAATAATGTCATCTTGTTTATCATCATCTGAATCTAAAATCATTTGTGATA
>NZ_QLIQ01000058.1 GCF_003428165.1 Cysteiniphilum litorale | reverse complement strand
CTGAATCAACCATGGGCAACCGCTACTATAAAGAGCCTGCCAGTAGTGTAAATGAAGATCTTGAGCGCTTTCATGCGCGAATCAAAAGCTGTCTAAATAAAACACTTCCCGTTGACCAGTATGGTTTTGGGCATATCCCAACGCTTAAATTTAGTCAGACAGCTAAGTCAGTATGGATTAAATATTTTGATTATATTGAATCAGCCATTGCCAATGAATACCACTGGCACAGTATTCACGATCTGGCATCAAAAGCCAGTGAGAACATTGCTAGATTAAGTGCACTTCTTCATATTTTTGATGATCAACAAGGCACAGAAATTAGAGTCAACTACGTTGAATCAGCATACCAAATTATTGAATGGCATCTTAATGAAGCTAAGCGGATATTTGGTGATAATAAAGAAACACAAGTAGAACATGATGCTAAGGTTATCCTTAAATGGAGTAAAGAAAAAGAATTAGTCGAAACGACTCCTAGAGACATTTTAAGATCAAGCCCATTGCGTGATAAAGCAAGACGTGACAAGGCGTTAAAATTACTTGAGAAAACTCATTATATTCAGATTATACCATCGGTAAAAGGCGTTAAGATTTATTTTAATCCTTACTCTACAATAAGGAGTGCTTTTGAATCTTATGAGAGTTAAGCATTCTTCGATCATCTACGCAGGCTATGATTATCAGACTCTACAAGGGGTAAAACTACTTGCTGAATGGCTTGATTGTCCAACCCAATATGCTAAGATGAAATTTGAAGCCGACACGGATAGCAATCAAACTCTTAAAGGGATAGATGACATTATCTGTGAAAGATCAAATGGTATCACAGATTTTTGGCAAGTGAAATTTACCCCCTCCCCAGAAAAGAATGAAAACTGCCTTACATGGGCTTGGTTGTTAAAACTTTCAGGTAAAACATCTCGATCTCGCTCAATTCTTAAAAAGCTCTATGATGCCATTAGTGCTGTGCCTTCTGAAACACTCGGCGATG
Organism: Cysteiniphilum litorale; assembly: GCF_003428165.1. Lineage (GTDB taxonomy): Bacteria > Pseudomonadota > Gammaproteobacteria > Francisellales > Francisellaceae > Caedibacter > Caedibacter litoralis. Next base: position 9,673 of record NZ_QLIQ01000058.1, on the reverse strand, counting down.
TCATTCTTTTGACCAATAAACGACCCGATAGATCCATGGAATCCTGCCTACTTGATTCAAAAGTAGACTTTAGTAAAATTGATTGTGACTCACAGCAACAGATTATCGAGCAATTAGGAAGCACCAAAGGAGCTATATTTCTTTTTTCGAAGTTGACCATCAAACATAGTGATGGAGATTACTTTACGGTAAAGCGTAATGTTCGAGAAGAGCTTTTGAAGTGTTCCGATGATACGGGTGTTGAGCGGCTTTTCGAAAGAGCACGTGAATGGGCAATGTTTCAGAATTATCCATCAGAGAATGGCTGGATTTATATTCATAATATCAGAGAGGTCTTATCACCCAAAAGAGTAGATTCTATACCTGAAATCTTTTCTGTGCCTGAAGACTACTGCCTCCCTAATCCTGACTTTCACGAAAAGCTACTTGCTCAAATTAGTAGCTCAAAGGGCGAAGTTATTACCCTAACCGGTAAGCCTGGTGCAGGTAAAAGTACGTACTTATCGTTTTTATGTCAAAAACTTGATGAGCAGGAAATTCCATTAATACGTCATCATTATTTTTTATCTTTGGGTGACAAAACTGAAGACAGGTTAAGCTCTAGAATTGTTGCTGAGTCCCTGTTGCATCAAATCAATAGCTTTCATAAAGAATCAAACACCAACACATCCCAACCGGAATGTTTACATGATGCACTTAAAACATGTGCAGAATACTACAAAAAGAAGGGGAAACCGTTTGTAGTATTAATTGATGGGCTAGATCATGTTTGGCGAGATAACGCGAAAAATAAAATACCACTGAATGAAACATTCGGACAAGTGCTTCCTGCAACAGACAACTTAGTGGTACTTGTCGGAACGCAACCAGTTGATGATAGATTGCTTCCTTACATACTGCTTAAGCATTCTCCCAAAAGTGAATGGCTATGGCTACCTGAAATGTCTGGAAATTCAATATATGATTTTTTAAAGCTTCATGTTGAATCTGGTCGATTATTCTTGAGTTGTCATGATGATCATGTGAATGAAGAGATTCAGAGCAGCGCTAACACCTTGTTAAAAATAACAAACGGCTACCCTCTGCACGTAATTTATTCATCTGAGTATTTGTCTCATCATGGATTAACACTTTCTTCCTGGCAAATTGAGAAACTTCCTCCATGCTCTGATGGCAATATTACTACATACTATTCTGAGTTGTGGCATAATCTTAATTATCAACAAAAAGATGTTCTTCACCTATGCAGTGGTTTTCAATTTTCATGGCCGAGACAGGCAATTAGCGCTGTTGTAAAAGATAGTCACGAATGTGCACCGAGTGTAGATGCAGTTGCACATATGCTCTCGGAGGGAATTTGTGGCGTAAGCCCTTTCCACGAAAGCCTCGTAGTATTTGTTAGAAATCAGGAAGAGCACCTAAAACGAATAAATGAGTTGTTACAACCTGTGTGTAGTTGGTTGAGTTTGCATGCTCCAACATATCTCAAAGATAATTGGCTTTGGTCTAGCTTGGCTCGAGATGGTGACTCCTCCCAGTTACGACAGGGGGTCACTCGAGATTGGATTCTTGATAAGCTTACAATTGGTATGCCTGTTAGATCATGTATTCGACTATTATCTGAGGCAGAGACCTATGCATTTCAGGAACCTAATTATGCTGAGGCATATCGGCATAGAGCTCTAAAAATTCGGCTTATCAATGGCCCTAAATTTCAGATATCGAACTCCGCTAACTTGGAGATACTCTCACTTCTGATCGCTGATGATCAGTCTCTAAACGAAATAATTTCAGGACAAAATGAGTGCTCATCAACCAAGCTATCAATATTAGCAATTGCATTATGGTATAGAGGGGCAGTCGATCAAGCAGAGCTCTTATCGCACAAGGCTATTAATCGATATCGGGCTAAGAGCAAACTTTTTTCTTTACGACACTCACAAAATAACGAAGATGAAGCAACTGTATTGATAAAAGCAGGAGTATTAACTGACATTCTTAACTATGATGCGATTTTTGAAGAAGGAAGTTTCTCCAAGTGGCCTGATGCACATTTGACTAGCTTTAGGCGTGCATGTCGCACGAAGAAAGATCTTAATCTGCTTTTAAGGGCTCGGCAGTACTTACCCCATGATTCAAATCATATTGGTCAAATTGAACTTGATGCAATTAGACTAAGTATAATAGAGGGAGCAGATATTACCTGTAGGGCAGAATATGGCTCTTTTTTTTCGCAACAACTATCTCAGTTTATAGATGCCTTTTCTAAGAAAAGCTCTATTAATATTAAGACTCATTATTTTAATAATAAGTCAGCAAATGTTTACAAAGTTAAAGAGACGGGTAGCTACCATAGCTGGTTTTTTTCTTCACTTTGTATCAGATTAAATGCAGAAGGCGATTATTCGTGGTTACCAGTAAGTGCAACATCAGATAGGTCAGATGTATCAGCTCATTATGATTTACTCAATAAATTAACGGGTTTGGCCACAAATGAGCTGATAGCAGAAAATACACTAACATTTGACGTAGTATGTTCGATGTTTCCGTTGGAGCCAATATTAGATGGAATTGCATGGGAGACGCAAAGAGCTGAGATAGCTTTAAAGCGTGATTGGATTGAAATTGCCGCCGATTGTCACCTGATAACGACCAAATCTGAAATCTCGCGTGATAAATTAAAGCAAGCAATTGACCACGGTTTATTTAGAGTTTGCTGGATAAGGGCATGGTACCATGACTTAGCTCTCAAGCTATTAGACGATAATGCCGCAGAGCTACTTATTGAGCTTGATTACAATCGACAACTAAATGAGTTAGAGCAAACAAATGAAAATTCAAATACCTACCTTGAACTTGCACAAATAGCATTTCAACATGATAAATTACCCCTTTTTAAAAAATATCTGAGAATGACGTGGGACTTTGTACTCGGTTACGAGCATCACAAAGACTATACCATCTTTGATGTTTTGAAAGCAGTGGAATATCTTTCTGAATTTGTTCCAAGTTCTGCCTTGGAAATATTGGAACGAATATCGCCAATAGTTTTCAATATATCCGAATTTACCGATGGGGATGAAACTAGACACGCTAAGCATTATATATCTTCATTATTATCAAAATTAAATCCGCAAACAGCTGCTTCAATTTATGACCAGGAACTTAGAGATGGCGAATGGTATTATGCTGAAGATACAATTCTTAAATTGCTTGAAAGATGTGACTTTACTTCACCGATCACAAAATGTTTATACCTAACAGGCTTACACTCTGATTGCTACCAAATACTCAGAGAAAAAATTGAGAAAAAGGAACCTCAGTCTATTTCTCTCTCCGATGAAATAGAGAGTCAACTTGGCATTAATGTTCAATATACATCTGAAAAACATTCACCAACTGATAATTCTGATGAGAAACTTTCATTGCAGCCATCGGATTATCCGCCTGAAAAATTCGAAGAACTTACTAAAGCACTCAAAGGAAAATATAACACCAGCGAATTTTGGAGGGTTTGGTACACATATTGGTGTACTCACGGTAAGGAACGTGAATTGTTAAATCTGCTAATTCCACAGACGCATATGCTTATTGATATTTTTGATGATAAACGATACATGTTAGATCTTCTTTTTTTAAGTGTTAAAAAACTAGATGGGAAAACAAAAGCCTTCAATGTTTTGGTTGAAGCGCATAAAGGAATGGGAGGATGGTCTGACTGGTATGAACGTTCAGAGGATAGTCTGAATCGACTTAAGATAGTTGCTGAACAATATCCTAAAAAAATTGACGAATTTATAACATTAACAACATTGCAATCGGATTGTTCAAAAGGGAAGTTTGGCAACTTAATTATTCCGAATGACAAGCTGGTTTTTTTGCTTTCTCATGGTGGCAGGAATGATGAGGCGCTTAATCTCACATTGGAGATGGTTACAAGCTTGGAAGAAAGTGTCCGCAATCTTCAACTTGAAAAACCGAACTGGGATTGGTGTCAAAATGATTCCCTCGAAGAAGCAATGCTCAAGACCCTAGTGTCAAGACTTAATCTACCTATACCTTCTATAAAATTATGGGTAATACAACAGCTTTCACTACTTTTAATAGCCCAGAACCCAAAAGTTGAAGACTTATTAAAGGAAAACTTAGCAAGTCGGAAGCAAGAGTCTGAGTGCATAGAAGTGTTATGCATATTTTTTATTGCGAAGTCTAAAGGGTATGTCTGCCCAAACGATCTTGGGCATTACATAAAAGCGAGGTCCGCACTGTCAGATCTAATACTATCGAGGTTGCTACCGACCCCAGTAGAATTTGGTAAATACGCTTATCCATTTTCTCCTTTTATTACTTTAGATCATGACAACAATAGATTCGAGCATTATCAAGGTAATCATGTCCCTCATGTTTACAAGTTTTTGCTTGATAAGGAAAGTATTCGAATCGGTTTACCCCTTACAAATCACTATCAAACTGAATGGAACAATACATTTAAATATCAGCCATCAACAGCAATAAATATTGATTACTTCTTTAGTGGTGATAGAGAAAGATCTACTGGGCAATTTTATACGCAAACAAGTCATCGAGGTCGTTCTGCATATCTTAGGACCATAGATCTAGCTAAAAAGTTTTACGGCATGCCAAGTTCTCACGCTGAACATTTATCGATACCAGCACTGCCAATTGAACCTGCATATATAGAGCTTAAACCTCAAAAGCCTAAATGGTTACCAATTTGGAATAGTAACAACTTCCCTAATGAAGATAATTTAATCGGCTATGTTAAAGAAATATTAGCTAACTTTTCACAAGCAGACGACAACAATGACCTGATAGCACTTTCATTACCAATTAGTGTGAATAACAATAACTGGGTTGATTTAACTGTTGTAAAATTGAGCACTGAAATTGAGCTAACACCAGACATGCAGATAATAGGGCGCTCAGGCTGTTGGGCTGTTGGCAACTTTCTAGATAAAGAACTGACTTATGTGTTTGGTGAGGGGCAGATGCAGGAGACTCCTAGAATGGCTGTTACTTCTCAGCCATTTATGAGATATGGGCACTGGCACTCTGATCTCGAATCACGAGGGCTCTATATTCCAAAATGTAATATTGTCGATAAAAAAGTAGTCGGCTCATCTGCAGATGGCTTTTTTAATTACGTTGTCGATGGTGTTAAAATTGGTTTTTCATCGTTCTGGTACAATAATTGGAACCTATTCATCCCAAAGGAATTCGTTCTTTTTGTGGATCTTATACCGTGGTTAACAAGGAAAAAATTGAAAAATGGTATAGCGCAAGAGGGGTAACGTGTAATAGCCATTACTTATGCAAAGCCATTCTACTTACAGCTGAAGATGATTTAAGAGAATTTAATGAGCAAAAGATTGAATTTTTCATACGTTAAGCTATATGATTAACACAACACCCTAGACTTCTATCAGTTAAGATCATATCCAATCTCACTGCCAAGCAATTTAACTTCACGCGATAGCTCGGCTTCGAGCTCTTTTTCAGATGGTAAGTAGTCAAAATACTTTGAGGCAAACAATTGTTTCTTATCCGCTAAAACTGAGTATTTGGCAACTGCTTCACTTTTTTCATTGCACAAGAGCAGTCCTATTGTGGGATTATCACGCTCTCCTTTTTTATGCTGATCATAAATGCGCACGTAAGTATCCATTTGCCCAACATCCTGATGCGTTAACTTGCCTATTTTTAAATCAATTAGCACGAAACAGCTAAGCTTAAAATTGTAAAACACAAGATCAATATAAAAGTCCTGATCCGCTGTTTTAATTCGTTGTTGACGTTCAACAAACGCAAAGCCTTTTCCAAGCTCCAGTAGAAAGGCTTGCAAGTTCTGAATTAAAGCCCCTTCAAGCTCAGATTCAACCGATGGATAATTTGGTAAATTCATGAAATCAAGAATATAAGGGTCACGCAAGTAATTCTTTGGGTCGTCATTTAATGCTTTTGTTTTTTCTAGAGCCTCATTTTTTGCAGGTAGCTGTTCATGAGTCGATAACAATCGCTCGTAATAAAGCTTATTGACCTGCCGATCTAAAGCTCTGACACTCCATTGCTGTTCAATTGCCTCAGTTGCATACCATTGCCTTGCTGCTTCATTTTTAATACGAATTAGGCGACAGTAATGGCTCCAGGTTAATTCGCCAGACAGCGTCTGGCTATTTGGATAAGTCAGATAAAATTGGCGCATGTTTTTAAGGTTTGATAACTCAAATCCCCTGCCAAATTCTGTTGTTAGTTGTTTTGCAAGATTTTGCAATAGTTGTTGCCCATACTGAGCCGTTTTTTCACCGTTTTGCTCATCTTCTACAATTAATCGACCAATTTGCCAATACGTTTGCGTCATAGCATTATTAACGGTGCGCTTAAGATTTGATCTTGCTTGATTTATCAATGATTTAACGGCATTAAGCAACTCATTGCTGGTGGTAACTGACAAGTAATGCCCCTTTATACGCCTTATTTTATTTGCTCACAGTATAACGCAAGATGGTAATTCATAAAGCATTATGATTGACTGATCATGCGACATTTGCGACAGCAAGAATGGAAATAGCCCGAAAGCCACTAGAACACAAGGGATTATCTTTTATTTTGACATTGCGACATTTTGCGACTTATATTTTTTAATATTGTCATACACCCAGTATTTAAGGAATTTCTGTGATTTTATATGTCACACAAATACTCTGACTATTGTTATATTATTTGCGACTTTTATTTATTAATGATTATAATATACTCTATTTTACCCAGCTAGCCAGCTAAAATTTTGGCACCTAAGATTTGCATTTCACTGTCGAATTAAATTTAAGTACAGAGAAGGCTCATTCCCTTTACTTATTTGTATTTATATAATATAATGCCTAAAACAATGTCATCACATGGCGATCTGGATTAAACGATCTCTGAGTTGCCAATGCAACTGTGAGGGTTAGCTATAAAAACCTCGTGAATGGCTTTAAAATAGCTTTTAAATTAGAGTCAAAAAATAACTCAATAAACAAACCCTATAAAAGGTGAAATTATGGATGAATTGCAAACAATTGCCTCAAGTAAGGAATTATCAAACGAATTACAGAAGACACTACAAAATGGAATAGAACTTGAAAAAAAATCACGCTCAATTAATACCTTAAAACGATATGAAAAAGCAATTAAACTTCTACGAAAATATTGTGACAAACACAATCAGCAGTATTTGCCTCTTAGTCCAGAAGTAGCATATGCATTTTTTTCGTATATGCACATGGAAAATTATAAATGGGAAGGCATCAAAGTTGTAAAATCAGCTATTGATTTTTATCATAGCCAAGCAAACCTAATTTCACCATTATCACATCCAAGGATATGCAGCTTGCTTGAGGGGATAAAAAGAGATATAGGAGTCGATCATAAATCTTCAGAGCCATTGTTGTTTGATGCTATTAAAATGATTATTGATGAAATCCCAGATGATGGACTGATTAATTTAAGAGATAAAGCCATATTTTTACTTGGATTTTCAGGTGGATTTAGATCTGCAGAACTACTCTCTCTAATGATTAATGATATTGCTTTCAAGCCGCAAGGATTGATATTAACGATACGAAGGTCAAAGACTGACCAAGAAGGTAGGGGGCATACTTTAGCAATACCATTTAATAGAAAAGATAAATTATACTGCCCTGTAATCGCATTGAAAAATTGGGTTGATGCAATAAACTTAAAACAAGGATTTTTATTTCGATCATTCTACAAAGGGGGATGCAAAATTAGAAACAATGCCCTCTCATATATCGGTCTATATAAAATGTTCAAAAATAGATGTGCAAAAGTAGGTATTGATGAAAAATTAGTTTCACCTCATGGCTTAAGGTCAGGTTTTAATACTAGTGCAGCTATGGTCGGCGCTGACCTAATCAAGATGAGAGAAATAACTAACCAGTCACTCAGCACACAACAACGATATATTAAAAAAGTAAATTTATTCGACAACAACGCTAACGATCTGATTTTTCATAACATGTAGTGAAAAGCATGTAAATCATACATGAAATTTAACGGGTGATATGTTGAGTTAGTTAATTATAAAAGACAGCTTTACAGCTAGAAACTAAATTTACTATTTCACCATGATGCTGTGTGTCACCTGAAATCGAATAAAATACACCAACGTCATAATACGCAATAACATTAATCTCATTTACTTCAATAAGGCATAGAGAACCATTACTCAACTTTAATATATCACTTTCGTATTTGAATATCATAATAGTATTAGTAGTAAGGTAAGCATTATATTGCTTGGTAAGTTTCACACCAAAATCACCCAATTTGTAGGGGACTTTCATTGTGGTTAACGATTTTTTAAAAATATCGTTGTCCAAAAATATTTCTATTGAGTCAATGTGGTCAGTAGTATCTAAAGATAGAATGGGTAAGTTATAAGCACATTCAATTTTTCTTGCATTTTTCTCAGTAAATGGAACTTCCTTGTTCATAGCTCTTGTAATCTGGCTGTGGTCAACTTCTGACTCTAAAGCTAACTGTTTATAGCTTCTAATTCCTTGGCATTCTATCAAGGATTTTGTTTTACTTATTCGGCTATGATATATTTTCTCCATAATTTCATTTATATCACTCATCAAAAAATAGTACGTAGTTATCTCTATTAAGTTGTATTATTATATAGCTATAACCTGTTGTTGTCGTTAAATTTAATTATGTTTGTAGAATAAACTCACCCTATAGCCACAATTAATACCCGATTGACCGGATAAACTCGTCATGATTTTTTATCATTTTGCATTGTGACTAACAATAAGTTTAGGTTTTTTTACCATACATACAAGTGCTATATGGAATTACCACCAATTAGCACTCGCAATCTTCACGCCATTGCTCAGTTGTGTAACCATAACAGCTTGCCATTTCGTTTATGTGATTAAAAAGCTCTTTGCGATAGGTTTCATCTTCAATATATTGATCGTTTTCCTTTTTTAGTTGGATACCACAATAGTTTTCAGAACCTATTGCATCTAGTTCACGCTGAAAGTCCTTGTTCATATTAACGCCACCGTAAGAAATACGCTTCATATCTTCAAGACTAGGAATGTCTTTAGTGATTAAATCGACTTCTGTGTGATTGACAATTATTCCCAACTTGGTAAGCAAAATTTCTGAAACGTAGACAGCATAAGGCATTGAGCCATACACAAAGTTGAGTTAAGGCACTACAGATTTTTTGTGTTTTTTTGATTTTTTGTGAAGACGTGATCGACGCGTTATAGCGTTGTGATGATCTGCTTTAGCGGAATAGCTGGCGCATTACAGGCTTTATAAATCTTAGACTGCTCGTGATTGGGTTTAGCTGACTTACGAATATGTAAGGTTTTCCCCTCTTTGGTTTGCATCGTTGTCGTGACACGATAATGCGTGCTTAATTTTAACAAAATAGTCTTCCAGCTATCATGTATGTCGACTTTCTTGAGCTGGAAACGGATGCAATGCAAAATATGATAGGCAAGTATACTAATAAAAATATGACCACTTATGCGCTCTGTGGTTTGATGATAAACAGGACGCATCCCTAAGTCACTTTTTAATACTCTAAAGGCAGCTTCAATATCATTGAGCATGCGATAGGTTTGCCATATTT
>NZ_QLIQ01000057.1 GCF_003428165.1 Cysteiniphilum litorale | reverse complement strand
CATCATTATCTTCACTTAATATCGTTAAGCTATCACTGCCTGTAAAATCTGGATTGCCTGCGTATATCAAACCATTTAATGCCGCATTAATATCAGTAATGCTACCACTAAACTTCATGCGACTTTCACCATTACTACCAATCACAAACGTCAAACCCGTCGTTTGTGACAAGGTCAAACGCCCCTTGGTTACCGTTAATGTCACACTCAATGCTGCATGATCAGCATCTGCCACACTGATCAAGTTACTATTAGCGGTGTTAAACACCAACGTGCTATCCTCATCAACTGACTGTGCCCCAGGCACTGTATTCACTGGTGGGTCGTTCACCGGAGCCACATTAAATGAAATCACTTCAGCAACCGAACTATTAAGTCCATCATTGACTACAAAGCTCACTTCTTTGCTACCCGCAACACTGATATTTTGATTAGACTGATACGTTACCAAGCGCAATACCGTTTGATAATTCGCAATCGTATCATTACCACTTAAACTTAATACACCTGTTGAGGCATTATAGCTGCCATTAATATTACCCAATGCCGTGAAAGCTAAAATATCCTCTGCGGCATTAAAACCATTGCTAATCGATATCGTTGCAGAAACTAAATGGCTGCTATCAATATCACTAATCACTAAGCTATTATCAATAATTTGTGCTGGATCATCTTCATTGTAAGTATAGCTTGGTCCAGTGTAGTTAATGTTATAGACACTAACCCTACCGGCATCTGTCCCCGCATTGTCGTTATATTTACTACCTACCACAATGCGTTGTCCATTCGCAGAAACCGCTGTACCATGACCAAATTGTCCACCACCCATCTCGTCACCTGCTGATCCAGAAACGGTGGTCAATAATTGCCAATCGCCATTAAAGTGATAAATGTATACTCTACCGGCATCAGACCCTGTTGCATCATTTAATGGTGCAGCAACAACTAGCGTCTCACCATCAGCACTGAGCTGAACAGCACGTCCGAGCTTATCAAAGGTGCTAGCACCTGACAATGTTGTACCTTTTTGTACCCAACTTGAGCCATTCCAAGTATACACATATACTGAACCTGCATCAGTGCCGTTTGAGTCCGCTTCATGCGCCCCAACTGCCAATGTCAATCCATCAGCACTCAACGATACCATATTACCAAATTTATCAGCTGCAAGTGCACCTAAGAGCTCACTACCTAGCTGAATCCAAGCACTACCATTCCATTGATAAACCTTAACATTACCACGATTGGTTGCTCCCTGATCATAACCATGACCACCCGCAGCAACAATGGTGCCATCAGCACTTAATGTAACCGAAACACCGAACTCATGTGCACTTGATCCAGCATCACCCAAGAGTTGTGTCCCCATCTGCACCCAGCTGTTTGTGCTACTGTTATATTCATAAATACGTACAGCACCTGTAAATGTATTGGTTCCATAAAAACCTACCACGAGTCGGTTACCATCGGCACTTAGCTGATTGCTCAGTCCCGCATATTGGTTAACATTTTCTCCTGCAATGGTATTACCTTTTTGCACCCAGCTATTACCATTAAAATGATAGACTTTAACACCGCCAGCATTTTGAACAGGGTTATCAGCATCTGCCATACTAATAGATATCGTCAAACCATCTGCACTAAGGCTTGTTCTAGTTGCGCCAAGATAGCCAAAATTTACATCCCCTAAAATATCACTGCCTATCTGCAGCCAAGTTCCGCCATTATCTTTATAAATACGTACTCGTCCCTTGCCGCTATTATAGTCAGCCTCAGTAACAGCAAAGATCGATCCATCAATATTGGTTGATACTGCAGATCCTAAGTGCATATTAGCGGCACTACCTAAGAAATCACTGCCAACCTGCGTCAAAGTTGCACCACCCTGACTGGTGGCAATTGACGGTGCTTGAGCACTTAATTGAATGTTAGCATTTAATGTGGGCGAGTCATTCATCCCATCATTAATAACAAAACTCACCGTCCGTGTTGCCATGTTGCTAAAGATCGTATTGCTATAGCTCACTGAACGCAGTACTTGCTGGTAATTTGCCAAACTATCAACGCCGCTTAAACTCAGTACACCCGTTGTTGCATTAAAATTTTTAGTGATGTTAGTTCCCGTGACCGACGCATCTAAAACGTCTTCCCCTTGAACATAGTTACCACTTATCGTTACTAAAGCCGATACTAAGCTATCAACACTGATATCAAAGACGCTTATGCCATCATCAATTGCCTTAGTACCACTTGCTTGATTATAGCTTAGTACCGTTTGACCGTAATTAATGTCATAGACACTAACTCTACCGGCATCTGTCCCTGCGGTATCATTTAACGTGCTACCTATCACAAGGCGCTGCCCATCAGCGGAAACAGCTGTTCCTCCACCCCAATAACCTCGACCTAATTGCTCATTTGCAACACCAGAAATCGTGCTTACTCGTTGCCAATCACCATTAAAACGATAAACATATACACTGCCAGAGTCAACGCCATTATCATCATTAAGTGGCGCATTAACAACCAGCGTCTGACCATCGGCACTTAGCCTGACAACACGCCCAAACTGATCATTTGCGCTAGCGCCTAGCAATGTCATACCCTTTTGCACCCAGCTTGATCCACTCCATGTATAGGTATACACTGCACCACGATTAGTACCACTTGAATCTGCCTCATCAGCGCCAACTGCCAATGTTAAGCCATCGGCACTTAAGGAGACTGAATTACCAAACTTATCATCTGCAAGCGCACCTAAGAGCTCACTACCTAGCTGATTCCATGTGCTACCATTCCACTGATAAACCTTAACACTACCACGATTAGTTGCACCCTGATCATATCCATTACCACCCGCAGCGACAATGGTGCCATCAGCACTTAACGCAACTGAAACCCCTAGTTGGTGCGCACTTGATCCAGCATCACCCAAGAGTTGTGATCCCATTTGCACCCAGCTGTTTGTGCCGCTGTTATATTCATAAATACGTACAGACCCTGCAAATGTATTTGTCCCATATAGCCCCACAGCCAATCGATTACCATCAGCACTTAGCTGATTACTCAGTCCCGCATACTGATTTATGCTATCGCCCAAAATAGTGTTACCCTTTTGTACCCAGCTGCTGCCATTAAAATGATAAATCTTAACACCGCCAGCATTTTGAACAGGGGTATCAGCATCAGCCATACTAATAGATATCGTTAAGCCATCTGCACTCAAGCTAGTTGCAGTTGCACCAAAATATTCAAAGCTGACATTTCCTAAAATATCACTGCCCATCTGCACCCAAGTGCCACCATTGTCTTTATAAATACGCACTCGTCCTTTACCATTATCATATTGAGGTTCGGTAACAGCAAAGACCGATCCATCGATATTGGTTGACACTGCTGAGCCTAAATTGATATTGGCACTACTGCCATTAATACTGCTCCCCACCTGCGTCAACGTTGCTGAACCTTGATTACTGACTAAAATCGGTGCATCTTGATCATTGATAACCTCATACACAACAATATGACCTGAATTACTGCCGTTACTATCATTATTCTTTGCACCAACCACCAAGCGGTCGCCATTAGCATTAAGCGCTAACGGTAAACCAAACTCATCTCCAGCTGCCTCGCCAGTGATGTTAACGCCAAACTGCTCCCACTGTGAGGTCGTTGCATTCCAATCAAATAATCTGACACTCCCTGAGTCAGCACCATTGCCATCGCTACGATATGCACTAGCTGCCAAACGTGTTCCATCGATATTTAATGATACCCATGACCCAAAGTTATCATCAGCAAACTCACCATCAATATCTGATCCAATCTGTTGCCACTGGGATGCACCACTATTCCACTCAAACACACGAACATGTCCAATATCATTCGTACCATTTAATCTCGCACCAACCGCTAAACGCGAACCATCACCACTGATGGATGTTCTAAAAAACTGATCTCCAGCTGCCTCACCAACCAACACACTGCCCATTTGATCCCATTGCGATGTCCCGCTATTCCATTGATACACCGTCACACTGCCTGAGCTTGTCCCATTAGCATCACTTAATCTAGCACCCACGGAGAAACGCAAGCCATCGTCACTTATCGATACTGAGCCACCAAAGTTATCACTACCTATAAGACCATTAATCTGATTTCCTTTTTGCACCCATGAAGATCCATTCCATTCATATACTCTTACTTGTCCTGCATTACTTGCAATCTCATCATTAAATGGTGCGCCAATAGCCAAAATCGACCCATTAGCGCTTAATGATAGATCAAAGCCAAATTGATCACTCGCTGTTAGACCATTGATTACACTACCCACTAAATCCCATTGCGATGTGCCACTGTTCCAATCATATACTTTGACAGAACCTGAGTTTACACCATTGTTATCGTCATATTGTGCACCAATCGCTACACGTGAACCATCCAAATTCATCGTAATGGAGTTACCAAATAAATCATTCGTACTATCACCATTGATTGTTGAGCCCATCTGATCCCACTGAGATGTGCCACTGTTCCATTGATATATTTTGACATATCCAGGTCCTGTACCATTGCCTGTCTCTGACGCACCAACTGCCATCCGTGTTCCATCTTGACTCATCGCAACAGCTGAACCAAACTGATCATCAACACCATCACCAACAATCTCCTGACCAAGCTGAGTAGCTGTCAATTGATGTAAATATTGACTAAATGATAAAATGGCGCCATTTTCAACATTTTGTGTGTACTCTAAAATACTATCACCACCTAGGCTGTCACCACCTGTAATATCCTCTGATGCTGCAATATCAGCGCTGGTTAATGCTTTTAATTCATCGATAAAGGCTTGACCTTTATCCCCTTCCGCCACATTACAACCATAGAATAAAATATCCCCTTGCTCGGTAAGCGCTTGACCCCATTGTTGTAATTGCATTTGGTATTGTGCTAAGTTATTTGACGTTAAATCAACGCTACCTAGCTCAAGCTTCGCCTGATCACCATGACTGATAATGTGCACGGCATCAAGATTATTGTATTTAGCTAATAACTCAGCAATCTTATCAACACCATCCTGATCAGGCAAAATTACCTCAATCGCTGCTTTACGCGATATGCTATCAATCAAAATATGTGGGTCTTTAACACGTGCATCAACAATCACCACTTCCTTGAACTTACTGTAATCAGTTTGAAATCCTTCAACATTGGCTTCTATTGCCTGCAATAAACTCTCTGTCGCATGTGCTTGTTCATTCTGATCAATCGCATTGAGAATATAGATTTGCTCTTGTTCAGATACACCATCCGCTAAATCTACCGTTTCAATCGCTGCACCGTCAAACATAAACCGTGGTTCAAGCTCTTGTAACAAAGATGGATACTGATCCGGCAGACGCAACAAATCCTTATCGTTGCCCTTTTTCTTCTTGAGCTTATTAACATTGACTTTATCGACACTCTGTTTAGCCTCCATTGCCTCTGCGTGTTTTTGCTTTTTAAGAAATATGCTATCGCTTAGATTGTTTAATTTCTCCTCAGACAGCTGTTGACGTATTATTTGATATACTTTCTTAATCATGGCGGGGTACCTCTTTTTTGCATGCCTAAAAGCTTAGGCAAAATATATACAAAACTTCGATACCAATAAGTGTAGATGCTCATCATAAAAACAATTATAGACAAAGGCTATTTCTGCTTACGTGATATGCAAAACAAGCTGTACGTCCTTGTCCATTTTTACCGTAAGATATTAGCCATTGCATACGTAATTATTTATCCTTGATAAGCTGATAATATTTTTGCTAGCGCCTTTAATAATCAGTCGTTCAAGACAAATTAATCTTACTGAGCTCACTATAATTGAGCCTCTTGATTCCATCCACAAAAAGACTATTGTTTAAACTTATGCCATAGCAAGGTTTCGTTATGGCAGCGATAAGAGTCACGTTGATATCCAACTTCCTACCTCACCTGTGCAACATGCACTGCAAGAGCAACTCCGCAGGAGAGAGGTAAAAAATGGTTAGACACCAGCACTTCACAAACACAGCGAATTTTAAAAGGTGAATCTGGTTTTACACTAGAAACATTGATTAAAGTGAGTCGATTTCTTGGTAAAAGTCCACGTATCATCTTTGAGTAATTGCATCTAATATTCGTGTTAATTCCATGATAATCAGCAATAGAGTTGTTAATTATCATGATATCTTACAGAACTGTTTTGAATTATCAGCGCTTACATAAACAAAATAAGTGCTAATGCTGACGCCAGTGCGCCAGCACCTGCCGCCACTGCTATACCCGTGCTATTGGCACCACCTGCGCCATCAAATTGCGCGTCATTGCTTTGCTCTGCAACAACTGTTTGACGTACTGCCTCTTGGGCATTAATCACATTATTACCCCACGTAGATTGTGATAATTTTGCTTTGACATAGCTCACATCTGCATCAGGCTTTAACGCATAGATCATAGCTGCAATACCGGCAACATGAGGGGCAGAGAAAGAGGTTCCTTCCAAGTAAAAATACCGACAATAAACACCTAAAGTTGAAGTCATACAAAACCCCGGTGAGATAATACCTTTACTTAAGTCAAGCTCCGCATCTTCGCCACCAGGGGCAGCTAGCACCAGACTCTGCAATGGCCAATCACTCACTGCATAATTAGAATAGCCTGCTTTTATACCATTATTGTTCGTTGCTTCTACCACAATTGCATTGATATTTGGGCAACCTGATGGGACGCTATTCCATACAGGTTGCCCGTAGTTTCCTGCAGAAATAACAACCGTTACACCTAAAGCATTAACTTTGTTGATTGACTCTCGATATGCGTTGCAAAGAGAGGGCAATACTACGTTTTTCCAAGCATTTTCAGTTGCAACCACCGAACCATCTTTACCCACTCTTGAGATTCCTAGGCTCAAATTAATCACTTTTGCTGGCGTTTGATTGGGTTGAAGCTGAGCTATATTTGCCATATCTTCACTATAAATGCCTGCCGCCCATTCAATTGCCATAGTAATCGCTTCTGTTTTGGCACCTCCGACATGCCCAAAGACTTTAACAGGTAGCACCATAATCTCATCCACATCACCGGCAACACCTGTCACTCTGGGTCCTTGCGCAGCAATAACACCTGCTACTGCTGTGCCATGAGGATCTTGCATTAAATCAGTATCAATAACTGAAGCAATTACATCCACTTTACCTTTATCATTAACATAAAAATAATAAGGCTGTGACATCTCCAAACGTCCTTGTAAATCCTCTGGCATAAATTCGGTAACACCTGAGTCAATCACGGCAACATAGGTTTTATTAAGTCCTGTAAACCTTAATTGCGCCCATGCCCCTTCAGCTGCAACACCCACGCCAATATGGTTATGCATATTCCATTGCTGCGACCATTGTCGAACATTTTCAGCTTGCAAAAATTCCTTTTGTATATCACTCAACACTTCAGGAATGACCGATTCAACCTGAAATGGCAAGCGGTCAATATGAATTGCTTGCGCATTGCCCATTACATAGGACTTGGCATTTTTAGGCAATGCTGAGCAAACATCATCATGTGTATTGCGATAGTTGTTTGCTGCTTTAAAATGCGCCAATGGCGCACCGAAGTGATCGATAAATCGCTGATCTAAAATACTATCATTATCTGTATACTCAATAGTAATGACTTCACTCTTACGTGCTGTATCGCAATAACGCACCTGTAATTCAATCGCAAGAGAAGATAACGGTAAACAAAAAATGGCAATACATGCCAACGAGCTTCTTCTATAACTGTTCATAACTGACCCCACCAAGATAACTTAACATTACAAGGTTAACTATAGATCAGTTTTTTATTTTATCCATAAAAAGAACATTATTTAAACTTATAGCAGGGAAAGGTTTTATTATCGCCCAATAGAAATATAGTCGAATCCTAAGCCTTTCATCCGTGATTTATCATACAAATTACGTCCATCAAAAATAATAGGGGTATTTAGTCGTGCTTTGATCTTACTAAAATCTGGACTTCTAAAGCTCTGCCATTCTGTGACCACGAATAAAGCATCGGCATTATGTAAGGCATTATACGCTTCATCAACAAGCTCGTAATCATCACGTTGACCATAAGCTTGTGCAAAGTTTTCCATCGCTTCAGGGTCGTAGGCTTTGACTTTAACGCCATGCTGCCACAGTGTTTCAATTAAAACACGCGCTGAAGCTTCACGAATATCATCAGTATTTGGCTTAAACGCAAGTCCCCATACCGCGACTGTTTTGCCTTCGATCTCACCATTAAAATAATCATTAAATTTAGCAAACAGGACTTCTTTTTGCGCATCGTTAACATCGTGCACCGCGTTTAAAATGCGCGCAGTATAACCGTATTCACGCGAAGTTTGCCCAAGCGCACGCACATCCTTCGGAAAGCATGAACCACCATAACCACAACCTGCGTATATAAAATGGTAACCAATGCGTCGATCAGCACCGATACCAATACGCACTTTCTCGATATCTGCACCGACACGCTCAGCAATCTGACTCATTTCATTCATAAAACTAATTTTCGTCGCAAGCATTGCATTGGCGACATACTTGGTCATCTCAGCAGAGCGTACATCCATGATCATCAAGCGATTTTGGTTGGGGTCAAATGGCGCGTAAAGCTCGCGCATAACATCCGCAGCACGCTCGGAGTTCGCCCCAACCACAATGCGATCTGGGTGCATACAGTCACTAATGGCATCGCCCTCTTTAAGGAATTCAGGATTAGATACCACATCAAAATCAAGTTTTACCCCACGGGCATTTAATACATTAGAAATTGCTTCTGTCACTTTATACTCAGTGCCAACTGGCACCGTTGATTTATTAACAATGACCTTGTACTCATTCATGTCACTGGCAACGGTTTTGGCCACTTGCAAGACATATTGTAAATCAGCAGATCCATCCTCATCAGGCGGTGTCCCTACCGCAATAAAGATGACTTGCGCTTCATCAATTGCTGTCTTTGCTTCGGTAGTAAAGCGCAAACGTCCTTTGGTCACATTACGTTTAATGAGCTCATCCAAGCCCGGTTCATAAATCGGTGAAATACCTTTTTTTAGGTTATCGACTTTGGTTTGATCGATATCAACACAGCAAACATGATTACCCATTGCTGCAAAACAAGTTCCTGTCACGAGTCCGACATAGCCCGTACCAAAAATTGCAATCTTCATAAAATCTCACTTTTAGCTACTCAAATCGCCATCGATCATATCAGAAATAACGCCCAAATTCAGCGAATATTATTTTATGAAGTGTGATTATTATTACTTGCCATCACTAATTGCCATAACAAAACATCAAAAATCGCTATCGATAATCTCGATTTTCATACAAAATCGAGATTACAAATTTCTGGCGAAAGCCAATCTTATGTTTCAAAATATTTCAACTATACTTTTGTCACGTATGGAAATTTGATGGATCAAATATGGCAAGGTTCTTGATAGTTCTTTTTAGTTTTTTGCTTTATATACAAACTAGTTTTGCTAACAACAAAGTACCAAAACCACCTGCAAAAGTGACAGTTGGTGCTTATATCACGCATATTTATGATATCAATTTGCAGAAAAAAACCGTTTCTGCAATTTTTTGGTTGTGGTTTATTTATCCGGATCAGCTGATCATTGAGAACAATGAGTTTGATATCATCAATGCTGAAAAATTCTCCGTTTTATATCAAAACACTCAACAACTCTCTGACAACAAAACCCTTAAGCAATATAAAATCCGCGCCACTTTATCTCAAGATTGGAGTTTTGAAAATTTCCCCTTTAGCACTAAGCCACTATCGATTATTATTGAAGATGCTGATTTTAATGCCCATACCGTTATATTTAGCACCGATAACATCAACTCTGATGTCGATCATGAAATGGCTGTAAGCGGTTGGACGTTAGGTGCTGATCACTGGCAAACCTATATCCACCACTATGATACGAATTTTGGTAATCCAAATAACCCAAATAGCACCGCTTATGCTAGGGCAATTTACTCGGTCGAGATGACACATACTAACATTCGCATGTTTATCCATATCTTTGGCATGTTATACCTTGCCTGCATATTAATTCTCGGCATGTTCTTTATCCCGATTAAAGATATTAAAAGCCGTCTAGCACTAAACTCTGCCGCAATTTTCGCCGTGGTTGGTAGCAAGATTTCTACCGACTCGATACTGCCACCATCTAATGCCATCAACCTAATTGATAAGATTCAATTAACCGTTCTGATATTTATGGTCATCACACTCATTACTGTTGTACTGAATTATTATCTTTGTGAAAAGCACCTCAAGTGGGCACATATTGTCAATGTCGGCTTTGCCATATTAACGGTATTAATGATTGCGTTGAGTAATGTGTTTTTTATGCTTGCTTAATCTTCAGTTATTGACTTAATGTGCTTTATTTTGCCAACACCCCTCCTCGCACGCTCGGCACCCCTCTTACAAAGAGGGGAATTAAAATCATCGTCGCCAGATTCCCCTCTTTGCAAGCATAGGTTTATAGGGATCTTTGGGTAAGTGGGTTTTAAAATGGTTGAGTTAAAGATAAGATGAATAAAATCACAAGGAAATAAGGTAAGTAAATGAGTTGGGTGTTGGAAGAGTTATCGGGGAT
>NZ_QLIQ01000056.1 GCF_003428165.1 Cysteiniphilum litorale | reverse complement strand
ATCTTTAAAGTGATTTTCAAAAGTGGTGGATATTTCCTGAGTCATAGCTAATACAATAGATTCCTTTGATGACAACTTCAAAGATAAATTTAGCAAAAGTCAACATATTTTAGATGGGACAGCCGTGATTGCGCCATAGCAAAACCTGTGCTTAACACTCCTATTACTGCTATCATTAAAAACTTTCTTTTATACATATTATCCTCTTTTCGTTTTTGGTTGGTAAATTTAGAAACATTGATCACTGAGTGATCCAACGCTGCTGACTTGCGTCATATTGATAATTCAATAAAATCACCGTGCCTTGATTTTGTGACTTAGTCACATTTAATACATCATGCATTTGTTGCGGATTAATTGGTGTGCCAAATAGCATGCCACTTGCCTGACATAAATGTTTAGCTTGATCGGATATCACTTGCGCACTAGCTGATGAATCAATGGTTAAACCATTTAAAATACGCCATTGCGGCTTGACTAAATCATTGCTTCGGCACAACACACCGGCTTCTGAAACATCATGCACATTTTATTTTACAACTTGCTCTTGCCTCAAAATAAATTACCCGCGAGGACCCGCTTATAATATCTTTCTCTGTAACCGTTAAGGTTTTAATACCGCGGATTTGTGCAGTACCAAGTATGCGCAATGGTATCTACCATTATCGCTTTGCAATGCGCATAAGAATAAAAGGTATTGTCGTTGTGTGGCAAAAATGCATAACTAACTTGCCATTGTCGACCATAACTTAGCTTTCTTCCTGTTACATCAATAACTTCATAGGCAAACAACTCTCCTCTACCGCCAGCAATACGATCACCATTTTTCTTGCAGCGATCCATGGCTACCTGTGTTGATTTATCACTACTTACAGTAAATTTACTATTATTATGCGTATAGTAATTATAGTAAACTTCCCCATGATTATAGGCAGGATCAAGTGCAGGGAGAGCATACTGCTTATGCTTTGCTCCACCTTGTCCACATGTCTGCCGAATTATAAACTGATGCTCAGCAGTATCTCCAGTCATACTGACATCCAACAAACATCCACCGTGCTTATCATCACAATTTTCTTTAGACGATTGCGCCATAGCAAAACCTGTGCTTAACACTCCGATTACTGCTATCATTAAAAACTTTCTTTTATACATATTATCCTCTTTTCGTTTTTGGTTGGTAAATTTAGAAACATTGATCACTGAGTGATCCAACGCTGCTGACTTGCATCATATTGATAATTCAATAAAATCACAGTGCCTTGATTTTGTGACTTAGTCACATTTAATACATCATGCATTTGCTGCGGATTAATTGGTGCGCCAAATAGCATGCCACTTGCCTGACATAAGGATTTAGCTTGATCGGATATCACTTGCGCACTAGCCGATGCATCAATGGTTAAACCATTTAAAATACGCCATTGCGGCTTGACTAAATCATTACTTCGGCACAACACACCTGCTTCTGAAACATCATGATTATTAACCATTTGATTGACAGCGGCATTATCATTTTGAACTTTTATTTGAGCAAAATTACTCACACCATCAACCACTGCTTGCGGGTAATTTGCTGCCCAACTCCAAATAGCTGCTTCAACTCGTGGGTCATTTTGCGCTAATTTATCCATCGCAAAATAATTAATTGGGCACTGACTTAATTCTTTTATATTATCCATAGTAATAACATCACTTCCCCCACCTGATGCCTTGGTAGCATCGCCATTAATCCCCCATAAGCCATTGTGCGCACCATCACTAGGATAAAGGTGACTTTGCAAATCTTGGCAGTTAAACTCGCTCTTTTTCTGCCAGTCATTAAAGTTACTGACACCTGGATCTTGCGGCAAACTAAGTACATTGCCAGCAATACCCACCTCGTTTTGATCGGTTACTTGAGAGAAAATATATGGGTTGTTTAAACGCTCATCCGCGCCACCAGATGGACCATGTAATGCATTATATTTGGCAATGATGATCACCTGACGTTTTAGCTTACCAATCACATCATTGGCTGTTAGCTTGCTCACTGGCAATGAGGTCGCACCGTCATGATTGATATGAAACCCGATATTATTTAGATCATCTTTGCTTAAAACCTTACCAGACAAGCTAGCTGTTAACATATTAATAAAGTTATTCATATCACTTGTTGCCTGTGAGGACTTGCGTACAACGCCAAGCTGACCAATATCTAAATAGACATATACCAAACTATGCGGATGCTCATTTAACCATTGATTAATCTCTTGTGCCATTTTTTGCGTGTAATGTTCACCATTTCCATCTTTAAGGGCACCTGAACGACAAACGACTTTATTTAATAATGCTTGGGCTTCGGCGCCTGAAGTTCCTGATTTAATGTGAAAATGACACTCATACATAGCATGACCTTTATCCCTAAATGGATAGTCTGGAAATAACTGCACCAAGTCAAACTCAATATGTCTTACTCCTTGATTTAACTGATCCGTTAAATTGATCACTTGATTGGGATCCTCGCATGCCATCGTGCCTGCTGCTGATCCGCCACATTTTGAAATGCCATCCTCTTGATCGCTAACATAATAACGCGAAATGCCACTATTATGTGTGCCGATCTGAAACTGTGCATTTAATGGCGCGTTTTGCCCTATCTCTGATTGTAACAACATGGCGCGATTAACCCATTCTTGATGTGTTTCCCCCTGTGAGATCTGGCATAGCAAAATGCCCGCACCTAATAAGCTTAATAACTTTTTCTTTTGCTGTTTAAACGATAAATACATAGATTCTCCTACTTGCGTACTTGGTTTATGATTCATTGGAATTTTCTGACTTAGCCAATCAATGGCTTTGATACATTTTTTTAGTATAGATACTGCTGACAAAGTGCCTTGAATGCCGAAAAATGTGTCATCGCTTGTAGCTCATGATAAATCAATTGAGCACATTCATCTGGTGTTTTATTATCGGTATTTATGTCTATATCATAACGCGTATATTCATGTGTCATATGATTTGAGGCGCGACTCATGCCAATAGGTCGGAAATCATCTTGGTAATTTTGGGATTGCTCCATGCGTTTTTGCGCGCGACTTTCACCCACCGCATCTGATACACGCATAGCAACCATGACCACTTCATATTTTTGAAGCTTCTCTAAAAACACCTTGAAATCATCAAAACGCCAGAAGATCTCATCTGCTACCACACTTATACCATGGTTTAGAAAACAACAGACTGATTCATAACGTGCTAGGTTAATGCGCTTGATAATATCACCATGCACGATTTCTGTCATCGTATGCTCATTTTCCTGATATTGCCTTGGATACAAATAATCTTTATCCGGCTTTGACAATTCTAACTTATCCGTTGGAATGGCCAGATGAAACGTATCAATCCCAAGATGAATATTCGGTTCATCCATTAAGTTTTGTAGTGCTTTTGCAGTCGAGCTTTTCCCCGCACTGCAAGCACCCACCAATAAAATAAGTCGTGCCATGTTGAGTTGTTTCCATTCCTTCATTAATCAAATATTATACAAAGCAATTGATATTTATATAGTAACCCAAGGTTACTTCAACAATTTATGAGTAGATAAGCACTTAAACAATAGTTTATTGCTAATAGCGCCTTATTCACCATGGTTGTTGATTTAATTCCATTTGAATTTCAAAACAGTTTGCAAGCACTATACCAAGGCTATCCCCAACTTGGTAAGCAAAATTTCTGAAATGTAGATAGTATAATGCTTTGCGCCATACACAAAGTTGAGTTAAGGCGCTACAGATTTTTTGTGTTTTTTGATTTTTTGTTTTTTTGTGAAGACGTGATCGATGCGTTATAGCGTTGTGATGATCTGCTTTAGTGGAATAGCTGGTGCATTACAGGCTTTATAAATCTTAGCCTGATCATGATTGGGTTTAGCTGACTTACGAATATGTAAGGTTTTCCCCTCTTTGGTATAAGGCTTCTTCAATAGCATCTTTAGACTTTAACAGGACATCTGAAATGCGGTACAGGCGATTCTTGTGTAAGGTGCTAAAATCAGTCTGTAGCACCTCATCTAGCGCACTTTTGGTTTTTAAAACTTCACACGTCCTCACTTCACTGGCAGGGTATAATGTGCGCGCTAAAATCATGGCTAGCGCATCTTGGCACTCGCTATTGGATAAACCACATGTGCTTAGAATCTGTGGCAAATGCAGGTCTTGCGCTGCTTTGTGGACAAGGCTTTCGGCACCAATACTTTTAATATCAGAGGATTCAACAGAGGAAATATCTACTTGCTCATAGTGTGATTCTGTTGGTGTTGTATTAAATAACGCTTCACCGTGTTTTTTAATCACAAGAGCGCTTAAGCGACGTGCTTCTGCTTCGATATGATCATCAACATTCAATAGCGCATGCTCAGCGCCATGGAGTAAGTCTTTAACGCGATCGGTCAACAATGCCCACTCTGACTCATCAATGGCAGTATTGTCACTTATTCGCTGAAATAGACAAGCCACCTTGTGTTGCTACATAAACATTACTGCCTATAACAAAGATCCCATTACAGAGATTATCACCCAAACCATCAGCAGTTGTCTTATTGATCCATGTGTTGCCACCATCTGTTGAGATCGATAAACCAACATTGGTAGAAGCATAAATTGTATTGCCTAAAGCAAAGGTATAACGAATGTTATTACTTGCTAAACCGTTAGCAGTTGTCTTATTGATCCAAGTGTTACCACCATCTGTTGAAATCGATAAACCACCAATGATGGTAGAGGCATAAACCGTATTGCCTGAAACAAAAACATGACTCACTAAATTATTGCCTAAGCCATCAGCTGTTGTTTTATTCACCCAGGTGTTGCCATTATCCGTTGAAATTGCTAAACCACCAAACATTGCTACATACACCTTATTTTCGGATTCAAAAGCAGCTTTAATATTGTTACTTGCTAGTCCATTGGCGGTTGTCTTGCTAATCCAAGTGCTACCACCATCAGTTGACATTGATAATCCACTACCTGTTATAGCATAGATATTACGACCAAAAACAAACACCCGTGTAACGCCATCATCTATTAATCCATCGGCAATGGTTTTAGTGATCCATGTGTTTCCATTATCTGTTGAAATTGACAGACCATGATCTGTTGCGGCATAAATGTAGTTGCCTGAAACAAAAACGCTTTCAACAAGATCAGAACCAAGTCCATCCGCTGAATTTTTATTGACCCATGTGCTACCTTGATCTGTTGATATGGAT
Organism: Cysteiniphilum litorale; assembly: GCF_003428165.1. Lineage (GTDB taxonomy): Bacteria > Pseudomonadota > Gammaproteobacteria > Francisellales > Francisellaceae > Caedibacter > Caedibacter litoralis. The sequence goes on along the minus strand of NZ_QLIQ01000056.1, from coordinate 5,605 downwards.
AGCCCACCACCTGTTGCTGCATAAATTTTATTGCCAGAAACAAAGGTTTCATAAACAGCATTGTCTCCCAAACCATTAGTTGTTGTTTTATTTATCCAAGAGATTCCTGCAACGGTTGAAATGGATAACCCATTGGAGCTAGCGGCATAAATATTCCCACCTGCAATAAAAATATGATTAATACTATTATTCCCTAGCCCATTTGCTGTTGTTTGATTAATCCATGAGGTGCCACCATTAATTGATAGCGATAATCCACTATCAGTTGCGGCATAAATCGTATCCGCTATCGCAAATATACTACGAATAAAATTACTTCCTAATCCATCAGCTGTCGTTTTGTTAATCCATACACCACCATTATTGGTTGAAATTGACACACCACCAATAGTGGCAGCATAAACATTACTGCCTGAAGCAATAACTCCATAAATTCTGTTGTTTCCTAAACCATCGGCAACTGTTTTGTTTGACCATGTGTTACCTCCGTCAGTAGAAATAGATAATCCACTATGAGTTGCAGCATAAACATTACTGCCAGAGGCAAAAACGCCATAAACAATGTTATTCCCTAAGCCATCGGCAACTGTTTTATTTGACCATGTTGTACCACCGTCAGTGGAAATAGATAATCCACCATTGGTTGCGGCATAAATAGTATTCCCAGCAGCAAAAACACCATAGATATTATTGCTAATCAACCCATTAGCGGTTGTTTTATTAACCCATGTTGTACCACCGTCAGTTGAAATTGATAACGCACCATTTAACGCAGCATAAATAGTATTCCCCTCAGCAAAAACACCATAAATATAATTATCGATCAATCCATCAGATGTTGTTTTAGTAACCCATGTAAGCCCATTATCAGTGGAGATGAATAAGCCATTTGTAGTAGCAGCATAAACATTTTTACCTGTTGCATAACTACTATTAACATCATTATTTGCTAACCCATTAGCTGCTGTTTTATTAATCCATGTGCTCCCATTATCAGTTGAGATAGAGAGCCCACCAGTTGTCCCTGCAAACACTGAATTACCTGTAGCAAAGGCACTGGAAATAGCATTTCCTCCTAGATTGTCAGCCGTGGTTTTATTGATCCATGTATTGCCGCCATCAGTAGAAATAGACAATCCACCACTGGTTGCGGCATAAACATTACTTCCAACAGCAAAAACATCATTGATAGCGTTACTGCCTAAGCCATTAATGGTTGTTTTATTTGACCATGTACTACCGCCATCAGTAGAAATAGACAATCCACCACTGGTTGCAGCATAAACATTACTTCCAGCAGCAAAAATGCCATTAATAGAATTATTAGCTAAGCCATCAACAGTTGTTTTATTCGACCATGTATTACCTCCGTCCGTGGAAATAGATAATCCTCCACTGGTTGCGGCATAAACATTACTTCCAGCAGCAAAAACATCATTAATAGAATTACTGCCCAAGCCATTGATGGTTGTTTTATTCGACCATGTACTACCACCATCAGTAGAAATAGATAATCCACCACTGGTTGCAGCATAAATAGTATTGGCGATGGAAAAAACACCCCGAATAGTATTACTAGCCAGCCCATCTACAGTTGTCTTATTAACCCAGCTACTGCCACTGTTGGTAGAAATTGATAGTCCTCTATCTGTAGCTATATAGATATTAGTGCCTGAAACAAATATTTTCTCAAGTTTATTGCTTATTAAGCCATCGGCAGTTGTTTTATTAATCCACGTTACGCCATCGTCAGTTGAAATAGATAGCCCACCACTGGTTGCAGCATAAATAACATTATCAGACTCAAAAACGCTACGGATATTCAAGTCAGCAATTCCTTGGTGAGTCAAAAGTGCGTTTTGAGGTATGGTGTAAAAAGAAGGGTAATTACTAATGCTGACTTGCTTTAATACACTTTGTGTACCATTACCACTAACCTGTATATCAACACTTTGCATTAAGGGTGATGCAATAACACCAGGTAAGTAGTCTAGAATATATTGACAAGTAGTGCTTGGAGGTAGGGAATTGCTATAAAAATTGCTACAGCTACTGACAAAAGGAACTACCACCAAATTATTCGGTAGTGTTGTTGAAACCGTAAGGTTATTTATAGTCACAGTGGATGAGCTATTTTCTAACGTTAGAATAAGCTGTTGATTAGCAATACTATTAGTCGTGAAATGATTAGTTGATGGTGTGACCGTAAGTAACAAGGGTGTTGATGCAGAAATATTGCTTTTTACTGCGCCATTAGTATTATTACCAGAGATATTAATGATTCCAGTATTGCTAGGACTTGCTCCAGCAATAAGCGTAATTGTGCATGCGCTTAATGCTGCCAACTCACTTGTACAATTAGTTGTGTGAGTCACGCCTGCTGGATTAGTAATATTAACTGCCAACCCAAATACTGGTACAGGCGATAGATTTTCAATTGTAATCACCGTTGAATCATTAGGAGATAGCGAAATATTACTTGAGGGTGAAATTTGGATAGCGGGACGCACAACAGGTACAATCGCACTAATAAGATGAATACCATTAGCTGTTGCTAATAATATATCAGAGTTTTCTGAAGTAGCACTGTTATCAGCACTCATCGTGATTTGACACGATGTCTGAGGCGCTAATGATGGTATGCATGTGTTATTAGAAAATGTTAACTTAGTATTGTTGGAAGAAAATGAAGAGCCGGTTAAATTGATATTAAAATTTGAGTTATTGGTAATCGTCAAGATAGCTGATTGCCCTGCACCTAGGTTATTAATGGCACTAATTGATGTGTCCAGAGTCTCCAACGTAAAATTTTTAATACTACTTGTAATGGTTTGACCATTAATTTTAGCCGAAATCGTATACTCGATCGTTTGCCCAGCTAGTGGCAAAGCAGATGAGTTTGGTGTCACCAAAATGATACAATCTGCTCCAAACACTAGCGGACTACATGCTCCTGAATAACTCACATTAAATTTATTGGTATTATTAATGTTCACAAAACTTAAGAGCACGTCAGTTGCATAATCATTTGAATTAGTTTCATCTGCGCCCACTTTTAAACTACTGATGCTGGATGAAAAGGATGCCAAAGAAACCGCTATTGATAGGGTATTACCTTGGAGCACTGCATTATCTGATAACACAGAAAGAGCCGTTTGTCCGCCTGTTGGTGCCGTGCTACCTGATTTACTACTACAGCCAGAGAGAAGTAGTAAAACTAATAACGAATAGATAATACACGTGATATATCTTTTTACTTTCAATAATAAAAACTTGGCGCACATAATAAACTCCTATAGTGATTTCAAATTAGCCTCTTATTAAGTTGGATACCCTTGGCATAACTCCAAAATACTCAGCCAGTTTATCCATACTACTCCATCGATTTTTCAAATTTACTCTTTAAACTTTTTGACCTGCTTAATTATTAGCAGATTGCTTTTGCTCTTGCTCTTTCTTTTCTTGCTTGACTGCCTGCGATTTGCTTGATTTGTCTAATAGCATTTCACTTTTGATTTTCTCTAAAGTTGGTTTCAGTGCATCGTATGCTTTATCAACTTCTTGATTAAACGTTCCTGTACTTTGATCTTTTAACAAGACTTCAATTTTTTGCTCAAGCTTATCAAGTGGTAAGTAACGGGCATCTGCAGGTAAAACATCTAAACCAATCGATTGATAAAGTTTAGATAATGCCTCATGCGCTCTGGCAAGTGCGACATCCTTATCAAATTGTGCTGAAATCGCCTCAATACCACGGCGAATAGTGATCTGTTCATTCCCCTGATTCGCTTGTTCAAGTTTTTCAGCATGCTCAAATAATGCCATCGATATCTTGGCTTCCTGAACCGCATAGCTTGCATCTTCCTGCCATAATAGATAATTGGTGTAAGCTATACGCACCTGTGTTAATACCGTAATGGTTGTTGCTATTTGCTTTAATTGCTCAAAGCTATGTGTTTGATTGGCACGACTAATCGCATAGGGTCCGGTTAATACTGTTTGAATGAGGTTAAGAGACGCACCAATATTGCCACCCCACCAGTATTGGTTTTTCATAAATTCGTTATTCGTGGCATTGTATCCAAAGGTGAAATCAATACCGGGCAGCATATTAATAATCACTGCTTGAATCCCTTTTTTGGCAATTTCAGCTTGATAAGATGCTTGACGCAATTCAGGACGATAAACAAGTGCTAAAGTGTCCATTTTTTCAAACTGCGGTGATATATTTGGCAAGTTCATCAAATCGCTTGTTGGACTTTCTAACTCAAACTCACTGCTAGGCTTGGCATTCATTAACTTGATAAGTGTTGCTTTGGCATCAGTAATTTGCGCATTTAACTGATTAATTTTACGAATCGCTTTAATTAATACCTGTTGATAATCTAACTCAATTTGTGGTGTATTGGCCTTCTTTTCAGAAGCTTCTTTTGATCTTTGTAAGGCAAGTTCTGCTTTAGCTTTAAACGTATTCACCTCCTTTTTCATCGATTGTGCAGTCCATGCCTTCCAATAAGCAGAGACAACCTCCTGAATTAATTGCTGTGTTACCCGCCGTCTTTCTTCTTCAGCAATCATCACGCGGTTGGCCTGCTGTTGCGCTCTGGTATAACTTAATCCTAAATCGAGCAGACTCCATTGTAATCCATAAGACTGATTTAAAACTTCACGAGGAGTAAAGCTCTGCTGCCCTGGAGTAACCTGACCATTTGAGTCCACTAGATTTTGAATTAAGTCATTATTTCTAAAACTATAATCAACACCGGCATTAAATGCGGGAAGCATTTCCATATAGGCGGCTTTTAAATTACCCGACTCCAACATAAGCTGTGCCTGTTGTACCTTATGGTCAAGGTTATACTTCAGTGTTCGTGCAATTGCTTCAGCCAGTGTGACTGTATGATTTATCTGTTGTTGATTCGCTATTACCTCATGCAATCCCTTGTAAGTATTATTTAACTGAACCTCATGAGTAATTGCCTTTGGCGTAATACTGCAGCCAGATAATATCAGGCTACCTGTCAATAACCATAGTAAAGGTTTGATCTTGCGATACGTTAAGGTCTGATTAATATCCATGATAACCTACGCTCCATTCATATGAGATTATTTAACTTTATCCTCGATTGATACCCTTAAATCTTTTTAGATTGCTCGTTATCACTTCGATTCTCCTGGTTTCCTGTATTTCCTTTATTTCCTCTAGTTTCGCTATTGTCTTTATCTTTATTAATCATAGTTAATAATTTAGCCTTTGCTAGCTCTATTTTATAGCTCTGCTCAGTTTCACTAAACACAATCTGATTGTCTTCTACAGTTGTTCTTCCAAAGAGCTTCGCTTTAAGTTTGGCGAGCAATCCTTCTTTCATCGGCGTGCTTAATGAGATATTCAATGCTTTGCTTATTTGTGCTGCATTATTCACCGTTTCAGCATATTTGCTTTCTTTCACCGCATTCATAAAGTCTTCTGCTAACGCAGGATCTTGCTCTTTCAAGTAATCATACATATTGGCAATATGCTCTTCATTCAACTTAGGCTCTGCGGCAATTGCCTCAATAATGTCATCTTGTTTATCATCATCTGAATCTAAAATCATTTGTGATA
>NZ_QLIQ01000055.1 GCF_003428165.1 Cysteiniphilum litorale | reverse complement strand
ATATGCTAAATAATACAAAGGGGAAATTTAAGAACGTTGGCATCAAAGGATTACGTAAGAAAGCAGCCTGGGGAAATCAGACTTTAAGCACTATTTTGACTCAAGGTTTTTAGATGGGACAGCCGTGACTTTTCCGGTTACGACAACTAACTTTGCCGATTTATAGCAAAAAAATTATTTCTTCATACGATAACTTTCTCCTTCTAAGCTAATTACGGTTGCATGATGTACTAAACGATCAATAGCAGCCACTGCCATCATGTTATCAGGGAAAATGCTATCCCACTAACTAAATGACTGATTGGCAGTAATGATCAAACTTCCTGTCTCATACCGTTGGCAGATTAACTCAAATAAAACGCTTGTTTCATGCTCATCTTTTTTGACATAGCCAATATCATCAAGAATCAACAAAGGAATTTTATCAAGCTTGGCAATTTCTTCTTGCAGGCGATATTGCTTTTTAGCTAATTGCAGTATTTGTACTAAATGCGATGTTTGATAAAACCTAACCTTAAACCCTCGTTCAATTTTGCGATAAGCAATAGCACTTGCCAAATGCGTTTTACCTAAGCCACTGGCGCCAAAGATAATGATATTATTAGCTTCTGATAGCCAAGTGTCCGTCTTAGCTAACGCATTAATTTGTTCCGCATTAACGGTGGGTATCTCCTTAAAGTTGAAACTGCTTAACGTCTTGTGCTTAGGTAGCTTAGATTCCTTAATGTGTCTTGATAATCGACTCGATTCGCGACTATCTAACTCCATCTGTGCCAGATAAGATAAATATTGACCATGACTCCAATTCTTCTGAATGGATAGCTGAGAAATAGCCTGCCAATTTTGCTTAAAACTGGCAAGCTTCAGTGCCTTTAATTGTAAATCTAAAGTGGCTTCATAAGTATGCATAATTTCCCCCTGTGTGAGCGTGTGATAGTAAATGGTCATATTGATTAATACTTGGCATCGACATCGTTTGTATAGGTAACCTGGGGTTGTTCCTATTGAACTGAGTCTCCAACTGTTCAAGTATGATGGTTTTATCTGCTTCAATAAGTGCTAAACAAGCCTCTGCAACTGCTTCTTCACAGTTATGATCTGCACTTAGCTTCAACAGTCTTAAGATACTTTTGCAAGCAGCATCAGGCGTCTGTGTACGATCTAAATACTGCCAAATTGTCTGATAATGATCACTAGGCAATAGCTCGTCTTTATACTGGCAATAACGAAAGGCGCGAGGCTTTTTAATGAATGCATGTATGAGATGTTTGTAATCAATCACATATTTGCTGCTTAGTTTATTAGCATAACGTCTTTCAGTGCTAAATACGGCACTACTTCCCAGATACGCAATAATGTCTTTTTGTGAAATATGCACTGTCAACGTGTGTCCTACAAGACGTGACGGTACACTATATTTAATCTGTTTAATGTTGATCATAGAATGACTGGATACCTTAACAGACTTAATTTCATAATCCGCTGTTTTATGCATGGGTAAACAGCGCAGTGCAGATTGCTCAAGCTTAAAGTCTTTACTGTTACGACGATTGCTGTTCTCAACAACATGATGCAACCATTGTTCATATTCAGATAATGTCTTAAAATCTTTACTTCCACGCACCATAAGCTCTTGTTTAATACGGTTTTTGAGGTGACCATGTGATGACTCAACAGAGCCGTTCTCATGACTGACCCCTTTATTATTTCTTGTTGGATTCATGCCATAATAGGCACAGAGTTCTTTATAACGATCCGTTAAATCCTCATTAGCAACATCTTTGTCATTTTTATAGGCAGCGGCTAAAGAGTCTGTGCGATGCTCCTTTGGTGCGCCTCCTATATGAAATAACGCTTCTTGCAACCCTTCTGATAACGCCTGAAAGCTTTCCCCTGATAGGATAACTTTAACATAACTGTACTTGCTAAATACTAACCTAAAATGATAGATCATATGTTCCAAAGGCTTACCAGCGATCATAATGCCAATTTCTTTCATATGCGAAAAATCAGATAAGCCTTGATCACCAGGGTAATGTTTTTGCGGAAACATGACTTCTTTAGACATACCATGTTTCGCTTTCCATTCTCGTACACGCCTTTGTAATGTGCGAAGGCAAGAATCATCATAAATGGGATTACCTTGATCATCGACATGGTTACGCTGAAGATCAATAAATAACGTCATTGGCTGAAGCTCTGGATTGTCTTCAAGCTTCTGTTTCATCTCATCTTCCCAAAGCTTATCAATACTGCTTGCGCGTGTTTTATACTGCCTTGGTTTGGGTGGGTGTTGTGTGTGGTGTTTGCCACGGTCTATTGTGCGAGCTGTACGCTCACTAAAGCCTGATTTAGCAGCGCAGCCAATCTGGGTGAGTTTATCTTCTTGTCTGAGTTTCATGTATAGCTTTACCTGTTCTGTTGTGACTCGTTTTCTTGCCATACCTTAATCTTAATTATCTGCAGCTTTATTGATTAAGGAATAGACTACATGATTCAACCGGCAATTCTAGTTGTCGTCACCGGTAAAGCTAATTGTCACCTAATAACTTAAGCTGTTGGAGATGTGTGGTAATAAACTTAAACTCCCACACAGTAAAACACTTGGTGGCGGATTGTTTGAGCTAAGGGAAAGAAAATTTGGCTATAGAATATATTATAAATTTGAAAAAGATTGCGTGGTTTTGTTATTGCATGCTGGTGACAAGACATCTCAACAAAAAGATATAAAGAGAGCTAAAAAATTATTAAAGGAGATTCATTTATGAAGATTAAAAGTTTTTCAGAGCACCTTGAAAAAAGGCTTGATAAAGAAGAAATTAAAGAAATTGAACAAGCGGCTAAAATTGAATTTGATGCGCTGCAAGCATTACAAAATGAAGTGTCACAGGCAGTGATACACTATATGTCTGATAACAATATAGGCTTTAATGATATGGTTTCAAAACTAGGTAAAAGTCCATCACAATTATCTAAAATAATTAAAGGGGAGGCTAATTTAACAGTATCTACCATAGCTCAAATATCTTCTATTATGGGTTACAAGCCTCATTTACACTTTGCTAGATAGGCGCTTTGATAAAGTATTTATAAGGTTTTAATGGTGTTTTTTTGGTGGAGGCGGCGGAGAGTTCTTACTGCACTTGGCTTCCTGCCAAGTTTGCAAGCCGGTCTTTCGTAATCCGTGCTGCAGGCGTTCGCCAGTAAAAAGCTAGGTCGCTTTTTGTAATCTGACTCACTCTGCGTCCCGCGAGTTCAACTGCAACGATAAATAAGTATATGAAACGTCATTGGTATATTATGTATTGTTGATTTGGTGGAGGCGGCGGGAGTTGAACCCGCGTCCGCAAACTCGCCATCTTCAGATCTACATGCTTAGATTTATCTATTATCTTTAACTTAAATTTGCCCGATAAATCAGGGCAGCATTTAAGCGAGTCTTAAGGTTTAACCGCAGTGTTTAGACAGACACCTTGGCGATCTTGTGAAAGAGATGAACGAACGTAAGATAGATCCACAAGCAAATACTATCGGTTCGTGCGTATCTAGGTTCTTAAGCTAGATTAAGCAGCTTTACGAGCAGCAAAAGCTGTGTCGTTAGCTACAACGCGGTTTGCTTTGTTTTTGCCAGTTATTAGCAAATTGTAACGTGTTTTACGAGGCAGATACACCCTCGGCATGCACCGTAAGACATTGACATTCCCGTCGAAGCCATATTCGCCCCCAGTGAGGTTTGTTATTGTAGGTAAGGGCATCAATAAAGGCAAGTGGCAAGCTAAGTTATTTTGATTTTTTTGCGCATTTTAATGATTTTGACTTTTGTGCAAATCGGGCATAGATAATAATGCCAATTAGAGGTGCTAATAAACCAATAACTGAGACGGTAATTAATAGCACGCCAAGCTCACTATAATTCGCCGGTGTGCTAATGGTGTCATTGCTATGATCAACGACTTCACGCGTGACGACAAAGATTTGATTAAGATATTTGCTAAATAGAGATCCTGCAGTTAAGGCTAGATTCATAAAGCTTGCCATTAGAGCAAACCAGGTCGCGGCATTACCCTTAGGGGCATAGCGCGCGATAAGGGCTAACATCGGAATCATTGCCAATTGAGCAAAAGGTGAGGCAATCGCGCTATCAATGAGCACAATCGTGCGTGCACCAAAACCAAAGTAAACCATTGTCCATTCATGTAAGCCATAATAAAGTGCGATAAGTGGTAGCTCTAATAAAAAGCCTGCAACAGTCAGCCATAACAGCACCCATGCGATCGATTTCTCAGTGATGAGACGCGCGAAAAACCACATACCAACAATCGACATAAAAGCACCAATTTGTGAAAGTGTTCCAAAGAAAGCTTTATCAAATCCAAGCACATCGATCATAAACCATTGCGCGCCGGGGCCTGCTGTAGGTGAGGCGCGAAAGATAAAGATCATAAGGGCTGCGACAAAAATAGCGCGCAATAAATCTCTTGGCAATTCTTTGGTAATGGATTTAAGTAAATAGATGATAATCACTAACGACACAACAAAAACAATTTCCTGAGCAAAAGGAATATTACTCAAACCGATAACAATAATAAAAACAGCGTAGATCAGCCCACCAATAAGTACGGTTTTGTTGATTGGTTTTCTCGGTACTTTATCCAAGCGAATACACAAAATACCGGTAATGCTAATCAGTGGAATGACTAAGGTGAGTAGAAATAAATTTTGATAACTCATCACTTGCGCAAGCCAACCACCAAGACCGGCAACCAAAAACATACCTAAGCTTAAGCTTAAGCGTCCCAAGAGTTGAACCATTGCTAGATCTTTATCGATATTTTCTTGTGGGCGTCCTTCGCGTTCAACCACCTCAACACTCATGGCATCAGCAACAACATCCTGTAAGACAACGCCAAGAACAGTTAGAAGTGATGATATAAAGAAAAGCGTATTATCAGGTGCTAAAGCCACGACAAAAGACCAGCGTCCAGCTAATCCTGCCATAAGTAGTGAACCACAAACCATTAAAATCGCTGCAAGGTAGATATAGGCTTTGCGCTGTGAGCCAAACAAAGGCAGGCTGTCAACAAATTGCCCAAAAACCATTTTGATATTCCATGGCAAGCTTAACCATACACCAATAACAATAAGGCTTTCAGCCGATAAGTTTAATTGCTCTTTGACAAAAAATGACTCACCAATGCCCGAGAAGATGCTGCAGCCATAGGCAAAGTACACCATCAGAAGTGGTAGGTAACGCATACGCATCGCTTTGATTGGTTGGATTAAACTATCAACTTGCATATTAAAATCATCCTTGCCTGATATTCCCTGTAATGTTAAGCATAGCTAAGATTATTTAATTTACAAAAATCATATCAAACGCACTAATCACGACATTGTTTTGCCATGTTTTATGGTACAATTGCCGCGTTTTATTAAGCTAAATATCAAAAAGATCAAAGATTCAAAAGAGGTTTTAATATGGCTGGTCACAGTAAATGGGCAAACATTAAACATAAGAAAGCAAAAGAAGATGCTAAGCGTGGTAAGGTGTTTACTAAGCTTATTCGTGAGATCACCGTTGCTGCACGCTTGGGTGGTGGGGATAAGGACTCAAATCCACGTTTGCGCGCAGCAGTGGCAACTGCATTGTCAAATAACATGACCAAAGATACGATTGAGCGCGCAATTAAGAAGGGCGCTGGCGGTGAAGAAGGGGGTAACTTAGAAGAAATTCGTTATGAAGGTTACGGTCCTGCTGGTGTTGCATTTATCGTTGATTGTATGACCGATAATCGCAATCGTACCGTAGCTGAAGTGCGTCATGCCTTTACCAAAGCCGGCGGTAATTTGGGTACGGATGGTTCAGTGGCGTATATGTTTAATAAAAAGGGCATTATCAGCTTTGATGCGGGCTTAGATGAAGACATGGTCATGGAAGTCGCCCTTGAAGCCGGTGCTGAAGATGTGGTGAGCTTTGATGATGGTGCGATTGATGTCATCACCGATCCCAATACGTTCTCAGAGGTTAATGATGCTTTAGAAGCCAAAGGTTTAAAAGCGATCTCTGCCGAGATTACGATGGATGCGGATGTTAAAACCAATATTGACGATGCCGAAATCGCACAAAAAATTATGAATATGATCGATCGTTTAGAGGATCTTGATGATGTGCAAAGCGTTTATAGCAACGTCGAGTTTGACGAAAGTGTAATGGATGCGCTTAATTCGTGATTATTTTAGGCATTGATCCGGGCTCGCGCATTACCGGATTTGGTGTAATCAAAGTGCAGGCAAAAGAATGCTTGTATGTTACCAGTGGCTGTATCCGTATTACTAAAGAAGCAACTGCTGAGCGCTTAAAGCAAATTCAAGATGGTATTAACGATATTGTTGCGGCTTATCAACCAACGGAAGCGGCAATTGAGCAGATCTTTATGTTTCAAAATCCTGGTGCTGCATTAAAGCTTGGGCAAGCGCGCGGTGTCGCAATGTGCGCTTTAGCAAATCAAAATCTTACGGTTAACGAATACTCAGCTAAGCAGGTGAAACAAGCTGTTGTTGGCAATGGCAATGCAACAAAATTTCAAGTGCAGCATATGGTGCAGTCTTTTTTGCAATTAAGTAGCAAACCACAAGCCGATGCTGCGGATGCTTTGGCAATTGCGATTTGCCATTTCCACAGTCGCAATAGTTTACAGTTTATTCCAGGAGCTAACAAAATTGTACGAGGACGATTACGATGATTGGAAGAATAAAAGGTGAGCTTATCGAAAAGCAGCCACCATTGATATTGGTTGAAGCCGCCGGTGTTGGCTATGAGATATGGGTGCCAATGAGCTCAATCTATAAGCTTGGTGATGTCGGGCAGGAAGTGACATTGCATACCCATTTTGTTGTGCGTGAAGATGCGCAACAACTTTATGGCTTTGCCACTAAGTCAGATCGTAGATTATTCCAAGAGCTTATTAAGATCAATGGCATCGGTGCTAAGATGGCACTAGCGATCTTATCGGGTATGGACGGGGTCACTTTTGTTAGCTGTATTGAGTCACAAGATCATGGATTGTTATGCACGATTCCTGGCGTTGGTAAAAAAACGGCGGAGCGTATTATTATTGAGATGAAAGATAAGATCACGAAATTAGTCCTTGAGTTAGATGCTTTAACGCAGAATACGCCGCATACTACACAAGTGAGCACAAGCCTTGCTCATTCAGGTAATACAAGCTATCAGGCAAGCTCAATGGTACATCAAGCGGTTGATGCACTAGAAGCACTTGGTTATAAGCGTAAAGAAGCGGAAAAATATGTTCAAAAAGTCAAAAATGACGCTGATAGTGTCGAGAGTCTTATTCGCTTAGCACTGCAAGGGACGCAAAAGGTGTAAAAGACGTAAAGGTTATTTGCTATAAAACATTCTTCACTTAAATAAAAACTTTGTTAAGCTAATCAGCGAGTGTCCTACTTGGCAAAATGGAAAATAAGAAAGGTGAGAGATTAGCTTATGAAGAAAATTAAAAAAATGAGAAAAATCGTTAAAACATTATCGTTACCACTCATAGGTATGAGCTTAATGTCATCAGCAGTTGCAATGACAAATTACCAAGGTCCCAATCAGACGAAAGCATTATTTATATTACACAATGCGCATACGAATCCTTTATATAAACCTGTGCTTGAGGTACCTGCCAAAGATAACGTAAAAGGACATGCCAATGTGTATCAAGGTGAATATGCCGTATATATTCCTGTCAAAGGTAACAAGCCATTACTGACTCTGTTAAAAGAAGTTAATACGTTGGCATATCCTGATATGGCAACAAGAGTTATGACAACGCCGCATATTAGTATTATTCAAGGTGTATTTAAAGGAAAAAACTATCAAGAGTTGGTTGCAGCGGTTACCCAGTTGGCGAAAAACACCAAAGCGCAAGAGGTGACTTTAGCCAAAAACTTCAGCGTGGCAGGGGATACCTTATCTTTGGATGTTGCCGGAGATAATGCCTTTTTGAATGGGCTTAATGCAGAGTTAACTGCCAAAACGCATCCCAATGCACCAACACATCAAACGATTGTTGCTATTGAAGAAGGGCATGCTGATCTTACGCAAATGCAAAGCGGTAGCGCGTGGCGTGATTATAATATTCCAGGCAGTAATCGCTCTCATATTACAGCGGTTTATAACAAAGGTAATAGTGAATTGGCTACCAAAGCAAATAAGTTACTCAATGACAAAAGCTATAGCGTAATGATTGATAGCATCGCGATTGCCAAAATGGATGATAATGGCAACTTATATGGTAAACCAATTTTTGTTGCTCAATTCAAATCATGACTTTAGTACGTTGTCCTTGGGCAAACTCAAGCCCAGAGATGCAAAACTATCATGATCACGAGTGGGGTGTGCCACTGTATGATGAGCAAAGGCTTTTTGAGTTTTTATGTTTAGAAGGAGCACAAGCAGGCTTAAGCTGGCAGACGATATTAAAGCGACGTGATAATTATCGCCAAGCTTTTTGTGACTTTCAGATTGATAAAGTTGCAAACATGACTATAGATGATATTGAAACTTTAATGCAAAACCCTGGTATTATTCGTAATCGTCTTAAGATCAAAAGTGTGATTAACAATGCTCAAGTTTGGCTTCAACTATCCAAAACACAATTGATGGTTGAGGCGCTTTGGCAGTTTTCCCCTAAAGAAGCAATTAAATATGCGCAGCACGAAGCGATTCCGGCATTTACTGAAGCATCAAATAAGATGAGCAAATGGCTTAAGTCACAAGGTTTTAGCTTTGTCGGACCAACGATATGCTATGCTTTTATGCAAGCAACAGGGATGGTTAATGATCATTTAAGCTCATGTTTTGTCTTTGATGCCAAATAAAACGATAGTAGCAATCATCGCCATAACAAGTATTAATAAGGCGATTAGCAAGTTGGGCGCCAAAGGTAGCGATAAAGCAAAGCCACTGATAAGGCCTGCGGCAAGCATGCTAATGCAGCCATATAAACTACCCACTGCACCTAAACGCGCTTTAAAAGTGACAATGGCTAACGTGCTACTCGTTGGAAAAATGACACCCGCGGCAAAGTTAAAGATAATCACTGCCAGCATGATAAATTCAAGGCTATGGCTAAAGAATACGGCTTGAATGGTAATGAGAATGCCTGAGAGCAAAAAAAGCATCACAGCAATGGCTTGAGAGCGTTCAATAGAAATATATTTAAGTGCCATACCATTGGCAAACATACCTACAGCAATAAAGGCTTCACCAATGCCAAATACAATGGCGTAGTGGATTTCGCTTAAACCAAAATATTGTTGAAATAAGAAAGCGCTCATTGATAGATAAGCAATGATAGCGCCCATAATCGTGCTTGAGATTGTCATGTTTTTAATGAATGTTTTATTCTTTATAACCCATAGATAGGTTTTAACGGATAATTTGGCTGAAAGGCGTTTTTTGGGGTTCAGTAGAGTCTCAACCAAATAGATATAGGCGCCAATATAACAGATTACACTTAAAGTTAAGATGAAAATAAAGTCTGCACGCCAATGATAAACGTGTGCTAAGAATGCACCAACGATTGGTGCAATCACAGGCGCCATTAAGGTGCCAATACCCATAAATGACATAAAACGCGCATATTTGACTTTATCAGGAATAACATCACGCAAAATAACACGACCTAATGACATTGGAGCTGCCATGCCTACAGCTTCAAATGTGCGCCCAACCATTAGCATGCTAAAGTTTAGACTAAATACGGTAATCAGTGTGCCAACAATGCTAATAGCAAGGCCTGTAAGAAAAATTTTGCGTCGTCCAAAGCGTTCTGACAGGGGACCATAAATAAGCTGGGCGCAAGCAAAAACAATAAAATAATAGGTAACACTAAATGCTAATAAGTGGGCTCCCGTGCCAAAATCCTCACTAATACTTGGTAACGAAGGGACATAAATATCAGAGACAAAAATACCTAGCATCGAGGTAACCATAATAATAAAAACGAAAATAACCTTCGCCGATGTAGATGCTTTAATATGTAACATGATGCCTGCCCAATAACTAAACTTTTAATGTTGTAAAACTTTCAAAAATGAACGCGAGTTCAGTATAAAGTAAAACGTTTTTTTGTGCCAGACGGATTCCGGGAAAGTTTGTAGTGAAATTGTAATCATTGGGTGTTTAATTAAAACAACTAAAACAGATGTTCAGATGATTCATTGGTTATTAAGCAGTTACTATCAGCATATATGCGTTCTTGATCACATTCACGCGTATCAAATAGGTTTTGATCATATAAGTGACTAGGGACAACATTACTCAGTGATGCAAAGATATTCTGTGGAATAATCGGGTTTTGTTGAGCTAACTCGTGAATGAGATTTTTTACCTGCTGACGCTTTAGGTTTTCCTGCGTGCCACATAGGTTACATGGGATAATTGGAAAAGCTTGCTCTTTGGCAAAGCGGGCAATATCACGTTCTTGGCAATAAACCATCGGTCTGATCACCACATTTTGCTTATCTTCAGTTAATAGCTTGGCAGGCATTGATTTAACCTTGCCTTGATAAAACATCGACATTAATGCCGACTCAATTACATCATCCCGATGATGACCAAGCATGATCTTATTAATGTGGTTATCGCGTGCGAAACGATAGATATTACCGCGACGTAAGCGTGAGCATAACGAACAATAAGTTTTATTTTCAGGCACTTTATCAATCACGACAGAATAAGTATCACGCTTTTCGATAATATATGTAATGTTGTGATCTTCAAGATATTGCCTTAATCCAGAGTCATCCCAGCCTGGTTGGGTTTGATCTAAAGTGTAGACAATTAAGTCAAGATCATAAGTGCCATTGGCAACTAAATCGTGCATGACTTTAACCAGTGTGAAAGAGTCTTTGCCACCGGATAAGCAAATCATCACCTTGTCACCTTTTTGCAGCATTTTATAATCGGCAATGGCTTTGGTGATATAAAAATGAAGTTTCTTTTCTGTTTGCGTCATGGTGTTATAGGCTCTTAGGACTTACGCATTGATGGATGGCATGAATTTTGGTAGTAGCGATTCCATCGATGGTGCGAACTCAGTCACAAACTTAGCAATGACACTTTTAAATAACTCTCTGGATAACTCATAGCAGTTTTTC
>NZ_QLIQ01000054.1 GCF_003428165.1 Cysteiniphilum litorale | reverse complement strand
TCGCTACTTTGCTGTATTTTTCTTTTAATCTCCCCAGCTTTTCGCAGACTTTATCATATTTCTTGGTGCAGCCTTTTTTGCTTAACCCTACTTTTACCTTCTCTAATTCCTCAATAAAGCGTTGTTTGAATTTCTCATACATCGCACTACCTTTGTTCTCCATCCCCTGCGAATGGCAATACAGTTCGACCTCGTCGCCTTCTGACGGCTTAACTAAATAGGTGGTGACCTTGTTATCCTGATCTTTTTTGACAACAACGCCTGAAATGTCCTCTGGTAAGGATAAATTACGTTTACGTGATATCACCAAATACTTATAACCATGCTCTGTTAACCATTGGATATTGTCCTCTGTAGCAATACCTGCATCCATAACTACTATAGCTTCTTTGCTACAAGGTTTAACCATCTCCTCTAATGTTTTTGGCTCAGAAACATTGCCCTTAAACAACTGACTCTTTTTGATAAACCCAGAACCATCCAGCACCAGTGCTAAGGTCACTAACATGCAATCGCTGCGTTTTTCTTTTGATCGTCCTAAAGCGCCTAGCTGTAATGGACTGCAAACATAAATCGATGGATTGCAATCATCCGTGAATTTTGGACCAAATTATTTGCGACTATAATTTTGGTTTGGATCACTTTAAATGCGACTATAAATTTCTGGCGCGCAAATATATTTTACTTGGACCACATTAATTGCGACTGGAGATTTCAGTACTCGATAAACGAACGTTTATTTGACAGTCCTAAAATGCCACTTTATCACTGCACAAAACAACTCAATAAATCATTGCAATAATCTAAACTTTGTTTACACTCTATCTTAAGTTTTTTGATAATAATTTTAAACATATGAGAATCGGCTATATTAGAGTGTCAAAATCAGATGGCAGCCAATTATTAGATTTACAAAAAGATGCTTTATTAGAGGCAGGTATTGATGAAGCTCGGATATATAGTGATCTCGCATCAGGGAGTAAAGATAGTAGACCTGGCTTTGAGGCATGTCTTAAAGCTCTGCAGCCAGGTAACACACTTGTAGTATGGAAACTTGATCGATTAGGCAGAACTATGAAGCATTTAGTGAACTTGGTCGATGATCTAGGAACAAAAGGTATTGGATTACAAGTACTGACGGGTCAAGGTGCTAAAATTGATACCACAACACCAAGTGGACGCATGGTATTTGGGATTTTTTCAGCACTTGCTGAGTATGAGAGGGATTTAATACAAGAAAGAACAAAAGCTGGCTTGGCGGCTGCTCGAGCTCGAGGACGAAAAGGTGGTCGTCCTCAAAAAGTGGATAAATCATTGCTTAAAATGGCTATGGCAGCAATGTCTGATAGAAATTCAGTTGCTGCCATGGTAGCAAAGCAGCTTGGGATTACCACCAGTACGCTATACAACTATGTTAACGGTGATGGGACTCTCAAAGAAGCTGGCGCAAAAATTATGGGTGCTTGAGATGTCAAAAAAAGTACCGCTAGAGCAACTTATTTTGCTTGATCATCAGTTAGCTGATTTAAGTGCCAGAGACCCAAAACGCAAACAGTTGGTGCTTGAATGTGCTGCTGCCTTTGGTCTTTCAGCATCAACCATCTACAGGCAGATGAAAAATACTTTTGATAAAGCATCAAGTCTTAGAAAAGATTCCGATGTGACGCGCATATGCACGGTATCAGAAATGCTAAAGTACTGTGAAATCATTGCTGCTATGAAACTTATGGCAAAAAATAAAAAAAATCACAGAATCTCAACACCAAGGTGTTTAGAGATATTAGAGACGAGTGGAATATTTGTAAATAATGAAAAAGTACAACTACCAAAAGGATTGTTAAATAAAAGCACCGTTAATCGTTACCTTTCTAAATGGGGGTTTTCTGATAAAAATCTATCTGTTCAGCCTGTAGTTACACATTTTGAAGCGCAGCATAGCAATGAGTGTTGGCAATTTGATTTCACTCCATCCGATATGAAGAAAATTGATTTTGTTCCTCCTGGAACTAAGCTGATGCTTGCTTTATTTACAGACGATGCCAGTGGTTGCATTTCTGGACAGTATGTTATTGCTTCAGGAGAGGATGCTATTAGTGCATTACAGGTTCTATATAAAGCGATGGAAGGTCAAACAAAAGGGAGTTTTATAAAAGGTATTCCGATGTATCTTTACGCTGATAACGGTAGTTTTGTAAAAAGCAGCATTTATATTCGCGTCTTAAAACTACTTGATATCACGCTGAGTACTCACATGCCAAAATCGTCAGACGGACGAAGGGTCACCGCCAGATCCAAAGGAAAGGTTGAACGAGCAAATCGGACTTTGAAAGATGATTTTGAAACACTATTTCATTTTCAAAGACCAGAAAGTCTTGAGCAGCTTAATCAATGGCTGCAGGAATATATTAGAAAATATAACGAAAAACCGCATAGAAGAGCGAAATGCTCTCGTTTTCAGTTTTGGAAGGATCACTTACCTGAGTCAAGTTATAGGGCAGTATGCACAAAGGAGCATTTTGCTAAAATATGCAGAGTCCCAGAAAAAAGGACTGTTGGTTCTGATGCTTGCGTTTCAATAGAGGGAGAGCTTTTTCAGTTGTTACCTGATTTCGCTGGAGAGGTTGTACAAGTTTTGCATGGTATTTTTGATAATCAAATATATGTAGAATACCAATCTAATACCTTTGGACCTTTTTATCCCTATGGTGGTCCGATACCTTTTAATACCTACAAGAAAAAACCCAAGACTCAAAAAGAAAAAAAAGCAGACTATATTGAATCACTATCACAGACTCTTTCGCTTCCTATTTCTGCTTTATCTGGTTTGGATAACGAGACGCAGAAGATTCTCATAGAAAATAGTTTCGTGATCGAAGAACTTAAGTCTATCCCCTTTCAAGAAGCTGATGTGTTGAATGAGAATTATAGAAATAGAATTGAAGCTAAGCAGCGTATTGCTGATATTTTGGCACGACCATTAGCTTCTCTATCAAGTCATGAGATGCAATATATTAATGAGCTGCTTGATGAGACATTAAATAAAAAACATATTGGTGAGCAACTGAAACTCTATTTCTCACCAAAAATGGTTATCACTGGTAATTTGGAGTAACAGAGTATGTATAATGAAGCATTAGAGCACTTTAAGCTGGCAAAACCATTTGTTAAAGCTGGATATTTTGAAACCCCTCAGTACAGAGAAATCTATACAGACTTAAAGCGGATCATCATGATGGGTGGCATTGTTTCTCTCACGGGGATGGTGGGTTCTGGTAAAACCACTATGCTTCAAAGAATTAAGCATGAGTTAGATCAAGAGAAAAAAATTAGCACAGCTCAATGTTTAACGACGGATAAAAGAAAATTAAGCATTAATAATATTATTCTTGCACTGTATTACGATTTATCACCTAAAAACAGTAAAGCAAGTATTAGCATTCCAAACCAGAATGAAAGTAAGGAACGGTTGCTATTAGATTTAATTATCAAGCGCAAATCATCAGTTGTGTTGTTTATTGATGAGGCACATGATATACACGGACAAACCTTGGTGGCGCTTAAGCGCATTATCGAAATAGCACCTATAAGTGGATATCATCTATCTGTTGTACTAGCGGGGCATCCTAAATTAAGAAACTCGCTTTCTAAGGGCGCCATGGAAGAAATTGGCGCGAGAATTGAGATGTTTGAAATTGATACAGGATTTTTGCAAAATAGAGAAAAATATATTGATTGGCTAGTAAAAGATTGCTTAGCAGACAAAAAGGTTAAGCTTAATGACGTTATATCACCAGACGCAATCACTTTAATTACTAATCATCTAGTTACGCCACTACAAATTTCCAGAATTATGACAGATGCTGTCATGCAAGCTTATAAAATTGGTGAAAATATCATTTCAGCTGACCTGATTAGTAGCCTTTTAAAAGCTGATCTTAACAACATTGATGCGGTTTTGGCGCGTAATGGCTACCAGCAAATAAATGCAGTTGCTGAACTATTAGGAGCAACACAAAAAGAAGCCAAAGATTTTCTATCTGGAAAGCTTTCAGGCAACAAGCGTCAAGAGTATTTAAACATATTAAATGGCATAGGACTCAACTTTGAGAAAACGGTATAATCTATGGCAAAACGCGCAGAAAAATTTCAAGTAACTGCATACAAGAAATTTGTGTCCGACATACAAAAAAAAGTAATGGACAGCAAAGTAACAATTGTAAGATCGGTTAATCATGAGTTAATAAGGCTTTACTGGTGGATTGGAGATTATATCGTACGTAGTCAAAATCAATATGGTTGGGGGAAATCAATAGTTGATGAACTAGCTAAAGATTTGAGCCATTACTTTGGTGGAACCTATGGTTTTTCTTCACGAAACTTATGGTATATGCGCCAATTTTATCTTGAGTACCATGACAAACCAAATCTGCAACAGCTTGTTGCAGAAATTCCCTGGGGGCAGAACTTAATCATATTGAGCAGCAAACTCTCAGATGAAGCTAAAGGTTATTATATTAATGCAGTTTCTGAGTTTGGTTGGACGCGAAATGTGTTAAAAATACAGATCAAGTCAAATGCGTACGAGAGATCAAGGCTTTTGGAAAAGCAACACAATTTCAATGAAACACTGCCTGAGCATCTAGCAGAGCAAGCCGATGATGCGATGAAAGACGTATACACGTTTGATATGCTAGGTATAACTACTCCAGTTCTTGAAAAAGAGCTCGAGTTAAGAATAGTACAAAAGGTTAAAGACGTCATCCTTGAGCTTGGCTATGGATTTAGTTTCATTGGCAATCAATATAAAGTTAGCACGAGGAATACCGACTACTTTATTGATCTTTTGTTTTATCATCGTAGATTAAAATCGCTTGTTGCCATTGAGCTTAAAACAGGCAAATTCAAACCTGAGTATGCGGGGAAAATGAATTTTTATTTAAATCTACTGGATGATACTGTAAAAGAGCCAGATGAAAATCCTAGTATTGGTATCATTTTATGTGCAGATAAAGATAATGTAGATGTTGAATATGCCTTACGAGGTTTGACTAAACCAGTAGGGGTTTCAGAATACATTTTAACCTCCACGCTTCCAGAAACCCTACTCGATAAACTACCTGATTCAACAACGTTAAAAAAAGAAATAAAAGAGAGCATGACAGACATTGAATAAATTTATAGTCGCAATTAATGTGGTCCAAGTAAAATATATTTGCGCGCCAGAAATTTATAGTCGCATTTAAAGTGATCCAAACCAAAATTATAGTCGCAAATAATTTGGTCCAAAATTTACGGATGATTGCAATCCATCGATTTATGTTTGCAGTCCATTACACCTAGCTCATTGTCCAATGATTGACCTTCAAAATAGGTGTTGGTTAAATCATAAAGCGTCACAATTTCCTCAAATTCAAACCATGTTTTCTCTCTTTGGTATAAGGCTTCTTCAATGGCATCTTTAGACTTTAACAGAACATCCGAAATACGATACAGGCGATTCTTGTGTAAGGTGCTAAAATCAGTCTGTAGCACCTCATCTAGTGCGCTTTTGGTTTTTAAAACTTCACACGTCCTCACCTCACTGGCAGGGTACAATGTGCGCGCTAAAATCGTGGCTAGCGCGTCTTGGCACTCGCTATTAGATAAACCACATGTGCTTAGAACCTGTGGCAAATGCAGGTCTTGCGCTGCTTTGTGGACAAGGCTTTCGGCACCAATGCTTTTAATATCAGAGGATTCAACAGAGGAAATATCTACTTGCTCATAGTGTGATTCTGTTGGTGTTGTATTAAATAACGCTTCACCGTGCTTTTTAATCACAAGAGCACTTAAGCGACGTGCTTCTGCTTCAATATGATCATCCACATTCAATAGAGCATGCTCAGCGCCATGAAGTAAGTCTTTAACGCGATCCGTCAACAATGCCCATTCTGACTCATCAATGGCAGTATAGCTGCTGCCTAGATTTAAGAGTGTAATTTGGCGCACCTTGCCGTTTGCCATACGCATCGTTTCAACTAAACGATAGCTGTAGTAGGTGACATCAGCAATGGTGCGTGTTTTTGTTTTGCGTATGTACATAAATTATGCAGCGGTATTTTGTATTGAATTGACTCTATCAGAGTTTGCAAGCATAAGCAATAGCAAATACAAACATTATGGCACTACAAAAGTGATTTTGACATAAAATGAACGTAGGAATAAGGGTTTGAGGGGCATGAAATTGCAAAAAAAGTTTGATTTGAATGTTTTGTAATCAAAAATTTACCAACTTGGGTATTGAGTTAGACATTACATTTACTCCTGTTGTAAAAAAAGTGATTTTTTAGTTTTAGCGGACTTGGGCAACTACCTTTCTGGGAAAAACCAGTGCAATATGGAATTACCCCTATTAGATAATTTTTTCTCTAATATGAATGCTTAAGTTGAATCCTGGTCTGTCATCATCTATTTGTAAATTAGGAATATTTTCAACAAGTATCAGGTAATCTTTTTGCAAGTAACTCATACAGATAGAACCAGAAATGTTTTTTTCAGGCTGAAATAACAAATCGGACTTTGGGGAGGTAAGCATTGCATGAAAAATTATTTGAACCATGTTATGCAAATTAACATACTCTAGATTGCTGTGTTCATGATCAGGGTTAAAAAATATAATTTTTGCATTGTCTGGTAGGCATTGAAAACAGATATAACTTACTCCTTTTTCAATTGCATCTTGGAATATTTCTATAACTTGATCCTCAATTTTCTTCCATCGTTCCATTTTCTCAGCGTGAAGATAATTGCGGTCAGCTTTGTGGAAACATTTCTTAACAAGATTCATCACGCAATTATTCCTCAGTCTTTATATTTTTATGAGTATGTTTATCCAGTTGGTCATTTTTTGCTTTTAGCACCGCCAGCTGAATTTCAGCTTCATGTAATTTATGACGTACTTTATTTAGTTCATCTGCTATTTTCTGTTCACGCTTATTGCTATCCTCCAGTCTTAAAGCACTAATACTGAGTTCTTTTTCAAGTGCCATAATTTGTGAGGTAGTGGCATGTTGGTATTTTTCCAGTTCATTTTGCAGTTCAGCGGTCGTTTTTTCAAGCAGTGTTACCTGATCGAGCGCTTCCTGTGTATGTTGTGCTTCAAGATTCAACTTTTGTTGATAGCTTGCTTCCTGTTCGCTCAACATACTTTTATATGCCATCTTTAATGCGGTAATAAGTGTTTTAGGTAAGTCTGTAGCATCAGAGACCACTTGCTGTTCCTGCCATTGTTTAATGAAATCAGAAACGGTTGCGAATCCGCCACCTGTTACTGCAAGCACATTGCGCACGGTGACTTTTTCACCATCAGTCATTAATTTTTCGCATACTTGAATTACCTCATCTAAGGTTAATCGATCGCGTTTTCCTTTCTTCTTAAAGGTGGTTCCCATTTATTTTCCCTTTTATATGCTAATTACATTTTTTAGCTAATGTTAACCACAGCTAATGCAATACTATCTTTAGACTTACTCTACATTTCCAGAAATTGGATAAAACTTTAGAAGAACCACTACTGAATAGTTTGATTTTTTCTGATAGAGAAATATCTCATTTGGATCATTTAGCAGATTAGCAAATTTAACCTCATTATCTGCACCATTAGACATCTTGCTATATTTAGCAATGTTTAATGTAAGGTCAATGTAAATATCATTCTGTCCTTTATAATATGTCACCATTTTGGCTAAATTGTATTTTGGATGGGATATATCGGGGATGTTCAGAACTTGAGGTTTATTTTTAGTAAACTTTATGATACCTGATATGCTTTTACCTAGCTCTACAGTATTCTCCATCTTTGCCAATTTATCAATTGCATTATCATAGCCAGTCATTATTAGACCTGCTGATGAATCAAATAGTGCAACACCTATTTGATTTGCTAAGACATTTATTGGTATTTCATTATTTATTTTAAATGCTGTGAATGTGAAAGTTAGTCCATACTTTTGTGGCAACTCACCTGATTGAGATTTATTAACTATATTTTGTATCGATATCATATTGTACAACATATAGCACATAGACCCTGTTGCTATTAGTGCAATTAACGTTGATATACTTCCCAAGATTAGAACTATTATCTCGCCTAAAGTGGATTTTTCCTTCATTAAAATTTTTCTCCCATATTATCTATCTACATATTTTATTATTCTAGCTTGTGATTGTTAAGACTTCTTCGGTTTCTGTTGTTTTGCTAAATACACCCGTCATGAATTCTATAAAGTGACGTAGAGTTTCTGTCATAATGACAAAATCAGCATCGAACCGCTCTATCTCAGATTCAGTGACAATATCATTGGCCTTGTCCTGGACTAGCTCCAGAAATTTAAGCGACTTAATCATAAACTCATCATTAAGCACAAAAGATAGTTCGTCTTGCCATGACAACGCTAATTGCGTGACTTCTCTGCCAGAGTCAATCAAAGAGATAATATCATCGGTAAATAAATTTTGTCGCTGACAACGAATAACACCGCCATCGTTGTTGTTATCCTGTAATACACACTGATCTTCTATGGTTAACTCTTGCGGATATTCATTGGTTTTTACCCAGTGAGTCAGTAGCATAGAGACGGGTATTAAATCAGGCATTCTAATTTTTAAGCTGCCCAGTGTTTTACGTAAATTAACGGTTAGGATTTCTGCTTTTTTGCTTGAAGAGGCATTAACAACAAGCCAGTCATTCGTGGTGTCGATATAAGCGTGTATTACGGTATCACGTGTAAAGGCACGTGGTAACAGGCTTTGGTAAATTTCTTCCTTCAAGGTGTCCTGTTCTTTCTTTTTAACCTTTCGGGATTCACGCAATTCAATTTCTTCGACTTTTTCATCGAGGATCTCTTTAATCACCGTTGCAGGTACAATCTTTTCCTGAATTTGAAAAGCTACTATAATAAAGCCATTGGCTTCATAGGCAATCGGTGAATCTTTGGATACGGGTGAAATCCATCCCGTTGAGATTGGTTGAGATGGCGAGCATTGGCTAAACTGATGCTCTTCCAGGCTTTTTTCAATCATTTCAAATGATAAATCAAACGGCTCGATAAATTCAAATAGTGCTATATTTTTAAACCACATCGCATCACACTCCTTATTTGCTGTGTTGTAAATATCATAAAATATCAGTGTCGATATTTCAAGATATTATTTAAATTAAAATCAAGTTGAAGTAAAACAAATTATTGATCTTTGAGAGTCACTACTAATTTTAATTGAGGAGGTGCATCACTAAGCCTGTTTCGCTGTCATTGAATTGACCTGCGAATCTTAAGTCTTGTTGGACTTCTCCTGTGGCGTTGACTGCGAATGGATTAATGTTACCTGGCCATTGTTTCTGACCGTTTTGTCCGGTGAGATACTCAGGGGTGCCTAAAGCGTCATTAATAAAGCAATAGGTAGCGCCATTAACTTATTTATTGTTATCTAACCACTCAACCTGTAAGCTGTGTTTTTTGAAGTAGTCCTCCAGCTCTTCATAAGTGTCAAACCATTCGTCTTGACTATTTGCTTGGTTGGATGGATCGCTGAATATTGACAACAAATACCCGCCACTCATCTTTTGATCACCTACAATCTTAATGCTTTGATTTACAAATGGACTATTTTTCATATTCCCCACAGCATCTATCTTTATAACTGGTGTGTAGCTTGGTTTTGGTGGACATAATTCAGGATACTGAGAGAATATAATTTTCTTTTCAGCTTCAAATATTTGCTCAGCTTCTTTGTTAAAATTAGAATAATCTTCCCAAAAACCCAATTTACACCACCTCGCAGGTGCGAAACTTAAACAGCCACTATCTTTATCATAATCAATAATCCAGTTTCTAGCTGGCTGACTATCAATAATTTCAAATGACATCGCTTCTTCTAAGATCGGACAAAAATCACCATCGTCAGGAATAATTCTATAAAATACTTTTTCCATAGATGAATATATTTCTAATACAATATATTCTTTACCTATAGTGACGGAGTTTGTCTTGGATCCAATATATTTAACTTTCATTAATGAACTCCTGACATACTATTAAATACCACCTTATAATCGTGACCGTAATATGGCTTACCAGTGATATCATGTTTATACCCAAGTTGGTAAATTTTTGATTACAAAACATTCAAATCAAACTTTTTTTGCAATTTCATGCCCCTCAAACCCTTATTCCTACGTTCATTTTATGTCAAAATCACTTTTGTAGTGCCATAATATATATGTTTGCTATTGCTTATGCTTGCAAACTCTGATAGAGTCAATTCAATACAAAATACCGCTGCATAATTTATGTACATACGCAAAACAAAAACACGCACCATTGCTGATGTCACCTACTACAGCTATCGTTTAGTTGAAACGATGCGTATGGCAAACGGCAAGGTGCGCCAAATTACACTCTTAAATCTAGGCAGTAGCTATACTGCCATTGATGAGTCAGAATGGACATTGTTAACCGATCGCGTTAAAGACTTACTTCATGGTGCTGAGCATGCGCTATTGAGTGTTGATGATCATATCGAAGCAGAAGCACGTCGCTTAAGTGCTCTTGTGATTAAAAAACACGGTGAAGCGTTATTTAATACAACACCGACAGAATCGCACTATGAGCAAGTGGATATTTCCTCTGTTGAATCCTCTGATATTAAAAGCATTGGTGCCGAAAGCCTTGTCCACAAAGCAGCGCAAGACCTACATTTGCCACAGATTCTAAGTACATGCGGTTTATCTAATAGCGAATGTCAAGATGCGCTAGCCACGATTTTAGCGCGCACATTATACCCTGCCAGTGAGGTGAGGACGTGTGAAGTCTTAAAAACCAAAAGTGCGCTAGATGAGGTGCTACAGACTGATTTTAGCACCTTACACAAGAATCGCCTGTACCGCATTTCAGATGTCCTGTTAAAGTCTAAAGATGCCATTGAAGAAGCCTTATACCAAAGAGAGAAAACATGGTTTGAATTTGAGGAAATTGTGACGCTTTATGATTTAACCAATACCTATTTTGAAGGTCAATCATTGGACAATGAGCTAGGCGCTTTAGGACGATCAAAAGAAAAACGCAGCGACTGCATGTTAGTGACCTTAGCACTGGTGCTGGATGGTTCTGGGTTTATCAAAAAGAGTCAGTTGTTTAAGGGTAATGTTTCTGAGCCAAAAACATTAGAGGAGATGGTTAAACCTTGTAGCAAGGAAGCTATTGTGGTTATGGATGCCGGTATTGCGACAGAGGACAATATCCAATGGTTGACAGAGCATGGTTATAAGTATTTGGTGATATCACGTAAACGTAATTTATCCTTGCCAGAGGACATTTCAGGTGTTGTTGTCAAAGAAGATCAGGATAATAAGGTCACCACCTATTTAGTTAAGCCGTCAGAAGGCGACGAGGTCGAACTGTATTGCCATTCGCAGGGGATGGAGAGCAAAGGTAGTGCGATGTATGAGAAATTTAAACAACGCTTTATTGAGGAATTAGAGAAGGTAAAAGTAGGCTTAAGCAAAAAAGGCTGCACCAAGAAATATGATAAAGTCTGCGAGAAACTAGGGAGATTAAAAGAAAAATACAGCAAAGTAGCGAGTCATTTTGAGTTAGAGTTAAAAGCAGATGCCAACAAAGAAAATGCCTTATCCTTGACTTGGCATGACAAGGAAACTCGAGCGAATAAAAACA
>NZ_QLIQ01000053.1 GCF_003428165.1 Cysteiniphilum litorale | reverse complement strand
ATCTTTAAAGTGATTTTCAAAAGTGGTGGATATTTCCTGAGTCATAGCTAATACAATAGATTCCTTTGATGACAACTTCAAAGATAAATTTAGCAAAAGTCAACATATTTTAGATGGGACAGCCGTGATAACGATGCAAACTCACCGTTATCTTCTGACAAAAAACTGTTATCCTCCGTAATTGCCGCGATGATATTTGCAATCACATCACCCCCCTTATCATCATGATCTAAGGTTGGATTATATTCGGTAATTTCAACGCCAAGCAATTGCTCTTTTGGCATTTCTTTAAAGCTCGATAACACTTCGGGTAGCAAAATCCCATCCTCAACTGGAGTGCCTAGCGCTTCAATATACTGTGGATCCAAACCATCTAAATCAAAACTAATACCAAAAGGGATTTCTTTTGATTTAAAATGATTTATTGCCGAGTTAAAACAGTAGTTAAAGCCAAGTCCATGAACATCTTCCATCATAAATACTTTAACACCCAGACTCTTCAAAATTGCTTGCTCTGGCTCTTCAAATGAGCGGATGCCGATTAAAACAACATTTTCAGGCTTAAGTTTAGGGTTGTCTGATAATATTTTTGTCATTTTATCATCACCATAACCCATTAATGCTGCCACTGGCATGCCATGCAGGTTTCCACTATGCGAGCTTTCAGTCGTATGCGCATCCATATGCGCATCTATCCAAATAAGTCCAAACTCACCCGCTGCAGCATGGACGCCTGACCAAGTACCAACGGCACAACTGTGATCACCGCCAATGGTAATAAACTTATCGCCCTGCTCAATCACATCTTTTGTTGCATGAGCAAGCTCAGTTGAAAATGTATTTAATGCATTAAGTGCCGAAAGACGTCTTTCACCACCTTCAAAGTAAACTGTTTTTTGCCACAGCTTAGCTAATTGCAATTTACTCTTCACACAATCAGGCGCTTGCTCACAGCCAACGATACCGGCGCAGTTGCCAACACTGGCCCCTATAAAGCGATAACTAAACATTTGCGTGCACCTCTTTGATTCGTAATGCACTATTATCACCATGCTCATTTAATACGGAGAATAAATCCTTAGGGTCTTTTAATGCCGGAATCATGTTCATCGGTACACCAATATTGTATTTTTCAGCTAATTGATATGTAAGCTTCAATGCCGAGAAATCTTCCAAAGCAAAACCAACGGAATCAAATACGGTAATCTCCTCTTGGCTAACGCGTCCTTGCTTTTCATTTGAGATAAGTTGCCATAATTCAGCATAAACAACTTTCTTTGCTTCTTCTTCAGTGAAATGCTGAATCTCACCTTCAATAAATGATTGCTCAAAGAACTCAACCACTACTTTAGCGCGTGGTAATATTGCTTGATCTAGCTCAGTTTTACCTGGACAGTCACCACCTAAACCATTGATATGCACACCCTCTTTGATCCAGCTATTTTCAATCACAACAGCATGTGCTTTGCAGGCAGTACACACCGTAATAATATCAGCGCCCTTGACAGCTTCTTCATTGCTATTACAAGGAATGAGTTCAAAGTCATAAGCTTGCATGTTTTTCTCAAAACGACGCATCGCCTGTGGATCAATATCATGGTAGCGAATCGTTTTAATATCACGCACAATGGCTGCTGCTAATGCTTGAAAGTCACTTTGTGCGCCTGTACCGATTAAAGCTAAAGTACTAGCATCTTTTCGTGCCAAATAATCAGTGGCTAACGCTGAAGTTGCCGCTGTACGCAAACCCGTCAACACCGTCATTTCTGAAATTAACAATGGATGACCATCTGACACTTTCGATAACTGCCCTGTTGCCACAATCGTTTGCTTATTCTGCAATGGATTCTTTGGGTGTCCATTGACATATTTATAGGCAAATAACTCTTTATCCGCTGTCGGCATTAATTCAATTACACCATCTGGCACATGAAATGCTGGGCGTGGTATTTTATCAAATTCCTGCCAACGCAAAAAATCACCTTTCAAGGTTGTCATTAAGTCAACTAAATACTGTCTTAAGCCATGTTTATGTATAAGCTCCGCTAGCTTTTCAACTGAAATTACTTTGATCATTAAACTTCTCCTATCCCACATATTTTATATAAGATTATAAAACTTTATATTGAATATATTTTTAACAATATCACACTCATTTACCATAGATAAATAGATTGTATTTTACTGTAGATTTGCAACAAGAGGTAATATAAATTTAATAATCAAAAATAGCAAATAGATTCATGCACAGATTTTTGAGCCCGCTATTAGGTATTTAAAGCTTAATCGGGCTCACTACATACGTACTGCGACTATCATCATCCTTGATAAGTAAACTCATTTGTGGGCTATCAAAATAAAAATCAATGTGTTCTGAATCTAACACATCAACGATGTTTAAAAGATAATTTACGTTAAAACCAATTTCCATTGGTTGGTCACTATATTTCACTTCCATTTGATCTTGTGCTTCTTCATGCTCTGGATTATTTGCTGATAAAAGCAAAGCATTATCCTGAAGCTCTAGGCGTACACCGCGATATGTTTCATTCGATAAAATTGCCGTACGTAGTAATGCCTGTTTTAACTCAACACGGTTAGCGACTAAAAGCTTTGTATTATTCGGTGGAATCACTCTTGTATAATCAGGGAAGCGTCCTTCAATAAGCTTTGATGTAAACTGAAAATCAGGCAGAATAATTCTGAAATAGTTTTTACCAATTTGCACTTCAATTTCAGCATCTTCAGGCGCTGATAACGTGCGCTCTAGCTCTTTAATGGCCTTGCTTGGTACTATAATTTGAACAGCATCTAGGAAAGTATCTTCTATCAATACCTCTGAGCTTGCCATGCGATGACCATCAGTCGCAACCGTGCGAAATCTATCGTTATTGACTTCCCACAACATGCCATTTAAAAAATAACGTACATCATTATTTGCCATGGCAAATTTTACACGCTTGATTGCTGAATTAAGCTGAGCATATGATAGTTTAAACATCGCTCTACCTGTATCTTCATTCATCATAGGAAAGGATGAAGCCTTTAATATTGACATAGTAAATTTACTGCGATTACATGCAACTAATACCCGATCATTTGCTTCTTCTGTTATTTTAACCGATGCACCTTCTGGTAAATTACGTATAATATCATGAAGCTTTTTGGCAGGAATTGCGATACTAGCATCATGTGATGCTTCTTCAAGCTCAACATAACTGACAATTTCAGTCTCTAAATCAGAGGCCTTTAAGCGTAGCTTTCCCTCCTCAATAATAAATAATACTGAGCTTAGCACTGGTATCGTATGCTTTTTCTCAGCAATCGATACTAAACCTTGTAATGGCTTTAATAATGCATCGCGAGAAAGTGTAAATTGTAACATCATATCTCCCCTGGGAATTAATGCGCTAATTTGCGCGATAAGTTTTGATAATCATCCTGTATATCAACATTATTGACAATCAGTTTCTTTATAGTCCTTACGGCATGTAAGACTGTGGTGTGATCTCTACCACCAAAAAAGCCACCAATTTCCGGCAAACTATGATTGGTAAACTCTTTAGCCAACGCCATTGCCATCTGCCTTGGACGCGCGACATCACGACTTTTTTGCTTTGATAATAAATCGGTAATTTTAATATTATAATAATCAGCAACAACACGCTGGATATTGTCTACTTTGACAATTTTATCCTGTATTGAAATAACATCTTTTAAACATTCATAAGCAAGCTTCTCATCAATGGCTTTTTTATTAAACTGAGCATAGTTAAGTACACGCCTTAACGCACCTTCTAATTCTCGCACATTAGAGCGAATATGCTTTGCCATAAAAAGCGCCACATTTTGATCAATAGGTCGACCAAATTGACTTGATTTATGTAATAAAATCGCGCTTCGTGTTTCAAGATCAGGAATATCAATTGTGACAGTTAAGCCATAACCAAAACGTGAAACTAAACGTTCTTCAAGTTTAGGTATTTCCTTAGGATACTTATCGCAAGATAAGACAACTTGCTTACCATTTTCAAGCAAAGTATTAAATGTGTGGAAAAATTCCTCTTGAGAGCCTGCTTTACCCGCAATAAACTGGATATCATCAACTAGTAACACGTCAACAGAGCGATAAAAATTTTGAAATTCATCACCTGAGTGTAAACGTACCGCATCAACATAATCTTTGACAAAGCGCTCAGATGTCACATATAGCACTTTCGCCTTTGGGTTATTATGTAATACATAATTACCAATAGCATGCATTAAATGTGTTTTGCCTAACCCACTGCCCCCATAAATAAATAATGGATTATAAGCCAACCCTGGATTAATGGACACTTGCATCGCTGCAGCACGTGCTACTTCATTAGCTTTACCCACAACAAAATTATCAAAATTATATTCTTTTTTTAATGGTGAACCAAAATCAACACGTTTTTGATCTTTTGGCACGGATAGTGCTTCATCAAAACCATAGAGCTCGCTAGAAATACCCGCATTTTTATCCACTTCAAACTCGTTTTGATCATCCATGGAATCATGATTTTCCAATAAACTATCAACAACCAGTGGTGCTGTTGTCACATTCTTATTGAAAAGATCAGTCTGTGGACCAACACTACTTTTTATCGTCGATACTTGCATTACTGTGTCTTGAACATCCACATTTTGGTTATCACTGCTTTTTTTCACTGAGAACTCAACAAGTAAATGAGTGTTTTCTTTGTATTTTTTTAAGGTATCCACAAGAAGCTGTTGATATTTGGTCTTTACCCAACCAAGAAAATAATTATTCGGTGCATAAATTGTGAATAAACTACCTTGATCATTTGTTTTCAAAGGCATTATCCATATTCTATATTCTTGTTCAGACAAGTTGTCTTTTAAATAATCCAAACATTGTGACCAAACATTCATACTTACAATGCATCCTATATATATAAAGGGTTTCTAGCAATTGTTTAGACCAGTAAATGTGCTAGAAAAAGTTTATGTTTTCAAATTATCTGTGGATTATATCAAAGCGTGCACAGCATGCAATGCTTGATATAAACAACTGTGGATAACTCTGTGGGTAATTATGTGAATTACTTGTTAATTATCTTGTGAACAAGCATGTGTGTAACTATGTTCATATCCCTTTGGATTTTTTTGTGGAAAAAAGATAAACATGAGGAAAGAATAAAGAATCCACATGAAAACCACAGTGGACTAACATAGATGTCCACAAAATTATACACAAGCGAATCCTTTATACAATAAGACTTTAAAGATGTTTATCCACAAATATCCACAAACCAATAACAGAAAAAACAAGGAAAAAGAAATTCTCTTTTAAACAAAAAAGGAAAAAGAAGATAAAAAGAAAAGTGGATAAAAATAAAAAAAGGAAACATAAAATAAAATCATTTATAAACAGATATAATACCTTCCTGTCGTTAGTTGTGCATGTTTTATTAAATTTAAACTGGATGAAAAGGTAAGCTGTGAATTATTTCAAAATAATGATTGAAAAGAATGGTAAAAGTCTGAATAATGGCAACCGCTGGTTTGGTCCTCTTGCGACACTAGTTTATGAACCCCGTCAGGTCTGGAAGGAAGCAGCGGTAATAGATGATGTGTGTGCCGAGATGTAGGCTAAGCCAGTACTTAATTGTATTGATATAGATTATTATAATCCATAGTTGAAATAATTCGTTTTTCATACTCGCCATCTTCAAGTTCAGAGTAATGAACTAAGGTTTTAATCAGATCTTTACCGGTTATTGGTTTATCTTCTTTGGTTAATTGTGAACGAAGTGTGCGAAACTCTTGAAAATTTGTACCTGTATTTAACAGATTAAAATAAGATTGCACACTGTCTTTAGGTGATGGAAATACTTGCACTTCATTAATCGCACCTGCTGTACGTTGTTTAGGAACAAGGCCACAACCTTTGGTAAAACAGTGCTGACCAAAATAGTTGTTACCATCAACGGCAAAACGAGAAGTACCCCAGCCAGTTTCAAGCGCAGCTTGAGCAAGTACCATGCTTGTCGGGATAGTATTAACTTTTATAAGTAAATCTTTAACCATTTGAGTTAGAGCGTTTTCGTCAAAATTAACTTTATATTGTTCACAGAATCTAGATAATTGATCTTGTTGAGCTTTAGAAAGCTTTTTGTTTTTATTAAGCATTGCAAGCATACTTTTTAATGCTTGTCGTTGGTTTAAGACATCTTGTTGTACTTGATGGATAAATGGCAACATATAATCAATGAATGCTTGTTTACGATCACTAACACTGCTTATTGCTTGAAAGTCAGGTTTTTCCACAGTAGTCTCTGTATTTTTAGAGCAGCTTGTTATAAAGCTTGCTAAGCTAATAGCCAGAAAGCCAGAGATTGATAGTCGCAATAACTTTTTTTTACTTGTTTTAAGCATTGTTAAGATCCTCTTTTTATTAGTATTTCTCTCTATAGTACGAACCTTTAGCATAGACTATAACTGCTAAGAAAGATTGTTTGTGTTGCTTTTTTTAGCAGAAATGATCTGCTAAAATGCGGACAAATTCATGTAAATAAAATACAAGGTAATATGATGACAACAGCAGTTGATATGGTTAGCGAATTAAATATAGAAACATTAAAAAACGAATCTATATGGCAATATTTCATTGAAATAACTCAAATTCCAAGACCGACATTTCATGAAGAAAAAATCAAAGCTTACTTACTAGAATGGGCGAAAAATAACAGCTTTAAAACGAAGATTGATCAGGCAGATAATATCGCAATTTATGTGCCGGCAACCAAAGGCTATGAATCACACAAACCAGTTGTTTTACAAGCACATAAAGATATGGTGTGTGAAAAAAACGAAGAAGTAACATTTGATTTTTTAAATGATAGTTTGCAGCTAGAGATTATTGATGGCTGGCTTAAAGCAAAAGGCACAACACTTGGTGCTGATAACGGTATAGGTATTGCCGCAGCAATGGCAGCTGCAACTGATAAAGATATTAAACGTCCAGCACTTGAAATATTAATCACTGCTTCAGAAGAAAGAGGATTAATTGGCGCGAATAATTTAAGTAAAGACTTATTAACAGCCAATACGATGATCAATCTAGATACAGAAAGCTGGGGAGATATCTATGTTGGTTGTGCCGGATCACAATCAGCAACAATGACATTCAAAAATGAAAGCATTGATCAATCATCTTCACTTCAAAGTATTGAAATCATTGTCAATGGTCTTAAAGGTGGTCATTCAGGTTTAGATATTGATAAAGCGCGCATTAATGCGGCAAAATTTATGAGCATGATGCTTGATGATTTAGATCAAAATCATTCATATAGCATGAATGAAATCAAAGCAGGGAACCTACCAAATGCCATTCCACGTGAAGCTAAGGCTATTATTTCTTGTCAAGTTGAAGATGTAGCACAAATAAAAGAAACGTTAACGCATTACTATCATAATTGGTTTGCGATTTACCACAAAAATGAACCTAATTTTGCATTAACAATCAAAGAAGTAGCAACGGCAAAAACGGCATTTAATGATGATTTAAAGCATCGTTTGTTAAATGTATTAACAAGCATACATTCAGGTGTCTTAGCGATGAGCCCAGCGATGCCAAATCTGGTAGAAAGCTCAAATAATTTATCTTCGATTAAATTAAAAGATGACGATATTGTTATTACGGTTTATACACGCAGTGATAATAATTTAGCGATCAACAATTTTATGCAATCGATTAAACGTATAGCTGCTCAAAATAACGTGATTTTTAATAAATCCCAACTATCCCCTGGCTGGAAGCCAGATATGAGCTCTAATGCGCTTAAAATTGCCAAAGATAGCTATTTTTCACTTTATTCTAAAAAAGCAAATATCAAAGCGATTCATGCCGGTTTAGAGTGCGGAGCTATTGTCGATAAATATCCACATATGGATATGGTTTCAATAGGACCATCAATTGAAGGTGCGCATTCGCCCGATGAAAAAGTAAAAATCGATACAGTTAGTGAGTTTTATCAGCTATTGAAAGCAATGTTAGAGAGATTATAGAAAAGGAGTAAAGAGAGTAAGTAAAAGTCATCGTTGTGTAGGTGAGTCACTCTATGTGCTTGACGACATAAAGGTTATCTAAGGAGGGGAGGGAGGATGACGACCCACCTAACACATCCCTAGTATAGTAAAGGATTTTAAAAGTGTTAGTATTTTTATAAAAAAAGTGAAAAATTTTTCTTAAGATTATAAAAACCTTGGAAATATAAGGTTTTCAGCATGGTTAATGATGGATATATAAAAGAAACTTAAACTATGGTACCTTGATTTGTAACATTTTTATGTTATTCTTAGGCAGCGATAGTAATTTGATGATAACAATGCCTGTTTCAGCTAAGTTTGTACTTAATGAATTATTAAAAAATGGATGGCAACTTGCTAGAGTGACAGGTTCTCATCATATACTTAAGAAAAATGATATAACTATTGCACTACCAGTGCATGGATCAAAAGATCTAAAACTAGGCCTTTTAAAAGATATCGAGAAGAAATCTAAAATTAAGTTTAAAAAATAAATGAGGTGCGAACATGCTAAAGTATCCGTTTAAAATAATAAAAATGACAGATGATGGTGAATATTATCTGATTACATTGTTAAATTACGGTGAGGTAGTCACGCAGGCCGATACAATAGAAGAAGCAATAGAAAATGCAGAGGATTTACTCAATGGAGTGTTAAGCTATGCTATAGAGCAAGATAAAATTGAATTGCCAAAACAAGTAAAAGGCAAAGATATTTATATGATTGCACCATCAATAGAGTACGCAATTCCCATTATGCTAAAGCAAGCACGGCAAGCAAAAGGTATGAGTGCACCACAAGTGGCTAAAGCGCTTGGCGTACCTTATCAAAATTATTGGCGTATTGAGAAAGGAGAGCGCAAAAACTTAACCATTAATACCTTGCAGCGTGCTGCTGCGGTACTTGGGTTAAGTGTTGATATTAGTTTTGTGTAATATTTTCAGGATAAATAATTGAGTTTGTATGATCATCATTCCAGATTTCTTGCTCACTTAATGTTGTCTCAATTAATTCAACAAGAGCGCCTTCCACTTCAATCATTGCAACTTTAAATCCTGCAAAAGGTTCATAGGGCGCCATGATAATTTTCTGATCTTTAATGGCTTCAGCAAGATCATTAACCTTAAAAGCAACATGTGCTTTAGTCTGAATAATCGGATGCAATGGACATCCTTCTTCAAAGCGATGGTACTGGATACGAAAAGGATTGTGTCCTTTGGTGGTGTACATTTTAAATGATGAGCTATAACGTTCATCAGGATGTTTTTCTGTTGTCGGGATACCCATATGGTGGTATTGATAGGTGATGTTAGTCATGCTAGAAAATGAGGTTGTCTAATTTTTAGCAAATAATAATACGTTGATCTAAACTTGTAAACTCAAGTTTATCGAATGAAATTATGAAAAGCTGTGACAAAATGGAATGTCATTGCGCCTTCAGATGTTATTTTTGCAACATAAAAAAACTTAAAATTTTATCACGATCAATTTTACTTTGTGCATTAACAGCGATCTCATCACCATAGCGAAAGGATTTAGGTAGTAGTACTTTCTCAAACCAATGACTTAAAAAGTGACGCAAAGTGTTATTGAATGCTAAGGTACTCAGGTGCTCTTTTTGTTGTTTACCTGATGTTGATAATACAATAAAAACACCAATATATTCGCGCGATTTTTCAAGTTTTAGTGCGTAACAATCATTAACCCAAGGATGACGCTTAAGTTTATCTTCAAGCTCTGTAAGTGATAAACGTTTGTCTTCAAGTTTTACAATCCGTCCTTTGCGACCTTGTAAAATAAATTGGT
The DNA here is from genome assembly GCF_003428165.1 of Cysteiniphilum litorale. Lineage (GTDB taxonomy): Bacteria > Pseudomonadota > Gammaproteobacteria > Francisellales > Francisellaceae > Caedibacter > Caedibacter litoralis. The sequence goes on along the minus strand of NZ_QLIQ01000053.1, from coordinate 2,689 downwards.
TAGGCTTGATTAACTTAATGATATCATCGGTATCGATAAATGGTTCAAGAAAAGAATCAGCATAAACACGCAATGTCAGATCTTTATTTTGACTAATTAGCACATCATCAAAGGATTGCCAAAGTCGATTATTAAGTTGTTGGCGCCAAGCAATAACACCGGTTTCACTACTACCTAATATTTCATTAACAGTTAATTTTAGATATTTACGTAAGTTTAGTGCTACTTCATTTTTTAATAAGCTACCTGCACTGAAACAAGTAATCTTAGAAAGGTCTTCTTCAAAAGTTAAACGCGATAATAGAGCAGGGCTTGATATAAAAATAAATTGGTGGTTTATATCTTTTAATTGCGCTAATTCCTCACTTAATTCAATGCGCTGACTATAGATAGGTCGTCCTATTAAGGCGGGGCACAGAAAATAAAAAATAAAACCATAAAGATGTTGATGATGGACACTACTAGTAACCATCAGCTCTTTATCAAGATTAAAAAAGTGATTTAAGATATTAACTTCATTGACTAAGTGCTGAAATTTCTTAATGATTTTTTTAGGTTTTCCTGTAGAGCCTGAAGTGAAAAAAATAATATCCGCGGTGAATAGACAGTCATCTATTTTATTCTCAAATATATCATTAGCATTAAGATCAATTGGTTTTTTATCAAAACAAAAGCATTGTCGCTGTTCATCAAAATGAAGTATCGCAATATCTTCATTATTGCTAATATCCTCAAAAAAACCACACGTATTATTAGGTGGCAAGATAATGGACTTGTTAGTAATTAAGGCACTAAAAAAACCAATATAAAAATGATAAATATTGTCACAATAGAGAATAATTGAAGTTGTCTTTTGTTGGCTTAAAAAATGCGCTAGTGGAAATATAATTTGTTTAATTTCACCAAGTTGTGTTGGGGAGTTGTTTTTTTTGCCATGGCAAAAAATGACTTTGTCATCGCCAAAGTGTCGAAATAATAAGTCTAAATAATCTTTCATTGGCTGTTTTTTCTTTTAACAAAAATGCGCACAACAAACTCACAAACAAAAAACGCACCAATCAATATATAAGAAATCAATCCATTATAAATTGTCCAAACATGTAATGAACTAAACAAAGCGCTATAGCAAGAAACTAAAGCGTTTAACAGAAAGAAAACACACCACGCAATGGTTACTTTACGCGTGTATGTACTGACAAAGTGCGGTAGTGGTTGACGTGATGTTTTTTTTGCAAATTGATAAATGATATTCTCTTTTGCGAATAATGAAGCAATAAAAATACTTAAAAAAGCAAGATTCATGGCAACAGGGTAAAGTTTAATGAAGATGATATTATGCGATAACATTCCTAATAAACTAATAGCAACACCAATACCTGAGAGGGTAAATAACGCATATTTAGGCATGATGCTATGATCGTTTTTGTGATTGAAAATCGCTCGCAAGCCAAAAAGGCAAAGGATAATTAAACTTAAGCCTTGCACGGATAAAAACTGTATACCAAAAAAAATGACAAAGGGGTAAAGTAAAATGGCAATAGCGATGATAAGGGTAGTTAAGCTACGTAAGGACATTATTGATTGTTAATTTCTTGGTCAATGATTGTGACGATATCATTGACAGTTTTTACTGATTTAAATTCTTCAGGTTTAAACTGTTTATCAGTTTTACTTTGTAAATAAACAATAAGATCCACCGCATCAATGCTATCTAAGTCAAGATCTTCATATAAGCGTGCCTCAAGTGTTACATCTTGTGGATCAAGCTCAAAAAGCTCAGCAAATATTCCTTGAAGTTCTTGGAGAATTTGCGCTTTTGATGTACTCATTTTTTATCCCTTATTATTTTGTGTCTTTTGTGTCTTTTGTGTCGCAATAAATTGCGCTAATGCTTTAACTGACTCAAAGTGCTTTTTCACATCATCAGTGTCTTCATTAAGCTCAAGATTATATTTTTTCTTCAAGGCAACGCCAAGCTCCAGTGCATCGATAGAGTCTAATCCAAGCTCGTCACCAAATAATTGCATATCACTAGCAATATCTTCAGTAGTAATATCTTCTAAATTAAGCACGTCAATAATCAGTTCTTTTAATTCCAGTTCAAGTAGGGTGTTATTCATTAATCAATATGACCTTGTAATTGTTGTTGTAATATCTTTGTTAACCGTCTTGCGGCAACCGAAGGAAGTTGATTGCACTCATTTAAAATCGCTTGAGTATCAATAAGATCCTTAACTGTTAACGTGAAGATCGGTTTTGTCGCGGGTATTTTATACCATTTATCATTTTTTGCCAGTGTGCTGGGAATACAGCTTAAATGAATAATACGAATTGGTACCCCTGCGCGAATGGCAATCTGTGCTGCCCCTCTTTTTAATTGGATTGGCATATTGGGAATAGAGCGCGTGCCTTCAGGGAACATCAATAAGTTATTACCTGAGTTCAATGTTGCCTTGATATCACTAAATGTTTGCTCAGGATCGATGTTGGGAATATAACCTGCAGTGGAGATAACGCGTCGTATAAATCGATTTCTCCATAATTGCGCTTTAACGATGTTGTATCGGGTCAGTGGGGCGGTTAGCCCCGACTGCCCACAGAACCGTGCGTACGGATCCGTACACGGCTCCTCATGTTAAAGATACCAGTATGCTAAGGTAAACCAGTGTTCTCGGTTGTCTTTTGATTT
>NZ_QLIQ01000052.1 GCF_003428165.1 Cysteiniphilum litorale | reverse complement strand
CTGAATCAACCATGGGCAACCGCTACTATAAAGAGCCTGCCAGTAGTGTAAATGAAGATCTTGAGCGCTTTCATGCGCGAATCAAAAGCTGTCTAAATAAAACACTTCCCGTTGACCAGTATGGTTTCGGGCATATCCCAACGCTTAAATTTAGTCAGACAGCTAAATCAGTATGGATTAAATATTTTGATTATATTGAATCAGCCATTGCTAATGAATACCATTGGCATAGTATTCACGATCTAGCATCAAAGGCCAGTGAAAACATTGCTAGATTAAGTGCACTTCTTCATATTTTTGATGATCAACAAGGCACAGAAATTAGAGTCAACTACGTTGAATCAGCATACCAAATCATTGAATGGCATCTTAATGAAGCTAAGCGGATATTCGGTGATAACAAAGAAACTCAAGTAGAGCATGATGCTAAGGTTATCCTTAAATGGATTAAAGAAAAAGAATTAGTCGAAACGACTCCTAGAGACATTTTAAGATCAAGTCCATTGCGTGATAAAGCAAGACGTGACAAGGCGTTAAAATTACTTGAGAAAACTCACTATACTCAAATTATACCATCGGTAAAAGGCGTTAAACTTTACTTTAATCCTTGCCTTTTTCGAGTATCAAATTCAAGTGAGCAATTGTAAATGACAGCGTTAATAATCATGAGTTTATGTGAAACAAACTCCACTAATAGTTAAATTGGAATTTTATAATGGTTAAGAAAAAAGAAGCAAAAAAAGCAAAAGAAGTAAAAACAGAATCAATAGAAGTCACCTTATGGAAATCAGCAGACAAGCTCAGAAAAAATATTGATGCTGCCGAATACAAGCATGTTGTTTTGGGTTTGGTTTTCTTAAAGTACATATCAGATAGCTTTGAAGAGCGTTATGAGGAGTTAAAAAAAGAACAATGGGCAGACCCAGAGGATAAAGATGAATATTTAGAATCAAATATATTTTTTGTCCCCGTTAAATCCAGATGGTCTTATCTATTATCACAAGCCAAGCAACCTGCTATAGGTAAGCTTATTGATGAGGCAATGGATGAAATCGAGAAAGAAAACACCACACTTAAAGGTGTTTTACCTAAAGTCTATGCTAGAGACAATTTAAATGCAACCACTCTGGGTGAACTTGTTGATTTGATCGGTAATGTTTCTATTGGTGACACCAAAAGCCGTAGTGCTGATGTTTTGGGCCATGTTTTTGAGTATTTCTTAGGTGAGTTTGCGCTAGCAGAAGGCAAACAAGGCGGGCAGTTCTACACGCCTAAATCGGTCGTTGAACTTTTAGTTAATATGCTGGAGCCGTACAAAGGACGCGTATTTGACCCATGTTGTGGCAGTGGCGGGATGTTTGTTCAGTCAGAACACTTTGTCGAGTCACACCAAGGAAAAATTAATGATATTTCCATTTATGGTCAAGAATCCAATCAGACAACTTGGCGTTTATGTAAAATGAACCTTGCCATCAGAGGTATTGATAGCTCGCAAGTCAAATGGAACTCGGAAGGCTCATTTTTAAATGATGCACATAAAGATCTAAAAGCAGATTATATCATTGCAAATCCGCCCTTTAACGTTTCTGATTGGAACGGTGATCTTTTAAGAAGTGATGCTAGATGGCAATATGGCACACCACCTGAAGGTAATGCGAATTATGCATGGATTCAGCATTTTTTATATCACTTAGCACCAACCGGTGTCGCAGGGTTTGTTTTAGCAAAAGGTGCTTTGACATCCAATACAGCGGGTGAGGGAAATATTAGAAAATCATTAGTAGAAGCCAATTTAATTGACTGCGTTGTTAACTTGCCTGCTAAGCTGTTTTTAAACACTCAAATCCCTGCAAGTCTATGGTTTATTAAGCGCGGCAGGAATACAAAAGACATTCTTTTTATTGATGCGAGAAATAAAGGCCATTTAATTAATCGTAGAACCAAAGAGTTCAGCAATGACGATATCAACGATATTGGCAATACCTATCACAATTGGAAACGTGGTGAAAATTATGAAGATATTAAAGGCTTCTGTAAATCTGCCAGCTTTGAAGAAGTTTCTGAATTAAACTATGTGCTAACACCAGGCAGATATGTTGGGCTTGAAGAAGTCGAGGATGACTTTAACTTTGTTGAGCGATTTACCAGTTTAAAAGCACAACTTGCTGAACAAATAGAACAGGAAGAGGTGCTTAATCAAAGAATTATGGAGAATTTAGCAAAAATCAAGCTTCAAGGTGCCGGTAATGAGTGAAGCTAAATTACCAGAGGGCTGGAAAGATTATTGGTTAGGCGATGTAGTTTTAAAAATTGGTAGTGGAGCAACTCCCAAGGGCGGTGGTGATTCATACAAGGAATCTGGCATATCTCTAATTAGAAGTCAGAATATATTAGACTTTAGATTTTCAGTAGATGGCTTAGCTTTCATTGATTATAAGCAGGCTGACAAATTGAAAAATGTCACCGTTAATAGTAAAGATATTTTGTTAAATATTACGGGGGATAGTGTTGCTAGATGTTGTATCGTTCCAATTGATATATTACCAGCTCGCGTAAATCAACACGTTTCTATTATTAGGGCGGATTCAAGTAAATCATATGCAGAATTTATATTCTATAGTTTGCAAGGTATGAAGCAAGAGTTATTGCAACAATCTGAAATTGGGGCTACTAGGAAAGCAATTACAAAAGTGATGTTAGAAAAATTACCTATTACACTCCCACCTCTCCCCGAACAAAAAGCCATCGCCGAAGTATTATCAAGCCTTGACGATAAAATTGATTTGCTTCACAAACAAAATCAGACTTTAGAGGATTTAGCGCAGACGCTTTTTAGGGAATGGTTTATTGAAAAAGCTGATGATAGATGGGAAGTAACTTCTCTATCTGAATTATTTGACATAAAAATAGGTCGAACACCACCAAGGAAAGAGAAAATATGGTTTTCAAATTTTGAAGAAAATAATATCAAGTGGGTATCTATAAAAGATATGGCAGAGCAGGGTGTCTATACAAATAAAACCAGTGAGTGTTTAACAAAAGCAGCTGTTGAAAAATTTAAAATTCCAGTTATTGCAAAAGATACTGTGGTTCTCAGTTTTAAAATGACTTTAGGGAGAGTAAAGATAACTGGAGACAATATGCTATCAAATGAAGCTATTGCTCACTTTAATGCAAAATGTGACAATATTGATAATATATTTTTGTATTTATTTTTAAAGACATACCCATATCAATCATTAGGCTCAACGTCATCGATCGTAACATCTATTAACTCCGCAATGATCAAAGATATTCAACTTGCATTGCCGGATTCTAGATCAATGAAGAGATTTAATAATACTGCTACTCCAATATTTGAAAAAATATATCAAAACCAGAAACAAATAAACACCCTCGAACAAGCCAGAGATATTCTACTGCCTAAGTTAATGAGTGGTGAGTTAAGGGTTGCTCATGACTAGTCAGATAAAAATTTATCAAACTAAAGAAGGTCATACACAAATTGATGTAAAGTTTGAAGATGAAACTTTATGGCTATCTCAAAAGCAAATGGGCGAATTGTTTGGTAAAGATACTAAAACTATTAATGAGCATATTCGTAATATCTACAAAGAGAATGAGCTTGAGCAAAAGGCAACTATCCGGAAATTCCAGATAGTTCAAAAGGAAGGAAATCGTCAAGTTAAAAGGAGTATTGAGCATTACAATCTCGATATGATTATATCGGTTGGTTATCGCGTCAATTCCAAAAAAGGTACGCAGTTTAGAATATGGGCGACAAGTGTGTTGCGCGACTATCTGAAACAAGGCTATAGCATAAATCAACAGCGATTTGAAAAAAATGCCAAAATGTTAGATGAAGCAATCGCATTAATTAATAAAGCGGCGATAATGAATCTATCAGATGGCTCAATGGCGACAGGATTAGTGAATATTATTAGCCAATATACGCAAACCTTTTTGTGGCTACAGCGTTATGATGAGGGTTTACTAGAAACCCCACCTGAGCAATTAGGCGGTAGCTTACCAAGCGTTGAGTGTGCTGAGATGGCATTAACTGAACTACGTGACAACCTGATTGCCAAGGGTGAGGCAACGCAGTTATTTGCAAAACCAAGGGCGGAAGGGATTGCAAGCATATTTGGCAATCTAAATCAGACTGTCTTTGGTGAGCCAGCGTATCCATCGATTGAGAGTAAGGCTGCACACCTGTTGTATTTTGTTATCAAAAATCACCCTTTTGTTGACGGCAATAAGAGAAGTGCCGCATTCTTATTTGCGGATTTTTTAAATCGCAACAATCGCTTAGTCAATGACAAAGGCGATTTTACCATTAATGATTCAGGGCTTGCAGCCTTAACACTCTTGGTTGCTGAGTCAGACCCTAAGCAAAAAGACCTGATGATTAAACTGATTATGAATATGTTATCGCCAAGAATAGGGACATGATATGAAAGAAGATAATATTGAAGCATTTGCAATTGACCTATTTAAAGACCTTGGGTTTAAGCATATACACGCACCAGATGTAGCACCTGATGATGATTATCCAATACGCTCAAGCTTTGAGGATGTGGTGTTGAGTGAGCAACTAATGATGTGCTTGCAGAAGCTTAACCCTCGTGCACGACCGCAGTTGATTGATGATGCAATAAAAAAGCTGCTACGCGTTGCTTCAGATGAGCTTTTAACCGATAACGAAACAATACATGAGTACATCACCCAAGGAATAAAAGTTGAGTATACCCAAGACGGTAGCACACGTGGGGAGATTATCAAAGTCATTGATTTTTACGATCCTAAACATAATACGTTTGCTGTTGTTAGCCAGTTTACCATCATTGAAAATGGACAAAATAAGCGCCCTGATTTAATCCTTTTTATTAATGGACTGCCTTTGGTGGCGCTTGAATTAAAAAATCCTACTGATGAAAATGCAACAATTTATAATGCTTTTGAGCAAATACGCACCTATAAAGAAACGATACCAAGCCTGTTTAAATATAACGCTTTTTGTGTGATTAGCGATGGATTAGAAGCGCGTGCTGGCACAATTTCAGCTGACCTTAGCCGATTTATGAGTTGGAAATCAAGCGATGGACAGACTGAAAGCTCAAAAATTATCCCGCAGATAGAGACCTTGATACAGGGGATGCTAAACCCATCAACTTTACTCGATTTGATACGTAACTTTATTGTTTTTGAGAAAGATCAAAGTCAGGATGAACAAGGGCAAACACAGATTTTCACGATTAAAAAACTTGCTGCTTATCATCAATACTATGCGGTGAATAAAGCACTTGCACGTACTGTGCAGGCAAGCCAAAAGGATGGGGATAAAAAAGGTGGTGTCGTATGGCATACTCAAGGTAGTGGTAAATCGTTGTCAATGGTTTTTTATACGGGCAAAGCTGTTCTGTCGTTAAACAATCCAACGATCGTGGTTATTTCCGATAGAAATGACTTAGATGATCAACTTTTCGATACGTTTGCTAACTCAACAAGTTTATTAAGGCAGCCGCCCGTTCAAGCAGATAGTCGAGAAACACTAAAGCAATTACTCAAAGTTGAAAGTGGCGGGATTGTTTTTACTACGATTCAGAAATTTCAACCAGAAGAGGGGAATGTTTATGATCTTTTATCCCAGCGCAATAATATTATTGTCATCGCTGATGAAGCGCATCGTACACAATACGGCTTTAAAGCCAACACAATAGATGAGAAAGATGACAAGGGCAATATTATTGGCAAAAAGACGGTTTATGGCTTTGCCAAATATTTACGTGATGCATTACCTAATGCAACCTACCTTGGTTTTACAGGGACACCCGTAGAAGCAAAAGATAAAAACACCTCGGTGGTATTTGGTGATTATGTCGATGTTTATGATATCTCACAAGCGATCGAAGATGGTGCAACCGTTCCTATTTTTTATGAGTCACGTTTAGCTAAAATCAATTTAAGCGATGAAGGCAAGGCATTTGTTAAAGAGCTTGACGAGGAGATTAGCGAACTTGAAGAACTGCAAAAGCCAAAAGCAAAATGGACACGCCTGGAGGCTTTGATTGGCAGTGAAAGTCGCATCAAGGAAATCGCCAAAGATATCATTGCGCATTATGAGGCACGTCAAGAAGTCTGTGATGGCAAAGCGATGATTGTTTCCATGAGTCGTAGAGTTGCAGTAAGGCTGTATGATGAAATTATTCGTTTACGTCCGAATTGGCATAATGATGACTTGAGCAAAGGTGTGATTAAAGTTGTCATGACAGCAAGATCAAGTGACGGTCCTGAAATGAGCAAACACCACACGAGCAAAAAACAACGTCGCATGTTAGCCAATCGAATGAAAGACAGTCAAGATGAATTAAAATTGGTGATTGTACGCGATATGTGGCTCACTGGATTTGATGCGCCTTCGATGCATACCCTCTACATCGATAAACCAATGCAAGGACATAATCTGATGCAAGCAATTGCAAGAGTTAATCGAGTCTATAAGGATAAGCCAGCAGGGCTTATTGTCGATTACCTAGGTATTGCCAGTGATTTGAAAAAAGCATTATCATTCTACAATGACAGCGGTGGTAAAGGAGACCCTGCGGAAGCTCAAGAACAAGCGGTTGCATTAATGCTAGAAAAATTGGAAGTGGTCTCGCAAATGTTTCATGGGTTTAACTATGAACGCTACTTTGATGCAGATACCAGAGAAAAGCTAAGCATTATTCTTCAAGCAGAGGACTTTATCCTTGGTTTAGAAGAGGGCAAAAAGAGATTTATCAATGAAGTCACCGCCTTGTCACAAGCTTTTGCTATTGCTATTCCTCATGAAGAAGCAATCGATGTAAAAGAAGAAGTAGCATTTTTCCAAGCGATTAAAGCCCGGTTTGCAAAATTTGACGTAACGGGAGAGGGTAAAACCAATCACGAAATGGAAACTGCTATTCGTCAGGTAATTGATAAAGCCTTAATCAGTGAGCAAATTATTGATGTTTTTGATGCCAGTGGGATTAAAAAGCCAGATATATCGGTCTTATCGGATGAGTTTTTAGCAGAAGTACAGGATTATCAACATAAAAACATTGCATTGGAGACATTGAAAAAGCTCTTAAATGAAGAAATTAGGGTGCGCTCAAAAAAGAATATTACTCAGGCAAAGTCATTTCAGGAGATGCTCGAGTCTTCGATACGAAGATATCATAACAAAGTGATTACGTCGGCTGAATTTTTGGAAGAGTTAATTAAACACGCCAAAGAGATGCGCAAAATGGATGATGAAAATAAAAACCTTGGGCTGACGGAATACGAGTATGCGTTTTATTGCGCGATTGCTGAGAATGAAAGTGCTAAAGAAGTCATGCAAACCGAACAACTAAGGGCATTAGCTGTTGAGTTATATAATCGTTTAAAGTCATCAGCCTCAATAGATTGGACAAAAAAAGAGTCTGTGAGAGCCAAATTAAGAGTAACCGTTAAACGTACTTTACGTCAGTTTGGCTATCCACCTGATATGCAAAAACTAGCGACAGATACCGTTTTAAAGCAAGCAGAAATGATTGCAGATGGTTTGTACAACTAAGAGAAAAATCATAAAGCCATATAAATTGATTATAAAAAGTAAGGGCTCATAATGCATAAAAGCAAACAACACATCCAATACTCACCCTCAGATCTAACGCTTTATATGGAGAGTCCTTTCGCCTCATGGATGGATCGATTTGCAAGTGAATACCCAGGGCAAGCACCTCAGAAAAACCCAGAAGATGAGCTAATGAAATCATTGGCTCAAAAGGGCTATCAGCAGGAAGAAAACTTAGCCACAGTTTTCGCTGCACAAGGTAAGACTTTACGTATAATCAAAGGTGAATCAGATGACAAAAAGCATCAAGGCACCTTAAACGCAATGCATCAAGGCGTAGATGTGATTGCTCAGGCACGACTTAAAGATGACCAGTTTGCTGGTTATGCGGATTTTCTAGTCAAAGTAGAGCACACCCTAGGCGATCGACCGAGTGTGCTTGGTAATTGGCATTATGAAGTATGGGATAGCAAGTTAGCTAATGAGTTAAAGCCCAGCTTTGTTATTCAGTTGTGCTGTTATACTCAGATGCTTTCATCGATACAAGGGATATTACCTGCTTATATTACGATTGCGTTAGGAAATGGTGAAAATAAGCGCTTAAGAACCGCTGACTATTATGACTATTACCAAATCTTAAAATCAGCATTTATCGCTGACCAAAACAAGTTTGATCCAAAACAGATGCCAGATCCGGCTGATTCTAAAAACTGGGGGAGCTGGAGTGACTATGCCGAAAGACTATTGACAGAAAAAGATCATTTATTTCAGGTGGCAACAATTACTAGAGGGCAAATTAAAAAACTGAATCAAGCGGATATTTTGACCATGCAACAGCTTGAAAATACCACGATAGAGCATGTGTCTGGGATGAACCCATTAACGCTCAAGCAACTTAAAGCACAAGCATCGATTCAAAAACGCAGTCAAGGCAAGGATACGCCTCTATTTGATATTATCACACCTGCCATAGGCGGAAAAACTGGACTAGCGCTATTGCCACCATACTCACCATTAGATGTATTTTTTGACATTGAAGGTTATCCGCTTGATGAAGGTGGGTTGGAGTACCTTTGGGGTTGCGCTTATTTTGATGAGAATGGCAAACGTCAGTTTATTGATTTCTGGGCGCATGACCGAATCCAAGAAAAACAATGTTTTCAGGATTTTATTCACTGGGTTTATGCACGCTGGCAACAAGACCCTAAAATGCACATTTATCATTATGCCAATTATGAGATTGCCGCTTGCAGAAAGTTGATGGGGCGTTATGGCGTTTGTGAGTATGAAGTTGATCAATTGCTGCGTAATGAGGTTTTTGTCGATTTATACAAAATTGTCAAAGGCGGAATTCTACTCGGAGAGCCTCGCTATTCGATTAAAAATGTTGAACATCTTTATCGCGGAAAACGCCAGACCGAGGTCGGCAACGGTGGCGATTCAGTGGTGGTTTATGAAAAATGGCGCAATCTTAATACACTGGGTGAAGAGGGTGATACGTGGCAAAGCTCTAAAATTCTCAACGATATTCGCGATTACAATATCGATGATTGCAACTCGACACAAGAGCTTGTCGATTGGCTGCGAAAGCAACAATCAGCTTATGGAATTGAGTTTCTAGGAAAATCTGAAGTAACTGAACCGGAACTAAAGGAAGAAGTAACAGAGCGCACACAGCTTCGCGATAGATTATTGGTGCAAGCAGAGACTCAACAGAATAAAAATCCTGCAATTGCAGCATTAAGTGAGAATTTAGCATGGATGTTAGAATTTCATCGCCGTGAGGCAAAACCTGTTTTTTGGCGCTTATTTGAAAGATTAGGTCTGAGCCATTTGGAATTGATGGATGATTTAGACTGTTTAGCTTACTGTCAAAGGACGGATCGAGAACCATTTAAACCAACACCAAAAGCAAGAAACTTAGCTTATGAATATAGCTTTGACCCCTCTCAAGAATTTAAAGGAGTGCAAAAGCAGTTTTATATATTAGGCGTTGAAACAGATGATGGCAAAGCTCAAAAAGTTACCTTTATCCCAGAGGAGAGCAATCTTCAAAATGGCGTGATCGTTTTACAGTCAAATCAGGAGCCACCAACAGAGATAGCATTAGTCCCTGATGAATTTGTTAACGCTGAGCCAATCCCTAAAGCCATTAATCAAATTGTGCTTGATTATGAAAAGGGGAGACTTACATCTAATCACTCAGCTATCATTGATTTTCTGACACGTTCAAAACCACGAATTAAGGGTGTAGTGGGGGGTAGTATCGCATCTGGCAATAATCCTAAGGAGAAATTGCAGCAGATTATTCAAGCGATTAGCAACCTTAATAATAGTTATTTAACCATTCAAGGACCTCCTGGCACGGGTAAATCGTATACGGCTAAAAATGTTATTACAGAGCTATTAAAATCAGGTGCTCGCATTGGTATTGCAAGCAATAGCCATAAAGCCATTAATCATTTGCTGCTAAATGCTGCAAAACATTGCCATGCAGTGGGCGTTGAAGCGACATTTGTTTGTACCAAAGATACTGATTCAGAGTTAGCGCATTACAATGTGACTATAGTGCAAAATAAAGATTTGATAAGTCGTGTTAAATCAGCATGTGTCATTGGCACTACCGCTTGGGGATTTGCGCGTGATGACATGGAAGATCAGCTTGATTATTTATTTGTTGATGAAGCCGGTCAAGTTGCAGTAGCCAATCTTATTGCGATGAGTCGAAGTGCAAAAAATCTCATTTTAATGGGCGATCAGATGCAACTGGGTCAACCATCACAAGGAACGCATCCGGCTGATAGCGGGCTTTCGGTATTAGACTATTTATTGCATGAAACACCAACCATTCCTGATGATATGGGTGTGTTTTTAAATACAACCTATCGCATGCATTCCGATATTAATCGCTTTATTAGTAAACATATCTATGAGGGCAAGCTTGCAGCGAATCCTGATAATGATAAACGCATTATTGAAGTCCCCATAGATTATAGTGGACCACTTAACAAAGAAGCTGGAATAATTTATATCCCTGTTCATCATGAAGGTAATACACAAGCTTCCGATGAGGAGGTTGATGAGATAAAAAAACTTGCCGAATCATTACTTGGCAGGACATTTCACACAGGTTTAAGCAATCCCAAAACTCGTAAAGTCAGTTGGGATGATATGCTGTTTGTTGCGCCCTATAATCACCAAGTCAATAAACTACGTTCAGCACTTGGTGATCAAGCCAAAATAGGTAGTGTTGATAAATTTCAAGGGCAAGAAGCTCCAATTGTATTTTTGAGCATGTGTGCTAGTGATGCTAACGAGTCACCTCGTGGTTTAGGCTTTCTGTTTGATAAGCATCGGATCAATGTTGCCATCTCTAGGGCGCAATCTTTAGCTATCATTGTTGCGAATCCAAATCTTGCTAAAACGACTGTCAATACTGTTGAGCAAGTTAAATTAGTTAATTTGTTTGGTGCAATTATTAACAGCAGCTAACTAAAGTCCAAACTGAGTGCAAAATACGAAGTATTATAATTGCTGAGTCTTTCACCTGATAAACAACAATATAATTCGCCCAAGTTACTAACTCTCTTGTTCCTTTCACTCGACCAGCCTTACCCATTTTAGGAAATTCAAGTAAGTATAATACTTTTTCTTCAATATCATCTTTCAAATGTTGAGCAGCGTCTGGATTATCATCAGAAATATAATCCACAATCGAAAGAAGATCGTTACGTGCTAAATGTGACCATTGCAACTCAGTCATGCTTACGCTTTTTGTTAATCATAGCTTGAACATCATCCATCACTTCCTGATGTGAGACCGAAGGGTTTGTGTCAGTCAGTGCTTTCTTAACTTGCGCTTCAAACCATGCTTTATGTGCTGCTGGATCTACAGTCAACCCTACTGGCAAGCCACCTTCTTTTGTGACTCGTGTTAAAAGAATTCTCACGGCATCAGAAAGGGTTAGACCAATATTAGCAAGTGTTTTTGCCGCATCATCTTTAAGATCATTATCAATACGAACATGCAGCATTGAAGTATTCGCCATAATAAGGTCTCCAATATATTCCTATGCTTTAAGTATATATCTCATTTGAGATACAATCAAGTTTAAGTATAAACCAACAGATCAATTTCATGATAACCCATAATCACAGTGAACTTTAAAAATATCACATACTCAATTCGCCAGACAATGTCTGACTTTTTGGATATATCAGATAACATCTTTTAATCTTTTGAAGATTTATCAGGCAACATTTGCGACATCAAGCATCGAAAAAGTCCGCAAACCAGCAAAATACAAGCTTTTGCCGCTTGCTTTTCGTTTGCGACACATTGCGACTTCTATTTTATAACATATCCATAAAGCCTACATTTAAAGAATTTCTTCAATTTTACATGTCATAGTAGTAACTTGACTTATACTATATTATTTGCGACATTTACATATTAATGACTATAGTGCATTCTACTTTGCTCATCTAGCCCTGTTAAATCTTAGCACCTAAGATTTGGATTTGGTTGCCGAATTGAATTTAAGTACAGAGAAGGCTCATTCTCTTGACTAAAGAGAACAAATGTAAGAAACCACATTTTGCTAAATTTTGAGCAGTTGACTGAAAATTAGACGCTCATGAATTGCGATAATAAGGATTTCTCACACATAGCAATACACTTGCTTGCCAAAGCCATGAAATCAGCATAGTGAGCTTTAAAATGCGTAAATATTGAATTTAGCCAAAAACAGTTAAATTTAGCAACGGGAAAACGGAAGCTGTAGAAAAATCTGCTTTCTTGGCAATAAACTCATCAGTTGACATGATTTAAAACTAAATAATATCTTGAAATATCGATACTGATATTTTATGATATTTATGACACAGCAAATAAGGAGTATGATGCGATGTGGTTTAAAAATATAGCACTATTTGAATTTATCGAGCCGTTTGATTTATCATTTGAAATGATTGAAAAAAGCCTGGAAGAGCATCAGTTTAGCCCAT
>NZ_QLIQ01000051.1 GCF_003428165.1 Cysteiniphilum litorale | reverse complement strand
CATCGACAATCCAGTGGTCTTATACCGCAACAGAAATCTCCCTCATTGAATCGCGTAATCGAAATTCACGCC
Source organism: Cysteiniphilum litorale (assembly GCF_003428165.1). GTDB lineage: Bacteria > Pseudomonadota > Gammaproteobacteria > Francisellales > Francisellaceae > Caedibacter > Caedibacter litoralis. The sequence continues at coordinate 12,838 of NZ_QLIQ01000051.1, read as the reverse complement.
TTTATTTTGCATTACTTTTAAAACACTATCAATATGCTCATGAGTTTTTAAAAGATCTTTGCAGCATTCCAAAGCAAGTGATCTACGCACTATGACAGATCGCAATCGGTGTGCTTATTTGTCTATTTATGTCTACGCGAGAAAGCAAACGTTGCTTGATACCGCTATTGATATGTTTAATTGCTTGATCAAAAATGTCATCCATAAATCAGAAAGACGTGTTGTCAAAAAGCTGATTGAAGGTGTCAAAAAAGTTTATGGAAAGGACGAGATTTTATTCAATATTGCTGAGGTATGCTTGGCTGAGCCCAAAGGAACGATTCAAGATAGTATTTTTCCAATTGTCACTGAAGATAAATTCAAAAAGATCATCGAAGAATATGAAAAGAAAGGACCACGTTATCAAACCATTTTGCATGAACAGATTAGAGGTTCATACGCCAACTACTATAGACGTATGATTCAACCTTTTTTGCAAAATATAACCTTTTGCTGCAACAACCAAGATCATCAACCTATTTTAAATGGTATCAAATTGATTATGGAATATTTTGACAGCAAGAAAACCTACTTCCCTGATCAAGAGGTAATACCAATGAGCTTTTTGCCTGAGAAATGGAAAAAACGTGTTATTGACGAAAAAAATGGCAAGGTCAAGCGAATCGGTCATGAAGTCTATTTACTTAAAAAGCTGGCTGATGCGATTCGTTGTCGAGAAATATGGATTAAAGATGCTTTTAAACATCGTAATCCTGATCATGATTTACCGAGTGATTTTGAAGCCAATCAAAATATGTATTTAAATGATTTATCTTTGCCAACCACTGCTGATGATTTTATTAAGACATTGCAAAACAACTTAACTGATGCACTGGAGAGATTTAACAATAATATCACGCATAATGATAAAGTTCGCATATCAATCAAAACTGATAAGAAAAAGGGACGTATTGTACTGACACCTCTTACAGCGCAGGTAGAATCACAAAATGTTAAAACTATTAAGAAGCATCTACAGGAAAAATGGCAGACAACGAATTTAATTGATATGTTAAAAGAAACGGAGTTAGGTTTAAATTTAACAGCTGATTTTGTTTCATATGGCGAGAAAATCTATCTTAAACCAAAAGAAATATCAGAGCGTCTATTGTTAGCCATCTATGGCTTTGGCACAAATGTCGGTCTTAAACATATATGTGCAGGCAATGAAGCAGTAACCTATCATCAACTGAGACATATCAAAGATTATTTTTTAACAGCCGATAATTTGAAAAATGCCATTAGCAAAGTAGCTGATGCTATTTTTAAAATACGTTTTCCAGAAATATGGGGAAATACACCACTGGCAGTCGCATGTGACTCCACGCAATTCTCAGCCTATATACAAAATCTAATTGCTGAGTATCATAATCGATATGGTGGACGTGGCGTGATGATATACTGGCATGTTGAAAAAAATGCCTGCTGTATCCACTCGCAACTCAAAAGTGTTTCCAGCTCAGAAGTTTCTTCTATGATAGAGGGTGTGTTACGTCACTGCACTGAAATGTCAGTCCAAAAAAGCTATGTAGATACCCATGGGCAAAGTGAAGTTGGATTTGCTTTTTCTCATTTGCTAAGCTTTAGTCTTATGCCAAGATTTGCTAATATTGATAAACAAAAGTTGGCACAGTGTGCACTCGTTGATTATCAAAAATATCCAAACATTAATGCTATTTTTAGTGACTCTATCAATTGGGAGTTGATCAAAGAGCAATACAGCCAAATGGTAAAATATGCTGCTGCTATGAAACTAGGTTATGCTGACCCGGAGTCAGTGCTTAGAAGGTTTTCTAAAAACAATTTAAAGCACCCAACATATAAAGCATTATCAGAGTTAGGTGGAGTTATTAAAACAATATTCTTATGTGAATATCTCATGGATGAGTCAATGCGTCAGGAGATTCAAGAGGGCTTGAATGTTGTTGAGCTTTGGAATGGTGTCAGCAAATATATTTTTTATGGAAAAACAGGTGAAATTACCTCAAATAATGAAAAGGTTCAGAACCTATCTGTTAAATCACTACACCTGACACAATTATCAATGGTCTATATTAATACGATAATGATTCAGCAAATTCTAGTTGAACATAATTTAATAGGCAAATTAACCGAAGAAGATAAGCGCGCCTTAACACCATTGATATACGAGCATGTTAACCCTTACGGACTGTTCCCCTTGGATTTAGAAAAACGATTGCCATACATACAATATGAGGTAGCAGCATGAGTGAAAAAATATCAGCTAAAAAAATGGCAGTTAAAATTGCTAAACTATTAAAGCCACAGCAACCCAACTATGATTATTTGCGCGATGTCTTTAAATTTGTACGCCAGGATTTAAACATTGAAGTCACGACTAAAACTAAGCGTCTGCCTTATGTTCCCACAGAAGATGAGATTAAAAAAATATATCAAGTGATATGGGAGACGAAGGGTCCAAAACATATTCTTATCACTAAAGTCTTTTTATATACAGGCGTACGAGTCAGCGAGCTTGTAAAAATCAAATTAGCCGACGTCGATCTAAATCAATGTCGTATCAGAATAAATCAAGGCAAGGGCAAAAAAGATCGAATGGTGCCTTTCCCGCAAAAGTTCAAAGAAGTCCTCGTAATTCATATGGAACAATATAAAAAAGAAAATCGTATCTATCTCTTTGAATCAGGATTTCATCGACATTATTCTGACCGAGGGATTAGAAGAATGTTTATGCGTTATACAGAAGAAGCTAAATTAGCACATTCAATCTCGCCACATAAACTTAGGCATTTTTTATTCACGTGGTTAAAAAAACAGAATATTGATGATGCCTTTATTCAACCGTATTCAGGTCACTCAAAACGTGAATCTTTAGAAATATACTCAAAGCTATCGTTAGCAGATGCACAAGGGAAGTATGATGATGTTATTGGGGACTTTCCTGTATGAAATTAACCCAGACTGACCCACAGCGCAAGTTCCGGAGCATTAGGCCTATATAAAGTAATTCTTCAGATTGTAGAATAATTTCCTCTTTAAAATAATTTCAATATTTTTTCACCTTTTCCGTTGTGATCTGGATGCAAACCCAGCCAAGCTATGCTATGTTAACGCCACTTAAACGGGGTACTTCCTGTATATGCTTACCATAATTCAGTGAGTTACTATCTGGAGCATTCCGTTTTGTATCGATTTTTCATTATGTCTATGCCCACCTTCAATTATTTGATGATGGGTGTTACAGCAACAAGGAGATTGGAATGAGTAAAATGGATATCACGACAAATCCAGCGGGAACACGTGGATTTAGTTTCTTGGAATTTGTCAGCACAACGCCGCAAAAAATGCGTGATTTATTTAGCCTTTTGGGTTTTACCTTGGTTGGGCAGCATAAGACTAAAACCATTGAACTATGGCAACAAAATGATATTTTCTTTTTGTTGAATAACGAATCACAAGGTTTTGCTAAAGCATTTAAAGAAACGCATCAATCGGGTGCATGTGGTATGGGCTTTGTGGTTAAAAATGTTGAGCATGCCTTAGCTCACTGCATTAAAAAAGGTGCCAAATTGAAAGCGCAAAATACGGATGACTGGCATGGACAAAATATCGAAGTCATCCACGGCATTGCTGACACAAAGCTTTATTTGACAGATTATTCCTCAATTATTGACAGTGGGTTGTTTGAGATGATTCCTGATGCGAAAGCTCAGATGCAAGCCAATGAGTGTGGCTTGTTGTATATCGATCATCTGACACATAATGTCTTTCGCGGCAATATGGATAAGTGGGCAGATTACTATATTGATCTATTTAACTTTCGCCAAATTCGTTATTTTGATATCGAGGGTAAACTCACGGGGCTATTGAGTCGGGCGATGACGAGTCCGTGCTTGAAAATCAAAATCCCAATCAATGAATCTGCCGATGATCATTCGCAAATCGAAGAGTTTTTGCGTGAATTTAATGGTGAAGGGATTCAGCACATTGCTTTGGAAAGTCAGGATATCTTTGCAACGGTCGAAAAGCTCAAAGATTCAGGTGTTGAGTTTATGCATACACCTGATAGCTATTACACCAAGACGCATGAACGCCTGCCGTATCATCCCGAGTCCGTTGAGCGCATGCACAAAAATCGTATTTTAATCGATGGCGCGCCAACTAAAGATGGTGGTTATTTATTGCAGATTTTCACCAATACTGTGATTGGTCCGGTGTTTTTTGAAATCATTCAGCGCAAAGGTGATGATGGCTTTGGTGAGGGCAACTTCCAAGCCCTGTTTGACTCCATTGAGCTTGATCAAATCGAGCGTGGTGTGTTAAGTACGCAAGAGCATAAATAACTGGAGTTATGCACTTTAGAAAAAACTATGATTTTATAAACACCCCGTCAGCCTGCGGCTGACACCCCTCTTGCAAAGAGGGGAATTAGGCAGCGTTGATTTTATATTCCCCTCTTTGCAAGAGGGGTGCCGAGCTTGCGAGGCGGGGTGTTGAAATAGGAAAAGTCCGTAACTCTAGTAATAACTAAGGAAACTAAGATGATTTTATATGATTATTTTCGTTCATCCGCAAGCTTTCGCGTGCGCATTGCCTTGCAACTTAAAAAAATAAGTTATGAATCAAAAGAGATTCACTTAATTAATCATGGTGGCGAGCAATTCTCAAGCGCCTATAAAGCGATTAATCCGCAGTCACGCGTGCCCGCGCTACAAGATGGTAATGTCATTATCACGCAATCTTTGGCGATTATTGATTATTTAGAAGATAAGTATCCTAAGCATTCAATCTACCCAATTGATCCCGTATTAAAGGCTAAGGTTAAAGCCTTTGCTTTGACGATAGCTTGTGATATCCACCCTCTGAACAATTCAGGCACGCTTAATTTTTTGAAATCTGAATTTGCCGCAAATGAGGCGCATATTAATAAATGGTACGCACATTGGGTGCAATTAGGCTTTTCAGCCTTGGAGCAAACTCTACAGCAAACGGCGGGCATGTATTGTTTTGGTGATGAGATTAGCTTGGCAGATATCTGCCTTATTCCACAAGTGTTTAATGCTAAGCGCTTTAATGTGGATATCAGCAGCTTTCCAACGATTCAGAGAATCTATGAGCATGCCATGAAACATCCGGCATTTTTCAATGCCTCACCCGAGCAAGTCATGCTAAAGGAACATGAATAAAATGGTGGATTATCAGCTAGGATTTCATAGTTATTTTGCAAGTGAAGCACTCAAAGGCGCATTGCCTCAAGATCGCAATTCACCACAAGTAGCGCCCTTTGGCTTATACGCTGAGCAAGTCAATAACAGTGCGTTTACCGCGCCACGCGCGCAAAATTTTAAAGCATGGCAATATCGTATTCGCCCATCGGTGTTACATAGCCCAAAATTCACATTGATTAAAGAGAGTTTATTGCGTAATCACTACCATCAAGATGATGTGTTGACTCCGCCTGAGCAGATGCGTTGGAGTGCTTTAGCCACGCCACATGAGAAGAGAGATCTGATACAAGGGCTTGTGACGATGATGTATAATGAGGCAGCAGCAGTGCATCTATATGCGATCAATCAATCGATGGAGAATCGTTATTTTTATAGTGCGGATGGTGATTGGCTGTATGTGTTGCAACAAGGGCATTTGCGCTTCAAAACAGAATATGGCGTGATTGAAGCAAGACCGCATGAGGTGGTCGTTATTCCACGCGGCGTTCGTTATGCTGTTGAACTACTTGATGAGCATGCGCGTGGTTATATTTGTGAATCTAATTCAAGTACGTTTTATTTACCAGAGCGAGGTCCTATTGGCGCCAATGGCTTAGCAGAAGAGCGTCATTTCTTAGCACCTGTTGCCTCATTTGAAGATAAGACACAAAGCGCTTTATTATATTGCCAATATCAAGGGCGATTGTGGCAAGGTCAGATTAACCACTCCCCTTTAGATGTCGTTGCATGGCATGGCAATTTATATCCATATAAATACGATCTTGATTTATTTTGCCCTGTGAATACCGTGCTTAAAGATCATGCCGATCCAAGTATCTTTACAGTACTTACCGCGCCATCCTTAAATCTGGGTACAGCAAATGTTGATTTTGTGATTTTCCCACCGCGCTGGGTGGTTGGCGAGGATACCTTTAGACCACCTTACTATCATCGCAATATCATGAGCGAATGCATGGGACTATTAACCGGTATCTATGATGCTAAAGGTGAAGGGTTTGAGCCAGGAGGCATGAGCGTACACAATCCGATGTCGGCACATGGTCCTGATTATGATACATTTGCTCACGCATCACAGGCTAAACTTAATCCCGTGCGCTATCAAAATACCATGGCATTTATGTTTGAATCACGCCTGCCATGGCAATTAACCGAATTTGCGTTAATGAGTGAGCTGCGTCAGCAAAATTATCTGAATTGCTGGTCATCATTAAAAGCAAATTTTACAAAAGAGGTCATTGAATAATGTTAACAATCAAAGCAAATAACCCTAACTTAAAATCATTTATTGCAGTCGATAAAGACTGTCATTTCCCCATTCAAAATTTGCCTTTTGGTATTTTTAGCAAAACTGGCGAAGATAAAAGTAAAAAACGTATTGGTGTTGCGATTGGGCAATATATTTTGGATGTAAAGGCAGCTCATAACGAGGGCTTATTACATGAGTTTAATGTGGACTTAGCACAAATGAGCGCTTTAAATGATTTGTTTCAACATGGGCGCAAAAAGGTGCGTGAATTAAGACAGATCATCAGCGATTTACTCAATAGTGAGACAGCAACCTTACGTGATAACAAGTCATTAAGAGATAAAGTGCTAATTAAGCAAAGTGATTGCACACTTTACTTACCGATTGAGGTTAAAGGCTTTACGGATTTTTATTCCTCACGTGAGCATGCTGAGAATGTCGGTAAGATGTTTCGTGATAAAGATAATCCGTTATTACCCAACTGGTTACACTTACCGGTTGCCTATGATGGGCGAGCAGGAAGCGTTGTTGTTAGTGGCACAGAAGTCGTGCGCCCAAATGGTCAAATTAAACCAAATCCTGATGAGGCACCGATCTTTAGTCCATCTAAAGCCTTAGATGTTGAGGTGGAAATGGGTGCGATTATTGGCATGCCTTCGCAACATGGTCAACCGGTTACAATTGACCAAGCGCCTGAGCATGTAATCGGTATGGTATTGGTCAATGATTGGAGTGCGCGTGATATTCAAAAATGGGAATATCAACCATTGGGACCTTTCTTATCGAAGAATTTTGCCACCTCTATTTCAGCTTGGGTTGTGACCTTGGATGCGCTAGAGCCATTTCGTGTGCCGTCACCAAAACAGGAGACTGAAGTCTTAAGTTATCTTAAACGTAAAGAACATTGGGCAGTGGATGTTGAGCTGCAATTATCGATTAAACCCGCTAAAGAGCCAAATTATGAAGTAATATCAACCACCAATTATAAATACATGTATTGGGATATGATGCAGCAGCTAGCACATCACAGTGTCAATGGTTGCCCGATGATGACGGGAGATATCTTGGCGTCAGGAACCATAAGTGGCAAAACAAAAGATAGCTTGGGCTGTTTCTTAGAAATTACCGAAGGTGGTAAGCACCCAGTTGTCTTGAAAAATGGCGATAAGCGCGTGTTTTTACAAGATGGTGACGTTGCACGTATCGCAGGATTTTGCCAAGGACAAGGGTATAAAGTCGGTTTTGGCGAGCTGACTGGCGAAATTGTGCCATTTTCAGCTACACTTACAAACAACAACGCTCAAAGGGAGAATGAGCATGAAAACAAACAGCAAGTATGTTTCTAAAAAGCCAGATTATCGTGGGTTTGTTGTCTATGATGAGATAGAGAACAACACGTGGCAAACACTGATGGAAGCGCAACTTAAGATTATTCAAGGGCGAGCTTGTGATGAGTATTTAAAAGGCTTGGAATTTCTTAATTTTCCAGTTAATCGTATTCCACAGATTCCTGAGGTTAATGAAAAACTGCAGAAAGTTACAGGTTGGACGGTGGAGCCGGTACCGGCATTGATTGGTTTTGATCGCTTTTTTAAATTATTATCTGAGCGTAAATTTCCGTGTGCGACATTTATTCGCACGCCAGAGGAGCTTAAATATTTACAAGAGCCTGATATATTTCATGAGCTATTTGGTCATTGTCCAATGTTGGCTCATCCGGTTTATGCTGATTTTATGCAGCGTTATGGAGAGCTAGGCGTTGGGCAAACACCAGATGTTCAAAAACTTTTGGCGCGCTTTTATTGGTTTACTGTTGAGTTTGGTTTGATTAATACCCCACAGGGATTGCGTTGTTATGGCGGTGGGATTTTATCATCAATGGGTGAGACGGTTTATGCGTTGGAAGACCCTAAGGTGCGTTATGAGCGATTTGATGCTTTAAATATATTAAGAACGCCATATCGCATTGATATTTATCAACCGGTTTATTATATCGTCCATTCTTATGAGAGTATTTATAACGTACTAAAGGACGATTTTATTGATTTAATTAAAAAATCGCAGAGCTTGCCTGAGTTTAGAGCGCTGTTTCCCAAAAAGGAAAAGCCTTTGGAAAATGAAGGACTTGAGTTGATTGAATAACTCCAGTGAGTAAAAGGCGCTAGGTAGTTGATGTGAGGGCGTATGCAATACGCCCCTACGATTTTTGAAAGGTTAAGGAAATGTTATGGAAAATTTACTAGATAAGAAATGCCAAGTTTGTGAGTATGGTGACTTTACACCATTTACAAAATTTGAAGCACAAAGCTACTTACAAAAATTGCCATTGTGGCAGTTAAGTGTATGTGGCAAGAAAATAACACGTATATTTGAATTTAAAGGCTTTTATAAAACCATGGCATTTGTCAATGCCGTGGCATGGGTTGCCAATAGTGAAGGGCATCACCCAGATCTAGAGGTCAGTTTCAATCGTTGTGTGGTGCATTTTACAACACATGCCGTTGATGGCTTGACGGAAAATGATTTTATTTGTGCCGCTAAAGTTGATGCGTTGTTAAATTAATGAATATATAAGGGCGTATACAATACGCCCCTACGATTGGAAAGGGATAAAGGAAATATAAGGAATAAAAATGAATTTAACGGATTTTCAAAATAGTGTGGTTGATCGTTTACAGCATTTCTCACAGCAGGAACCTGAGATTACCTTTCAGTGGAAAGACAAGCGATCTACAGCGCGCGGGTTTTTGGTGATTAACTCGTTGCGTGGCAATGCTGCAGGTGGCGGCACACGTGTGCATGAGCATATTACGTTAGAAGAGGTGACGACATTAGCTAAAATTATGGAGATTAAATTTGCGCTATCAGGACCGGCAATTGGCGGGGCTAAAACAGGTATTCGTATCGACCCAGATCATCCTGAAAAATATGCGATTCTTGAGCGTTGGTATGAAGCCATTCGCCCACTATTGACGGAGTATTATGGCACAGGTAGTGATTTAAATACTGATATTCATAAGATCAATCATTTGTTGCGCGGTTTGGGGATCGATAACTCGCAGCAAGGGATTATTCATGCCTTCTGTCAAGGGGATCACTTTAGAACGCAAGCAGCTTATCACAATATGCATTTGCTAAATGCCAGTGTTAAAGTGGGGCAGGCAGATATTAAACTTGCTGAAATGGTCACAGGTTTTGGTGTGGCACAAACGGCTATTGCTTATTATCATGCGCGCAATGAAAGTATTCAAAATAAACGTATTTATATTCAAGGTGCGGGCAATGTAGGTGCAGCCGCTGCTTTTTATTTGCATCAAGCAGGTGCTGTAATTATTGCAATGACCGATCGAGATGCTGGCGTCATCCGTGATAAAGGATTAAGCGAGCAGGAAATTAATCAAGTTGTTAAAAGCCGCAGAGTGCTTAATGTATTAACGGACAATATGACGCATCAACAGTTTAACCAACAACTCATATCAGCGAATATTGATGTATTAATCCCAGCAGCTGGATCTAACATTATTGATAAAAATTTCATTGATCAAATGCAAAAATCAGGGCTTGAGCTTATTGCATGTGGTGCAAACCATCCATTTGTTGAAAGTGAATACTGTTATGGGCTTTGCTCGCAATATTTGGATGGCAAGCTTGCGGTAGTGCCTGATTTCCTTGCCAACATGGGCATGGCGCGAACCTTTTATACGATGATGTCAACACCTGAAGATAAAATATCAGTTGATTATATTTTTGAAGATATAAAAGCCATTATGCATAATGCGATAGATAAAGCATTTACGATGACTGGTGGACGCTTACTCACAGCAAGTTTATATGATCTTGCGTTAACGAATATTGATTTACCAGATAAAACAGCCAATTTTCTAAAGCAGTCGGCTAAGAAAAGCCAAGACAACCACACACCAGGGATTGCAATCCTTTAGTTGTCTAATCCACTTCCTAAAATCCATAATTAAGCTGATGCTCACAAGCATAGGCATTGGCAAGACGCTTGATGAGTAACAGATTTCTAAAGGTAGTTTCAACAAGACTCATATCGAGTTTTTTATCCATACACCACTGTTTAAAGACCTCACCATCATTCAGGTCAAGGTTTAGGCGAATAATATTGAGTGAACGCATAAAGCCAAGATCGGTTAATGCGATGCCTGTATGCTTTAATTGACATAGCGCAAACTCACAGATATTGATTGACCAGTGCGTAAGTTTGCTGAGTTCTTGCGCTTCATGAGAAACCTTTAAATCTGAATCTTTAAGATGATCTTTATCCTGCATTTCCTGAATTTTTTGCATTTTTTGCAAAACAAATAAAAGAGCGGCAAATTCACCACTGCAAAAAGTATCTTGCTTTAGTTTGTTAAGTGGAATGGTTGATGGCGTTGTAAACGATTTAATCTCTTGTGTTTTTGCCTTATTGATAATGTCAGCTAATTGCGTAATACACTGATAGGCATCGTTATATTTTGCATTAACATAATGTGTTTTAAGCAGGTTAAAAGCATCAGTGGTTAAGGTGCTTTGTAAAGCCTGCCACGTGCGACGCTTATAAAAGATATTATGTGCGCTATTAAAAAGTTCACGAGCAGCTTGTTGTGTGCATAGCTTGTTATCTATAAGAGCATCGCAGGTTGCGCGAATATTAATGCTGGGAATCGTTTGTATCATCTCATCACCCAAACGATAGTAGTTTATTGCGACTTCACTATCATCATCGGTGATATTGTTTTTATAACATTCATAGGCAAAACCAAAGCCAATCATGCCAAACACATCAAGCTCAGCAGCACGCAAAGCACCCATTGATGAGGCACCAATAACGGTAATCCCTTTCTCAAGTGCACAAAGGATTTCTTTATGCCAAACCGAGTTAGTGAAATCAAAATTGCCATCAATAAGAATGATAATGTTACTCTCCGGAATGACGCGCAATATATCGCCTGTTTTTGCCGAAGTGTGCAGACGGGCATGCGGCAGGTGCGTTTTAATCTCAGCATGCGTAATGCTTGTCTCAGCAAAAATATCGATCTGAAGTTTGGTTAGATCAAGCATTATCAAGCACCTCCTGTTTGACCAAAATGGATTTTAAAAAGGTGAGTTTCTGACTGTGATAAACATGAATAAGCGCGTCTTGTTGGGCTTTATGAAGAGCGTCCTTAAGTAGCGCTAGTGCCTTAGTTATGCTGTTGATGTTATGCTCAGAAATTTCACTAAATCTGATTTCATAAGCGTCGGGATTAAGCTTAAGGTTTGATTTTTCGTAAGCATGTTTAAATAAATCATCACGAGACCCGGCAATGGTGGTAACTTTGGATTGGATGGCTTCAGTCAGTGCACGATTAAGAGCTATCTCTTTGTTAAGATGTGCGCCATAGCCTGAGAAAACCATTTGATTGGCTGTTTTATCTTTGCTTTGGATTAAGCAACCAATGACGGGAATGCCATAAGGGTTCGGATAATACCTTAATTCAATATGATGAAGTAAGGCAATTTTGTCATAAAAAATATGCTCAATATCAAGTTTAAATTGCTGACTCTTTAAAGCAGTGCTTTTGCGTTCAATGCATTCTAATAAGCTATGTACTAGAGCCTCATCATAACTGTTCCCTGATGCAATGCCTGTGGTGTCAGTGGCTTGGATCACAACATCGGGGTGTCCCGAGTCAATGGATATAAATTGAAAGGGAACATAATAGCTTTGATTGCTTAGAAAGCTTTTACTTTGGCACCAGTTATGTGTTTTATCATCTTGGTAAATAATATTGCTAGAGAGTTGATTGGGTGAGATGAGATGACTGTTTTTCTCAAATGGCTTGTCATGTAACTCAGCCTTAACTTCTTCAGCAAAGTATAGCTCTAGCGCTTCCATATAAGCGCTAACTTTCGCAGCATCATGTGAAAATGACTTGCCTTGACTGGTTGATAATGATTTGCCTAATGGGCGAATAGAGGTGTATACAGGGATCTTGCTATCATCAAGATCCGTTAAATTAGCCAGACGTGTAATCTTTGCTTGCGGTAAATAAGCGTTAATAATTTTAAGAGTCTCACTAGGTGTTTTAATGCGTAGTGCGCTATCTAAAGTCGACATATTATACGAGTCTTTTCACTATGTTTAAGGTACAGTGATTATACATGAGTCATAAGCAACCTTTATATCTAAACTGGCAAAAGCTTTAAGTTAGTTGTTTCATAAGGGTTTCAGCAATTCCCGCTGAGTATGAAAAAGCTTGCAAACAAAGGTTTTTAGCGCGAAGATAAATTTATTTTTCGTAGCCTTGCCGGAGCGCAATGAAGCATCAGTTTAAAAAACACCTATCTATACCAT
>NZ_QLIQ01000050.1 GCF_003428165.1 Cysteiniphilum litorale | reverse complement strand
GTTTATCCTCTTTGAGGGAGCAAGAGAGAGTTTCTTCCGACACCCTTGCCTTCGTCTACACGTTCCTATTCCCAAGGTCGTGACGGGAATTCCACCCGCTAGATACTGACCATGCCAGTCGCACCACACTTCAGAGTGGCTTCGACTTATGCTCAGCCAACGCTTACACAATCAAAGTGATCAGGCATATTGTCATAGTCCAAAAATAAAAAAATAATTAGAGCTATCACATTATCTGGCGATTGGGTATAATTTGCGATCGTATTTTAACTGAGCTAGCATTTTTTAAGGTTTTGCCGATGTTACTAAAAGTCAAAGAGCGCAGACGCGCGCGTTTTCATGCCGTGCAGGCTTTATATCAGCAATCATTAGCGCACACACAAGTCAACGAATTGAAACTACAGTTTTATGCTGATAATGTTGATCGTCATCCCGTTGAATGGGATTTTTTCTATCGTTTAATCGATGGTGTTGCTAAGCATAAAGAAGCCATTGATCAGAAAATCAATCATTATGCGATTAATGATTTATCGTCTATCAATCCGATTGATTTGGCGATTTTACGCTTAGGAGCTTATGAGCTAATCGATTGCTTAGATGTGCCTTATCAGGTGGTTTTAAATGAGTATGTTGATCAAGCAAAAGAGCTAGGCACTGAAGAAGGACATCGTTTTGTTAATGGGCTCTTGGACAAAATTGCCAAAGAAATGAGACAGCAGTAATTAATTATTGTAAGGCTTAACAAGTTTAGGAGAATATGCATCTTGGGTGCTGTTATTACCTACTTGCCCATCATTGTTGTTACCAAAGCAATATGCTTTTTGGTCGTTACTGACAAAGCAGTAGCCGCTATAAATCTTTTCAATGGTTTCGGAAACTGAAACCTCACCTTGAATAACTGCAACAGGTGTTCTTTTGCTTGAGGTATTACCTGTGCCAAGATTACCATCACTACCTTTGCCAAAGCAGTACAGTTTATTGTCAGCCTGTATGCACGTTGCTTTGGTTCTGACCATAACATCTTGCATAACAGCCGATGTTGGAATGGCGCCTGCATGAACTCTAACGGGTATTCTGCTATAGACTGTACTGTTATCCCCAAGCTGTCCATCACTATTTTCTCCCCAACAATAAACGTAGTTATCATTAGCTATTGCACAAGAGTGACCGCCTCCAGTAATTACTTTGGTATAATAAGCACCTTGAGTGAGATTACCCTGCGCAATCGCGACAAAACTATTTTTAGATTGAGTGCTATTATTCCCCAAGCGTCCGTTATCACCGTTGCCGCTACAATAGATCCAGTTATTGCTTGCAAGCACACAAGTATTGTCACCAGAAATACTAACTTGCTTGATAGTCTCTCCTGATGGGATGGCACCTTGTGGTACTGCGGTTGGGATATATAATTTAGTGTTTTGAGTACTTGCCCCAGCTAGCTCACCATTGCTATTGTCACCCCAGCAATATAACTTTCCGAGATCAGTTGTCGCGCAAACATGATCGTGACTGACTACAATATCTTGGTAGTTCAGCCCATCTTGTATCACTTTTTTGGGACTAGTTGTTGAAGTCAAAATATTATCATTAATACCTAATTGACCATTACGATTATTTCCCCAACAGTAAGCTTGACCATTGCTATCAAGTACACAGGTAGTATCAGTACCTGTTTCAATGCTATGAAGCGTCGCACCAACAGGAATCTCGCCTTGTGAAACCGCAACTGGTTTAGTTGCAGAACCTGAAAATGAGCTCCCTAATCTGCCGTTATCCGAGGCTCCCCAGCAATAGGCTTTGTTATCATGCCCAATACCGCAAGTGCCCAAGGAAGAGTAGCTACTAGATAGAGTCTTCCATGCATAACTTTGGATATTAAATTCAACGACAGAATTGCTGATTGCCATATCGTTATTGGCGTAAATATTAAGCGCATAACTGCCAACAGCTAATGATCCACTGGTGGTAACGTGCACTTGACAGGTTAGGCTTTGTTCAGATTGCGATAGGGTACAGATGCCACTCTCCGCGTCATCGATTAGAAGATCTGGTGAGCTTGAGCTAATGGTAAAGCTTTGATCGATTGCTGTTTCAGTAAACCAATTTTCAGGAGCATGAATCAAAAGATCAAAGCTCTCGCCAGCGACAACAGCGGTGACATTTTGACCGTTGGCAACAAGCTCAGCTGAAGCAATGCCATGATCAATAATGCTTACCGTACCGATATTAAAATCATTTTGTGCCAAGTTACTGTTATTTCCCATATCCAAGGCGAATCCATAGTCTGTAGGGAGGCTATTAGCAGAAACTTCTAAACCAATATAACAATAATTACCACTGGCAACGGCAGCACCACTTAAACAGCTTGGACTAAGACTGGAGTCAGTTAATTGTAAACCAGTTAGATCATCACCTGTAAGTCGATAATTAGCATTATCTGTTGAGGGTAACCAATCAACATAAGGTTCGTTGTTAATAATTTTTAAATCATAATGTTTAGTACTTGTTAGTGGAACATTAATAGCTGCCTCTGGTGCAGCATAGCTTAATTCATTAACAAAATTTGTTTTGAAGGACATCTCTAAGGTCGTTGTTAGTAGTCCAGATTCAATATTAGGAGTTAGTGTTAGATTAAAATAATTCCCTGACTGTTCATTGGCATCAGGTGTGACATCAAAAGCAACATAACAGGTTGCGCCACCTGCCAACGTCATACTATCTTCGCACAATGTCATCTCGGGAGACGAAGTTTGTTGCGACAAGGTAACTCCTGTAGGTAAATTGTGATCAAACGTTATAGTGTGCGCTTCATTTGAGGTATTAATTATGGGGATATAACGTAGACCAGCTTGGCTAAAAACAACTTCTTGGGTTAATAGCCCATCATCAAATGTCGGGTACAGCAGATTGTTAATGACTGGATAAAAAGTATCTATGGCGTTATTTGAACTAAAGCCAAACACCTTCTCTAATGAAGCATTAGGATTATTGTTATTTGTTACTTCTGCTTGATGTGCCACAAGTGCTTGCTGTAAATCTGCAATTGTTTTTCCTGCTAATAACGGTAATGTCACCGATTGTGTTTCATTCGCTGTCAATATTTTCATGTTATCAAGCGCTTGAAAATCAACGATATCCTGTAGCCACTGGGGAGAGGTGGCATCTAAATATTGCAGCACCTTATTAGTATTATTTGTTAAATTGATATGCAAGCCTTCTGTGTCAAACGTGATCACATTGCTAGGTGTTTGTGACAGCTGATTTAAATACACGAGCCCCTCAAGAGATGCATCTGGATCATTTAGATCAACAATATTGATCTGAGCTGTTAGCACATCTGTTGTTGAGTCAGCCCATAAAACCTTTACGCTAGTAATTTCACTCAATAACCCAAGGTCAGAGCTCGAAATATCAAGCTTGGCAGTGCAAGGGACATTGATTTTATTCCCAATTTGACAACTATATTTGACGCTTGTATCTAAAGTGTATGGTATGTCAAATGGTAGTTTAAAACCATATAATACCTTAGCTTCAAGAGGTTTCAAGAGCAAATAAATCGAGAGATCTTTTCCCGTTGTGATGGTTTTTGGCGTGTGTTCATTATCGATAGAAATGCCATTGCTAGAATATTGTGGTAGCATGATTTCATCAACAGTATTGCTATTGCTTATTACAAGTTTTAAAGGTTCAGAGTGTGCACTTTCTAAGGCAGGATTTATAATGAGAGAGCAGCTTGTGCCTGGTGATACAACCTTGCCCAAGAGACATGAAGAGGTGCTTAAAATATTAACTTGATTGCTAATGTCTACACCTGCAGCATCGTAGATTTTATAATCATCGATTAGCGTTGAAGGTTTGAAATTAACATTGCTATTATTGATTAACTTGATGATATTGTCGTGCTGGTGAATCAATGCGCTTAACGGGTCTACGTTTAGCTTTACATTTGTATCCATTGCCAATGTTGTGGTTATATCGTCAAGCTGATATTTTGAGTCGGTGGTGAAGGTGACATTAGTCTCAAAACTTGAAATACCGGTATTGCTAACATGTTGACCGACAATTAGTTTTACCTGACAGCTTGCACCAGCGGCAAGAGGTAGAGTGCACAAAGAGAAATCAGCGCTGACACCATCTATTTGTGGGGAGAATTGTGCATCAAGGTTATGTATTGGATCACTGGTTAGGTTTTTAAGTGTGATGATTTTCTCGAGATTATTGTCTGCATTGAGGTAATATTCGCTTTGGGTATTGTCAGCAGATAAAGTCATCAGACTAAAAGATGGTGTTAGATCGACTTTTTGCCCTTTTTGTTCATTGGTTTTAACGTATAAGAAATTGTTTATTGAGGCTTGATCTAGTTGATCTTTCCAAGTTTTTAATGCGGCAAGCGCCTCTGCCGAGTTATCCGTTTCAAATTTTAGCGTTGTAGCTTGTCCGCTTTTTAATGTTGTAATACTATTTAAAGCGTGGATATACCCGCGCACGGACTCAGGGAAAATGATTTGTGGGTTTTGTAATACTTTTGCCGATGTGTTAACGATTCCAATGGCTGTCTGTAATCCTGGAGAGAATGCGCCGACACTTGTGACTTGAATATCTGAGTGATTAAATACATCGTTACTCTCAGCTTTGAAGTCGATATCAATTGGTGTTGTTACGGTACCTGTGGTTGTTTCATAGACAAGTTGACCATGATAATTTGCATTGTCAGTTGTTGATGTGATTTCATAATGATCTTCACAATGTTCCCCAGCCTTTAGCTGTAATCCTTCATAGCAGCCACTATTGCTTTGAAGTATATTAGCTTGCACATCGCTTAATTGTGGTGAGAAGTATTTGGCAGTGATTTGTGCAGGTTCTGCGCTCATCCCAAAGGTTGAGATTTCTGCGCTAAGCTGTGTACTGTATAGTGCTTTCTCACCATTGATAACATTATCTGGAGTATCCATTGTTACTGCAGCATTGATTTTTGTTTGTGCTGTTGGTGTTGCTTCTTCTGAAGTCCCGCCACCTCCACAGGCTGCTAAAGATAAGCCACTGAGTGTCAGTGTGCATAGTGTGTAAAGTTTATTAAATTGAGCGATCTTTTTCATGATGTTTTCCTCAGAGTTGTTGCACAGAGCAAGGCAATAGATATGGCTAGCCTTGATTGGCTGTATTATGGTCAGTCTGTTTTTGGAATAATATGTCAGAGTATGCGCAGGGGTGTGCAAGTGTGCACCGAGGTCGATTGTGAATAGATTTGGTGTAGTTCGCTTTTTGCGGATAATTGACTATATTCAATGCATATCGATGAATGTGCACGCTAAGGAATGCAGTATGTATAATGATTTTTTTATTGATGCGGCTACATTGGTAGAGTTAGTTAAAGCTGGATCTATTTATGCTTTGGCTGAAGCAACAGGAGAACATAGAACAACGATTTCACGCAGAATACAGCGTTTGGAGTTTCATCTTAAAAATAACGTTATCAATAATAGAGGCGGGAAAATAGAGCTCACAGCTTATGGTATTGGGTTAATTCCACATTTGAACACGATGACTGATCAAGTGAGTCAGAGTTATTCGGCGCTAATTAATAAGTCAGAAGCTAATGCAACACAAATTCGCTTTTTTAACAACATTAGTATTTATTATTTTTTTCTTGAATCATGTCTTAAATCATTATTAAACATCGATCGCAAGCTATCAATTGAAATGGTGAGTTATAGCTATTATCAGATGCTAAATTTTGGTTTGATATCAAAGGCGTTATTTGATCAGTTTGATATTATATTTATTCACGAGTCACTTATTCACTTAATTAATGATCAAGAGTGGATTATGAAAATAAAGCTAGAAACTATTCATAAGTTATATGCAAGTCAATTATATTTAAAAGATCATTCATTAATCAATAGTATCAAGGATTTAAGCCAACATGTCTGCATCTATAATAATCTCTTCCCAACTAAGACATGGCTATTACGCGATGCTGATTCTGAGCATACCTTGAACATAGAACAAAGCATTGGTTGTGACTCGGTCATTATGCAACATAAGTTAACAAAGGCAGGTTATGGTATTAGTTTGATGCCTGAGTCAATAATAAAAGCAGATGGCGATCAAATAGTTAATATTTTACCGGAGTTTTCTAGTGGTTCTTCCGGTAGTTACTTTTTGGTGAATAGTGAGTCCTATAAAAACCCTATTATAAGAAAAGCTGTTGACGTTATTTCCTCATTCTTACAAACATCTAATTTCTGGCAATAGTTAATGAATGAATATCTCAATGAGTGGTATATGACGCTGTAAAATATTACCCAAGATGTATATAATCTTTTGAGCTTCAAATGCTTCAAATATAGGTTATAGACACGATGGAAAAAAAGGTAAGCCGCCTTCGTTGGCAAATGGATCGCGTATTTTGGTGTGATTTGTTATTGATAACAATCATTATGGCAATTGGCTTATGTCTTTATGGTCTGCCAGTACTGTTTACACCTGATGAAGGGCGCTATGCTGAGATTGCGCGTGAGATGGTCGTTAATCACCAATATATCGTGCCACACTTAGATGGCGTGATTTACTTTGAAAAGCCGCCAATGATTTATTGGTTAACAGCTTTATCACTCAAGATTTTTGGCTTTAATATTTGGGCGGCACGTCTGCCTAATCCAGTGTTATCCATTATTGGTGTATGGTTTGTATATATCATTTGTCGTATTGTCTATCAAAAGCGCCGTGTATCACTGTGGGCAGCATTAATCACGGGTACATCGATCTTATATTTAGGTGGCGGGCGCTATCTAAACCTTGATGCCGGTGTTGCCTTTTTCTTAACAATAACCATGCTGTCATTCTGGGCATCAAGACAATATCGCCAGACAAGTTGGCAAGCAAATATCTGGCTATTAAATGCCTTTATTTTCTCAGGGCTTGCGGTGATGACCAAAGGGCTCATTGGCATTGTGTTTCCGATGATGATTATCGGTTTATGGGCGCTTATCGTTGGCAGGTATCGACTGTTGTTAGATTACCGCTTATATCTTGGGTTAATCGTCGTTTTAATCATTTCAGTGCCATGGATTGTTGCGGTTAATAACGAGCACCCTGAATTTTTCCATTACTATGTGATTGTTCAGCAAATCTTGCGTTATGCAACGGATGAACAAGGGCGACAAATGAGCAAATTTGTCTATTTTGGTATTTTCATTATTGGTTTTTTCCCGTGGTTTGGCTTTTTACCACAAGTCTTTAAATCAGTTTTAACCAAGCTTAAAACGCGCAATAGACATGACAATGAATGGTTTTTATTTGTCTGGGGCATGGCAATTTTGCTATTTTTTGCGTTTTCAAAATCGATTTTAATGGGCTATTTAATTCCGGTGGTGACACCCTTTGCAATCTTGATCGCGCGACGCATTGACAAGATACTTAACGAATCGATATTACGTAAGTCAACCAAGGCGAGCATTGTTGTTGCCTTGGTGTTTTTCGTTATTATTGCAATTGCTTTTGTGATCTTGCCATTTATTCCTAACTTTGCGATGTTCTTTAATGAAATTGCAGGTTTCTATTGGCCTGCGGCTGTTGTCTCTCTTATCACTGCCATTGCTGGGTTTATTTATCTGAAGCGCAATAACCTCAAAGCGATTATGTTATGGTTTGTCTGTGCGATGATGATTATTTTAAATTTAGGTTGGTCAGGTTCGCAGTACTTTGCGCAAAAAAGTGTGCGTCCATTGACGAATATTGTCGCACCCTTGCTTAAAACCTACCCGCATGCCATTGTCGCAAATTATGGCGGTTATTATTATGATGCACAGTTCTATTTGGATCGGTTGACGTGGATTGTCGCTAATGAAGGTGAGCTTGCCAATACTGCCAAAATGCCAAACTCAGGTGCTGATAAGACATTAAGAACCGCAGATCAATTCTGGCCGGTATGGCAAAGCGATCACCGTGTTTTTGTCTTTACCGATGAGAATAATTACAACGCTTACTTTAAGGCAGGGCAGCCTTATCAAGGGTATTTGTTAGCAGAAACACCAAAGCGCTTTTTGTTAACCAACCACCCCTTAGCAGAATCAGCTTTTATGCATGGAGAGTAATGCAATGGATAAAAACTATCAGTATTTACACGATAAGTTCAAGTATATTAATGATCTTAATCACGCACTTGAGATGCTGTGCTGGGATGAGGATGTGATGATGCCGACAGGAGGCGCCAAAGCACGCAATAGCGCATTAGCCAGTCTCACAACAACCATTCATCAGCAGTTAAACTCACCTGAAGTGGCGAGTTGTTTGCAGGATATCGATGAAAGTGCTTTAGATCAATGGCAGTTGGCTAATATTAAGCATATGCGTAAAGCTGTTGTTAATGCGACGATTTTACCTGAGCGTTTAGTGGCAGACTTGGCAGTGACAACCAAAGAGTCGACACAAGCATGGCGCACGCTGCGTGGTCAAAACAATTGGCATGACTTCATGCCGCTTTTGAGCAAAACCGTTGCCTTGGTAAAACAAAAAGCAAAGATCAAAGCAGAGTATTATGGTGTTGATGCCTATGATGCATTGCTTGATGAGTTCTCCCCAGGTGTCAATAGACAATATATCGATCCGATATTTAATGAGCTTAAACACTTTTTGCCGCAAGCCATTCCAATGATTGTTGATAAGCAAAGAAGTAAGGTGAGTTTACCATTTAATCAAAGCTTTGCCATCGATAAGCAATATGCCTTATCACAAGATCTTATGCGTGTTATTGGCTTTGATTTTAACCATGGTCGCATTGATACTTCACAGCATCCTTTCTGTGGTGGGGTGCCTTCAGATGTACGCATTACCACGCGCTACAATGAACATGACTTTTTATCCAGCGCCTTAGCGGTATGTCATGAAACAGGACATGCCTTATATGAAATGGGTTTGCCGCAAAAGTATATTACACAACCTGTAGCCAAAGCATTGGGCATGGCAGTGCATGAGAGCCAATCATTGCTTGTTGAAATGCAAGCATGTAGTGGCCCTGAGTTTATCGGTATTCTCTCGCAATATGCACAACGTCACTTTGGTCAAAATGACAGCTTATCAAAAGGTAACTTGATGAAGCATTTATTAAAGGTGAGACCTGATTTTATCCGTGTTGATGCCGATGAAGTCACTTATCCACTGCATGTGATCTTGCGCTATGAGATTGAAAAAGCACTTTTTGCTGATGAAATTACTGTGGCAGATTTGCCGGCTATTTGGCAAGAGAAGATGAGCGATTATCTTGGGGTCGATACGACGAATAATTATAAAGATGGTGTCATGCAGGATGTGCATTGGTCATCTGGTGATTTTGGTTATTTCCCATCCTATGCCTTGGGAGCGTTATTGGCAGCGCAATTATTTGCCGCAGCGAAGCACAGCAATCCAGAAATCATGCCAAGTATTGCGCAGGGCAATTTCAAGCCATTAATGAGCTGGCTTAATCACAATATTCACCAATATGGCTCGCTATATACGTTTGATGAGTTGATCACAAAGGCTAGTGGTAAGAGTTTAGATGCGAGTGCTTATATCGCGCATGTTAAAGCGCGCTATATGTAGCCTTTGAATTTTAGAATTGCTGAACACCGGCAACTTGCCATAAATGCTCACCATCTTTGCGTGTGAAATGCCAGATTTCTTCAAAGTTTTGCCAGTCACTATGCGCATCTTCTTTGACTTGTCCAACGAACATGACACTCGCAATATATTGATTTGCTTGACGATCACAGCTCATGACTTTGCAGCTTAAATCTTTAAATTGTGCTAATTCATCATTGTGCTCGATGTCATTTAAGACACTGTGATAGAGATCTTCAGTAATGTAGCTTCTGATCTTTTCAAGACCTTCTTTATTGTTTAAAGCTTGTAATTGGTTGAATAAGTTTAACGCTTGGTGATTAAAGACGGTTTCAGGTGTGCCATCAGCTAATTGACCATTAACGATGCCATTACTTACTGGCGCTGAGTGGTTGTGTTCAGTTGCACTTTCTTGCGCATTGCCTGTGAAGGCATTAGCAGCGGTATGCAATGGTGATGCTTGGTTAGGTGAAGCATTATCATTGCTATTTTGCATTTGTTGCTGCATGGCTTTCCTACGCATAAAGAAAACAAAGAGTGCAATCAATGCGATAACGATAAGTAGTCCTGTCATACCGTGCGCGCTAAAAAGCCAAGCAAAAAGTGCACCCAATCCAAGGGCGGTTAAGATTTTGCCAAAGGTGCCCATGCCACCTTTTGTCTGAGCAGTGCTGCCAGCTGTGCTATTGTGTGTTTGTGTCGGTGCTGAGCGACTATAACCATGGCTTGAGCCACCGCCAAAACGCTTAGCTTCAGCTAACTGAAAGCCTGACATCGCTAACAGCATAAATGAGAATATCACGCCAATTTTCTTAAGCATCGTATCGTATCCTTTGGTTTTGCTAAATGAAATCTTGCCAATCATAACCAAAAGCTGCCGTAGAAACTAGTTGAATATTTCAGCAGGGTGGTTACTCTTTGATTCTGTTAGTCAGAGGGTGATTTAAAAATAAAACGTGCGTATAAATAGCTAATGGTAATGAGAATAAAGCCAAGACATAAAAACGAAAGAACGCGATAAAGTCCATCAAGCGCCGATGCGTCATATAGAAAAATTTTAGCTGTTGATAGCATGACAAGAACAAAGGAGATATAGCGCAATATTTTCCATTGCCATTTAATTGCAAGCGCTAATAATATAATACCTAGCAATAGCCAGATAATTGAGTAGCTGTAGATTTCACTATAAGTAGTTGCGCCAAGCAATAGCTTATTGGGGTGAAAGAAGAAGCGAATATTTAGATTTAGCCAAATGAAAACAATAATGGCTGCGGCATAATCTAAAACAAAAATATATTTACTCGATAGATAATAGCGTCTTTGAATATATATCCATAGTACGGGGCTAAGATAGGCAAAAGTCAGGAGGTTAAAAACGGTTACACCATCAACATAAGTACCAAATAATGGGTTGTTGATTACGACAATAACGACAATAAAATAGCAGAAACTAAAGAGATTTAATGTATGCGCTGCCTGAGTCACAAAGACCAGACGATATCTTTGACCAAGCCATAGCACAATATAGCCAAGCATCCAAAATAAGTTGATGATTAATGTGTGCTTTAATAATGGCAAGATGTGTGTGTTGAAGTTGAAGCACTTTTGGATGAATAGATACGAAAATAATGCAGCAAGCAAGTAACTATAGAGTGAAAATACTTTAACAAGATCTAATGCCTTGGATTTAAAGTGGTAAATACTGGCAAAGGCAAACAATAAAGCGGGTACGGCTACTTCTAAAATTGCCCATGATGAAAAGAGTTGAGAATGCAGTAATGGTGTTTTTAAGATGTGAAGATTTATCAATAAATAGCGCATAAAGCTTAAGGTATATAGTGCAACAAAAATAAGACTAATCCATTTAAAAATGGGTAATCTGCTATGATAGAAAATCCACGAAATAACAGCTGCTTCTGCCGCAAATATAAACGCTAGGTGATGGTAATTGCATAGGATAGCTATTGCAATGCTAATTGAGAATGTCAGTCCTAAGATAACAAAGGCAAGACTGAGGTTCTCAGTAAGGCTCAATTGCAATATGCACCAAATAATCGTGGCATAATAAGCGGCAAAAAGCACAGCAATCAAGCTCCATATGACTTGATTTAACATTGGAATCTCGGAGAAATCCGGCAAGGTAAAGTAACCTACAAGAAAAAGTACGCTAAGTGACAGCGTCATTAAGAAACTAACTATATGTCGATTTTTGAGATAATAAAAAAGCCAGAAATAAAATGCCGCACTGATTATTGTGATTGCTATAAGACAGGTTGATAAAATACCATGCTGTGAGAGTTGATAGGTATGCAAAAGGGCAATATAACTAAAGATGCTAATTAGCAGTAACGGCGCATAGAAGTAATAATGCTCTTTTAGTCTAAAAGCGATAAAAGCATAGATAAAGACTGCAAAAAAGGTAACCCAAATGATGAGTTCAGTTGGCATGAGCAATAAAAGCAGCATAATGATTATTGTATTAGCGACAAACCCTAGATGATTGACGAATGCACTTGCTGTTGTGAGACGCTTATAAGCATATAAGCTATGCTTGCCATTGAGGATTTCGTGTGCATGTTTAAGTTGTGGATAGCTTGCAATAAAGATCGTTATAGCGTTGAGTGTAGCAAAGATGCTTAACCAGAATGCTTGATCTTCGGCAAACCAGAAGATAATCCAAGCAAAGTACCACGTCGTATTGAGTGCTGTAACGACAAGTGCTACACGCCACCAGTTTTGAGCGCGACATAAACACATAAAGCTCAGCAGTATAAGGTATAAATACAAGCAAAGAAGCACAGATGAAATACCTGTTTCAGCAGCAAGTACTGGCATAATAATCGCACCAATAAAGCCTATAATCGCAATGGGTTGCCCAAATCGTAAAGCGCTAAGCAGCGCAATAACCGTGATGGCAATTACTGCAATGGCGGCAACAAAAAGAGGCATGAGTTGATAAATGGATACAGCAACATAAATGCTGCCGTATAAAGTGGCAATTCCAATTCCAGATAACGCCTGTGCAATTCTTTGACCATTTGCCATGCTGGGCTGGCGCAATCGTATCCAGTTGGCGATGAATAATACAGAAATGCCAAAAATAGAGGCAAGGGATAAGCGCGTAAACGGGGGTAAGTAGGCTATATTGTAATGAATATTATTCTACCCCAAAGTGTCAATACAGTTTTTTAAAAATTCTTATTCCTACACATGTCATGCAACCTGCAATGTTTTTTGCGCCTGACTTTTAAAGTCAATAGCACCTTCTTTGTACACGTTCATTGGTTTTTTGTATCCCAAACTTTCATGAAATCTACGGTTATTATAAAAATCAA
>NZ_QLIQ01000049.1 GCF_003428165.1 Cysteiniphilum litorale | reverse complement strand
TAACTTCTCGCCACTGACCCTTAAATCGATTACGCTTCTTAGCTGTCTTTGGACCTCGCTTTTTACTTCGTATTCTAATGCGACCGCCATCTATCGATACAACGATTGTGTTGGTGTTGTTAAATCCTGATAAATACTTTTCAGCCGACTGACTTAGGCGTGCTAATTTACTGATATGTTTGCTGATCTTAACAATTGACGTCACTGACAAATGGATGTTGATTTTAGCCAGATGCTTTTTGACTTCATCATATGAGCTTAATGCGGCTGAAAGCATCGCAATATAGGTGCTTAAACCATTGGATATAGCATGATGAATACCCAGTAATTGCAAGCCTGGCTTACAGCCCGTGCCTTTGCCGTTATTTGTTCCTTTGAAAAGATAGTAAGGCATATAAATATCAAAACGGTTGCCATTGCGATACATCACATTAGTCGCTCTGTAGTCTTTGAAAATGTAGCGCTTGCCTGTGGCATCTAACTGTGCTTTTTCATCTTTTTTGAATGAGTCACTGAGAACTTTCTCTTGATGACTTAGTGCTGCGTATAAGTCGGAGAGTTTGCTTGATAGATCTTGTGCATGCTCAATACGATCTTTATCAAGCTTATTTTCCGTAACGGTGTTAAGTTTAGATAGCTCTACTATCGTATTTGATATCTCATTTTGAATCGTTTCTAGGTTTTGCTCAGCTAAATTCATCCGTAACTTGCTTATGTTTTAAAGGCAGTAGGGTATTTGTACATAAGTATCGCATTCAGTTCAAGTTAAACTACAGCTGATTTACCCACAAATCGCGAATGCGCCCGAAATACTATCAACATTCTTAGGCATTACTTTGAAATAATAATCAAATGCAAAATTATTAGGAGCAATACTAATATCATTATTACTATTAACTATAGTTCCAGATGTTGTAGGTGTAATATGAACTTCATCAGTGTGCTTTTTACCATCAACTCCTAGGTATTCAATAGTCGCTTCAAAATAAATTTGATTTGGCATGTATGGTCTTGGTGAAACCTCAGGAATCGAAAATAATACAATATGCTCATGAGGTTGCTGGTTGCTATTACTATTCTGAGTATGCATATTTTCAATAACAGGAACATAAGTGTTTGTGTAATTAAAAGATTGATTTGCTAAAGCATTATTTGCATATGCTAGTATTGAGGTTGTTATTAAGGAAGCAAGCGTTAATTTTTTCATACTTTTTGATGCCTATGTTTGGTTGGAACAGGCGTAGATTAATTTGAAATCAGTTATATTGTTGTGCATGTTCTGTAAATTATCTGTAAAACACAGTATTACGATACTAAAGAGCTCCCATCCAAAACTTCAGAGAAATTGAGAATAATGGCTCAAAACACTGTCTTTAGCAATACATGTCATGAAATGAGTTTGCTGACAAGTATAGACTTAAAAAGTAACTGTCACAGGCGAATTAACATCTACATGCTGGAGAAAGTCAAGCTCGCCACTATGATCAATCTTAAAAATACTAATGTTGTTTGATAGCTGATTAGCTGCAACAAGATATTCTCCAGTGTTATCAATCGCTAGATCTCTAGGGTAATTACCAAAAGCGTCATATTCATTTTGCAGCTTTAGCATTTCTTCGTTTTGTTTGAGCTTAAATTTAGCAATGCTATTGATCCCTCTATTGGAAACATATAAATAGTAATCATGTTTTGTGCTGTTTTTTGAAAGTACAAGTTCAGCGGGATAGTTTCTTTCTGATGAATTTTGTGGCGAGCTTAAGGTTGTTGGCTGAGAAGAAATATAGGTTAATTTTCCGGTGTTAATGTCAAACTTAAAAACACTAATACTCGAGTTTAACTCGTTCACAACATATAGGTATTTTTTGTTTGGACTCATAAGCGCATGTCTAGGTCCTGCGCCAGCAATCGTCTTAATCACACTTAATAGTACTAGCTCATGCGTTGATCCATCAAGGCGATAAACCGTTATCGTATCACCTCCTAAATCACAAATAAAAACATACTCGACCCCATGAATAACAGTGCTTTCAATGCCATGAACATGAGATCCAGATTGTCGTTCAGGATCAATGCTATGATCATGATAAGGAATAACTTGAAGTGGTTTAGCATCAAGTGTGCCATCATTATTAATCTGGAGTAGCGAGATCCCTGATTCTTCGCCTGCTGCGTTACCATAATTGGCAACAATCATCACAGGGTACAGTTTACTTTTTAAAGCATGCACTGGATTGGCAAGCTTACTGCTGGATAGTGTTATTTTACTCAATGTCTTATTTATATTGCTTTGGTAGGTGGTGATCTGACCAGACTCAAGTTCATTGGTACTGTATATCAGATCATGATCTTTTAACAGATACGTCGGATTTAAAGACTTATCATCACCATGTGTTGCAAGTGTTATAGGGCTTATTTGTCCGGCGTCTGAAATATTAAAGTGATAAATGCCATGACCAGGGGGTGTGCCCCATTCAGTATAGGTGCCAACATATACCTCATTGGATGAGATAAATTGGCAGCATAGTGTAAAAGCAAAAATTGTCTTTACGTGTTGTGTTAATAATTTTCTCATGATGTATCTTAAATATTGTATTTAGGTGGTGTAATTTTTCTCATATTTTGAGACTTTTTAAATCAATGTTTTTGCACAACTATGTGCATTTTTGTTTGTTTTTAAATCATTTGGTATTTGGTTAAATTTGAACCACCGAAAAGGTAGTAAATTTAATATAAAAACTAAGAGGAAATAAACAATGAAAAAACTACTTTCTACAATCATGATGACAGCGGCAGCAAGTGCTGCTTTAGCAAGTGTTCACAATGGTAGTGAGGTTTATCAACAAGTTAGTGATTACTCAAGCATTACGATGAAATCACCTGCAGTGACGGATCTTAAGCATTTAAGTGAGGATATTAAGCACTTAAGAATGATTTCAGCACTTGATGAGCTTAATTCGATTGTACAAAGCGCTCAAACTGGATTCTTACCTTATAAAGCAAGCTATAACAAGGTGAAATTTAGCATTGGGCATATCAATAACAGTATTCAAGGGCTAATTGCAGCTTTACAAACTCAAAACTTTGTTGAAGTACCTGTATTAACCCAAGCCATCGAGAGTGATTTTAATACGATTTGGAATGAGCGTAGCAACATGTGGCAAAATGGCAACTACATCAATGATATGAGTAACTACTTTATTGTTGAAGGGATTGCGGCGATCAACAAACAGCAAGATAAAGACGCAGCCATTAAAAGCTGGGCAATGTTAAACCAGTTAGCTTATAACTATCCACAGCAATTATTTATGATGATTAATAAAATAATTGATGGGACAAAAAGTATTGTCAATATAACGGATGATCAGTTAAATAGTGTTATTGGTTCTTTACAGGCGAATCCAAAATTTCAGCAATTAGCATTAGTGAGTGCAAAATCTCGTGATATTGCCAAGCAAGTATCACAGATCAATGAGCAAATCCAAAATGCTAAATTATTTAATAAGCATATTTTTAATGACAAAATGCGTGAGGTAATGGCGCAAGTTGATCAAACAGTACAATCGGCATCTGATCGTGTGCAAGTGATTGATTTTATGGTGTCAGGGGATGTAACAAACTATCAAATAGTGGTCGATAGTGCCGAACAGGGCAATGAAGTTGCAAAGCTTACAGTGTTAGCATCTGAAGCGCTTTCTGAGAAAACAGGACAATCAGCAACGCAAAGCTATCACGAGATTCTTTATGTCTTAGCAAGCTTAACCAAAACGGTTGTCAATCAATAAGCAAGTCAATTGATCGGTATGTTTTGCAACTATTTACTTATTTTTTACATTTGAAGACCGCTTTTTATTCATATCAATTCTTAGAATATCCCGTAGCAATTTCTATCCCTATAACAATCCAAAAGGAGTAATAATGAAACTTAGTAAAAAACTCATCGCATCGGCGATTTTAACTTCATTGTCAACGATCACTATGGCTAACTGTGTGCTGGACTCTTCCAGTTCTGGTTGGACAGGGAGTGTCACATTTCACTGTGATGAACCAACAGACTTATACAATAACCCAATCAGCTTTGATGTTGATCATGCTGTTAAGGTCAGCTCTATTTGGGGAATCGATGGTAAAACTCAATTGACGCAAGATGACAATACTGTGTCTGTGAGTGTGAAAAAATGGTGGCCAGATGAGCCATATACATTACCTGCAAACCAGTCGGTGACAATGCAATTTTCGCCATCAAGTAATGAGTTTAATATAAGCAACTTCCATGTTGGTCCTGTGACGCCAGTATCTCAGGCACATATTTCAGTTGAGTTGCCAGAAAAACCAGACTTTATCCAAGAAGGTCATCTAGCCGATGTTATTATTTATAAAGATGGCAATAAACTCACAGAGATTAATAATCAGCCATGGAATACTAAGCTTGATGTCAAAGTGCCATTAAATAGCGATCAAGATACAGCGAAAATAACTATTAGCGTACCATCTTTAGATGAAGCGATAGGATCATCTGATCCAGCAAGCTTTGTAGTTGGCAACGGGCAAACACAATCAGTTCAGATAAAGTATAAAAAGCTGCCTGTGGAAACTGGAACATTAAAAATCACATCAACTGTACAAGGATCAACGCCTGAAACACACCCACATTATGTCATTACAACCATGGATAATGTCGTTGTTAAGGAAGGGGATTTAAAGTGGAAGGCAAACTTCATTGATGGGCTTAGATCATCTGCAGAAGGTGTGCATTATAAACTTAATGTTGCTTCATTTATCGAAGGTGATTACGAATATAAGCCACAAGGCAAAGAGCAACTAACTCGCGATATTACGATCCAAACAGATAAAACGACACCTACTAAGATCACTTATCAGTTGGAGAAAATCTTACCAGAGAAAGTTAGTATTACAGTGTCGGGATTGCCAAAGGGTGCTAAAGCTGAGCTTAACTTGAAGGATGAAAAAGGTGCGTCAATTGCACCAATTACATTGGATCACAATGGCAGCTACCCTGTGCAAAATATTCCGCGAAATAACCTTAATTGGTATGCTGATGCATCTTCTTATTATGTGGGCAACGCACATTATTCGGCAAAAATCACACCAAGTAACTTTAAAGCTGATCAGGATCAACAAGCATTAGCGATTAAATATCACAAGGTAAGTGATCCAAAGTTTATCTCTGGGTATTGGGAGAACTGGAGACCTGCTATCAATCCTGGTCAGGGCGATGCAAAAAATAGTACTTATTATGATAATGATATTGCACCGATGACACATGTGTATTATTCATTTTTGACACTAGACCCAATACCGAATCCAGATGCTCCACATGCTCAAGGTTGGGATGGAAATGCCATTTATGAGGCGTATGTGCCAGATGACATTGTCAAAGTTATCACCTCAAAAGACTTAAGTTGGCGTGGCGATGTTATCAATGCCATTATTGATTCGGTTGAGCAAAATCATGCTAAGTTTATATGGGCAATTGGTGGTTGGTCAGACTTAACGCAAACGATATCTCCAGAGCAAGTAGATTTGCTAACAGATAAAATTGTCACCTTATTAAAAACAAAAGGAGATGGTGTTGATTTTGACTGGGAGCATTTAAGTGATGATTCTAGCTTGCGTGATCAACAAATAGAAGTATTAGCTAATACACTGCTTACCTTACGCCAAAAGCTAGATGCTGCTGGTATGCAAGATAAAGAAATTGGTTATACCACTCGCTTTAATGCATTCTGGGATAATGATTCTCGTCCTCAAAGATACACAGCATTTAATAGTGATGGTGAAGGATTAGCAATTCAAAAAGTACTAAACTCCAAAGGAAGTTCATTAGATAAAACCGTTAATTGGGTTAATATTATGATGTATGATGTGCCACCAACTGACCTTGACTCGCCAGCTACAGGTTTTTCACCTGAAGCATATGAAAATGTACTTAATGCATTTGCAAAATACATAACAAAAAGCAAGATTGTGATGGGATTTGAGCCAGGAGGGCAGGCAGCAGATGGTGTTTGGGAAGGTGAAAAGACTGATAAAGGTATAATAGAATCAATCCAGCAACAAGGTTATGGTGGTGTGATGTTTTGGGCAATTAATCAACCCGCAGAGATAACATCTGAAGTCACAGGTGCTAATGTTAATAAGCTTGCTAAGCATGCACAAGATGTATTCAAACAATAGTCACTAATATTAAGCGTTATGATGTTAAATTTAAAAAGATCAGTTACTGTTTTTATTGCTTTAGTACCATTACTTTTGCAAGCCCAAAGCCTTGCTGTTTTTCAATGTCCTACAGAGGCGCAAGTTGCAAGCTATCTTCAGGATGATAGAGCGCCACTGGCAAGTCATGCCCGAATTATTGCAAAAGATAGGTTCAAAAATATTGAGATACTTTGGGTTAAGCAATATGAATGTCAATGCAGTCGTATGTATCAACAGCAGCAGAGTCTGACGGGTTTAGTGCGCTTTAACTATGCTGAGCTTAGCTCTGGTTGGATGGGTGCGCGCATGTACAACAAACATTATCCAAAGCGCCCATCAGATAGCGGTTTATCCTGTCATTATCAAGCCTCAGGAGGTGATTTGGTGATGATTATTAATCAAATAGGGTTCCCACAAGAGAATTTTTATGACGATTTTAAGTCGTTAGATGATTTGTATTTCAGCTACTTTATGCCGGATTCAACTTATACTCAGCACTCTTTCTGGCAAAAAAATAGTTATCAACAGAAGTATTTATGTGACCGCCAAGGCTTTCAGCAGCAAGGATGTGTGTTGACGCTTAAAACAACCGAAAATCATGATGATTGGTTATTGCAGGTGTCGAGCATGTGAGTAAAGTGCGATGATTCACTGCCCAATTTACATTTTTCTTACGTTTTGACGACAGCAGCTTTACAAAGACTTTTTTACAATACATCTCATGACAGCACAGGCAGTCATATTAAAGCAAACGCTGATATTGTGAGTTCACAGCATAAAAAATAACTTTCATATTTAGAAAATCAATTGAAACAAAAAGAGGATAATCGATATGAAAATGATTAAAAAAACAACTTTAACAGTGTTGGCGTTAACAGTAATGGCAAGCGGTGCAATAGCTGCAGCGGGTGAAAATACCTCTCGTAATGTGCAAACAGTTGATTTTGGACATAATACAAAAGTTGAAATAACCGTCAATAGCGGGACACAAGCGGCACCTGCTGTTGCAATTGCAACGCGAGATGATACACCCTTTACACATCAGGTGCCTAATGTTTATTGGCCGGCATCTGAGCAAAATATCATTGATGGCAAAACGATGAACAATATTAAAAATGCTAGCATTAATACTTTCTTAAAGAGCAATGGCAATACAGTATCTTTTAGATTGCTTGCGGATGATGGTAGTGGTGAAGGTATGGTGCCAACTGTTGCAATGAATGGTTATCAGCAAGTCGTCGCCCCTGCTTTTGATCTAAGTTATGGTAAGACAAGAAAGTGCACGGTCAGTTATGTTTCCGCAGGGCATACATCATACTGGACGTCAAGCTGTACTCCTGTATAGCCAATCTAATGAGTTTAAGGGGATGACATGAAATTTACACTATTTCTAAGCACGACTATCATCAGTGTGACCTTATCTTTATTTAACCAAGCCATTGCTCTGCCAAGTAAAACATTGGTAGAAGTTAATATTAATAGCGGGACATGGGCAAGACCTGAAATTGCAATTGCTACAGAAAATGATAGTCAAAAAATATTTGTTCAACCTAATGTGTTATGGCATGCCAGTGAAAAAGGTGAAGTCACGGGGAATATGCAGAACAATATTCAAAATGCAACTATTAATCAATATCTACTGACGCAAGGTAATCAAGCCCGTTTTAGAATATTGGTGAATAGTGGTGCGCCAGCAGAATATATCCCAACGATGAGTTATGATCGTTATCAGTTAAAGCCAGATAATGCGTTTTTATTATCTAAGAACCAAAAGATAAAATGTGATGTCTCCTTCAAGCAGTATCGTCCTTATAGCAACGAAGGTTATTGGCATGCAGAGTGTGTTTAATCAGAAAAGTGCCAAAAGCACATTAGCAAGTAGTGTGTTATAGATAACAACAAGATAGAAAATAAAGCTCGCAAAGATAAGGATATCACGCTTGCCAATATGTTTAGACAAATCAATTGTCAGCATCAAGTAAGTCACAACGGATGCGATAAAGAAGTATTCATAGTAAGCACTGATTAGTAGTGTTATAAGCAGTGCTAAATGGGGCTTAATCGAAAGTTTGCGATAAACCACAAAATACATGATTACGCAGCCAATTAGATAATTTATGGCTTGTACCCATTCTAGTGGTGACAGGGTTGTGACGCACACTGAGAGCAATGTAATAATGACTAAGATCGCTGTATAGCTTAAAAAAATGATTGATGCCTTGCGATCGGCTAAAAGCAAATAAGCCATCACAGTGATTGGTCGAGGCTTCTTATGTTGCCACTTGCTAGAGAGTAAATTGGCAGTTAGGATAATCGCTAAGGCAGGAGCGGCTATATATAAGATAAAAATATGCATATCGATGTATAAAAATAAAAGATCACAGACAACGAAATAAATAACAAAAAATAGTGCGTAAGCTGTGCGCTGAAGTGTATTAATCATTGCAAGTGGCAAAGCAAAAACCAATCCGCCATTAAAAAGCATGGCAAGATATAAAACACTATGATGTGGGAAGTAATCATAAACAACAGCGTAAAATAGCATTGAAATAAGACCTGAAACAAGCATAATGTTTTGCATCATTTGGGTGTTTTGGCGCATAAAACCATAAGTGCTAGGCAGAAGAATGATCCAAGGTAGTGCAAATAAAATGCCTTCAGTACGATTAAAAAAATCATCCAGTTGTAAGGTGATCGCATATTTATCATCGATAAGGCTCAAGTTGATAAAATAAACGGCAATTAAAAGTAAGTAGATTAAGAAATAACGGTGAAATAGTCGTTTATCCTTCATCTTAATATCCTAATGATTTAGTGCAAAGCCGATGGAATGAACGGTTTCAATCATCTCTTTACCAAGAATTTTCCTTAGTTGTGAAATATGCACGTCGATACGTCGATCAAAACTATCAAAAGGTTCGTCATAACATTTTTTATGAATAAGTTTCTTTTCAACAACGCCATTGTGTTGCAAAAGCATTAATAGTATTTGCGTTTTGACCTTTTTAATATAAACCTTTTCGCCGTTTTTATGTTCGAGTAAATATTGCTCAGGATAAAAACACCAGTCTTCAAAATTATATGCGCTTGATGCTTCGGGTGCTTGATCTACCTTACGCATCTGATTGTAGCGACGAATATTTGCACTAATGCGCGCTTCAAGTTCCTCTAGTGAAAAAGGCTTTGTGACATAATCATCTGCACCAATGTTTAATGAATAAGACTTTTGCGTGGTGTCGCTAATCGCTGAAATCATAATAATTGGCATATCATAAACTTGACGTATTTTTTGGCAAAGTTGAATGCCATTGTCACTCCCCAAATTAATATCAAGTAACAGGCAATCAAAGGATGTTTCCTCAACGGCAGCTAATGCGTCAATGGCAGTTGATTTGATCAGGAGTTCATAATTCATCCGCTCAAGATAGCGCGCAATCATTTGCGCGAGCGAATCGTCGTCTTCAACAATTAAAATACGTTCCATCTGTGATTAATCCATATTATTGCGATGTCCTAAGTTATAGTGGAATTTGAGAGATATTTCAAATGGGTTTAAGCTCAAAATAAAAGCTTTTGCCATGATGAGTTTGTGTGAACTGCAGTTCACTTTGGTGCTCAGACAGTATTTTCGCTACTGAATAGAGTCCGATACCGTGACCATTTTTTGAGTGATGCCAAAAAAGCTGCTTCATTGCATTCAAATCTAAATTTTGCTGTATGACGCCATCATCTGCTATGGTGATGCGAACTTGTTGCTCAGTGATCTCAAGCGATAAGTGGATATTAGTATTAGCATACTCAATGGCATTGTTTAGCAGGTTATATAGCACGCGCTTTAGTTTAAAAGGCTTGATCATGACATAGATTTTTTGATCGATATTAAGTGCTAAGTTTAAAGTAATTTGTTTGTTATCTTGTATAAGCATGCGCTCATAATCGATAAACAATTGTTCGATAAAGCCTGTTATTTCAATCGGTTCTTTTTGCTCAGTGAGTAGTTGGTTTTCTTTAAGCTTTGCCAATGAGTGCCCTGTGATCACTTTTATCTCGTTGATATCTTCTTTGACAGCGTTATACGCAGCGTTGTAATCAAGCTCAAGTTTAAACGATAGCCGTGTGTAAGGTGTTCGTAAGTCATGCAGCATCGTTAGCATATCGCTTTTTTGACGCCTTAATACATCTTTAACCAATTGGTTTAACTTAAGGTGTTGTTTGAAAAAATAACCCTGTTTGAGCGTCGTTTCATAATCGCTATAGCCTAAAATCACCTTACGTGTTTCACGGATAAATCGTGTGATTTTGAAGTAAATATAGTAGGCAATCACAAAGATAAGAAATAAGCTTAAAATCGCCAAGGTAATACTTGCGTAGATATAATAGTACTCGGCAAGATCAAGTGCAGCTGTTCTGTCTTTTTGCTCTGCTAGATGCTGACTAAGGCGAAACAGCATGATAATGGTAATACATGATACGAGGTACTCAGGCTTTAGTACTTTCTTAAGTAGTTTATGGTGCTGTTTATTGGTTGTTTGCATGATGTTTGTCACCTAAATCAATCGTTATGATATCCGATATAGACTTAAATATAGCTGAATCTAAGTATTTATGAAGTAAGGCAATAAGGATGACATAAAATTACTCTGATTTATCAGGTGTTCATAGTCGTTGTATCAAGCTTGCATCACGCTGTACAAAAGCAGCTAATTGGGCTAATATGAGCGCCGAAATAAGCCTCAATAGACAGAAAAAACAGTAAAGAAGGAGCTATCCTCATGACGGATTTAAAACGTTCAACAAAGGTTTTGATTGACGCCAAAGGTCAACAATATACTGCCTATAGCTTGCAAAAATTAGCAGCTGAAACCGGCAAAGATATTACGCGTTTGCCGTATTCTATTCGTGTATTGGTTGAGAACCAATTGCGCAATATTGATGACTACAAAGTTAAAGTGTCTGATGTTGAAAACGTGCTTAATTGGGATGCTAAAGCTCAGGTGCGCCCTGAGATTCCACATATGCCAGCACGTGTGGTAATGCAAGATTTTACTGGTGTGCCTGCGGTTGTTGATTTGGCTGCTATGCGCCAAGCGATTAAAGATGCCGGAGGCAATCCACAAAAAATTAATCCATTGGTTGATACAGCAATGGTTATTGATCACTCGGTACAAGTAGATTATTACGGCACAAAAGATGCGCTTGAGAAAAACGTTGCCAAAGAATTTGAGCGCAATGGTGAGCGTTACTCATTGTTAAAATGGGGTCAAAAAGCATTTGATGATTTCGTTGTTGTGCCACCGGGCATGGGGATTATCCACCAAGTGAACTTGGAGTATTTAGCAAAAGGCATTTTGGTTAAAGATCAAAATGGCGAGAAAGTTGCCTATCCTGATACTCTTGTCGGTACTGATTCACACACAACCATGATTAATGGCGTTGGTGTAATGGGTTGGGGTGTTGGCGGTATTGAAGCTGAAGCGGTGATGCTTGGTCAGCCATACTATATGGTACTACCTGATGTTATCGGTGTGAAGCTAACAGGTAAATTACGCGAAGGTGTCACGGCAACCGATTTGGTATTAACAATCACTGAGCTGCTTCGTAAGCATGGTGTGGTTGGTAAGTTTGTTGAATACTTTGGTGAGGGTTTAAAGCACTTGTCCCTTCCAGATCGTGCAACTATTGCCAACATGGCGCCAGAGTATGGTGCGACAATGGGCTTTTTCCCAGTGGATGATGTAACTTTAGCCTTCTTTAAAAACAGTAACCGTGGTGAATATGCTGAATTAGCAAAGAAAGTCTACGAAGAGCAATATTTATTCCGCCACAATCCAGCAGAAGAGCCAGAATATACGGCAGTAATTGAGCTTGATATGTCAACGGTAGATTCGACATTAGCAGGTCCTAAGCGTCCACAAGATCGCGTTTCAATGCGTGATTTGAAAGCTGACTTCAAAAAATGTTTAACACATGAAACCGGTTTGCATGGCTTTGGTTTGACAGAAGAGCAAACCAAAACGGCAGTTAAAATTGAAGGCATGGACTGTGAATTAAAGCATGGTGATGTCGCAATTGCTGCAATTACGTCATGTACAAATACATCTAACCCATCTGTTTTATTAGGTGCGGGCTTATTAGCGAAAAAGGCTGTTGAAAAAGGTTTAACGGTTAAGCCTTATGTTAAAACATCCCTAGCGCCTGGTTCACAAGTTGTTACCCAATACCTTGAAAAATCAGGCTTATTAAAGTATTTAGAGCAATTGAAATTTGATGTTGTGGGTTATGGTTGTACCACCTGTATTGGTAACTCAGGTCCTTTAGATCAACCGATTGTCGATGCGATCAACAAAGGTGATTTAGTCGTTGCATCGGTTGGCTCAGGAAACCGCAACTTTGAAGGGCGTATTAACCCTGATGTTAAAGCAAATTACTTAGCATCTCCTATCCATGTGGTGGCGTATGCGATTGCCGGAACGGTTGATTTTGATCCAGAGCATGACCCGATTGGTAAAGATCAGCATGGGCATGATGTTTATCTAAAAGATATTTGGCCAAGCACACATGATATCGCAGAATTGCAATCGCGTGTAATCAACAATGAAATGTTCGAGAAGTCTTACGCAACGGTTTTAGATGGCACAAAAGACTGGCAGAAACTATCAGCGCCTACGGGTGAGTTGTACAAGTTTGATGAGAAATCAACGTATATTCAGTGCCCGAACTTCTTTGAGAACTTTGCTGATTCAGGTAAGGGTTCGCTAGATATCGTTGGTGCGCGCACATTATTGATGCTGGGTGACTCAGTAACAACAGATCATATCTCTCCTGCGGGCTCTATTCCAGAGGAATATCCGGCAGGACAATATTTGAAAGCGCATGGCGTTGAGAAAAAAGACTTTAACTCGTATGGTTCACGTCGTGGTAACCATGAAGTGATGATGCGTGGTACGTTTGCTAATATTCGTATTCGCAATTTATTAGCGCCTGGCACAGAAGGCGGGGTTACCAAATACCATCCAGATGGTTCAATTGAATATGTGTTTGATGCGGCGATGAAATATAAAGCATCAAATACACCATTAGTTGTATTGGCAGGTAAAGAATATGGTACAGGTTCATCACGTGATTGGGCAGCTAAAGGGACTTTCCTATTAGGTGTTAAAGCTGTGATTGCTGAGAGTTATGAGCGTATCCACCGTTCAAACTTGGTTGGTATGGGTGTGTTACCTTTACAGTATGTTAATGGTCAAACGGCTAAAACGCTTGGCTTAGATGGTACAGAAACATTCAATATCAAAGGCTTGGATAATGTAAAGCCGCGTGCGAATGTTATCGTTGAAGCTGTGCACACCAATGGTCACAAAACAATCTTTGAAGCATTGGCGCGTCTAGATGCTGATGTCGATGTTGATTATTTGAAAAATGGTGGCATTTTGCAGACCGTTTTGAAAAATATGATGTCATAATTTATATATAAAAAGGGCGATTCATGTAGGGGCAATTCATGAATTGCCCCTACATATCGATATGAAAGTCGATTGTGTGTTATCGCAAACATTTAATATAAAATCCGTAGGGGCGATTCACGAATCGCCCAACACGAATTGCCGATACGAATTCTCCTCTCACATATGTAAGTTACCTGCATGTGTTATTGTAATCCTTCAACACAATGACCGTAGGGGTAATTCACGAATTACCCAACACGAATTATCCGATATGAATTACTCCTGTATGAATTTCATCTACAAAAATCATTGAGCCTGTAATTATCATTTGCATGAATTATTTGGGATGTGAGCTACAATTATCTTAATGTTACATCTCATTTAAATATCTAAGTTGAAAACAGCTATGAGCAGCAGAAAGCAAAATCGCCATTCAATTCGTCTAAGTGAGTATGATTATTCTCAAGCAGGGATGTATTTTGTAACGATTTGCACGCAAGATAAAGCATGTTTGTTTGGGCATGTTATCAATGGTGAAATGGTGTTGAATGAAATGGGTAACATTGTCCAAGACGAATGGTTAAGGATTGAAGCTATATGGTCAAATGTAAAGTGTGGAGCATTTGTTGTTATGCCAAATCATTTCCATGGGGTTGTGGCTATTACCAAAACCGTAGGGGTAATTCATGAATTACCCCCACAGATGACCGTAAAGCAACGACGTAATATGCTATTGCCTAAAATCATCGGACGATTCAAAATATAATACCCCAAGAAATTTAAACAGTATCTTTTGAAATTCATTTCCGATATATTGTTGAAAGTAAAATGAATAGAGGGCGTATTTGTGAGCACAAAAAGAGCAAGTTACTCGTCAGAGTTTAAAGT
>NZ_QLIQ01000048.1 GCF_003428165.1 Cysteiniphilum litorale | reverse complement strand
TATATATTATGGCACTACAAAAATGATTTTGACATAAAATGAACGTAGGAATAAGGGTTTGAGGGGCATGAAATTGCAAAAAAAGTTTGATTTGAATGCTTTGTAATCAAAAATTTACCAACTTGGGTTATGCGCTAAGTGTTGGCATGTTTGACATTAAAAACACATACGATGATTTCTTTGTCTTATCTAACTTAGGAAAGATTGCAGGCTCTGCGCATACGCCTTTTATTAGTAATATTGGTCCTGAGTTTTTTGGTTATAGTAGTTTTGAAGAGTTTGATGAGGTTAAAGATTTAGAAGGACTATTAGAAGGCTCCAAATTCAAAATGTGGAATCAGTTTAGAAAAACAGAGGAAGCAGCATATGTCGGCATGACTTTTCCTCGATATTTAATTAGACGTCCTTATGATGATAATTCAACCGAGCTATATGGATCAAGAAATCAGTATTCGGTTAGTTTTTTCCGTGAGAAGCTTAACAACCCATTTGATCAAAAGTCTTATGTATGGGGATTCTCATCTGGATTATTGGCACGAAATATTATTACTTCGTTCAAAAAAACAGGTTGGTGTCAGTATATTCGTGGTCCTTTGGGAGGCGGGTTGATTGAAGATATTCCAACGTATCAATTTGAAATTGGCAATTACAAGCAAAAAACAGGGAGTGTTGAATACTTTATATCAGACTCCCAAGAGTATGCTTTCTCTAAAGCAGGGCTTATCCCTTTTGTTGGAGATAAACGTGGCGAAGGTGGATGTTTCTTTAGCGTTCAATCAGCAAAGTTCGTTCCTGATAATTTAGAAAATTTAGATTTAATGGAAAGTATTCAAGCCAATTCTAACCTTTCATATACGCTTTCAGTATCTCGCGTTGCGCATTATGTAAAATCAATGGTGAGAGACAGAATTGGTTCGAACTATGATCAAGAAAAGATTCAAACCTTTTTGTCAGATTGGTTAAACGGCTTTGTAACGATAGCATCTAATCCAAGTGATGTGACGTTAGCCTATTTTCCGTTTAAAGAGGCAAGTGTCAAAGTTGAACCGCAACCAGGTAAGCTTGGTTGGTATGGTTGTTCAATTGATCTTGTACCACATATTCAACTAGAAGGCATTGATGTTTCACTGCGTCTTGCAACCAAACTACCGATTGGTGAGGGAAGCGATGAAGCTGAGTCTGATAGTGAATAAGAATAATCAATAAAACAAGAAAAGGAGTCTATATATGTCAGTAATAAGTTCTCAAAATGTGCAAATATCAAATGGTCATGTTACATTTAGCTCTGTACACAATGCGTGGATAAAAGGGCACACAGGGGATAGGGAGCTTGCGCATGCTGCGCGTTTTTATGCCAAAAGCTTTTCATTTGCAAGTACTGCTGCAGATGATAAGTTTGCTGCTCAAGATGGTGGTTCTGAATTAGGGACAACAGAAGATGCGCCGATTCTAATCACTCAGGCAACACTTCCTCTTTATCCAAAGCAAACTGATGCACAAGTGTCTTTGTCTGGTTATATTACTTATAATCAGGGTCAAGCAATTTCAGATAAGCTTGATAATATGGGCAGTACACCAGTCATGGAGTTTGAAATTTCTGAGCTTAATGAAAATCAAATTATCTTAGATAATAAAGAAATGACATTTACTTATGGTGTTAAAATTGATGACACCATCAAGTTTAGAGTAGCTAAGGATAATATCCAGATTATTCCAGATGACAAAGGTAATCTTGCTGAAATACATATCACAGGCGGTAACTACTCAGAAGATGTGTCGTCAACTATACACGTACAAACAAGACAACCTAATAATATCCAATCTTTCAAGGTTGCCAACGCCTAGATAATTAATTATTGATGTCGTAAATTTTATTTAGTTGCATGAGTTGCTTTGCTAGGGGGATGCAGCTAAATATTTTCCTTTAAATTCTTGACGTATTCAGGAGAAAACCATGTCGTATAAGCAAAAAATTCCAAGCTCCAGAGTTAATATTACCTATGATATTGTTTCTGTAGGCAATGTAAAAAAGAAAAAAGAGTTACCACTTAAGATTCTTATTATGGGTGATTTCTCTCTTGGTGAGTCTAAGGAGATGAAGAAATCATATTATGATAGAACGGTATTAAACGGT
This sequence comes from Cysteiniphilum litorale, assembly GCF_003428165.1. GTDB lineage: Bacteria > Pseudomonadota > Gammaproteobacteria > Francisellales > Francisellaceae > Caedibacter > Caedibacter litoralis. The sequence continues at coordinate 13,049 of NZ_QLIQ01000048.1, read as the reverse complement.
AAAGGTGGTGTTAATGCGGTATTGTCAAAGCTAGATATTAGCAAAACAATTAGTGTTAATAATAGAATTACACCACATCAATCAGAAAAACTTGATATTGATTTGCAGCTTAAGAATATCAATGCCTTTAGTCCATTGTCTTTGGCAAATCAGATTCCTGCACTTAAAAAGTTACTACGATTAAAAGAAATTGTTGCAAACTTTGAAACAACTTTTGATAACAATCGAGCGTTTCAAGAGAAAATTCGCGAGATGCTTGCTAGTGCTGAAAATAAAGAGATGATCAAAAAATCATTGGTTAATATTGAGGAATATAATGCTTTATTAAATGCAAGTAAGTATGTCCCTAAGGCTCTAGAAGATGCAAGCAATTCGGCTGATACAACGGCATTGATTGAGGGTGAAGGAAGTGCTGAAAATATAGAGGAACAACCAAAAGATAAAGAGTAACGCTCAATATTATCTCATTTTAAATTACATTTTGCCAAAAAGAAGCATATGGGGAATTTCTGATGGATCATCAAACATTATGGATGCTATGGCTTGATATTGTTCAACAAGCAAAAGACATTAAAAAGTATGTTCATCCAGAGCTAGAAAAAGAAAAAGCCACTGATAATCTAACAATCTATCGTACGGTATTAGTAGAAAAAATAGAATGTTTTAAAAGTAATTTGGAGCAGAAATATTCTGAGAGCATTCTATTTTATATCCTATTTCCATTGGTCAGCTTTTGTGATGAAAAAGTGAACTTATATTTATTTAATCATATGAGTTTATCCAAAGCGAGTTGGGAGTCATTGCAAACAGAGTTTTTTCAAAGACGAGATGGTGGAGAACATTTCTTTAGAATGATTGATGCTATTTTGGCTAAAGAAGTCAAAGTTCCGATTGTTATTCCAATACAGATCAACTTGCTATTAAAAGAAGGCTTTAAGGGGAAATACCATCTTGCTAATCAATATAATATTACGCTGTATGAGAAGAAGCTTGAAACGATGATTGAAAATGAATCTGGATGCGATGTTGTTAATAAAGGCTATGAAAATGTGCTTGAGAGTTTGTCTATACATCAAACACTGCAGTCAACTAAATCGCGATGGTCTAAGCGATTTTTAACTAAATCATACTACATAAGTGCTGCAATTTTAGGTGTTGCAATTGTTTGTAGTAGCTATCTATTCTTAATACTGAGGTAAGGCTATGCTTGATAATACGAACACGTTACAGCGAAAGGTCTATTATGATGCATTATCAATAGTAGTAAAGCCGTTGAATGATCGTTTTGAGACACAAGGCGATGGTGTTGTTATTGCGCCTAAGTATATAGATCAATTAGTATTTAATCTTAAAACATATGGTTTTGAAGGTAAAATTAGTTTTACGTTATCCTCTAAAAACTCAATGAATGAGGATTTAAGCTTTCTTTTAAATAATAGAGGAATGTTTGCATTAGAATTTATATTGCAGGTCAGGGATCATATACAGCTATCCGATGCGAATACACTGCCAATGCAGAGTAATACAATTAAACTTATGGCAGTTTTTGATCCATTATCAAAAAATCCAGGCACTTTATTGAGCTTATCTGAAATCAAGTTCAATCAGTTTCAAGACCAACAGCAGTGTGAAGTATATGAAGCAAATCAAGTATTTAATTTCACATTTTCCGATCCTTTGGCTGCCATTGCCAAGAAAATTAAAACAATCAAGGTCTTTCAAGATAGTACTCATAAAGATGTTATAACCTCAATGTCTGCAGCATTCTCAAATCTAGTTAAGCTTGAAATTGATGATGCGTTGACTCAATTTACTCAAGATAAGCAACCCTATATATGTGTTAATAGTATTGAATTTGGATTGTATAACTCTTTGATAGAGTGGTTATATGACTACCAACTACAGCTTTATTTTAATTATGATAAGCAAGAATACTTCATCAGCAGTCAGGTCGAAACCTATGCTGGTCAGTATGAGGTTAGTAATGGCACTTTATCTACTCCCGACACACACAAACTAGATAAAGTGCTATTACTAAATACACAACAAGCACTAGGGAAGTGTAATATTGCAAATATCAGTTACCCGCTGCCGAAGTCACAACTATCATCGATAGATAGGGGGTTGACTGATGACGTTTTTTCAAGAGTTGCACCTAGTTATTACCAAATTCCAAATCAATATCAGCAATATGTTAATTATGTTGAGAAAAAGGAACAAAATGAAGACTCATCTGCTTACCTAATACAGTTAGAATTTGGTAATTTACCGACGCAATTACCACTTTACCCTGTTAGTGGATTCAGTTTCCCAGATGGTTTTTTTGACTCATATGCTAACGAGTTAAATGACAGTTATCGTATAACAGCAATTGCTTTTGAGTTTAAGTTTCACCAGAATATAAAAGACTATCGCGCTTTTGACAGTCATAGTCGCCTAACAAATGAGATGGTAGATCAGAAAATGCCGCTCAATATTGCAACTAAATTAACACTTATTTCTGATAAATCAACAGCAATAGACTTACCTGCATATCAAAAAACGACAGCATTTAAAGCGCAAGCATGTGTGATCAAAGACGATGCATCAACAGATGACATATATGCAACATCACTTTATCAGGGAGCCACCAAGACTGCATCAGATATTTCACAGCAGCCATCTGATGATACAAGCTATCATCGATTTACACCTTATAGTGACGATCAAATGTCTTACCATATTGAGCTGCCAAGTTTATTACTTGCTGACGATGAGTCAAGTAACAGCTTTGCTGCAGTGGTTAAGCCTAATAGTTTATTGAGCCAAGCTTATTTTCCTTTAAGAAATAATACACAAGTATGGGTTGATTTACATCGTGAATATATAGAGATCTCAGCATCACTTATGCACCATGTTAACTCAGATATATTTGCATCTCAAACAGCACAGGTGACGGGTATAAATTGGGGTAGTCAAAATGAAGCAACGATACGTTATGAAGTAGGTAGTCAAGATAGTGCTCTATATATTGAGCAAAACAATGATAGTGGTAAAAAAACGCTACAAATCAACAAAGATGGCTTCACACTTAAATTGACAGATTAAGAGGTAATGCATATGAGTATTTTATTAACTTTTTTGAAAAACTATGGAACATCAATTGCTATTGTTGCTGTTATTATTGTGATGCTCGTTTTTTGGAGAAGGTATAAGAAATATATTAAAAAATTAGTTAATTTTATTGTCTCAATTTCAAAGAGTATATTTCGTTCATCAACAAAAAATCGCTATCTTAAAGGATTAAGAACCTGTCTAAACAGGTTGCCTGCAAATGTTTATCCAGGATTATCCAATAAACAGCCTTATTTATTACTTAATTTTGCTCAGGATCAATTTGTGATTGATGAGACAGGATTAGGAGAGCTAATTGCAGGAAATAAATCAAGTATTAATAAAGATTCTTGTTTTTATTTATCAAATAATTTTGTTATCCATGAGTTGCACGATTTAGATCAAGTTGATTTTGATGCATTAGAAGCATGTTGGTTGAAGATATCTCAAAAAACAAAGCGTATCCCTATTGTTGTCGTTCACGATAAGCTAGATGATCTAACACAGAAAAAAGCAATGCTTGTGGCATCTAGCTTAAATATTTTTGCTCAAAAATTAGAAATTCAACCGATTGTGAGCTTGTCATTTTCAATGCAAAATCTTGAGGGTTATGACGCGTATCAAAAGCTGTCAATGGTCAGTGAATACATCCCGATAAAAACGATTTCGGAAGAGAGAATTTTAGATGCTAATTTGATGGTTAAGGAATGGGTAAAGTTACCATTACAATACTTTGAGCAACATGAAACTGAGATTATCAAGGCAGTCGGTTATAATGTTCAAAAAGTCGGTGAAATCCATAACTTCTTACAAAAGGTGCTAACCTATCAAAATAGTGTCGAGCATTACTATGCTGCGATTATATCTAATTCACCACAGAGTATTCGCAATTTACTATTATATATGCCGCGTCAAAAAACATCATATCAACAAAATATCTTCAGTTTTGTATTATCAGGTGATAAGAAGGGCCTTAATATCAATTATCCTGCTGTTAGTGGCTATGGTGTTGGTGTTATTGGTGTTATTTATTCTTCTGTGTTACTTGCAAATGCTATTGGATTTCAAGCACAAGTAGATGATATTTCAAATAATATTAGTTATGCCGACACGCCTTTAAATATCAGTCAACTCCAAGAAGCATATCGTGATCAGTTGGCATCAAATCCATCAGAATATGGAGTTAGCCTATTGCCGCAATACTATATTAGTAAAGTGCTAAATAGGGCGTATAGTCAAGAAATCTTATCCAAGGTGAAAGCACTTATCGCTAAAACACCAACCGAAACAACGCGAATTCTAATGTCTTATTTATTCGTGGCAAGTCATGATGACGTTAGAAAAATCATTCAACAAAATAAATATGTTTGGCAAGAAATAACTGATTTAAATGCCAATGAAATTGATACGGTCTTAAATTATGCGGCTAACTTTGATGCTTCAGATTTAGGAAAAATTGTTAATAGTAATACCTCATTAACAGGCAGCGATAATTATACAGTGAAAATTAGCGATGCGTATTTTAAGTATTTATTATCCTCAAGTTCAGTGACGATTAATGATTGGCAGCGATTTATAGAGCAAGAATTTTTGCCTTTGGTCAAAGTGAATTTGTTGACGTCATTATCCCATACTGATAACTGGTTAACACATATGCTTTACCCTCAACAGTCGCATATTCCATCAATTAAAACACAGATTAGCAAATCAGATTACCAACATTTAAATGATTTAATTCAAGTCAAGTCCTTTAAAACATATTTGGATTTGCCAACTACAATTGACTCCTTAAGTCAGGTTGTTGCCTTGCTCAATAAAACACAATTGATGGTTGGTGATCTTAAAAAACATATGGACTCACCATTACAACAAAAAATGGTTGAAAGTCTTTTAAAGGCGCGAGTTAACTCCATTAGTGCAATGGTCGTAAGTGCGAATAACTATGACATATTAAAACAAACACAATCAGATAGTACATTGGTGAGCTTTCAAAATTATTCCATTCCTTTGATATATACTAAAGAGGGGCTAGATCAATATGTGGTAAAAATTATTGGTGACTACAAGAAGCTCAGTACATCACTTGGGAAACAAGCTAATATGAATGTGCTTGATACTTGGCAGAAGCAAGTGGTTGATCATTACACCAATCAATATATCGAAACATATACTAACTTGATGTCTAATCTGCTAATGCAACAATCTAAAGGAGAGCCTCAATACTTAATAGGAATTAAAAACTATTTGACGCAAATAAGTTCTATTCAAGTTTGGCAGTTGATCTATTCATTTTATAACGAGAACACTAAAGAGGTGTTAATGAAAGATTATCCCTTCACTAATGAAATTAGCAATCAATTCACTTCTTTAAATGCATTTTTGAGTAATCAGCAGTTAAGACAGCAATATGTTGATATTTTATCAGAGTTAGCTACTGAATTATCACAGCCGAGTAATGCGATTATAAAAATAACTAAAAATGAGCTAATTGAAGGTGATAACTCGTATAGTAAAATGTTGTCATCAGTCCTGAAACAGCAGAATATTCCACAATCGCTTATTGACAGTTTGCTATCTCCGGTACATATGGTCGTAAGGCATGGTGTTAAACTTATTGAGAAACAATCGGCACAAAAATGGCAAAAATTTACTACGGCATTGTCAACTCGATTTGCTAGGATGTATCCATTTTCTCCGGCTGCAAAGATGACGGTGAATTTAAGAATGTTAAATGATCTGTTGTTGGGGCAGTCAAGTCTATATAAAAGCTACTTTGATTTAGTCTCACCATTTTTAATTAAAAATGACAGTGGCGAGTATGTCTGTAAAAAGATCACCTATTTAAATACTTGTCCAATTGATACTGCAGATATTAATGCGATTAACCAATTGCAATCACTAATAATAGATTTAGAGGATGCCAAGGGTAATCCGCAGTCACTTCCTGCTGAAATACATATTGATCAATATCGCAATATTACGTCTGAAGGACAGGGTATAAAATATGCATTTGTAAATTTTGATAATCAAACATTCTATGGCATCAATACAGATATTGGTTGGCTAAAAGCGAAAATTAACTGGTGGCAGCCACTTACCTTAAAAGTAGGAATTATTCTTAATAATGGTCAGGTTTATAATAGCAGTAAAAATTATGTTAATGGTTTTGCACTATTACAGGATTATGCAGCTAATCAACAAAATGGTAAATGGAAAGTGATGATTCCTAAAACAGGTGTTAATGTTGATATTTCATTAAAATCAGCGACGGTTGATAAGCTATCAATTCTGGCGCAAGAAATTTAGCACACCACTACAATATTAATTTGAGGTAATTTTATTATATGAGAAAGTCAATTTTTGCTTTGCTACTTGTTGTTTTTATTGATGCCTTAGGCATAGGGATATTATTTCCTGTTTTGAGCGCTGTTATTATGAATCCACAAACGCATTTTTTAGCATATGGAACCAGTATAGATACAAGACAGTTATACTATGGGATAACCATTGCAATTTTTTTCATTTGTTGGTTTGTAGGCGCAATATACTTGGCTAAAACATCAGATCAAATTGGACGAAAACGTGTTTTACTGATTTGTTTGGTTGGTCTTTTCATAGGGTATGGATTAACAGGGTTAGCAATTGCGTCTAATAGTTTATTACTTCTTATCGTTGGCAGGGTTGTTGGTGGGATAACAGCGGGTAGTCAACCAATTGCGCAGGCTGCCATTATAGATGTAAGCAGCACAGAAGAGCGTACTAAAAATTTAGGATTAATCATGTTTGCATTTTCTTTGGGGCTTATAGCTGGACCTATTATTGGAGGATTGCTATCTGATAAAAGCTTATGCTTATGGTTTAATGATCAGCTTCCCTTTTATCTGACGTTAATATTAATTGCTATTAATATTCTAATTCTCTTAATAACTTATCAAGATCAAACAAAGTTGGAAAAAAGTAGTTATTATTTCAAACCAACTGAGATAATAACCCAATTTTATGGTGTTTTTAAAAATAAGAATGTTCTCAAGTTGTCGGTTGTATTTTTTTTAATGCAAATATCGTTTAATACATTCTACATATTTTTACCAGTCTATTTGTACAGGAAATATCATTATGATGTTTTTATGAATAGTTTGATGATGCTTGTATTAGGAATTGCAATGGCAATTAGTACAATATTTTTAGTTCCATTATTCCAAAAACACTTTAAACAAAAACATTGTGTGATTATAAATCTATCAGTCATGGCCATAATGCTTTTTTTGCTGCTCATTAATTGGAGAAGTTATGACATCCTTATATTGGGAGGAGTTTTTATGCTTGCATTTGGTGTTGCATATACCAATATGTTGGGGATGTTTTCTCATTCAGTTTCAGATAAGAAGCAAGGCTGGGTAATGGGTGTTACTGTTTCGCTATTTACATCAGGTTCAGCAATTACATCATTATTTGGTGAGAAGTTATTAGATATATCAGTTAATCTTCCTTTTGTCTTGGCGATTATAGTCTTTGTTTTGACTGCTATACTATTATATTTTTTAAATATTGGAAGCTACCTTGTATCGCAACAAGTTAATGATTAAATAGTAACTATAGATTACATCTTTAAAGGGGAAACAAATGACAGTTGAAAAGCTCATGCCAATAGCCGTTGCATTAAGTCATATGGCGCGTATTTATGTTCCAACATCATCTAATTTAAATTTAGATGCAGGTAATAGTGATTACCAATTTACCAAAGCTTTCACAGATATTAAGACCAGCGTTTACGAAGATGATTATTTAGGTATAATGAGCGTTGGCTATGGGACTTGTGGTTATTTATCAACAATGATGAGACTTATAGCAACGCATATAAAAAAACCAGATGAATTGGTAGAAAAAACTTATTTAACACATATCCTATTGAATAGTCATGTCTATTGTTTGTTACATTCTTCACAAAGTCTCCATGAATTTGTATCAAACTTAAGAGGAACTACAAATTGCAAGGCTTGTGCAGCAAGCTTTTGTGAGATGGCATCAAAGAGCAACTTTAGTGATGCAATTATAGTTGATCCATGGGTTTATAAAGTAACACCGTTAAAAGATTGGTTAAAACACATTGAGTATGCTGTGAAGTTTGGTGGTAATATACCACATATGTATTCTAAGAAAAACAGTTTAGGCAAAGAAGTAGGTTGCGTTCAGAGAGTGATTGGGGACGTGGGAGGTTTTCTTCCTAAATCTGTTATTATAGGTGAACATTATGATAAGGTTAACTATAAAAAAATAGAACCAAAAATGCAAAAATTATTTGACAAGTTAGTTGGCGCCTACAAGCAGTCCAAATTAAATATGAAATTCAACAACCAATATGGACAATATGATAACCATCTAAAAGGTTTAGGAAAAGATAATGCAAATATACTTCGGACTAATTTTTATAATGAGTTTAAGAAAATTTCTAAAATATGCGATCTATTACAAGAGATTGTGGCTCAACTCAAGGTAAGATCGAGACACAACCGTTATGTTACTAGTACGAGGTTTAACAATAGTAAGCATGAGGCATATTATATTATTGAGAACCATTTGCAGTTGATTCAGAAAGCTCCTGAAAATTTTTGGCCAGGTCTTATCAAGGTGCTGTCTGCAGAAGTGAAAGATATTGTAAAAACAATGTTGAGCATTGCTTTCCACATTCGCTATAAGAACCACCTTAAAGACTATAAAAAGATTACACTTGGTGATCTTCATACAACAACATCCGGTAATGAGTTAATCCGTGTGCTTAACTCTAATACTAAATATTTTGATATATTTAATTTTTGTGGCTTTAGTTTAGATCAGAATAGTCATAAGATTACATATACCGAGTTTGTGCAACAAATAATAGCCAACTATCAGGGAAGTGTTCATGATTTTTATAGTAATAGTTTATATAATCAATATCTAGTAAAAGCAAATAATCTAAAAAGCTCAGTATTGGGTACTGCTTATAGAGAGAGAACAATAACCCAAAAGGAAGAAGCTATTTTGAATCTTGAATATGGGTTTGATATATGATATTTATTGCGCTTTAGACTGATATGTGGGCTAATACATGTTATAGCTATACTTGAAAAAATCCTTAAGAGGCTGACTTGATTTTTTAAAGAATAATACAACATAACTTTTTATCTTTTTCCTTATTTTCCAACAGAGATGTTTTTTCAGAAACCAATTTATGTTGAAGAGATTTTTTTGTCGAGAAGTCATAAGTATACACAAGTTTTCCGAATAGATTTCTAAGGTGGATTTCTTTGGAGTTAATATGGGTTGTAGCCACGTCTTTCATTAGAGAGTCTTCAAGCCTTATAATAGTCTGAATTTTAAGCCCTGATTCTGAAATTTGATCTTCCATTTGGTTGAATTCAGCGTTAGGAAAAGTATCACCAGGGCAGCCCATTAAAATAGTAACTGGATTAGATGCAGATTTCATTCTAATCTCATTTAGCCAGACATCGAACGTTTCTTCAGTACCACAGTGATAGTGCCCAAAAATCACATTAGATACAGCAAATACTGCCTTACATCCAGCATAGCCTCCACCAAAACCTTGATTGAATATGTTTGCGTTTTTATCTATTCCACGCCCATTACCTGAAACGATCTCATCTGTTCTGGTTCTTTCAAAAACCATACCATAACACATACCAATATAATACTGCATTAAGTTCTCCATAATTATTAACTATTTAAAAGTATATTAAGATTATTAGGTGACATATTTTCATAACAACGCTATTTTGACAGCTATTTAAAAATACCAAATCATTTTATAAAAAGTCGATAAATGCTTATTCCACCTTTTTGCAATGAACCAAGCTGCGTATAAAAGAGTTTCTATTAACAATTTGGTTTAAAGCAGACCTTGATGTGGTCATGTGGATTCCCTCTTGTGAGCTTATATGCTTTTGCTAAATACAATTTTATCTAATTTTAGAAAAGCGTATTACCGAATAAATACGGTATTTTAAAAAGGAAGATGCGTTAGATAATAAAGCAACTTGATCTCTTACTGCTCACATGTGTTGATAGTTTGCTCTCTTTATCTCTTAAATTTTCTAAGAAGGAGATAACATTGTCAGTGGAGTAATCTGTCTGAATTTCAACCCGCGCAAGATCATTGTCATCGTTCTCATCCTCAGTGAGATCATGTAGTTTCCAAAGCTTTACATCTTTAAAATATTTGCGCTTAATTAATGCGCTTCTTATCGCAAAATCATCAAAAAGCGCCTTTGAGAAAAAAGGGTTACCAGGTGGCGAATATTTCCATATAAACGCGATTAGTTCTAAAAATTCAATCCTTTTAATATCACTATCAAGTGAATCCAAATATAGTCTAACTATACACCCATAGGCAATTTCTGTGGCATACTCTGAGTTTTTTGTAGGTGTTAGACCGCTTAGTCCTATCGCTCGACCTGCTTCATAGTGAACGGTGAATGGATAACCATGTTTTGCCAAAAGTGCATTTTGCAAGCCAAATACAAATGTTCTACCATTGCCATCTTCGAGTGGATGAAGCCCATGCATTGTTTGTATGAAGCAAGTGATTCTCTCAAGATCAGTCAATACTTCTTCTTGATAAGCCTTTCTAGTATTGTCGCACTTTTTACCTTGTTTGTTAGTCATTGAGTCATGCTTAAATTCTAGATTTTTATCTGAACCATAGATTGCATCACCATCACCATCATCATCGCTAGAGTTTTCTAAGATGTAATATTTATTGTTTGAAAATTGCTTTCTTTTTTCTAAAATATAATATTCATATATATGTGAGCCTCTTTTATATAAAAAATTGATCATGACACAAATTGCCTTTTTTAGGTAATCACCTCTAATATTGATAGATATATAATCTGCATTATTATATGAAACGGGTGTAAACTCATTAAGAAATCTTAGGTCAATTTTTCTGTTGTGAAGTCTGCTACCTCCATTATTGTTGAAAGCATCAAGCTCTAAAAGATGTAACTTTTCCTTGCAGGAAAGATACTCTACTAGTAATTTATCTGTATCTTTGAGCATCTCTATAAATTTGGAGAAAGTAGTTCTTATGTTTGTGCGAACTAATTTGGGACAAGTGTTTTTGGCTAAGTCATGAACTTTTTGAAGTGCAATCAGTAAATATTTGAAATGTGGATTAAAATCTTTATTATTGCATAATTTATCTATCACTTTTTTAGATTCTTCTATCTCACCTATTAGCTTGGAAACTCTCTTTTTGTTATAGGAATTCTCATTTTTAAGCCTCATCAAAACCAGTTGTATTTTAGAATTAACATCGTCAAACTCAGTAAATAAATCATCTGTTTGCTTCTCATCAAGGTTATATTTGGTCTTATATTCTTTTAAATATTCACGTTTACATTTTATGCCTTGCTCGGTTAATTTTTTTTTAGCCCAATATTGGCGAAGTGGGTTAGAATAATTTAGATCATCTCCAGATATACGATTAAGTGCGACAATGAAGTTATCAATTTGCAGCTTGCCTTCTGATGTAGGTTCTATGCACGTCCCAAACTTTTCAACTATCAGTTTTCTAAGTCCCTTTTGAGTGGTTTTAAAGTCTTTAATGACTCGTTCAAGTATATCTAAAGTGAATTCTCTATTTGAATTGATTAAATATTGTTTAAACCTATCTGTAACTAATAGGGCTTCCATGAGGTATTTACGATGATCTTGATTATTATATAGATCCGATATATAACTAGTCTGAAGAGGTTGGGATTGCTTGATCCCCTCAAGTATGGGGCTGATGTCGGCTAAAGAGTAAATAATAGAACTCGGTATTTTTTTCATGGCGATGTTTTGATAACACTTTAAAGTGCTAAGTTTAATTGACAGTAGCATATGATTCCCTTATGTAAAATATAACGTCTATGCGACGTATCCATGATTTTCGTGTTAATAAGCCTAAGTATATTGCATCATGCATATACAGGCGGATATAGTTTATAAGGCATCAAATAGCAAAAATACCGAATAAATACGGTTGTAGTTATTAATGAGATTACTTATGCTCTTTCTGGGGGCTCACAAAATTTTTGATAGGGCATTAATCGAATTAGCAATGGGGTGAATTTGTGTTTAAAAGTCAGTTTATGTCAACAATGGTAGATCAGTTAAGATTAAAGACAGAAGAGTTTCTAACGACGTATCCAATTTTCGAAGCTGAGACTCTGATGATTGTTGATAGGGTACCTATGCAAGGAGTTCAGTCATTTGAGTTTAGTAAGAATAAAGCAGCTTTAAATGGTTTATGGTTGGACGTTGGCAATAACTCGGCATTTAAATGCTATTGGTTACCTTGGAAAAGTCAAAAAACAACATCAATTTTATTAGAAGATAGAGCTAATTATTTTTTCACTTCTCAGTTAGGTGGTTGCAGGGTTGTTATTACGCCTAAAAACAATAGGAAGTCAGCTCATATTATCCATATAGCCGGTGATGGAGAAACAATTAGAAGGGGAGTGAGACGACGCGATGCCCATAAAGTTTGGAAAGATCAGGAACAACAGAAGCATCAGTGTAAAGTTGAAGGTTTTGAACATAGGAGAAAAGTTACCTCTACAGATTCTAACCGAGATTATAGCTATAGTGGAGAAGGAGGAAATATTATTGGGGTACGTGCTGCTAATGGACAGTGGCATTTTTGGTTACAAAAAATAAATTTTAGTACAGGCACAGTTGAGTTTGTTAATGAAATTGATTTTTGTGGGCAGAAGAGTTCAATAGACTTAACTGAAGCATCTGAAGAATTTTTTTATGTCCAAAGCCAAAAGATACTTAAGTCCAATATAATACCCCAAGAAATTTAAACAGTATCTTTTGAAATTCATTTCCGATATATTGTTGAAAGTGAAATGAACAGAGGGCGTATTTATGAGCACAAAAAGGACAAGTTACTCATCCGAGTTTAAGGT
>NZ_QLIQ01000047.1 GCF_003428165.1 Cysteiniphilum litorale | reverse complement strand
TTGATTTTTATAATAACCGTAGATTTCATGAAAGTTTGGGATACAAAAAACCAATGAACGTGTACAAAGAAGGTGCTATTGACTTTAAAAGTCAGGCGCAAAAAACATTGCAGGTTGCATGACATGTGTAGGAATAAGAATTTTTAAAAAACTGTATTGACACTTTGGGGTAGAATATTATCTTCCTTTGAAAAAGACATTGATAACAATCGCACATTGAAAAAAACCATTGACGGTATTTTTTCAGATAAGCAAACGCTTGAATCTTTGAAAAAAGAGATCCCCAATTTAGATCACTATAATCTTGCCAAAACTGATGATGGCGCGATTGAAGGTGAAGTTGTCTCTGGTGAAGAAAATCCACAGCAAAACGGTTAAGGAGAACATAAAATGTCTGAAACAAGCACTGTAGAACAAAATGCCTTGGCGAGTATTTTTTCAATGTTTGGCGGCTCACAAGAAGAGCAAAGTACCAGTATTGAAAAAATCAATGCCAATATTAAAGAAGACATCAATGCCGTTGCCAATATTGCTGATGATTATTACTCGAGAAATATTGCGGCTCTTGCACTGGTCTTGGCAAATAACGATGACATCGTCAATTACAATAAAATCTATGTTCAGCGAGCGATTGAGCGCATCAACCAAATCATCGAAGAGCAAGTCAATAGCATCTTATTGCATCCTGAGTTTCGTTATATAGAGAATCAATGGTTACAACTTAAAGAAGTCATGCAGCATGATTATGATAACATCGATGTTGCAATACTTGATGTTACTAAGGAAGAATTACAATACGACTTTGAACGCAATCTGTATGATATCTCAAGCAGTGAACTATTTAAGAAAGTCTATGTTTCTGAATATGACCAATACGGTGGTGAGCCATATGGTTTATTGATGGGGCTATATGATTTCAAAAACAGCATGGATGATATCACTTGGTTAACAGGGATGGGGATGGTTGCTGAGAGCGCACACGCACCGTTTATCTCTGCGATTAACCCGCAGTTTTTTGGGGTTGATGATATCGCTGAACTCAAACAAATCAAAAGCTTTGAAACCTTGCTTGAGCACCCACGCTATCGCGACTGGAATGCCTTTCGCAAAACGGATCAGGCAGCTTACGTTGGCTTATGCTTGGGTGACTTTATATTACGTCAACCCTATCATCCGGTAAACAGTCCCGTTGCCGATAGCCGCATGAATAACTTTGTTGAGCAGGTTAATAATTACGAATCAAATGACACCTATCTCTGGGGTAGCTCATCATTATTATTCACTAAGAATGTCATGCGCTCTTTTGCTGAGAGTGGCTGGTTCCAGTACATTCGCGGTCCTGAAAACGGTGGCTACATCAAAGAGCTTATTGCACCGGTTTATAACATTCGCGGCTTTGATGAACAACGTTCGGCTTTGAACATTTCACTGCCTGATTACATGGAGCTGTCATTAGCAAACATTGGTGTTATCCCTATTATTGAGGAGAAAGGCACACCCAATGCCTGCTTCTTTAGTGTTAATTCAATCAAACGTGTTGAAGAATTTGTCGATAACTTTGATTCAATGAACTCACAACTTGTGGCCAACCTTTCCTATACTTTATGTATTTCACGCATTGCACATTATATTAAATGTGTTATCCGCGATAAAATCGGTAGTGTCACCAGTACTGAGATCATTCAAGAGCAATTATCAAAGTGGCTTGGTCGCTATGTCACAACAGTTTTCCAACCAACCGCACTTGAGATGGCGAAATACCCATTTAGAGCCGCTGACATTCAGGTAACCCAAATTCCAGGCAAGGCAGGCTGGTATAAGTGTAATATCACGGTATTACCGCATATTCAATTTGAAGGCATGGATACAACCTTGAAAATTGATACACGTCTTGATCCAGGTCTTTTTGCCACAGCAGAAGCTGAAGGCGAAGGTGAATAATTACATTATTAAACATCGTTTACTACATACCCATTTCCCAACCACTAATAAACAAGGAGTTTTAAAATGGCAAGTATCGAACCTAAACTAGCGAGATCCGTTGTCTTAGATGCCAAACCACTGAGCTTTAAGCTTGGCGAAGCTGACTTTGCAGGAAGTCACTCTAAAGCGCGTATTTGGTTTGATTCATTAACGATCTTAGGGCAAGATATGGGCAAATTTTTATTTGCCATCGATGGCGGTCAAAACTTAAATGATGTCACAAGCCCAACGGCTGCTTGTAACCTGATTGAGTTTCATTTATCAGGTCCACAAATGAAAGCAAGTCTTGAAGTGACTATTGGCTTACCAATCAGTCCAAAAATGAAAACCACACTAGAAGGACTTATTTCTTCTGTTAAGAAATCTGAAGCCAAAGATACTTCGATCAAGTTTGGTAAAACCAATGCTTCTCAAGAGTACAAAAATGATGAAAAATGGGACGTAATTACTGATCTTTCTGAGCTTGTATTAGTTCCTGTTGAAAATTCGGCATTTAATATCGATTTCCAACAATACGGCTTCCTCGGTGGCTCAACTGCAGCAGCTGACTACTATATCCTAACGATTAGCGGGGTTATGGTTGATAAGAAAAACTTCTCCAAAGCTGCATTAGATGTCGTTCACGGTGAAAGTACTGAAAAAGGTCAATACGGCTTATTGAGTATTGATGAAGGTGCCTCTACGGCGGGTTAATACACCGCCTACAAACAATTAAAAAGGTAAAATATGGCAGCAAAAGTTCATTGGCAAGATGGTGCATTATTAAGTGCTAAATATTTCATCACGCAAGATATGCTGGGGCATCAATATGTCGCGCAAGCGCTACAATTACCCTATCAAATGCAATATGGCATACTTAGCTTAAAACTTGATACCAAGCTTCTTAGTGTGGGTGAGCTTAAAATTGATGAGCTCGCACTCTACACGCAAACCCGCTTATTTTTTGAACTTTCGTCACAACATAACGCCTTGCACCTTTCACTAACGGATCATGATGATGCTAAAGCATCTATTTTTGTGAATGTTACACATCAAACGCATATCGCTGATATCCCAACTTTGCGCCCTTGTTTTCACTTGTCATTTGCAAGTGACCCAAGTGCCGTGCATAGTATCAAAATTTGCGAGCTGCACCTTAGCAGTGACGGTTGGCAACTCTCAGAGTTCACGCCGCCACTTTTAAGTTGCAACAGCACAACTTTCCTGCCGACTTTACATCGGCTAGAGAAAATTCTTATTTCACTTAAACACCTTATCCAACATTATCAGCACAAGTCGCATTTATATCCATTATTAAGCTTAATGCTGTTTAAACTTGAGGATAAACTACAATCAATTACGCAACGCGCGACCCATTACCACCCCTTTGAATTATATACCCTCTTAAAAGAGCTATGTTTTTTACTACCTGATGAGCACCAAGTCTTCCAGAAAAGCACCCTGTACATGCCTTTTGAGTTTTACGCTCCGCATAAATGCTTTCAAAGTTTATTTAACACACTTGAGGCATTCTTAAACAAACCGATTAAGCAGCAATTTATTGAGCTAAAACTTGAGGGGGAATATTTCACAGCCTCACACTTAGCGAGTGACTTCCTTGCCGCAAAACAATTCTTTTTGGTCGTTAAAAAACCCAGCGTTGAGAGCATTGATCTTAATCCAAAATTCATTAAGCTATCAGCAATTTCACGTAATAAACATATCAATCAAATGTCACTATCAGGTGTGCAACTAGAATACATGCCAGATAGCGGAATACATCAGTTAAATAACCCACTGCTATATAAAACCTATCGCCTATCACCAGGACAAGAGTGGGATTATATCCTAAGCGAAAAAAATCTCATTTTTCAAGCCAATACTAAAAATGAGACCTATCAATTTTTTATCTACTACCGTTAATAATCGATTATGATTAAGGCATTTATTGATCGCTATCACAGGCTCAAACGCTCTGTTAATATTGCCGAGCTACTTGAATTAATCCACTACTATAATATTAGCGCGCAACATGTCTGTTTTGTAGCAAATTTCTCGATCACACCGAGCAATCACCTGATTGAAGATGTTTATGCTAGTGATCATGATATTTTTGTGATGATTAACCTCTCTAAACTCACTATTTTTGCGGGTCTTCAACATTACTACAGTCTCGCGGATAAAAATGATCAAATGCAAATTATCAACACTCTTAATCAAGGGACGTCTTTGCTCCTTCATCATTATTTTTATGGGCTATATCCTGAGTTTAATCAGATTTATGACAGTAGCTACCAAAATGGTCAGGCGCTTTATTACGAGCATGATACCAATAGCTTGTCAATCGCTACACTTGTCACCAGTTTACAATATGAATTATCAGAATATTGTGTAAGCTTCAGTGTGCAATCCAATCAATGTCTGCAACCATTAAAACCCTACTATATTAATCAAACCAGTTACTTAAATGCCTGCTATTTACAAGGACTTAAAAGCACAACCAAAGCATTCCTTAAGATGGTCATTAGCGTCCCACGATTTAATCAGCATATTATCGAAAGCATTCAAAAAATAATTAGCAACAATCCGTATTTCCAAAAAATGCAACATCTCGTCACAATTGATTTAACCATTAAACTCAATGAAATCGATCATAAATCCTTTTTACCGATTGCTTGTGGTCAAGATACGCTTAACTCTCTTTTCCGCACACAACTCTAAAACCCACACAAATAAAAAAGGCCGCTTACGCGACCTTTTAAATTATGGCGTCCCCAAGGGGATTCGAACCCCTGTTACCGCCGTGAAAGGGCGGTGTCCTAGGCCTCTAGACGATGGGGACACTAGGAAAATTTCACTGATTTTCAACGTACTGCCGAAAACTTCAGCGCATTCTAGTGAGCTTTATGTTTACTGTCAAGCACTATAGAAAAATATTTTTATTAATTTTCAAACACATTCACCCATAGTAGTATATACTACAAAATATATATCACCACGAACGGAGTAACACAAATGATCTCGACAGTTTTTAAAAACGGTAACAGCCAAGCCATTAGAATACCCAAATCTCTAAAGTTGGAATCCAATAAAGTAGATATTAATAAAATTGGTAACTCGCTTATTGTTCGAGAAATTCCGCAATCATGGGAGCAAGCTTTTAAGTGTTTAGATGAGTTTGATCATTTTATGGTTGAAAAACGCATCGATTTGCCATTACAAAACAGAGAGGATATAAGATGATTAAACTTATGTTAGATACTAACATTTGTATTTTTATCATTAATGAAAAGCCACCTATGGTACTTGACAGGTTTAAGCAATATAAATTTAATGAAATCGCTATCTCATCTATCGTTTATTCAGAGTTGGTATACGGCGCCTATAAAAGCAAAAGAGTCGATCAGAATATATCAGCACTAGCAGGTTTTATTGCCCCGCTTTCTATCGTTGAATTTGATCAAGATGCGGCTAATGAATATGGACTTATTAGATCATCACTTGAAGCAACAGGTAATCTGATTGGTGCCAATGATTTACTCATCGCTGCCCATGCAAAATCTCTAAATATCCCACTAATAACAAATAATACTAAAGAATTTAAAAAAGTAGACGGTCTTACTGTCATTGATTGGGTTGCAAAGCAATAGTTATCTCATAACGCATTGAATCAATTTCTCAGGCACAGGATCCGGTCTGCTGCCATCTCCTGCGACAAAAGCACATTCTAAAGCTTCCAAGCAGCGATAGAAACGAGTTTAGCAATAAAAGCATAGCGATTTTTGAGCTAATCCGTATAATAATGCCGGTGTATTGCACAAAGGAAATAAAAACCTATGAATATTGATTTTAGCTTTTGGCTACTGGTGCTGACAATTGCCTCAGGTATTATTGCAGCCATTGACAAATTTAAGTTTGAACCAAAACGTTTAGCGCCTGTTATGGATGAACTCCAAGGCATGAAGAAAAAAGAGCGTCGTAAGTTTATTCAAAAAAATAAAGCGCTAAAAGCGCCTCTATTGGCTGATTATGCACGCTCACTTTTTAGTGTATTCTTGATCGTTTTTATCTTACGCGGTTTTTTAATCGGCAACTTTTTGATCCCATCAGCTTCAATGACACCAACGTTACCCGTTGGTAACTTCATCTTGGTGAACAAAACCGCTTATGGCATCAGAAACCCAATTACCAACAATGTCTGGATTGAAACAGGCAAACCTGAGCGCGGTGATATTGCTGTATTTCATTTCCCTGTTAATCCAGGGGTTGACTTTATTAAGCGCGTTATTGGCGTGCCTGGTGATGTCATCTCTTACAAAGATAAAAAGCTTACGGTCAATGGCAAAGCCATTGAGTATACCAACTGCCTAGATAACCAAATCAATAGCTATAACGGCAATGGTCCAAACACAATTTGCACCGAGCATTTGGGTAAAGTTGCGCATCAAATTGATGATATGGCAAACGCCCCATCAGCCAACTTCACCAACCTTGTTGTCCCTCAAGGCATGTATTTCGTAATGGGGGATAATCGTGACAACAGCGAAGATAGCCGCTACTGGGGTTTTGTAACCGATCAAGAACTTGTTGGCAAAGCAAGCTTTGTTTGGTTTAGTTGGAATAGTTTAAACAGCTCCGTACGTTGGAGCGAAATAGGACGAGTATTATAAATAATGACCATTGATTACACTCCTTTATATCGTAGCATTGGCTACCACTTCAACAATGAAGCGCTTATCACTCAAGCGCTCACTCATCGCAGTAAACAAAAGCAACATAACGAACGTTTAGAGTTCTTGGGCGATTCCATTCTTGGGTTTGTAATTGCCGAAGCGCTTTATCAGAAGTTCCCACATGAAGATGAAGGCAGTTTATCCCTGCTGCGCATGTATCTTGTGCGTGGTAAAACACTGACCGATATGGCAAAGCATTTTGACTTAGGTGAATATATGTCCTTTGGTGTTGGCGAGCTTAAATCCGGCGGACATAAGCGTGCCCGCTTATTAGAAGATGCTTTTGAGGCGATGATTGGCGCAATTTATCTTGATAGTGACATGCTTGTTGTTAAAGAGCGTATTTTGCATTGGTTTAAAGACGTCTTAGCAACACTTAATGTTGAAGAGCATACCAAAGACCCCAAATCACGCTTACAAGAGTATTTACAAGCCGAGATTCAAACACATCCAATTTACTCAATCATTGCCACTGAGGGGTTGGATCACGATCAAACCTTTACAGTCGAAGTTTCGCTAGGGTCGCTTGAACAAAGTTACCGCGGCAAAGGCAAATCGCGTAAACAAGCAGAACATAACGCTGCCAAAGAAGCATTAAAAGCAATTAAAGTACAAGATAAATAACTATGGCACGTAAACGCAAAGGAATTGCCTTAAATGGCATTATCGTGATTGATAAACCACAAGGCTTATCCTCCAATCACGCACTACAACGTGTTAAGCGCCTTTTTAATGCACAAAAAGCCGGACATACAGGCAGCCTTGATCCAATTGCAACGGGCGTGTTACCCATTTGCTTTGGTCAAGCAACACGTATATCACAATATCTATTAGATGCTGACAAGGCTTATCAAGCAACGATTCAGTTAGGAATCAGTACAGATAGCGGTGACGCTGAAGGTAATGTTATTGAACAGCACCAAGTCCCTGCAATTACTCTTCAAAACATCCATAACGCATTGGATAAATTCCGTGGTGAGATAAGTCAGATCCCACCGATGTATTCAGCGCTCAAGCATCAAGGAAAACCTTTGTATGAATTGGCACGTCAAGGTATCGAGATTGAGCGCAAAGCGCGTAATATCAATATTTACTCACTTGAATTGATTGACTATAATCCTGAAAAGCACACCATCGATATCGATGTACGCTGCTCCAAGGGTACCTATATTCGCACGCTGGGCATGGATATTGCCAAAGCGCTAAACTGCGCTGGACATTTAATTAAATTAACACGAACCGCATGCGGACTATTGACGATGAATGATGCATCATCGCTTGAGACACTGCAGACACTCACACTGGATTCATGCCATGAAAAGCTACTTAATCCAGAATATGCATTTACAGATACACCTATTTTTACTATACCTAATGACAAAGTGGACTTATTTTATCTGAAAGGAAAGATGCAACTAACTAACAATTTCACCGGCAGCGCCCGTATTTATGATCAAGATCGATTTGTCGCACTTGGTCACTTTAATGATGGCGAGCTTGTGAAAAAACAACTTTTTTTACAAGGCATCATCGAGAATGAGTAAGAAATACACGATTGATAACGATCCTAATAAGGATTTAGAAGCACAAAAATATGATGACCCTATTCCAAGTAGAGAGGTCATTTTAACCTACTTAAAAGACCTCAAACAGCCGACTGTTTTTGAGAAAATTGCTGATAATTTGGGGCTAAAACGCAGCAGACAACTCGATGCCCTTGCGAATCGCTTGGGTGCGATGGTACGCGATGAACAGATTGAACAGGATGGTCAATATTTTAGACCGTTAAAACAAAAACGTCGCATCATTACCGGCTATGTGCGCATTGAAAATGATGGCAATGCGATTATTACCACCGAAGATAGAATGCACAGCGCATTTTTGCCGCAACATCAGACACGTTTAGTCTTTAATGGTGACAAAGTCTGCGCGATGATCTTGGGACTTAATCGCAAAGACAAATTAGAAGCACGCATTGATAGCATTATTGAGCGCAACACCATTGAGATTACTGGGCGCTATAGCCAACAGTTGGATAGCCATTTTATCCAACCAATTAGCAAAACCATGCCGAAATATATTGCACTTTTACCCCCGTCAGAAGAGCTTGAGCCTGACACGCTGATCAAAGCAAAACTCGTTATCTTCCCCTCAACGGTTTGCTCAGCAGTCGCACAATTTGTTGAAATCATTGAAGAGCAATCACCAATACTTACCGCAATTTCAGTTGCCAGCAAAAAGCATAATCTAATTGAGGACTGGAGTAATAAAACCGCGCGTCTAGTGCGCAAACTTCCGTCTCAAGTGCTCGATACTGAAATATCTCCACGCATAGATCTACGTGATTTACCATTTGTCACGATTGATGGTGAGGATGCCAAAGATTTTGATGATGCTGTTTACGCACGTAAAAGCTCAACGGGTGGTTGGAAACTTTATGTTGCGATTGCTGATGTTTCGTATTATGTTCGCCCAGACTCAAGTCTTGATAAGGAAGCGCAAGCTCGATCAACGTCTGTGTATTTCCCAGGTTATGTAATCCCGATGCTGCCTGAGCAGCTCTCCAATGAATTATGTTCATTAAAGCCAAAAGTAGATCGCTTAGCATTAATCTGCGAGATGAATATTAGCGCTAATGCCAAGCTGTCACGCTATAAGTTTTACTCAGGCGTTATTAATTCTAAAGCACGTTTAACCTATACCGAAGTGTCCAAGCTTTTAAACAATAAAGACAATAATATCTATTACGAACAGCCTGAGCTTATTCCGCATTTATTTGATTTATATGATCTTTATAAAGTCTTAGCCGAGGCACGTAAACAACGTGGAGCAATTGATTTTGATACGGTTGAATCACAGATTATTTTAAATGAACACCAGCATATCTCAGCGATTATTCCACGTCAGCGTAATGATGCACATAAGCTCATTGAAGAATGTATGCTGTTGGCAAATGTCGCTACAGCGCGCTTTATTGAGAAAAACAAAGCACATGCCCCTTTTCGTGTTCATGGCGCACCACCTAGTGGCAAAGTCGATGATTTGAAAGCTTATTTGCACTCCCTTGGCATTGCCTTTAAACCGAGTAAGTCAGGTGCAACACCTGCTGATTACAGCCAGATGCTAAGCTCTGTCAAAGATCGCGATGACTTTGCCAATATTCAGCTAATGACACTAAAAAGCATGAATCAGGCATTTTACACCCCAGATAATGATGGGCACTTTGGCTTAGCCTATCCGGCCTATAGTCACTTTACTTCACCGATTCGTCGCTATCCTGATCTATTAACGCATCGCGCAATCAAATCGATTCTTGGTGAGAAAACACTTGGTGCTTATCACTACACCCACAGTCAATTAGATGAGCTTTGCGCCCATGCTTCAAGTCAAGAGCGTAATGCCGACTCAGCTTCTAGTGATGTTGAGAAATGGTTAAAATGCCATTTCTTACACAATCGTATTGGTGAGCTATTTGATGCTAAAATTGTCCATGTTACTGGCTTTGGCATGTATGTTGAGCTCATTGAAAACTATATTGAAGGATTGGTACATATCTCGTCAATGCATGGTGATTATTATGTGTTTGATGAAGTGCAGCATCGTTTAACAGGTCAACACACAAAAAAGACCTTTGGCATTGGACAAAAAGTTCAAGTACAACTTGTACGTGTTAATTTAGATGAGATGCAGATTGATTTTGAATTAACCGTTAATGGCAAAGGTCGCAGTCATCAAGAGCTTGCAGCAGGTAGCACACCAAAACGCCGTCGCGCACGTATTAAAACATCAAGTTTAAAGCCCGTAGCACAAAAGCGCACACGCAAAAAGCCTACGCGTAATAGCACCGTTGAGCCCACAAAATTGGTTGATAGCAAACCGCCAAAAAGCAAAAAGAAAAAATCCAGTAGCGCTAAGCGTGCGCGTAAAAAATCAAATGCTAAGTCGAGTCAATCTGAATAGTCGCAGTAAAATGCCCTTTACTGCCCTGATTTTACAAAAATTTTTGAATTTAGGTATCCTATTTCTTATTCAAGTCTAAATAATCATATACATGTAATCGAAATATGCCTAAATACTCGTGCAAAGCAAAACTAAGCAACATTAAATTATAAGGCGATGGCGTCCAACTTGAAATTGGCTTAGGCGAGTCTGAAACTGCTGGTATTGCTTTAATAGCAAACTGATCAAAATAAAGCAATGAGCGACTCATATGTAGCGAACTTGTAACCAATAAATAATTGCTATAAGGTAAGTTTTTGGTAATGCTTTTTGTATATTCCGCATTTTGATAAGTATTAAGGCTTTTAGATTCCAAAATTAAGTCATCTTTATTAACACCCATATCCTCTAAAACTCTGCCATAGACTTGAGCCTCTGATACTCCATATTTTCTGACATCACCACCTGTAATAATGATTTTATACTGCACTCCGTTTTTATGAGCGGTCTGGTATATACGACAAGCTTCCAATATTCTACTATATGCCAAAAGTGTTGGTTGCACGACCGATCCTTGTTTTTCTAATCCAGCACCAAGTAAAATTAACGCATCGTTTGATATTATTGTAGACTCTGTGACTGGTTTATATTTCTCAAGTCCCGATAAAAAATAATCTGAAACAATACCAGTTGAGCTTAAATACAAGATCATAAAGGCAATCAGTGCCATAAATACCCTCAATACTTTTCGCTTAATAAATATAATAAGCAAAAGCATTACTAGAACTAAAATAAGCGGGTTAAGCATTATAACAATAAGTGAGTATAAGTTATCTATAAGCCAAAACAAGTTTATTCTCCAAACCGTAAACACACGCGAGGAGTTTCCATTTTTTTGCTAGAGCACTCAAGCAGTTTTACGTAGAAAAAAATAATAAACTAAGGACGATCATCATCCAAGCGTTGTGGCGGCAATAGCGATTCACGCTTTAAGCCAAACAATACCGCTAATACGCCAGCAACATAAATCGATGAATACGTACCAACAATAACGCCTAAAATAAGGGCTAATGAGAACTCATGTAATGACGGACCACCGAAGAAATAAAGGACAACAACCACCAGAAGTGTTAACCCTGAGGTCATAATCGTACGCGATAAAGTATCATTAACTGAGCGGTTAACCACCTCAATCACTGATGCCTTACGCATCTTACGGAAGTTTTCACGCACACGGTCATAAATCACTACCGTATCATTCAATGAGTAACCAATTACAGCTAGTACTGCAGCCAATGTTGTTAAGGTAAACTCTAACTGGAATGCCGCAAAAACACCGAGAATAATAATCGGGTCATGAATAAGCGCAATACCCGCACTTATCGCAAACTTCATCTCAAAACGAAAAGCAATATAGCCAACGATACAGATCATCGCTACTAATAATGCCAATAAACCATTGGTTGCAAGCTCTTTACCGACTTGTGGTCCAATATAGTTTAAGCTAGTGACTTGTGCGTCAGAGCCTAAGCTTTTCTCAATTTTCACTTTAAGTAATTGCTGAGCAGATTGACCATCTTGATTAATCACTGCCTGATTGTTTTCATTTTTTTGAATCGGCAGCTTAATCATCAAGCTATCGCTTGAGCCAAAAGTCGTCACTTGCGCGGTAGGAAAGCCATCACGCGCCAATACTTTTGCCACCTCTTGGGTTGATGGCGCTTCATTATAATTGACTTGGATCTGATAACCACCAGTGAAATCCAAGCCCATATTTAAGCCGCGAACAGCTAAAAATATAACAGATAAACCAATTAATACAATCGAAACAATCGCGGTCCATTTACGGATTCCCATAAAGTCGATATTGGTTTTACGTTTAAAAAACTCCATGCGACACCCCTATATTCCGATTGATAATTTTTTAAGATTGCGACGTGAGCCATATATAAGATTCGTCATCGCCCGTGAGACAGTTACCGCTGTAAACATTGATGTCAGAATACCGATAATCAATGTCACCGCAAAGCCTTTAACAGCACCTGTACCAATCGCAAAGAGGATAATTGCCACAATCAAGGTTGTGACGTTTGAATCGACAATCGTACCAAAGGCGCGCTCATAGCCTGCCGAGATTGCACTTTGCACCGGCATACCATTTCTCAGCTCTTCACGTATCCGCTCAAACACCAAGACATTGCCATCAATTGACATCCCCAAGTTCAACACAATACCGGCAATACCTGGCAATGTCAGCGTAGCACCTGGAATAATTGACATGATTGCAACAATTAATACTAAATTTAGGATGAGTGCGACGTTGGCAATCATACCAAACAGGTGATAATAAATCGCCATAAATAGCACGACAAGAATCAATGCGACAACAATAGATAACATCCCTTGCTCAATATTTTGCTTACCAAGCGTTGGTCCAATTTGTTGTTCTTGCGCAATATGCACGGGTACTTGTAATGCACCTGAACGAATCATTAACGCTAAGTTATTGGCTTCACGTTGATCAAGACCCGTAATTTGGAAATTAGCCCCTAATACGGTTTGAATCGTTGCCGCATTAACAAGCTTTTCAGTCTTTTCAATCTTATTGACTTCTTTACCGTCAACCATTTCTTTTTTATAGGTTGTGTTAACAAGCATCACGCCCATCAAATCACCTACATGTTTGCCAGTAACCTCTCTAAAATGACCAGCTGCATCTGAGCTTAACTGTACGGCAACGATCGGTTGACCACTTTGATGATCCACGCCAGGAGAGGCATTAACAATCGCACTACCACTGACAACCGAATTACCATTTAATTGATAGTAATATGTCTGACCATTTGAAGTTAGCGGGTAAACTTTAATGCCTTGCTCTTCAACTTTCAAACGATCGGTGACAGGTGTCACAATATAAAAGCTTGCCGTTGATGTGCCGCCTAAGATTTGCTTAGCGCGTGCTGCATCTTGCAAACCAGGCAACTCAATAATCACACGTGAATCACCAGAGGCCGCAACAGAAGCTTCGGCAACACCTAATGCGTTAATACGATTACGCATTACTGTTACTACTTGCGAGATAGCTTCTTGCTTGATTTGTGCAAGCATTTGCGCATTGAAAGTAACTAATAACGTTTTATCTTTCAATGCACTATAAACTAACTGATTATTTTGCGTCTTACTATAATCTGTTTTGATAAAAGCAATTGCTTTATCCAGATCCGCCTTATTAGCAAAAGTTAACGCAACATAACCAATACTGCTATAAGTCGCAGGCACTGGCAATGTTTTCATGATTTCAGGTTTTTGTGATGCTTTTAGCTGTGACTCAGGTGTCACACCCAATTTTTTAACACCTTGTGCTAAACTTTCTAAGGTATTATCCAGGCGTGCATTAATTGCTGATTGCGTATCAGCCTCAAGCACTAAGTACATACCACCGCGCAAATCAAGTCCCAAATTCATCGGCTCAGCACCTAACGCCAACAACCAATTAGGTGTATTTGCTGCCATATTAAGTGCGACAATATAATCGCTACCAATCGTTTTCTGCAAAGCCGTACGTGCTGAAATTTGATCCTGCGCATCGGCAAATCTCACTTGAACCACTGTGTTTGATTCTTGATGCAAGGATTTATACGCGATCTTTTGCTCATTTAATGTGTCTTTAATTTGCGTCACAAGTGCCGCGTTCACCGTACCATCTTTGGGAGAGATTTGTAATGACGGCGTTTCACCAAATAAATTGGGTAACGCATAGATAATCGACAAAATCGCAATTACTAGAATAGTAATATATTTCCACAAAGGATACTTATTAACCGCAGCTTTTTGTCTGGGATGAAGCATAATCCTAATACCTTAGTTTGAGTTGACTGTATAGCAATGTAGTCAAAATTAATTGGTTTTAACAGCACCTTTTGGTAAAACACCAGAAACCGCACTTTTTTGTACCTTAATAATAACGTTTTCAGCAATTTCAATCTCAGTATAGTTCTCACCAATCTTAGCGATCTTGCCGATAATGCCACCATTTGTCATGACCTCATCACCTTTAGCCAGTTCTGAGATCATCTTGCGTTGTTCTTTATTGCGCTTCATTTGTGGACGAATAAGTAAGAAATAAAAAATGGCAAAAAACGCCACCAACATTAGAATTGAGCTCATTGCTGAGCCCCCAGCTGCTGCACCTTCAGCAAAGGCATTTGAGCTTAACAACAATAGCGATGATAGTGCTACTAATAACTTATTCATTATTTCTCTCCTGTTGAGGTATATTATCACACCGCACGTAAAATAATTATCGAGCGATATACTATTTAAAAATCTGGGATAATGTACATGACAGGGGGTATTTTGACAACTGTTGTCTGCTGCAAATCCCCATATGAAAGATATTCATGTGGGAGCAATTTGTATGGTGGGTAATTCATGTTGGGTAATTTGTGTCGGGTAATTTGTGTCGGGTAACTGAACTTTCCCAAGTTTTGTTAAGCGGCAAGCCCAATAATCATTTGAATCCATGAATTTCTATGATTTTTTAGCTCAGATTCACCATTTTGACAAACCCTGAGTTTATTCTGACGCTTTATCAACAACTTTCGTGCCGCAGAAAAGGTGTATTGCGGCTTAGTGCCATTATGTGTTAGCTCATTGACTGCATCACTTGGAAGATGCATGAC
>NZ_QLIQ01000046.1 GCF_003428165.1 Cysteiniphilum litorale | reverse complement strand
CTCTATTTGATCATTTGAAAAATAGTTTAATGTTGTGGCATACAAGGCATCGCTCACCTGTAAATGCATGCACACATTTGATGGCATGCCTTGCTGCATGGGTTATCGATCCTATCTCTATTGTGGGCCAGAAAAGATTGAGTGTTTTATGAACCGTAATTCCGAACTGAGGTTTCTTTAACTCAGGTTGGCTCGTCGGGGCTGAAGCCGGTGCTGAAGCACAAAAGCTAAAATTCAGAAAATCAGGTTCATTTAGCGAAGTTGAACTATCAAGCAAGTGGAATTTTGCGCCAAAAGCTGGACTTCTTGCTGGCTATCAATGGCAAAATGGTCTTGGGCTAACCGCTTCATTTGATTATACCTTTGGTAAATCAGCAGCTGATTTAGATAAGATCTCTGACAATAATGGTAAAATCAATAAAGCCATTGCCTACTACACTGCAGGATTAAATCTTACCTATACACTGCCGCTATAATTAACTGCATTAACCTATCTAACACTCATCGCAACCTAATTAATGGTGAGTATACTTTTTGCAACAGGCTATTTGATCGACTTATTCCTTTCCCTCTGATCATAGTCTGTTGCAATAGAAGCGTTTAACAGGGGGAGAACCAATCGGTGGTCTCTGTTGAGCGAAAGCTCAACGGGCGAAGGGGAGTTAAAATCCGACCTATTGCAACTTCAAACCACTGGTTTGAGCTGCTTGATACATTACTTCAGTGCCTAGCTTTTGACTAATCTGATCAAACACACTCAATGGTTTAGTGAAATTAACCACCCTCATATCATTAAATTTCTCACGTTGCAAACTATCAACTGACGCAAACCCATCAATCAAGCCATATTTCTTAGCTTGTACACCCGAAAATGGCATGCCTGAGAATATTTTATCTTCTTGTTTTTTGTCAAGTCGATCGCCTCGCCCTACTTTAACCGCATCGATAAATACTTGATGCGTTTCAGTGAGCATTGCTTCCATTTCTGATACTTGTGAGGCACTTTGTGGTTCAAATGGATCTAAAAAACCTTTGTCTTTGCCTGCAGTGTATAATCTGCGTTCAACACCAATTTTCTTTAATAAATCAACAAAACCAAAGCCACCAGCTCTGACACCAATCGAACCAGTAATTGTCATTTTATTGGCATAAATATCTTTAGCACCTGACGCAATATAATAGCCACCTGACGCGCAAACATCGACGCACACCGCATATAATGGCGTTTTAGGATATTTGTTTTGCAAATAACGCATATGCTCATAAACATCATCCGATTGCACTGGTGAGCCGCCGGGGCTATTGATCTGTACAATCACCGCTTTAGTATTTTTATTTTTAAAGGCCGCATCCAAACTATCATTGATGCGTGTGGCATTGGCATTGCTATCATCGGCAATCACCCCATCGACCTTGACTAAGGCAATATGATTTTCATTATTCACCGGTTTACTGCTAAAGCTTTTAATCAAAAGTCCAATAATGATAATCGCAACGACTAACCAACAAAAGCGCCAGAATATACGCCAGCGCCGCGCGCGACGTTGCTCAAGAATGTAGGCATCAGCAATACGCTGTAAATGTTCAGACATAATATTTCCTTATTTGTTTAAAGAGAGATAAAAATAATCATAGGTTTAATGGTAGATGATTTGATAAAAAAATACAGCTTAGTTTATGCTTTCTCAGTAATAACTGTTTTAATCGCAAGCTCTTGTAACTGCTCATTTGAAACCTCAGCAGGTGCCTCGGTCATCAAGCAACTCGCTGTTTGTGTCTTAGGAAAAGCAATCACGTCACGAATATTGGTCGTGTGGGTAATCAACATTGTTAGACGATCTAAGCCAAATGCAATTCCGCCATGAATTGGTGCACCATACTGTAAAGCATCTAGTAAGAAGCTAAACTTCTCTTTGGCTTCTTCTTCGTTAATTCCTAATAGCTCAAATACCGTTTGCTGCATTTGCTGATCATGGATACGGATCGAGCCACCCCCAACTTCATAGCCATTGATCACCATATCATAAGCGCGAGATAGTGCTTTTTCAGGATGCGCTTTAAGCTCATCGACATTATCCACTTTTGGCGCAGTAAACGGATGATGTAATGCATAAAGCCTGCCATCTGCCTCTTCAAACATCGGAAAATCAACGACCCATAATGGGGCCCATGCTTTGGTATGTAGCTTAAGATCTTCACCAATTTTAACGCGTAACGCGCCCATTGAATCATTGATGATATTTGCTCTACCCGCACCAAAGAAAATAATATCACCATCTTTGGCCTCTGTTACTTCAAGCACTTTTGTCAATGCTTCATCTGAGAGATTTTTGACAATGGGTGATTGTAGCCCTTCTTTGCCTTTCGCCATCTCATTGACCTTGATATACGCCAGGCCTTTAGCACCATAAATACCGACAAACTTGGTATAATCATCAAGCATTTTACGTGTCAAGAGTGCATTGCCATTAGCTAAACGCATCGCAATGACACGTGATTTTTCATCATTGGCAGGTGCTGAGAACACTTTAAATTCTTCATTTTGCATAATGTTTTTCACATCAATGAAGTGTAATGGAATACGTAAATCCGGCTTATCGGAGCCATATTTAGTCATCGCTTCAGCATAACTTATCACCGGAAATTGCAATGGGAAATCCGCATCTGCCGTTTGTTTAAATAAACGACGAACCATATCTTCCATTAAATTCATTAATGTATTTTCATCGATAAATGACGCCTCAATATCAATCTGAGTAAATTCAGGCTGTCTATCTGCACGCAAATCTTCATCACGAAAACATTTAACGATCTGATAATAACGATCAAAACCAGATACCATCAATAGCTGTTTAAACAATTGTGGTGATTGCGGTAACGCATAAAACTTACCATGATGATTCCTACTTGGCACTAAGTAATCACGCGCACCCTCAGGCGTTGCCTTAGTTAAAAACGGCGTTTCAATATCCAAAAATCCATGCTCATTTAGGTAGTGACGGACAAACTGTGAAATACGCGCACGCTGGATCAAACGATTTTGAATCTCAGGTCGTCTTAGATCGATATAACGATATTTCAAACGCACATCTTCACCGACATGCTGATGCTCATCTAATTGAAAAGGAATGGTTTTAGCACGATTAATAAGCTCTAAACTTTGCCCAATAATTTCAATCTTACCACTGGCTAAGTTATTATTTTCCTGACCAAGAGGACGCAGTTTAACAAGACCTTTAGCTTTAATCACATACTCATGACGCACATGATTCGCTTGTTCAAAAACACTCGCATTTTCTGGTTCATAGACCAATTGCACAAGACCTGTACGATCACGGATATCTAAGAAAATAACACCACCATGATCACGACGACGGTG
The DNA here is from genome assembly GCF_003428165.1 of Cysteiniphilum litorale. Classification (GTDB taxonomy): domain Bacteria; phylum Pseudomonadota; class Gammaproteobacteria; order Francisellales; family Francisellaceae; genus Caedibacter; species Caedibacter litoralis. The sequence goes on along the minus strand of NZ_QLIQ01000046.1, from coordinate 12,743 downwards.
CACCCATCCACATATTTCAACGGTTTTATCAACCAGAGACTCATTTACTTCTGAACTATAATGACTACGCATTTTTTATCCTTTTACCCTTAAACCATAAATACTAAATTTTAAAAGACATATCGACCGATAAGCATATACAAATATGTGACAGATAACAATTCTTGAGACTGGGAGTTTTGCAAATTTATGTTTTAACGTATAGCTACGATCATATTCCCGCCCATTTTGATTGCGTAAACGTTGGCTGAGCGTAAGTCGAAGCCTCTGTAAAGTGTAATCTTCCTAAGTTTACCCTTTGACTTATGCTCAGGGTACGGTGAGCACTTGTGGGTGAATATTTAGTCTTCGCCTAACGTATTGAACTAAATTAAAAGCCGACATGCTCAAGCAGAAATGCTTCTTCCTCATCACTCGAGATTCGCCCTAGTTGCGCATTGCGATGTGGGTAACGTCCAAACCGATCAATAATTGTCTTGTGCGCTATCTCGAACTCTAAGCTTCCGCTATTGCCCAATGCAGTATAAAGCACTAACGCCTGCTGATGAATGATTTTTGATTCACTATGCATATAAGGCAAATAAGCAAATGAACGCTCACTATCACTTAATGTTTGATCTAGCTTCAACAGCACTAACTCTTGTGCTAAGACCAACGCCAATGAATCATAGGCAAAAGCTTCTTTTGTATTTCTAAAAATATTTCTCGAAAACTGATCGAGAACAATAATCTCTGCTAAGCGCCCCCGTGCTGTTTCGCGCCATGCAAACAACTCGCCACAAGATGCTGCTTTGTGAACTGCCAAAAATCGATCTTTAATGCTTTGATCCAATGCATCACTCTTTGCAAACCAATCTTTTGCTGTTAGCTCTTTAAACCAAAAGTCTAAAACCTCTTGATAGTGCATACAATGCTCTCTTAAGTTTATGCGTTTTAAAAATAATGCGTTGAGTGCTGGATTTGTAACGTTGCTTGCAACACCAGTGCATCCTCATGCTTATCACCAACGCGATAATAATTCTTACGAATTGAAATTTCTTCAAAGCCATATTTTCTATAGATGCTAATTGCAGGGATATTGGTAATTCTCACTTCTAAAAATAACTTCTCAATCTGCTTGTAAGACAAATGATTCATCAAATAGGCCAATAGCTTTTGCCCAAAACCTTGATGTTGATATGATTTTGCCACTGAAAAATTAAGAATTTCTGCCTCATCAAAAATCACTGAGATAACCGCAAAAGCGATCAATTGATGATTAAGATCAAATAAACCCCATGTCTCTGTATGCGCAGACAAGATACTATCTTTCATTTGTGACGCTGACCATGGGTATTCAAATACCTCACGTTCAATATCCATCATCTGTGGTAAATGGTTTTCACCTAATGGCAAAATCTGATACTGCATAAAGATTCATCATAGTTTGTTTTTTTACCTCGGCACGATTGAGTTCATTAAGCTTAAGCGCATAACACCTATCATGCAAACTTTGATCTAACAAGGTTTTTAAAGTCAAGTTTTCATCATAGAGAATTATCGCACTTGAGGCTATATTTTTTTCTGCTTGCGCTTGATCTTTTTCAATAAAACATACTGAGAACTGTGTAAACATCGCATTTATAAGCGCTTTAACACGATCCTGTTGTTCCAAGGTGGATATAATCACGCTCAGCTTATTCGCAATAATATGTGTCTCGTCTACTGATAGCTCTTCTTTATGGGCAGGATTATCTTTAGCATACCAACGCGTAATGGCTAAATGCTGTAAAATCGCATTTTGGCGCTCATTTTCGGTCATGCAAATTAAATCCCAATGCTCGATAATAGATTACAAATAGAGCGCACGGTATGTGTCAGCCTTGGATGACTTACCTCATACTCAATGATCGCCTGTTCAAGATCACTAAAATCTGCTTCTTTAGGATCTTGCAGCTTACTCATTTCCACTTTTTGTTTCGTCAAGTTAGCAATTTCAAGTGCTTGTGCTTTTTCGCTCTCAGGTAAAGATTTAAGTTCAATTTGTAACTGATCTAACAACTCGGATAAATGCTCAGTATCGTCAAAGTTTAATTTATCTGATGTTTTAAGAATTTCTTTGATTTTAGCGATTGTATCTTGTGGCATAGCTTGCTCCTAGCGCCTTTTGTTTGATTTTATTCTAGGTGTTAAGCGCTTGTTTGACAATTAACTTACTGGGAATAAATTAATTTTATTTTGACAGCGCAAAATACTGTCGTAATTATGAATACTATAACGTTCAACAAGACGCTTACATACTTCGATTGCTTTAAAAGAGTTGCCATGTTTATCCAAGCGCGGTGAGTAAATCGCAATCCCCATCAAATCAGGAACAACGACATAAATCCCGCCAGATACGCCACTTTTGGCAGGCAGTCCAATCGAGAACGCCCACTCACCTGAGTAATCATACATGCCACATGAGTACATCAACGACAAACAGTTTTTAACAGTTTCTGGTTTAAAGACTTCTTGCTTGTTAACAGCACAACTTCCAGAGTTGGCAAAGCTTGCCGCAATTGTTGCTAAAATCTCACTATTAAGTTCAATCGAACACGCCTGAAAATATAAATTAAGCGTACGATGCAAATCGGTATTTTTCGGGAAAGCTTGATGCTCACGCATAAAATAACCCAAGGCATAATTGCGATCTGCTGTTTCTTTTTCTGAGTTATATACGGCATTATTGAACGTAATTTTCTGACTATCTGCCAACTTATAAAGCGCTTGCATAATATGATTAAAGCGATCCGCGGGATTGGATTTACGTTTGATCATCGAGCACGACATAATCGCTCCGGCATTAATCATTGGATTATGCGGCAAGCCCTCATCGTTTAATGTTAACTCATTGAAGTTTTTGCCACTTGGCTCACGCCCGATATGCTTATGCACATGACTTAATCCATTTTCTTCTAGTGCCAGCGCATATAGCACAGGTTTCACCATCGATTGCATACAAAAGCGTGACTTATAATCACCAATGCTAAATTTTCTACCATCCACTGTGCACACAGAGATGGCAAACTGATTGGGGTCTACTTTTTTAAGCTCAGGAATATAGCTTGCTACTTTGCCTTGTTGATCAGACTTCAAGTTAGCATGAATATCGCTTAGATAAGCACAGAACTCTTGAAATTTTTCGTCAGAAATCATTATTGTAATTTTATATTTTAACCTTTGAAAATACGGCTTATTTTATACCTATCATTTGCTATTTGATAGCGCTTATTTAGCTGAAATCTGCCAACAATGGTGAATTGTTGGTCTTCTGAGAAAATCGCGTGACAAACATTTATCATCAATGTTTTGGCAATCATACTTTGCCTGAAGCCCTTCATCAAATTTAAACTTGCGATAGTTATTAGAGAAATATAACACGCCTTTTCTTGTTAAAAGTCCCATTGCAAGCTCAATTAATTCAACATGATCACGCTGCACATCCAAGACATTTTGCATACGCTTAGAGTTAGAAAATGTGGGAGGATCTAGAAAAATCACATCAAATTGCTTACGCGCTTTAACGGCTTCTTTAAGCCACGTAAAGCAATCCGTCTGAATAAATACATGCTGATCAATATTTAATTTATTTAAGTGAAAATTGCGTTTGCCCCAATCTAGATAGGTCTTTGACATATCAACACTAACAACTTGAGCGCCCATCAATGCCGCATGCACACTTGCCGAGCATGTATAAGAAAACAGGTTTAATAACGTTTTGCCTTGAGCGGCTTTTGCCACAATTTGACGCATTTTACGGTGATCTAAAAAAAGACCAGTATCTAAATAATCGTCAAAATTCACATAAAACAAAGCATCATGTTCTTTAACTACATGGAACTTATCGGTTATTGCCTGCCTTTGATATTGACTATCACCCTTTTGTCGCTGGCGTGTTTTTAAATGAATATGTTCATATCTAACCTCTAACACTTCAGCAATGTGATAAACTGCTTGCAACAGACGCTTTTGTGCAAGTTTTTCATCAACTGTTTTACCCATTTGATACTCTTGTACATGCACATGGGTATTATAAAGATCAATTGCCACCGCGTATTCAGGCAAGTCCGCATCATAGATACGATAACACTCAAGCTCCTGCTGCTGCGCCCATTTTTGGATTTGTTGATAATTCTTTAATAAACGATTTTTAAATGCCAAATGTCCATCATCTTGCAAAACTGCATTCTTAGCTTGACGCGTTAATTTCTGTGTCGCAGATTCATGCTGCATCACCCACTGGTCAGACACTTCAAATTGATAAAGCATCGTCTCAAGCGCACCATTGAAGAACTTATTAACTTTCATCGCTCTTAAGCCAAGCGCTCTCACCGATTCACTTGCCGCACTGAATATTGACACCTTCCAACCACTGAAATCACGTATTAATGCCTTGCCAAATCCGCTAAATAATCCACGCAATTTTTCCGGTCGACCATGGTACAAACGCTCACCATAGGGCGGATTGGTCAAGATAAAACCTGTTTTTTCGTGCGCATCATTACTTAAATCTCTGACATCCTGCACAAACACTTCAATTGCACCAACAAGATCGGCACTTGCTATATTCTGGCGTGCTTTGTCCAATACGCGCATATCATCGTCATAGCCAATTAGAGTTATATTGCTTTTCTCTTTGCCCATATTTTTGCGCATTAACGCTTCTGATTTTAGCGCCTGCCATGCTGCATAATCAAAATCACGCCAATGCATAAAACAAAACGTATCACGCGTAAGATTTGGCGCAATATCATATGCCATCATCGCCGCTTCAATTAAGATCGTCCCTGAACCACACATCGGATCGATAAAGTTAACTTGATCTTTTTTAAGCTCATCTAACCAGCCACTTTTGACAAGTAGTGCGGCTGCTAAAGTCTCTTTTAATGGTGCCTCACCTTGCGCTAAGCGATAGCCTCGACGATGTAAGCTTTGCCCTGTCAATGACAAATAAATAAATGCCATGCCTTTTTGCAAATGGATATTGATGACAATATCTGGATGCTCTAAATCAACGTTTGAGCGCTCATCCGTCTGATCACGGAAATAATCCACCACCGCATCCTTTGCTTTTTGTGCTGCAAATTGAGTGTTATTAAACACTTGATGTTTACCAGAGACTTCAATTTTAATTGATTGTTTAACATCAAAGAAACTCGCCCAAGGTAATCCATAGAGCTCATTATAAAAAGCATCGGCACTGTCAAACTTAGCCACATGCAATTTGCGATGCACCTGATTGGCAAGGCGTGACCATAAACACACCTTATAAGCAGTGACAAGATCGGCTTCAAACTCAACACCCGCAAGCTTCTCGCGTGCTTCATCAACGCCTAGTGCTAACAGCTCATCTTTTAGTAACAGTTCAATGCCTTTGGCGCAACTTGCAAAAAAGCTTAATAACCTAGTTTGCTCTACATTCTCGGTAGTAAGTGAAATATCCATTAGAAATAATCGCTAAAAATTCAATCTGGCGATTATACCACTTATAAATTATTTTGCGGTGTTTAATTGCGAGGCATTTTTACTAAATCAATGCCTAGAACCTAAGTCCTCATCTTCTTTATCTCCTTCTATTAAGTGCGTCAACTCATCACAGAGTATTAGCTGATCACCTTTAAACTCAAACATTGCAATAACCTTCGCTTTAATGATCATGCCATTAATTTTCTTAGCTTCAGGATAATGCACACTACATACTTTATTGCCCTCTTCGATTAAATGTTCAAAGTGAATTTTCACCTGACTTACCGTTGACTTGAGCGCTTTGATATGTGCAATAAAGTCATCAAATTTTAGTATTTTGCCATCAACATACTGTGTATAATCAGGGTGAAAGTATTTATGAATATCTGCTTCATCAAAATCATCTTTTTCAAAAATGATCTTAAATATCCGTACTAATAGCTCTTTCTTATCTGAGCAATGTTCTTGTCTTTTTTGAGTAATCGTTTTTCTATTCATTACAGTCTCCTTTGATGCTGATTTATCCTGTTTTAACTAAAGCACATTATATCTTTATCATAATTCGTATTTTATACGCATTAAGACCAATAGTTGCTTCTATCAGACACACTCAATCCTGTATTGAAAAAATTTACACCATATCACGCCTTGTTATAAAACTACTTTTCTAATATTATCTAAAAGGTTCTAACCAAATACTAGGGGAGAGGGTATGGAAAAGAAACTAAATCAGCCGGGGCTGTTCTCGGCAATTGCCATTAGTATTGGCACAATGATGGGTAGCGGTTGGTTGTTTGCATCATACTATGCATCAAAAGCTGCAGGTGGTGCTTCAATTTTGTCATGGATTATCGGTGCACTTGCCGTGCTGATCATGGCATTATTACTAGCAGAGATCGCCATAAAATATCCAGTCAATGGCCTTTTTACACGATTAATCAGTATTTCACATAATCCACACTTTGGCTTTGTTACCGGCATATCAAACTGGCTTTTAGGTTTGATCGTCATTCCGTCTGAAGCCATGGCAACCACCCAGTATATCGCATCTATCTATAAACCGATGACTCCGTATATATTTGCTAATGGCTCATTAACCTTAGCGGGTGTTGGTGTGGTTGGCGTGTTTATGTTGATTTATACACTGATCAATTACTGGGGTATTCATTTTTTTGCAAAGATTAACAACTCCATTACGACACTCAAGATTATTATCCCTATCGTCACTGCTGTTCTTATGCTGCTTGCTGCATTTCATAGCAGTAATTTCACCGCACAAAATGCCAGTTTTATACCTTTTGGCAGTAGCAGTATATTTGGTGCGATTGTCAGCTGCGGTATTTTTTATTCATTCTTTGGATTCCAAACAGCGGTTAGTTTTACCGCAGAGCTTAAAAACCCTAAACGCAATGTGCCTATAGCGTTAATTAGCAGTGTACTCATTGTGCTTGGCATCTATTTGCTCTTACAAATTGCCTTTATCGGTGCGCTACCACCGCACATGCTTGATAATGGCTGGGCAGGACTTAATTTTGAATCACCATTAGCGCAATTGACAGGACTTATTGGTTTAAATGCCTTAGCCGTTGTCCTATATGCTGATGCTTTTATTAGCCCTTCAGGCACGGGGATTATTTATACTGGTGCGAGCACGCGTATGCTCAATGAGATGGGCAAGCATGGTCAAGTACCTAAAGTCTTTGGCAAAATTAACGAACAAATTGGCATGTCGCGTATTTGCTTGATTTTTACTTTTATCTGCTCATTGATTTTAATTATTTTCTTCAGAAACTGGCAGCTTATTGCTTCGTTAACCACCACGTTTATTTTGATTTCATGTATTGCTTTGCCAATTGCTTACAGCAAGCTCAAAGCCAATAAAAATGACCCATTAACAATAAGCTATTTGCCATTTCCGCAAGTATTCTCATTTGTGATCTTTTTATTCTTAAGCTACTTATTAATGATTTCAGGCATTATCAATTTGGCAGTAGCTTTGATCCTGCATTTGGCCTTTTTTGTAATGTATGCTGGCATGAAAATAAAAACACACGACAACAAGCTCATCAAGGAGATGATTATTGGCTCATGGGGAATTTTCTTATTCCTGGTATTTGAGCTAGTTGCTGCCATTACTTACAAGCACTTTGCCAATTACACTGCGTTTTATATTGTATTTCTTATGTTAAGCTCACTGTTTTATTTTGTGCTTGTTGCACAGAAATCAGAAGAGCATTAAAAAATATTTACAAGCAATTACACAACAATACATAAAGTGGTTACATAAATGCTTTATGCTATTGAGAATATGACCATTTTTAAGTCAAACCGTGGCAAGCCATCGTATGGGAGACGGTGGCTTACTGTGAAAATTATTGCATCAACATGATGTATTTTTAAGTAAACACTTGGGGGAGGAATTCTTATGGCTGTTAATACAGATAATATAAAATCACCAGCTTTATTTTCTGCCATCGCCATTGGCGTTGGTTGTATTATTGGCAGTGGCTGGCTTTTCGCATCTTACAATGCGGCAAAAGCCGTGGGTTCAATGGCATTTTTATCTTGGATTATTGGTGCAATCTTAGCCTTAATCCTAGCACTGCTACTGGCTGAAACCGCAACAATGTTCAAAGAGCGCGCCTTTTTCGCACGCATTCTCACACTATCACATAAGAATACTGATTTTGGCTTTGTCGTTGCCATCTCAAGTTTAATGGGCCTGATTCTGGTAATTCCATCTGAAGCGTCTGCAACTATTCAATATCTTAGCGGTGTATATCCTGGCCTTATGGCAGGCAAGAATTTATCTCTGACGGGTGAGATCTATGTCGTTGCAATAATTATTATCTACGGATTAATCAATTTCTGGGGTTTGCAGCTTCTTTCTAAAGTGAACAATATTATTACGCTATTTAAACTTATTGTCCCACTTGCAACTGGCATAATTATCATTGCTTATGCGGGATGGCATGGTGAGTTTCATGCAGCAAACTTTTCATTAAGCAGCTTTCATCAATCCATGGGTAGCATGGTTGGTGGCGCAATTGCTACTGTGGTTACTGGTGGTATTTTCTACTCTTTTTATGGGTTTGGACTTATTGCGGTATTTGGCGCTGAGCTTAAAAACCCTAAACGTAATATTCCATTAGCATTAGTTGGCTGTGTCCTTATTTGCCTTGTTGTCTATCTTATTTTGCAGTTTGCCTTTATCGGTGCGATGCCGACCAAATACCTTGAGCATGGCTGGCAAAACTTGCCAGTTTTCTCCTCACCATTGGCGCAACTTCTTGGTTTAATCGGTGTAAATGTGGCAATGATTTGGGTGTTATATGCAGATTCAGCCATTAGCCCATCAGGCACAGGAGCGCTTTATATGGGCTCAAGCTCACGCATGATCACTGGTATGTCACAAGATGGTCAACTACCTTCGTTCTTTGATCGCATTATTGCCAAGTATAATTTATCAAGACGTTCGTTAATTACCGTTTTTATCATTGGTGTAATTATGGTGTTTTTCTCTAAAAACTGGCAAAACATCATGATTATGGTCACCGTGTTTCAGCTTATCTCATGCGTTGCTATTCCTGTGGCATTAGCACGCTTAAGAAAATCAGAACCTCAAGCAGAACGCGCATTTAAAGTGCCTTTTGGTTTGTCTTTAAGTTATGTGATTTTTCTAGTCGTCTCTTACCTTATGGTACAAGCATCGATGAAAGCCGTACTTTTGGCACTGATCGCGCATGTTATCTTATTTATTGTCTATGCCTTGAGTTACTACAAAAATGACGCAAGTAAAATCTGGAAATCGCTTTGCTCTTCGTGGTCAATCTTCTTTTATTTAGCGATTAGCGTGCCATTTAGTCACTTAGTTGATATCAAATCATTTGGTCATTTATATACACTAATAGCATTCTTAATTGCTTATACTTTGGCTTATATAGCCATGGTTAATCAAAGAAATCACCAGTAATTTCTCCAACGCATAGACAACTGAGCATCAAGTCACTAGACTTGAGCTTACTCTTAAGTGACAAGGATTATTTATGCGTCGACACATTGTATCCATCATCACAGGACTCACCGTTATTATGACGGGTATAGGTTATGCTGATGCAAACTTTGATAAGGCGATGACCTATGCGACAGTTAATACCGTTATTGCAACCAGCTCAGCGATTGCTTTACAAAAAGCCGGCTTTAAAACCCAAACCTATAATACGCAATACGGTTTAGTTACTACTATTGATAATGGTCAAAACAATATATCTCAAAAGAATCAAAATGAGCCTAGCACTTGGCAAACACAGCAAGAGATCTCTCAACAACGACAAGATTTCATGAATCAATAAATGCGTTTTTTAGTGCTTACGCTCACGCACAAAACATAAGGTGAGTAATGCCAAAATAATGCTTCCAGGCAAAATACTAAAAGCCACTTCATAGCTTGACACACTATAGTTTGCACCCAAGACATCCGGTTGCAAATGATCTAAAATCATGCCAACAAGTCCTTCAAAGGTGCCACCAAAGATTGGCTCTCCGGTATTGATCAATGCCACAGCAGTCGCCATCACCCATAAAGGATTCACCTTACGTCCAACGACAAAGACCAACATAAATGAGCTCGTTACAATGCCATAAACAAGACAAGCAATAACTAATAACGTTGTATTTAAATGCAAATACAAAATAGCCAGCAAAGATACAAAACCAATCAGTGTGCAGCAAAACATAATCGGCACACAGCGGATCTTAACCGATAATTTCCCCATGATCGGCGCACCTATCCCCATACCGATAAAAATACACGAAATAAAATAACTAGCTTGAGTTGTTGTTAACGCATATTTTTGAACAAAAAAGCTATTTCCCCACAACCCACCAAAGGCATCAATCGTGGTGAAGATCAAACCAGAATACGCCATAAGTAACCAATTATTGCGTGAACTGATGACCTTTTTGATCATCTTTAAAATATTTTTTTGCTCATTTTGCGCTGCTTGCTCCTCCGCTAAATTAGCATGCCCCTCTTCAGGATCATCACGCACAATAAGCCAATAAACAATTGCAAAAACCACGCCAATAATTGCACAGTAATACAAACCTTCTTGCCAACCAACACTATTAAATAAAGCCGACAAGGGCGCTTGCCCAACAACAGCTCCAGCCATTGCCGCGGTTAATAATAAACTACTGGCAACAGAGAAACCTTTTTCATCAAACCATGTCGCTGCTGCTTTCATATAACTCACTGTGGCAAACGCAACACCTAGCCCCATCATCAAGCGCCCGATAAAGGCAAAAGCAATATGATTAGATGCTGCAAACAGCAAGACCCCAAACGCACTGATAAGCAATGACACCGTACTGACATTGCGACAGCCAAAACGATCAAGAAGCAATCCAGCAAACGGCTGGATAAACAGCACACAATACAAAAAAACCGCCGACAGAAACCCCATTTGTGCTGAGTTAATACCAAAATGCAGTTTGATATCACCGGCGATCAAACTTGGAAAGACCAATGCAATATACTTATAAAATAATAAAAATGAGCTAAGAACAATAACAATCCAAGCATAGCCTTTGATATTTTTGATCGACATGTGTTTTCTGCTTCTTCTTTTTTAGACATAAGGCGTTATATTAACAGCCATTTTTTGGCAAAAGAAGTATATTTTTATGTTGAGATGTCTCTCTTTTTAGAAAGTTATAAGCTAAGCTTAAGCTAGGATGATGAAAAACTAAGGTAATGAAGATCTCTATGAAGAAAATAATCTCAATATTGAGTTTAGCTTTATGTGCAAGCTCAATAAGCAGTTATGCTTATGAAACACTGTCTTATGGCTTTGTTTATGTCAACGGCGGCTATGCCAATAGCCCAAGCTCGCTTGATTGGAATCAGTTCTCGCTACCCAATCATACAACAGCCAACAACGGCGAAAGCTCCAACGCCTTTAGCGCGAGTATGCTTGCAGGTCTTGGCGCTGATCTAGGTTATGATCTATCATTAGAAGCTATGCTCGGCATTGGCTTTACCAGCGCCCTATACGATAGTAGTGCAACCACCACGAGCACACTGCCACCACCAGCAACCGCGCACGGCAGCTTTAAGATTGAGCGCTCACTGTATGTGCCGATATTACTGGGTTTAAAATACCAACCATTTAATCGTTTAAGCTTTTCAGCCGCAGGAGGAGCCGCCTTTTTAAATCAAACGTACAAAGCTAATTTAAGTGGTTTTAGCACGCCCATTGCCAGTGACGGGACACTATCGGGCTTTCAACCTGCTATGCGCTTAGCGATGGATGTTCAATTAACGAGAAGCTTAAGCCTATCAGCAAGTTATTTGCGGACTTTTGGTAATGCGACAATTGATAATGATAATTCTAAACCACTCCCTATTCAAACATTTAGTCTTGGCTTACGCTATCAATTCCCAATGGGTGAAGCACTTGCCAAGCAACGTATTTATGGTACGCCATCAATTCGATGAAATATCCTGTGATATTGATAAACCGCCATTTGTTGCGGCATAAATATTACTGCCTGAAACAAAAAGAGCATAAACGCCATGAAGTAAGTCTTTAACGCGATCAGTCAACAATGCCCACTCTGACTCATCAATGGCAGTATAGCTACTGCCTAGATTTAAGAGTGTAATTTGGTGCACTTTGCCGCTTGTCATGCGCATCGTTTCAACTAAACGATAGCTGTAGTAGGTGACATCAGCGATGGTGCGTGTTTTTGTTTTGCGCATGTACATAAATCATGCAGTGATATTTTGTATTAAGCTGACTCTATCAGAGTTTACAAGCATAAGAAATAGTAAATACATATATTATGGCGCTACAAAAGTGATTTTGACATAAAATGAACGTAGGAATAAGGGATTGAGAGGCATCAAATTGCAAAAAAAGTTTGATTTGAATGCTTTATAATCAAAAATTTACCAACTTGGGTATAAATTATATATCACAAAGCAAAAAGGCACCTATTAGGTGCCTTTCTAAATAAAAAACCTGATGACGTTCTACTTTCACATGGCGAATGCCACACTATCATCGACGCTAACTGTTTTCACTTCTGAGTTCGGAATGGAATCAGGTGGTTCACAGTCGCTATTTTCATCAGGTAACTGTCAAGCTGAAAGCTCTAACAATCTATCATAGAGTAATAACCAAGTCTCTCGGGCAATTAGTACTGGTTAGCTTCATACATTACTGCACTTCTACAGCCAGCCTATCAACGTC
>NZ_QLIQ01000045.1 GCF_003428165.1 Cysteiniphilum litorale | reverse complement strand
ATCTTTAAAGTGATTTTCAAAAGTGGTGGATATTTCCTGAGTCATAGCTAATACAATAGATTCCTTTGATGACAACTTCAAAGATAAATTTAGCAAAAGTCAACATATTTTAGATGGGACAGCCGTGGGATGGCAACCTTTAAAACTTGACTATAATAAGGGCTTAATAAAAAATAGAGAGTTTTCAGTAATAATGGATATTCAGCTCAAGCCCGAATATGACAACTCGCGATCATTCTCGGACTTGATCCGAAAATCTAAAAAACACCTAAAATAATATTTGCATAACTTTATTGCTTTAAACAATCACTTTACCCTAATCTGGTGCATTACATACTGATACAGTGCTTTTTGTACCTGATACGTTGGGTGAACATGATCCCAGAAGACATAGCGCCACGGGTCATTACACATTTGTCCACTGGTTGAAGCCATAATCGTTGCTTTGATATCAGCAGATAGCGGTACTTTATTAATATACTCTAGATTATTTTCACCTGTTGAATTTTTCATTAGCAACATTCGATAAAAAGCATTTGGATCCTCAGATTCGGCATTTAAATGTGTTGCAAAATACCCACCTTGCCAACAAGATTGCCCTATGACCTTGGGATCTAGTCGCGTGTGATAGGTTTGATTGAACTGCTCTGGATCTTTTAACATGGATTCAAACATCGCATCAATACCAATAAATTTAACATTGCTTTGAGAGGCTGCAAACTGCTTTAATAAAGTGTTATGTAGGTTGCTCATATAACTTAACACAGCTTCATTGCCTAGCTCTTTTGATTCAATGGTTAATGCTAAATTTGGCAATCCAATAATTAACGCATTATCTGCACCAACTTCACCAATTGAGGAAATAATCTTACCAACAATCTGACTCACCGCATGATCCATTGCCTCTTTACTCATCGATTTATCGGCGGTGAGATAGTCATTGGCACCAATAAAGAAGATTGCCAGTTTATTCTCACCTTGTGACCAGCTTTGCTTATCTAACTGATACATTTTAACTTCTGCCGCTAGATTATAAGGTAAGCCTTGGCTTGCCCAGCTTGGTGACAATACAACCGTGGCACCACCAACCGAGTAGTTGCTCACTTCAACGCCATAAGGCTTAAGCATATTTTTAAGCTGCACTGCCCATACATTGCCATTAGAAAACATGCCAGTATAGTATGGGATGGATTTTGGAATTAATCCGCCTGAGAACTTATAAATATTGCCTTGATCACTTAAACTATCGCCAAAAATTAAGACACGATTGACATATTCAAGCGCACTTCCCTTGATGCTTAATGCGCTTGAGCAAGCAGACACGGTAAAGCTTGGAATATTATAGTTACCTGACAAGGTGTAACTATGCCATGATTTTTGATAATCCTGAGCGAGATTACCATGTTCAACCTCAATCTCACCATTGAGCTTCTTAAAGGTTGTATTATTACTTGTCCAACCATTATTTAACAAGTATTGGACGCTGCCTGATCGCGCCTTGGCATCTGTAGAAGGCGCAAAAGATATATGAATATCTGAAGTCGTATGGCTAAACGTATTGCTATTAGTATACCTACCGGCTAAGTGGTATTGATTGGGTAAAACTTCTGTACTGAAACTTGATCCGGCATTATCGCCATCTAGCTTAAAAGTCACAGGATAAGGGCAATTATTCTCTAAGATCAATTCTGATCTTGCATCCGCATTACTTAGTGCAGCACATCCCATTAAAGATAATGCCATAACGGCTGATAATGATTTTTTATTTGTACGAAACATATATGATGACTCCTTCCTAGATTTTAACAAACATTGATGCGTACTTTTGGCGTGCCACTTGGACGGTTCCACCAAGTTGATGTCTCATTGAGATTTTCTGTCCACCAATCATAAACAGACATCGTCAGCGCACCTTGTAAATGTGCAACATACATGGTATTAGTCCACAGCCCTGACGTTAATGTCAAGCGGATTTTATCGATGATATTTACAGCAAAGTCATCTGTATAACTCTTTAATTTTGCCTGTTTTATCTAAAAACCATATGCTACACCGTAAAAACATAACAGTCATTTTTAGTCATTTGTAATCAAACCAAGCATTGGTTAAATTAGCACCAAGCAGCAAAGCATACTGCTTAATCAAATCGCAACATTAATATATTGAGGAGTCATACCGCACCCGTGGAACGGGAGCGGTATGATTCTCAGTGCATCCCTTATGTTTTATTCCATGCTAAGCCAACAACCAACTCTCAGGATGGCGATCAAATCACAACAATTAATTGGAAATTACAAGGCTAAACTGCCAATATCATATAAACCGCATCGATAAATCAATCGCTTGAATGTTTTTAGTCAGTGCACCAATCGAGATAAAATCAACGCCGGTTTGCGCAACCGCATAAATACTATCAAGTGACATATTACCAGAGGCCTCAAGTTGCGCTTTACCCTTAGCGATACTGACGGCCTTTTGCATATCTCTTAATGAGAAATTATCAAGCATAATCACATCGGCATGCGCTTTTAGTGCTTCATTAAGCTCATCAAAGTTCTCAACCTCGACTTCAACCATTTTCTGTGGCGCGATTTCTCGCGCTTTTTCAATTGCCCTAGTAATGGAGTGATCACACGCTGCAATATGGTTTTCTTTAATTAAAAAAGCATCAAACAAACCAATGCGGTGATTCATCCCTCCACCACAAGTAACGGCATATTTTTGTGCTAAACGAAATCCTGGAATCGTTTTGCGTGTATCTAGTATTGTGCATTCCGTGCCCTTAATCGCTTTGACATATTCACGCGTTTTTGTGGCAACAGCTGAAAGCATTTGCAAGAAATTAAGTGCATTGCGCTCAGCGGATAAGATGCTGCGTGCTACCCCCTCAACTTCAAAAAGTGTTTTATTCGCAAGCACCTCATCACCATCATGATGGTACCAATGGATTTTTAAATTAGGATCAACTTGTCTGAAGACTTCATTCACCCAATCATAGCCACACATCACCATCGGCTCACGTGTGATCACGCGTGCACGAGCTTGCTCATGTTCATTGATTAATAAAGCATTAATATCGCCTTGATCAATATCCTCAGCCAGTGCTTGTGTTACCATTCTTGTCACAAGCGCTTTAGGGACTTCGGTAATTTGTTCGGTTTGTAAGTGTGTATGACTCATTTATTGTTAAACTCCACCATTCGCGTTAATGGCACCATTGCACGCTCACGCACATCATCTGGCACGATAATTTCATTGTTCCCATTCTCTAACACTTCAGCGAGATTCTTTAAGGTATTCATTCCCATCCATGGACAATGCGCACAGGATTTGCATGTCGCACTATTACCCATGGTTGGCGCTTCAATAAATACCTTATGAGGAGAGGTTTGCTTCATCTTATAGAAAATACCTGCTTCAGTCGCTACGATAAAAATAGGATTTGGCAATTTTTTTGATGCTTCCAATAATTGTGAAGTGGAACCAACGGCATCAGCCAATGCCACAATCTCTTGAGGTGATTCTGGATGCACTAACACAGCTGCTTCTGGATATTGCACTTTTAAATCAAGGAGTGCACGCGCTTTAAATTCCTCATGCACAATGCAGGCACCATTATAATGCACCATATCCGCACCAGTTTGCTTCTCAATCCAACGTCCTAGGTATTTATCCGGTGCCCACAGAATTTTTTGACCTTGATCATTCAAGTATTCACAAATTTGTAAGGCATTGGATGAGGTAACCGTCCAATCAGCCAAAGCCTTAATACGCGCTGAGGTATTGACATAAACGACAACCGTGCGATCAGGGTGTTCAGCAATAAACGCTTTAAACTCTTCCTCTTGACAGCTCACATCAAGTGAGCACTCAGCATCTAATGTCGGCATAATGACTTTTTTATGAGGTGACAAAATCTTGGCACTCTCTCCCATAAAGCGTACACCGGCAACGACTAGTGTTTCCGCTGGATGATCTTTACCAAAGCGCGCCATAGCGAGTGAATCTCCTAGCATACCACCGGTTTCCTCAGCCAGTGCCTGAATATCGGCATCAACATAGTAATGGGCAATTAAACAGGCATTTTTTTCTTTTAACAATCGTTTTATTTTCTCACGATAAAATGTTTTTTCTTGTTCATCTGTTACTTGTAAGCTTTTGGCTTTCGGCCAAGCTTGAGCAACACGTGATTGAAATTCGACATCACTGATCATATTAAGATGACTTTAACATACTAAATAAAAGGTTTTTGGAGTGTACCATAGACCATCCAAAATAAGAAAAAATAGCAGCATTTTTCTTGTTTTTCTTGCTTTCAGTCACTTTTTCTTTACAGTTGGCAGTTATAAGCAAAGCAATCAAGTTTCGTTATGACCTCAAAAAAAACCATTATTATTACCGGCGGCAGCCAAGGCATTGGCAAGGCGTGCTGTGAGCTCTTTCACGCCAATAATTATCAGGTGATTAATCTAGATATCGCCCCCAATGAGCTTAAAGGTGTTGATTATATTCAAACGGATTTAAGTCAAGTTGCGGCAATCAGTGAGACCTTTAAACAAATTAAAGAAAAGTACCCACGCATTGACGCGCTTATCTCTAATGCGGGCATTCACTTCTCTGCCAGTATTGAAAACACGTCAGAGAGAGATTATTTTCGTGTATTAAACACTAACCTTACCTCATGCTTTTTTGTGCTTAAAGAAACCATTTCATTGATGAAACGAAACGTCGATGGTGGACGCATTATTACTATTGGCTCAGATCAGTCTTTTGTTGCTAAAAATAACTCAGCGGTTTACGGCTTAACAAAAGCCGCGATTGCTCAGCTGACCAAAAACATCGCCCTTGATTATGCTAAAGATCATATTACTGCCAATTGTGTTTGTCCTGGCACGATTGAAACACCACTTTATTGGCAGGCAATAAAAAACTATTGTCAAAAATCAGGTGCTGATATTAATACCATTCATAAAGAAGAACAATTACTACAACCGGCAAAGCGCTTAGGACAGCCTGAGGAAGTAGCGAGTTTAATCTATTATCTGATTGATCAAGCAGGCAGCTTTTTATTAGGTAGCAATATTGCCATTGATGGTGGCTATACCGCGCAATAATTGCCATCTTTTCTGGTATTGTCTGGTATATGCTAAGCCAGTTCGCTAAAATAACGCCACGCAATATTCTAGATTTAAATTTATCATGCAGATTCTGCCAAAAGCGACACGCAATATTTATGCCAACGCCATTCCTACGGCACTATCGCTTGCCTTAAATGAATACATCTTGGCAAATGATCAAAAGCCTCATTTATTAGTGTGTGAAAGTGCACAAGTCGCACTACAACTATATGATGAGCTGTGTTTTCTACTGCCACAAAAAACCATATTGCACTTTGCTGATCTTGAGATTTTGCCTTTTGATTACTTCTCCGCGAGTGAAGATGTCATCTCATCGCGTTTAAATACCTTAAATCAGATTCAAAATAACCCCAATAGCATTATCATTGCCAGTGTTAATACGCTGACTAAATATCTACCACCAAAGTCCTTTTTGCATGCTAATGCCTTTATGATTAAAAAAGGAGACAAGCTTGATCTAACGCTAAAAAAACGTCAACTAGAAACAACAGGCTATCAAAATGTCACCCAAGTGATCAGCCGAGGTGAGTTTAGTGTGCGTGGCAGTATCTTAGATATTTTTCCGATGGGCTCGGATGACGCCTATCGTATTGATCTATTTGACGATGAGGTTGATAGTATCCGTTGTATTGATGTGGAAACACAACGCTCTCACTCGCCAATCGATGAAGTCAACATATTGCCAACACAAGAGTTTGTCCTTGATAAAAAAACACTCGATCAATTTGCACTAAACTGGTATGAGTTCATACCGCACGCGGATACTCAAAACCAAGTTTATCAAAGTATCATGAAAGGGCAGATGATCAGTGGTATTGAATTTTATCTGCCGCTGTTTTTTGAACGTGTTAACACGCTCTTTGACTATTTACCACAAGATACGATCATTCATAGCATTTATAACTGCCAATTGTCATTAGAGAAATATCACACTGATATTTTGACAAGACATGACCAGTTAGCGCATGATCGTGAGCGCCCTATTTTACAACCTGAGCAGGTTTTCTTGTCCCCTGCTGCATTTAATGGCTTAATCAAAGATTTCACGCACATTAAATGGTTATCTCAAGATAAAACCAAGGCAAATAACCTTGAAGTTGAGGCGCTACCTGATATTCATGTACATTATCAATATAAAGAGCCCTATCAAAAGCTTCTGGATTTATTAACAAATACAAGCTTTAACAAAGTTATTTTTTGTGCTGAAAGCCCAGGCAGAAAAGCACTTATGTATGAAAACTTAAGCAAACTGGGTTTGACGCTTGATACCTATGTCAACTTCAGTGATGCGCTTGAATCAGGATCAGCACGCTCAATTACTGTCGCGCCCTTTACCCAAGGCATTATCACCCGTAACAAAAATCATAAAACACTTATCGTTACCGAGTTTGATCTCTTTGCAAATCACAGTGCGATTAATCTACGCACACGCATTAAACAAAAAAATGAAGCTATTCCTACCGTCGCTCTTAAAGACTTATCGGAATTAAGCTTAGGCAGCCCCGTAGTGCATATTGAACATGGTATTGCGCGCTTTGATGGCTTAACTAAACTTGATTTCGGCACACAAGACACTGAATTTCTAACACTTAAATTTAAAAATGATGAAAAGCTATATGTGCCAATCTATGCACTGCATCTAGTCAGTCGCTATAGTGGTACCGAGCTTGAAAATGCACCTATTAGTAAGCTTGGCACCGATACTTGGCAAAAAGAAAAAGAAAAAGCGGCTAAAAAGATCAATGATGTTGCCGCTGATCTTTTGGCAATTTATGCAGAGCGTGCGCTCAAACAAGGCTATGGCAATATCTTCCATGAGAAAGACTATTTGGCATTTTGTGAAGGATTTCCTTTTGAAGAAACACCTGATCAAGCCATTGCAATTAATGATGTCATCAAAGATATGATTTCAGATAAACCGATGGATCGCTTGGTGTGTGGTGACGTTGGTTTTGGTAAAACAGAAGTGGCGATGCGTGCCGCCTTTATTGCCGCAAGTAACAATAAACAAGTCGCTGTTTTAGCACCTACTACCTTATTAGCGCAACAGCATTTTGATAACTTTAGTGATCGATTTAGTGAAATGGGCGGAAGCGTTGAGGTACTCTCACGCTTTAAAACAACCAAAGAGCAAAATGATGCGATCAAACAAATCAACGATGGTAATATCGATATTGTGATCGGCACACATAAATTATTATCTGAGAAAATTAAGTTCCATAATTTGGGATTGTTAATTATCGATGAAGAGCATCGTTTTGGCGTCACCCACAAAGAAAAAATGAAAGCAATGCGCGCTAATATAGATATTCTAACGATGACTGCGACACCTATTCCGCGCACATTGAATATGGCATTTTCTAATATCCGCGACTTATCAGTGATTGCCACGGCACCTGCTAAACGCCTATCGGTTAAGACATTTGTTAGACAATATAACAGTGGCATAGTCAAAGAAGCCGTGATGCGTGAGGCGTTAAGAGGTGGGCAAGCCTACTATCTTCATAACAGTGTTAGCACGATTTATCATAAGGCTGAGGAATTACAAAAGCTTTTCCCTGATATCAAGATTGCAGTAGCGCATGGGCAAATGCGCGAACGTGAACTTGAGAAAATCATGTTTGAGTTTCAACAGAATCGCTATCAAATTCTGGTGTGTACCACTATTATTGAAACCGGTATTGATATTGCTAATGCCAATACCATTGTGATTGAACGCGCGGATAATTTTGGCTTAGCACAGTTGCATCAGCTGCGAGGTCGCGTTGGACGCTCACATCATCAAGCCTATGCTTATTTACTGACACCACCTGAAGCATCATTAGCAAAAGATGCTAAAAAGCGCCTTGAAGCAATCTTAGAAACGGAATCATTAGGTGGTGGCTATATGCTTGCTAACCATGATCTTGAGATCCGGGGCGCCGGTGAGATGCTTGGCAAGGAGCAAAGTGGTAATATGCAAGGCATTGGCTTTAATCTTTATATGGACTTACTGCAAAAAACCATCTCAGCACTACAAAAAGGCGAAACATTTGATGCAACCAAGATCAATCAATCCTTCCAGCTGGATGCCCAGATTGAGCTTAGGATCCCTACACTTTTCCCTGAAGAATATATTTATGATGTGCACACGCGTCTAGGACTTTACAAACGTATCTCCAGTGCAGAAACACACGATGAGCTAGATAGAATCAAAGTTGAAGTGATTGATCGCTTTGGTTTACTGCCCGAGCATGCGCAATATTTATTTGATATAACTCATTTGAAATTAAGCGCCACTCACCTTGGTATTCATAAAATCGAAATGCACTCATCAGGTGGCAAGATAGGTTTTAACACACCTCTTGAGTTTGATCCTATTCACCTGATTACGCTAGTGCAAATGCAACCGCAAGATTTCCAATTAAGCCAAGATCAGAAATTGGTAATTAAAAAAGCATTACCTCAAGCCCAAGAAAGAATTGCATTTATTAGCGCGTTTATGGATAAGTTGCAATCAAAAATAAAACAAACAAGGCATTAAGTACCTAAGTAATAATGAAAAAATAAGTTGAGCTTCAAGTATCCCCCTCACCCGCGCAGCTTAAGCTGCACGAGCGATCCCGCAAGGGGAGAGGTACTAGCTTATGATGATTCGTGATTATTCTCGGACTTGATCCTAGAATAGATAATATTTGCGTAGGGGCGTATAGCCTACGCCTTATTGCCTTAGCGTTATAAGGCAGATAAATCAGCTACTTGACGAAATAAGTACGCTATTTTTTGTAAGATTGCCAGACGATTATTTTTAATCTTTTCATCCTCAGCAATAACCATAACGTGTTCAAAAAACTCGGCAATCGGTTCATCGAGTGTTGACAAAATCAACAACGCCTCTTGATATTTTTTATCACTTATTAACGCGGATAATTTGCTTTCAACAGAATGCAATGCTTCAAATAGATTAATCTCTGCAACTTCTTGTAATAAGCTTTGATCAATACTCAACACATCTTTCACATCATTTATGGTATTTTTTGCCAGAATGTTGGCAACACGTTTGTTGCTTTGTGCCAAGCGCTCGCATGCTGCATGCGACTTAAAGGCAAGTAAAGCATTAACACGCGCATCAAAATCAGCAACATCAGCATGATCAACAGCCTTGACCGCTTCAAAGATTTCTCCGGCTACACCCTCTTCTTTATAGATCACTTTCAAGCGATCAATGAAGAATTGCTTCAAACTATCCTTTAAATCTGCTTGTGCGCTTAATTGACCCGCTTGGAAAGTGTTGATTGACAACTCAATCAAGCTTGATAATGAGATCGCTAAGTGATGCTCTTTTAATATACGTAATACACCAATCGCTGCACGCCTTAAAGCAAATGGATCCTTATCCCCTGTTGGCTTTTGTCCAATGCCAAATATACCAACCAAAGTATCCACTTTCTCAGCGATGGCTAGCGCTTGTGCTATTTTACTTTGAGGTAGCTTATCGCCTGCGTATTTTGGCCAATATTGCTCTTCAATTGCCTGACATACTGCATCATCTTCGCCATGTGCTTTGGCATAATATTTACCGATAATGCCTTGTAAATCAGTAAACTCATAAACCATATCGGTCATGAGATCTGCCTTACTTAAGTAACCCGCGCGATGCGCAAGCATCTCATCTGCACCAATAACCTTAGCAATCGCTTGCGCTAATAACGCGATGCGCGCTGTGCGATCAAATACAGAGCCCAATTCCTTTTGGAATGTAACAACTTTTAGCTTTTCAACATACGTTTCTAACGGTTTTTTAACATCAGTATCATAGAAAAATGCGGCATCTGATAAACGTGCTGCCATTACCTTATTGTTACCTTTAATCACCGTTTGCGGGTTTAAGCTCGCGATATTACTCATGGTAATAAAATGATTGATCATCTTATTGTTATCATCAACCAAGGCAAAGCACTTTTGATGCTCTTCCATTGCCGATATTAATGCCTCTTGTGGCACGCGTAAAAAGCGCTGATCAAAATCACATAATAAGGCATGCGGATACTCGACAATGGCGGTAACCTCTTCAACTAAGTCATCATTTAGCACTGCATTGGCTTGATGTTTCTCAGCTAAAGCTTTGGCAGAAGTGACTACTTTATCTTTACGCACTTGCCAATCAACCAATACATGTGCCGCTTCCAATTTATCCACGTATTCACTGGCATTATTAATATGTATTGCCTCTGGTGCGTGAAAACGATGACCATAGCTGATATGTGAAGTTTTACAACCATAAAAGGAAGCATCAACCAGCTCATCATCAAGAAGCAATACCGCCCAATGCACAGGACGCACGAACTGATATTCTTCATCGCCCCAACGCATCATTTTGGGAATCGGTAATTTCTTCAATGCATTATCAATAATATCAGCAATGATCTCTTTGGTTTTCTGCCCCTTTTGTGCCACTTGATAAAAAAGGCGTGTGCCTTTGCTGTGCTCAATGGTGGAAAGCTCATCAAAGCTCACTCCACAAGACTTGGCAAAGCCTAAAGCGGCTTTAGTTGGCTTACCATCCGCATCATATGCTTTATCGATAAACGGACCCTCTTTATCGATTAATTTATCTTTTTGCGTTGTTTGTAATTGTTCGATCACAAAAGACAGACGTCTTGGCGAGGCATAAAATTGCTTAGATTGATAGCCAATCTCTAACTCATCTAATGCTTTACAGACGTTTTCTAATAGCTTTTGCGCCATATTTTTTAAGGCTTTCGGTGGCAGCTCTTCCGTGCCTAATTCAAATAATAAATCCGCAGTATCCAACATAAATCAATTTCATTAATTTCATCACTTGCAATGGGGCTGTATTTTAACGTCAATAGCGAGCAAAAGTAAGTAAAAGCGTTAAAAACAATAAAAACACTAAAAAAGTAAAAACCTAAAATTCTAAGGGAAAAATACTATTTTCATCCTGCTTTAATGTACTTCACATCATTTTCTTCTACACTGTCCTTGAGCATATGAGACGACATGCTCACCCCCAACTTAAAAGGAAATTAAAGGAGAAGACCATGAAACGATGGAAGTTAATCATCAGTGCTTTGATGTTAGTAATCACCCCCTATCTATTTGCTACTGAGATCAAAGTGATGACGTATAATGTGAATTTATTACCCAACATCCCTACGCCATTAACCACGAATTTAAATAAACCTTATCAGCGCGCTTATTATATCCCTAAAGAGATTGCCAAACACAATATCGATGTTGTCGCACTACAAGAAGCAATCGCGCCAATTTCTTTTTATATCTTGGATAAACGCATGAAAGCTTTTGGCTATAAATATCGAACAAATGTCGTGGGTCAGCCGAGTTTAGAGCATCTAAATCTGCTTAATGGTGGCGTTGTTATTTACAGCAGATACCCGATTGTTGGTCAGCCACAATATGTTGTTTTCCCACGCTCCTATGGACTTGAAGGGATTTCTAACAAAGGGGCAGTATTTGTTGCTATTGAAAAAGATCACCAAGTGTATAACTTTATTTCACTACACGCGCAAAGCTTTAGTGGCACTATTGATGATAATGAATTTAATGTTTGGAAAAGACAAATGGGTGCTTTGCAAGAAGCGATTTCAAATCAACATTACACAAGTAATGACAAAGTCATTTTAATGGGCGACTTTAACGCTGATAGCGGCTATTCAAGTACCACAGAACCCACAACGGGCAATATCGTCTATCAAACATTGCTTAATATGCTGCATTTAAAATCAAGCGCGCCTTTTGCTCAAAACACATTACCCTTTAGCTATGACAAATTAACCAATAGCATGGCAGTTAGTGATGAAAGAACAACACTTGATCACATTCTTTGTATCGATGGCGCAATATGTCCAAGTGACACACAATCAAGCGTTGAAATCGTTGCCCTTAAAAACAAACGTCTAGGTGATATGCCAGATTTATCTGATCATTATGCCGTGATTGGCAACTTGGTTTACCCTTAGTCTTTCTTAAGTTTTATCTTTTTGTGATATTGGTTGCATTACCTGCCCTAAGCGAAAATTCTTATTACCCAATATCGCTTGATTGTAAACCACCATATTGCGCAAGATATTCTTAACGTATTTGCGCGTCTCACCAAAGGGGATGATTTCAATCCATTGATCTGCCGCTAGTTGTTGCGCTGGTAACCAATTCGCCGCATTGCCCTGTCCTGCGTTATATGCTGCCATACCAATAATCAAATTATTGTTAAACAACTGATCCATAAAGTTTAAATTAGCAGCTCCTAACATAATCACTTTTTGCGGTTTGTATAAGTCATCATCTTCATAGCTTAAGCGGTATTTTTTTGCCAGAAATGCCGCTGTTGTTGGTAAAAGCTGCATGAGTCCTGTCGCACTTGCCGAAGATACACCGTGCACACGAAAAGCAGACTCTTGACGCATCATCGAGACAATAACATCTGGTTTGATATGAAACTCTTTACCTGCTTTTTGCACATCCGACCAAAATGCCAACGGATATAAACCTTTTAGGTTGCTCGAACTTCCCGCATTAGCATAGGCACTGGTTGATATCTGGTAGATTTTCTGTTTCTCTGCAAGCTCGGCAATGGCTAATTGTTCCTCGTTAGTGAAGCCATTTCGACTAAAGCGCCATAAGGCAAACGATAAGCCATATTCTTTGATCTGATATAAATCAAAAATCTGTAAAACAGTCTGATTATTTGCCATCTCATCTACGGTTTTTTGATCAACCTTAACGGGTTTATTATTTAACGCATAAGGCAAACCTAAGTCATCGGCAGCTAAAAAACCATAATAACTCGTCTCTTTTGCCAGCGCTGTTAAAATCGGCTTAGCTTTGTCATCTTGCTTTAAGGCTTGATAGCTTTTCGCCTGCCAATAACGCCAATCATCTTCTGATTTAAGCGATTGCGGCAACTTGTTATACCAATTTAAATAGCCTTTATAATCATTCCAATAAATTGCTGTACGTAAACGCCACTGCCATAATAAGCTTGTGGCATATTCATTTTCGATATCTTTAAGCCATTGAATCGCTTTTTTATTGTGCGCTCTGGCATAATCAATCGCAATTTCCGCATTGATTAGATTAATCGTTTTATTATCTAGCAAATGTTTTTGTTTAAAGGCAAGCCAAAAATCTTCAGCATAATGTGTATCTTTAGCCGATAGGTTGCCCATGACACTGATAACAGCAGATGAGAACCCATTGATTTTATGATATTGAACTGTCCAGTCATCCATATATTTTTTAGGATTTTGTGTCGTCTTTAACCATAGCGCATAAAAGCCTTGTAGCTCTTTGTTCTTCGTCTTATTGATCCACTTCAGTGCATCTTCGACATAGCCAGAAGTAGCTAGCGCATAGGCTTTTAGTCGAATTTGGCGCTCACTTAGCGCCACCTTACTTTCCCAGATTGACTCAAAATCATTACATGCTTTTGGCAAACGCGCGCGCGATAACCACAGATCAGTAAAATCATTAATTGCCTTAGCCTTATCACCAACGCTATACTCAGCAACAACGGCATAACACTTGCCATTAAAGCCTAAGTTATTGTCATAATAATGTAAAAATTTCTGCCAATCTTTTTGCTTAAGGTAGTAATTTGCTAAATCCTGCTTTAACTGATTTGCCCAGAAACTCCCTTCATTTTGCCTCAAATAAGCATCGATGGTTTCTTGTTTAAACACATCCGGATCAACTGAGATCTCTTGATATTGCAAAAAAGGATATAACGGTGTTTTAGTAAGCTTTGCTTTGACTTGATAGTAGTCTTTATAATTTTTTGCCAAAAGCAGGCTTTCTGCTTTATTGAAGTTCGCTAAATCTGTTTTATTCATTGCAACACTGGTCAATGACATCAGCATCGATGAAGTCAACAGCATTAATTTTCTAAATTGCATCTATTTATATACCTTAAGAACCATAACAGCGATTCATCTTAATAAAAAATATGGCATAAACTCAATAATTGTAGTCACCTTTGTATTACTTTAGGTAAAAAAACTCTACAATGAGCTACTTCAAATAGACATGCTCGCACACATGATTATCTTATACTCTGCATTAGTCGGATTTTTTGCAAGCTGCTTATCCAGCATCTGATGATGTTTATCGTTGCGATTTCAATGCTTGTTTAGCCATATTAATCCGTTTTTCAATTTTTCAATTTTCCTATTTTTGCATTATCGCTTTGGCGCTCTATACTTAAGCTGCAAAAGGATCTGATATGTAATTGATGGAAAAAGCATGCCAAACCAACTCACACAAAAAGTAAACACGCACTTCACAACGCTTTTTCTAAAGAACTATATCAGCTTCCCCAAACTGATTAGCATTATGCTGATTCTAGTCATTCTCAATAGCTTTTTTATTACCGCAATTCATCTGCACTATCATTCAAAATATGAGGATTCATTAGTACAAAACTCATTGTTTAGCTTATTGCGCATTCGTAATCAATACTTAACTCAAGCCAATGTTGAGCCGCGTTTTGTGCACTTTCAAACGGAAGTTCATCAAAGCACCCAGTTAAATCAATTTAATATTATCTTTCAAAAAGTTGCTGGCGCCTATGAAGTTAATACAACCTTTATTGATAATAAGTTATTTGATCAAATGCATTCTGATCTATTGACGCATCATGAGTTATTTATCACCAGCCCGATTAATGATGACAAAGGTCATAAGATTATTACTTTTTATGTTTTTTTAAATCCTGATGATGATTTACCTTATCTTTTAAGCAGCAGTATTGGTATTAGCATGGCGATTATTCTTTTACTATTTTTCATGTGGTACTTAGCACGCTTTATTCTGCCTAAATTATTATTAAACTCAGCAACTGCTGATACACAAACCAATAAATTGCCAAAATACCTCAATAAAGATGTATCAGTCCTTAAACAGCAGATTCAATTATTACTCCAAGAAAAGACCATTATGTTGTCGTCGATGTCACATGATATGAAAAACTCGCTGACCAAATTAAAACTCTTAAAATACATTATTGATAACGAGAAAGCGCAAGCAATCCTAAGTCAAGAAATCGATGAGATGCAAATGATTATTGACTCATCTTTGGCTTTTGCAGAGCGTGGTAATAACAATGCCAAAGTGAGTTTTGATCTGTGCGCATTTCTTGACAATCTATATCAGCAGCTTAGCCAACGTGGCTATAACTTTATTTTTGACAATCAGCTAACAGCACATACCTTTTTCTTGGGATACCCTAATTTATTGAAGCGTGCGTTACTGAATATCATTAATAACGCGGTAAAGTATGCACCTAATTACACGTTAAATGCCTACATTGAAAATGATCATATTGTCATTGACGTTAAAGATAATGGTCCAGGCATTTCAGAGAGTGACTTAAAAAATATTGCGCGGGCATTTACACGTGCACAACACGATGCACATCAAAATATTGATGGTCATGGGTTGGGACTGGCTATTACTCGAGTGGCTATTGAGTTTAATTCTGGCAAACTAAGTTTTGAAAACTTACAACCCAATGGACTGCTTGTCCGCATACGTTTAGCAATCAGTGAAAGCTAAACAATAAGAGAAGATTCACAACCATACTCCACACTACACCGATGGTATAGATCACAGTAAACAATACATATTTATTGAAAATACTGAACTTTCCCGAATTTTGTAAGAATTTGCTGTGGATGAGCTGCAGACCAAAGTTTATCCCTATATCTTAGGGTTGCTAAAAAACAGGAGCAACTCATCGATGGATACCTTACAACCTTTGCTTAATCACTTGCAAGCACTTTTTAAAAGAAGCACTCAAAAAGGACGGCTTTTTAGTGCAGTGATTTTAGCAATGATTATACCTATCGGTTCTGGTATCAGTAGTCAAATTTATCGTAAACTCGTTCAGATAGTTGGCTATTCGCTTAGCAAAACACGCTTTTATCGCTTTATGGCAAGTAAATGCTTTAACTGGGATGTGATTTGGAAAGCTATATTCAAACTGATTCCATTACCATTGACTGATGGACGCCTTATCATAGCCTTAGATGACTCCAACACGCCTAAAAGCGGCAAGGAAGTATTTGGTTGTGAGCATTTCTTTGATCATGCAGCCAAGCACAATCAAAGTAAATACCCTTGGTCACAGTGCTTTGTTCAACTTGGGCTCTTAAAGCTCATTCATACCCGTTGGGCATTTTTGCCATTGTTGACACGATTTTATCACTCTAGCAACAAAGCAGCGGCTGAGTGTTTTAACAGTAAAATTACACTGGCCTGTCAAATGATTCTTAAGCTTGGCACCTGGACAAAATCCCCCATTCTTATTGTGACTGATTCATGGTTTGGTAACGGTAAACTGTACAACCCGTTAAAAGATCAACTGGGTAATCGAGTCCATATCCTCACCATGTTACGCAAAAACAGTATTTTATACGGTTTTCCTGAGGTTATCGAAGGTAAAAAATGTGGGCGTCCTGCAAAATATGGTGCCAAAGCAGGTTCTGTTAGGGATTTGGCAAATGAATATAAAGCTAAAGCCCAAAAAGTCACAAGCTTTGTTTATGGTAAAAAGCGTGACATGCTTGTCTAC
>NZ_QLIQ01000044.1 GCF_003428165.1 Cysteiniphilum litorale | reverse complement strand
AAAGACGTCAAAATGTCTGCACTCAACGGTAAAATCAATTGTATAGCTTAATCTTATATTTTTCTGTGCACTTAATAAGTGAAAATAATTGATAATTATGTCTATATCGTTTTTTTCTAATGCTCGAAACAAACAAGTTTGATCCACTTTTAAATGCTTACTACTTACTGTTACAGGTGTATTTTGTAAATGATTTGCTTTATTTTGATCAAACACCCATTTTTCTATGTGTTTTAAACGAGATTCAAAAGCTTGCTTAAAGTAGTGAATCAAAACATGCTTATCATGTGAATCTTTGCTCGCTTGCTCAAGTGCTGTTAATTCACGTGATATGCGGATGCTGTAATGAATAAAACTAAGCAATAGCAACACCCATAAAATAATGATATAAATCCAACTCTTTTCAGAAACAAATACAAAATAATTTAACACAAGATTCCGAGTTGAAATTTCAACTATTATCTCATGACCAATACGCTTTATATTGATGTTAAACCAATTAGAATTTACTGATTTTAATATTTCTATACGCAAAGTATCAAATTTGTCTGTGATGCATATTTGACCAATAACATGCTGTTTATATTTAACTACGTGACAGGCAAGATATATATCAGAAACTACACCTTTATTAGCACCATAATAATGAGAAATTAATGCCCGCTTTTCGCTTATCGGATAAATATCCTGTCTTGGATGATAAATACCCGTTTGATCAATGTAAACACTATCTTCTGTACTTGATATATAAAACAAACTAATGGGTGAAAAACTATTTATAGCAACATCTTTTAAAACAGCATAATAATAAACTATTGCCTCATGAATCTTGATCTCCGAGAAGTGAGTTTCACTATTAATACTTGATCGTACCTTGTCCAATATTTCATGATCACGTTTAGCAAACTTATCAACTGCCGAATTAGCTTGATTTTTTAAGGAACTTTCTGAACTTATAACATCCAGAGCATAATCACCAACAGACACCACAAAAAGCAAAAAGACACCGGCTAGGGTATAGCACAAAACTAACCCAAATTTCCTCTTTGACCATCGCATAAAAGCATCGATGCCTACAATAAAGACTCTTTTGAGATACTGTAGCAAGGTGACAAAATATAAAAATTTATTTTATGTAGCAAACCGTATTCAATTGTCAGTCACCGCCATAATGAAGTTATTGAGTCACAATAACAACACAAATACTCAATGCACCGTCTTACCATCTCCCCACAGATCATCATCTAAATCCGCTATCTCCTCACTATATTTAAGCGCAATCATCTCATTAATATCCTGTTCAATAACACAAAACGCGCCATGATCTGCCAATAGATTGATTATTGCTTCACTCACGTTGCAATGATATTTTTTAATGTAGCGTCTGACTTCATTCAACAAAACCAACTTACCAAAAAATTCATCTAAACTCAGCGATGAAAATAGCTTCACCGAAAATTCATACCCCTGAACCTCTGTATAAAAATAATTCAATGTGCCATACGTTTGCATGGCATCCATTCGATTAATCTCATTGTCATCTTCGACTATTTTAGCTGCTTTAGACTCTTTGTTATCTTTTTTATCTTCTTCATCTTCAATCACACACTGAATGTCAGCATCAAATCCAAAAAATTGCATGAATTGCGGATAAAAACGGCGGCATATGTAGTATCTTCCTAAATCTCTACTGTTGAATATTTTTTCTGGTCTAACTTCAGACAATTCAATGACCTCATCACTTTCTGCTTTTTTTACACTCATCTGTTATCATAAACACTATACTCTCTATTGGCAAACTGACAAAATGACACTAAGTGACAAGGTTTTTATTTTATTCACCTTTTGTGTTATTTGCTGTAGTAACACCTTTTATTTGATCAGCAATCATTTTAATCATCTTTTTTTGATTATGATTAAAAGCCACTAACAAAAAATCTGCCACCGCCTCTTTGGTCATCGTTTCCTTGCCCAATAAGTGCCATGCCCATTTAACTGTTTCAGCATGATCTGGACATCGCTCAAGCGCTATATCATAAGTTTCTGTTCTACGACCTACTTTGTAGCTAACACAAAAATGACCATCTTTAATTTTAGCGAGCCTTTTACTTGACGCTTTGTCATCATTTAACTTTAAAAGATATTCAATCATCACTATTTTCCTTATCATCTGTTCAAAATTTTTTAATTTTAGCTTTTAGTTTTTGATTAAGTTAATAACAAGCTTAATAATCACCTCTTTTTGTGATGGATCACTTTGTGCAACTAGTAACGCAATGGCAACAAGTGCATTGTCACTGATCTTTTGATCACCATTATGCTTAAGATGATGCTTGTTTCTTTCTAAAAACCATATAAACATAAAAGCACCAATTCGTTTATTACCATCTGTAAATGGATGATTTTTAATAATGAAATAAAGCAAGTGTGCCGCCTGCTCTTCAATACTAGGATACAGATACTCACTACCAAAACTTTGCATAACATTACCAAGCAAGCCTTCAAAGCTATTATCCTTTTGATTACCAAATAGTTCTGTTGCTTCTTTTTTATCAATCAACCTTTTTTTTAAACGCTCAATCGCTTTGGTTGCTGCAACATAATCAATCTCGTCAATAATGTTATCACTTAGATTGTCGATCTTTAATCTATCTGAATCATACTGATTCAACAGAATAAAACTATGGGTATATTCAGTCAATACCGTTAATAAGCCACTGGACTCATTTTGAGATAATTTGTCGTATTCAACACTTTGTATCAATGACAATGTTTTTTCTAGTTGTTGAATTTGATGTGATTGCTCTTGCAATCGCTTTTCGTTCAAAGTATATCCTTTGATTAAGTGATCTTTTAAAATTTTGTTTGCCCACTGTCGAAACTGCACTCCTTTTTTAGAGTTAACACGATAACCGACTGATAAAATAATATCTAAGCTAAAAAAAGTTACAGGCTTGTCAGAACCACTAATATGCATTTTTTGCATATTGCTTTTTTCATCAATTTCACCATCTTTAAAAATATTTCTGATGTGTCGTGAAATTACTGATTGATCACGATCAAATAATTGTACCATTTGACCTTGAGACAACCAGACCGTTTCGTTATCAACATCAAAATTTACTTCAATATCGCCTGTGCCTGTATTAAAAGCAATAATTTCTTGGCTCATGTTAATAACAAATCCTCCCTAACCATAAAACCTATACTCCCTATTGGCAAACTTACAAAATTCACCCCTAAACATCAAGCCAACATCCCCTATTTCACCATTTCTTTGCTTGCCAATTACAACTTCTGCTAAGCCTTTCAAATCAGGGTCATCAGGTTTGTACACTTCTTCACGATGAACAAACATAATCACATCAGCATCTTGTTCAATACTTCCTGAATCCCTTAAGTCACGCATCATCGGCTTTTTATTGGCTCTATCTTCTAAACCACGGTTTAACTGAGACAAAGCAATAACTGGAACCTTTAATTCTTTGGCTAACGCTTTTAACTGCCCTGATATGTTCGATATTTCAAGGTTACGATTGTTTTGATAGGCAGGGCTTTGCATTAACTGTAAGTAATCAATCACGATCAAACCTAAGTCTGGATTTTCACGTTTAAATTTACGCGCCTTATGCTTAACTTCTGTTGGTGTCAAAGCCGCTTTATCAACAATCGATAGCTTCATATTTTCGACTTTGGCAAATGCCAAGGTCAATTTAGCCCAATCATCATCTTCCAGTTGTGCTGATCTGATCTTTGAAAAGGACAACAAGCCTAAAGAGGATGCCATACGCATCATAATGTCTTTAGCTGACATCTCCATTGAAAACACTAAAACTGATTTGTCTGTTTGTGTTAACACCGCTTCAGCGATATTCATGGCAAAGGTTGTTTTACCCATTGCCGGACGACCTGCAACAATGATTAGTTGTTCTTCACGTAACCCACACAACTTATTATCTAAATCAATGAATCCTGTTGGCAACCCCGCTAAACCGTCATTATCAGAAAGCTCATCAAGATAATCAATGATTTGTGGAATCACTGCCTTAGCCGAAATAAAATCATTATCACCACTGTCTATATCTTGACGTACCGTTAAAACCGCTTGCTCGACTTTATCTAAAACATCTTCCTCAGATAATCCTTGACCATGTAACATCTCATTTGCTTCAAGCAATGCTTTGGAAAGTTTACGTTTAATCGCTTTGTTTCTGACAATCTCAGCGTAGGCTTTCGCATTAACAGTAGTGGGTGTATCTTTTGCGATTTCAGCTAAATAATGCAACCCCCCTGCTAATTCGCCTAAGTCTTGACTTTGCAATGAATCAAAAAGTGTTACTAAATCGTATGCCCTACCCTCGTTTGCCATTTTTTGAATATGTTGATAGACAATCTTGTGTGCAGGGGCAAAAAAATCTTGTGGTGTTAATATATCACTAATACGGTCATAGACATCGTTATCTAAGATCAATGAACCAATAACTGACCTTTCGGCTGATAATGAGCTGTCATTATTAAGTTTATTCGCATTAACTGAGTTGGTGTTCATCATAATATCCCCAACCCCTTGATTGATTCTTGCTGATTCACTGCCTGATTAATCGATAACTGTTCGGCTGCCTTTGAGCCGTCATTCATTGAGTTGTTTAAATACCTTGCTTGAGAAGATGCCCTATAAAATGTCTGACCTAAAACATTGGTATAGTAAGTTCTAGCATCATCAATTCTTGATGCTATATCAATACAAATAATCTCACTGCCTTTTGATTGATCTGTTTCGTTTTCAGTATTGGCACGACTAAAAAACTGGTTTTGACATTCATACATCTTGTTATAGATTCTGCTGATAAAACCCATACGATAGGCTTTTACTCGTGATGCAATTTGCGTTTTAACGTTTCTTTTTTTCAACTGGGCTTTATATTGATTAACGCTTTTCTCGATCTCTCGACTTAAAAAAACAATTAAATATTCTGCATTATCAACGTCACGTTGTCGCCCTGTGATTTGAATATAACCGAACGTATCATCATAAGAATCACCGTTGCAATACACAGAAAAGCAGCCTGATACCTTTGCCATCGTATTATGTAACGTTACATACCAATCAGGAATACGATAATAAGGCGTAGTAATCACTTTATTTGCCATATTTTGCCCATACACTTCATCTTTAGTGATGTTGTGTGCATTCATCAATGACATCGCTTGTTTTAAAGCGATACTTGCTTCGTTTTCATTATCTGATAAGGATAATTCAAGCAGTTTCCTGATTTTGTCTTTTTGCTTTTCAATTTTGTCAGTGTTCACAGTTTGATTTATTTTATCATTTGTCATACCATTATCCCTTGTAGACGTTGTTTTTAAAGTACGTTTTCAACGCGGCTACGTAGTGCTTGTTGTCACCCTTATTTTTGAAAGCTGAGGGTGGCATCTTGCCTTTAAGTTCGCCCTTTTCCTCAATGTCAGTAATTTCAGTTGCCGTTAAAGATTCACGCCATAACTCAAATTCAATGTTTAATACACGCTCTTTTTGCTCTTTAAGTTTAAGTAAGCGTTCTTCTTTTGCTTTCAATGACGCTTCAAACGCTAAATCTTCAGGTGATTTGTAATTAGCTTCTGTCCAGTTACCACCCTTTTTAAGTACCCCTATCAATCCACGCAAACGATTATTAGTAGGGGCATAGCTTGCCATTTCCTCTAAACGGTTTTGTAAAGCCCAAGCATAATGCTCAATAGACTCTTGGACGCTATCGACAGTTAGTTGGTTATCAGCATCTAAGTTTTTATTAAAGTTTTTAATCTGGGTAACATGACGCTTGGTAAATCCAAATTCAGTTAATGATGAAAAATCAAGGTTAGCCCAGTCGTCATTGTCTGATTCAAGGGTGTTGTTTTCGGTTGACTCTGTCACAGTGACGGTTTTTATTTCAGGTTGGGTTTGTGGAGCCTGTTGTAAAAATTGTTTTTGTAGTTCTGCTATCTGTTGTTGAAATTGATCGTTTTGCTTTTTGATCAAATCGATTAATTGATCGTTTTGTGGTGTGGTTGGTTTTTGTTCTTTGGTGTCGTTACTATATTTGTTTATAGTATTAGTAGTATTACTATTATATATAAAGGTTGATTCATCTCTTTGGTTAACTAACTGAATATTTACTTTTTCGATTTGTAGATTTTTGTGTAACTTATATTGACACCATCCACCTCTGCCATTTTTCCTCTTATAAAGATCAATATACCCTTTTCCTTTTAACCTATAAACACCTTGCTCAACCATACTTTTACTAGATTTTAAGGCATCTATGAGCATTGCAGTTGTTACTTTAACTGTAATTCTTAAAGGTTTATTTTCAAGATTATTAAGCATGAAATTCACAATATCACGTTGTAACCCAGACAGGCTATCAAGTTCAATACTATTATATTTTTGACTAGCATCTGAAGAGCTATTGACTGGTGTTTGACTAGCGTTTGAAGGGTCATTGACTAGTTTTTGACTAGCATCTGAAGAGCTATTGACTGGTGTTTGACTAGCGTTTGAAGGGTCATTGACTAGTTTTTGACTAGCATCTGAAGAGCTATTGACTGGTGTTTGACTAGCGTTTGAAGGGTCATTGACTAGTTTTTGACTAGCATCTGAAGAGCTATTGACTGGTGTTTGACTAGCGTTTGAAGGGTCATTGACTAGTTTTTGACTAGCATCTGAAGAGCTATTGACTGGTGTTTGACTAGCATCTGAAGAGCTTTTGACTAGTGTTTGACTAGCGTTTGAAGGAGTATTATTACCTGATTGATTTTGCTCATCTTCACTAAGAGAAAATACTTTATTATGAGTATACTTTCTTTTTCTAGCTAAAGCATCGTTCAAATCACTAGACTCACGTGTTTGTATGTACTTGTTAAAAACATCTTTTTTAAGCGCCATATTTTATACTCACTTTATTTTTCTGATAGTGCGCTGATAAGTCTTTTCCAGAGATCTGTTATTAATTCATAATATTCTCTTGAAGATTGACTTGATGGTGCGTATTCAATTATTGATTGTCTGTTAATAGTAGCTTCTTGATATTTCACAGACACTCTTATAGGTGTTGGAATAGTTATATCTGAGAATTTATATATATATTGGGCATATATTTGTTTACTTAAATTTGTATTTTCCAATGCAGTTGGGAACATTATTAATGGTTGGTGTGTTAATTTCATGCTTTCTTGAAAATCAAGAATTGTAGATAAGTTTGTTTCAGAAGCATTGTAAGCCAATAAGTTACAACCTAGTGGAGAGACGACTGCATGTGAACAAGTAATAGTATTTTCTATTAAATGATTCCAACTAGGGTTGTGATCAAATATTATTACATCATACTTACTAAGTTCGGGGATTAACTTATCCTGATATATATACTCTCGTCTTTGCTGTTGATTGAGCCACTTGTCTAAAACAACTAGATCATGCGTCTCTGGGATTACATCAAGAGTAGGTAATGCTGTGTTGTAAATTATATCATCAATAGAGGCTTCACCAACCAAGAAATGGTACAATCCAATTTTTCTTTCTGAATCATCAAGTTTTTCAACTTGAGTAGGAAATATGATGTCAGTTATAGATAGTTCAAAATCTTGACCAATAATTAGAGTCTTTAGACCATTTAAAGCAAAGGTTATTGCTTCATTAAAGGTAGTGGTAGTTTTATAAACACCACCTTTCTGTATATATTTAGTATATATGAGTTGTCGGGGTGGTTTTTCAATAAAACCAAATCGTTCCCCAATTTCGGGAAGTTCTGTATAACGCCAGTTTCTTACACTAACTTGCCCTCTATCAATTCTTGTTGCGTGAGGAATTTCTCCACGCTCTTCTGCATTATATAAAGTTTGTACAGATTTATATCTATCATCATAATAGAATATTTTTCTAATATCAGTGCTTGTATAAAACTCTTTATCCATTTTTAGATGTATCCTGTAAAATATATCGGTTTATACATCTAATTATATAAGTATTAGGTGTAGTGTCAATGAATTGTTATTATAATTCATTGTTTTGGATTTTATTAATCTGGTAAGGTTTAAGTTCAATCTAAGTTAAATTACTTAAGTTCAATTAAATAGGAATGTCTATGCCAAAATCAAGCACCCAAAGAATGAAAGCCAAACGTGAGCGAGATTATCAATTGCTGCTCGACAGCGTAGGCAGCGAACAAAAGTTATCTGACACTGGCTTAATTGAAGTAATAGCAAGATGTTACCGACAAGCAAAGCAATCAGGTAATACAGCAATGGTCAGAATTGTCGTTAAGGAATTGTTTAGAAGAATTGATAGTATCGATGGAGAGGGCGGGGCACCATAATAAGCTGTGTACCAAAACCATCGTTTGGCTACCCATTTTTTAAATTTGCTGTAACAACGAAGTTATAAGCTTGCGTATGTGTAAAAGTGTCATATAATAAATCAAATATAAATTTTGAATATTTACATGAGTTGACAACCACAATTATGACAATGAAAAAAGCTTATGCCAGAATCTCAACGACAGCACAAAATATTGACAGCCAATTAGACGAGCTTAAAAATTATGGGTACGATGAAATATATATTGATGAAGCCAGTGGTAAGGACATCTCAAGACCTCAACTAAATGAGTTATTAAAATCACTGAGGAAAGGTGATCAAATTATTACCTATCGGCTAGACAGGCTAGGGCGATCTATTCAACACCTCATAGAGTTAATGACAGTTTTTGATAAAAAAGGCGTTGCACTGGTGAGTTTATCGGAAAGTATCAATACCACGACAGCAACAGGAAAATTGGTTTTTAATCTTTTTGCTGCGATTGCAGATTTTGAGCGCAACTTAATTATCGAACGAACACAAATAGGACTTAAAGCAGCTAAAGTTCGTGGTAGAACTGGAGGGCGTAAGAAAGGCTTAAGTAATGAAGCCAAGGACAAAGCTGAGATTGCTTATAATCTTTATCAAACTGAATTAGCTAAGGATTCAAAAAATAGCAAGAATAAAAGGAGTGTTGAAAAACTTGCTGATATTATTGGCGTTAGTCGCAAGACATTTTATAACTATGTGAAGTGGTATGCTGATAATAAAACTGGTTGAGTAGTTGAGATTTACAATCAAGGCATAGGTGCCACCAAAATTGCCAGTGAGTTGGGTATTTGTCGGGATAGTGTTTATAAAATTCTCAGAAAATCAGTAAGTTGAAAAATCACCAATCGTTAGCAAAGATCAAATTCAGGCATTAGTTTATCAAAGACAGGGTAGGGTGGCTTTTGTTCACGCATGGCAAAATAGCTTGAGGTGATCATGACGCAATCATTTTCAAGCTGCCATTGTTCAATTAGCTCCTGACCTTTAGGCTCATTCTCCTCGATGGTGTACTTATTGTCTAAAATATAAAAGGTTCTTAGTGCAGTTGCATCAAGCTTTTGTTTTAATCTGGCAAGTTGAGAAGTTGTTTTAGCAATATAGATGGGGAGCAAATATTTTTCATTCACTTTCTGCACTGCATCAATAACACCATGGATATACGTGTTTTTATCCTCAGCAATAATAATTGCATCATAAGCTTCTAAACTTGAGGTCAAAAGGGTTAATAGTTCTTCGCTCATTGTTGACTCCTTGTGTTAAAACAGAACGGCATCCTGTTCAATGGGTTGCAAGCGTAAATAGCCTTTGCCAAGGATTAAGACAGATTCACCAGAGAGTAGTTTTTGTTTGGCTAAATGAGCTTGATCGCCGAAGTGGTGGGTACAGAGTTGATTTATTTCGTTTATGCTTACACAGCGTGAATTAGATGATTCTGATAAAACGTACTCAAAAGAAGAGTTTTTGTTCTTATAAGAATGGTAGTAGTCTTTGTGATGCAAAAAATTGTCTGATGAGGTAAACATTTATCATACTCCAAGAAGATGTGTTTGACTTCCCTGATGATGAACGTTTTTGGGTAAATTAAAAATCCTCTAGTTGAGGGGTATTTTTATACAAAAAATGAGAATATTTTTAGTGATACTCTGGAATGTAGCTAAAAAAAAACTGCTCCAAGCCATGCCAACCATGCTCTGAGACATAACTGTGTAGTGATTTTCTATCACGACAATTTGTTTTGTCACGGATGGTTTTGAGATAGGTATTTACCGTGAATTGTGATTTATTTAACATATCGGCAATTTGTCTTTCTGTGCAACCACTAGCATACAAAATCATAACTTCAAACTCCCTATCTTTTAGCTCAAAACTTGCATTTTCCTGCCTAAGTTCAGCGGCATAGTCTCGTTTTGCTTGCTGTAATGAATTAGGAGGTGAGTAGTTGGGTATTTGAATTCTGTTTTCAGGTAGGTCTGCTTCGGCAATTAAATGTGATGCTTTGTGGTTAAAGTAGCTAATGAATTTTAATAACTTAGCACGATGTAGGTCGTAGAATCGATAGGCTTTGTCTGCGTTTTTTTTATTTGAATGGAAAGAATACATGTGAAAGCAGTCCTTTACTTTATCACGTATAACAAATTCTATTCTGGCATCAATGTCAAAATTTTCACGTGCATCTTCAGCAATGTCAGAAATATATTCGTTTGTATTTCTACGCCAATAATTAATACCTTCAGTAAATCTATGCACAGAATTCTCAGGTTTAAGGTGATTATTCAAATAATGAAGAGCCCACTCACGAGGAGTTCCTAAATCACTGAACTCACCACTAGTGTAATGTTTACAATAAGTTAAGAAGTGCACACCGCTATCTTCATAAAGTGGTTCAGAAATTTTAATAACCTCTGGCATTGACTTAAAAACGTGCATTGATTCAAAATTTTTGCATTCATGTTCCATGTTTGAGCTCCTGACTATTTTTCATGTAGACCAATGTAATTACCGAAATTAATGCGCATAAAATAATATAAAGTGCTGGAGCCATGCTGGTATCAATAAAATTCGTTAAAAATTGATTAATACTTGGTGCGAATGAACCAAAAATCACAGCAATACTGTGTCCGATTCCGATGGAAGTTACACGGCTATTTTCTGGTGCTTGTCTGACAATTACAGCAACAAAAGTACTAACTGAAATCGCTGTAAAAATGGCAAATATAATGTAAGCCGTAATAACAGTCATAGTGTTGATGCTAAACAGAGACTGATACAAAGGGATAGCGAATACTATTAACGCAATATAACTGTACTTTAGCAATTTACTACGGTTAACTTTGTCGGAAAAAAAACCGATCGTTGGGAGCAAAGCTATAAACAAAATAACTATCAGCATATGAATCGTAGATATCTGTATGTCTGATAAATTGTTATTTGCTCCGATCACGGCGTGAATGTAAAAAACAAAGTTAAAAAATAGACATGATGGAGCAAACATGTATAAAAAAATTTTGCCAATATCTCCAATATTCTGTGTATTCTCTCGTACAATTTCTGCTAATGAAAAAGTACGTTGTTTAATTGGA
Organism: Cysteiniphilum litorale; assembly: GCF_003428165.1. GTDB lineage: Bacteria > Pseudomonadota > Gammaproteobacteria > Francisellales > Francisellaceae > Caedibacter > Caedibacter litoralis. The sequence goes on along the minus strand of NZ_QLIQ01000044.1, from coordinate 5,436 downwards.
ATTGTTTCGCTTAAACTTTTCCTAATCCAACCAACAGCAAATATAAATATTACAGATAAACCAAACATTAGACGCCATCCCCACTGATGTAGTTGAGGTTCAGTTAGCACCGTTTTAAGTATGATTAAAATTATAATTCCAGTTAAATATCCGACAATAGCAACTCCATCTGCAAAACTGCCATAAAATCCTTTTTTATCTTCTGGTGCCAATTCATAAAGAGTCACAATTACAGTCGGAAACTCACCACCAAAAGCAATTCCCTGTAATATCCTTAATATTACGACCAGAACGCAAATTAAACCACCAGCATAAGAATGACTTGGCATAATTGCCATTCCAACAGCACATATCGCCATAAGGCTAATAGTTCCAAGTAAAACACATTTTCTCCCATATCTATCTGCAACTAATCCCCAGACTACTGAACCAAAAGGTCTAGCAATGTAAGCCATAGAAAAAATTAAGAACGTCGCAAGTAGAGAGTGCTCGAAGCTTTCTGGGAAAAAAACTTTAGCAAAGACAGGAGCAAGAAGCCCGTATAGACAAAAATCATATGCTTCAAGGATGTTCCCACCCAAAACTGGCATAACCTTTTTAAATTGATTATTCATCGTTTAAACAACATGGGCTAGCAAGAATATGACCAAAACCCACTATTGCTCCCTTAGTTTAGTTTTTTTTGCACAAAACGCCAAGCAAACAAAGTTACAAGAACTCAGGCTCATATTGGCACCAAAAGCAATTCCATCAGTCATGATAAAAGCCTAGCACATCAAAGGGAATATAACTCAAACATAAATGTATTAATTTGCTTCTGAATGTATAAAACCAGATGAAACGTCAGTTGCTTTTTAAGGCTTCATAAGTGACTATCATCGACTTTAGCAGTGTATATTATCTATCTTGTCTAATAAACATTTGAAAAAATTAATGATGATCGCTGAACGTAAACACACTAAAAGTGACATTAATATGCTTAACCAAATTGTGTATTTGCTCAATTATAAAAAGAAAACCTTTATCGAACAATTCAGTGAAACGGACTTCAACAACACCCTTGATTATGTCAACAAAATGATAGCCAAGCTTGAGGATAAAAGGCAAAAGTTGCCGATAGGGCATAGATACACTGGGGTGTTTTATTTAAAGAAGCCTTATACGGTACCGAGTGAGGCAGTGAAGATTAAAGGGTCAGCTTTTGTGAGAAAGGATTTGGTTATGTGGACGATTGAATCTGAGGATGAGTATGAGTATGAGAAAAGTCTTTTATCAGTAATAATCAAACGATTCCTTTTGCCATTTGACTTGCAAACACATTTCGCCATCATGGTCTGGAGCAAGTTCAAAGGATAATAGTTTTATATCAAATTCTTCGTCATCGTAGTAAGCTAATTTCAACTGGCATGCTATGTACAATGCTTTAGCGATAGCTTTAGGTGACATAATCATCTTGTTGCTTTTAAGTTCACGATGAAGTTCCTTAACTTTTTTCTCAAACTTTTTGTTAAAAGTAAACTCTGATACCTCATAAGATAGTTGGCATAAATTCCAACCATGAAAACTAATGACAATTAAGGCTAAGAAATCATACTTTTCATGTGTAATTTTGTAGACTGAATCAGCAATTTCAGTGATGAGTCTATGCGGTCGAAGACAGAGTACCACGGGTGTCACCCGTGGGTGAATGAGAATACCAAAATTAAATTGAGTATTTAATTTTGGTCGCTTCACAACGTGGGGCGTTAACCGCATAACGAAGTTGTGCAGCGGCTCTGCCGCTCAAGTACCACGGGCTCAGCCCGTGGGTATCTATTGGCTTGCAATTGATCACCATGATAGCGTTCTTCGATCATTGAACTAATATTGCCAATATAATCAAAGGCATCAATCAAATCATCGCAGTCGTCACGTACTAATGATATTGGTATAGACATAACACACCCACAAACCAAAATGTTTTTGATAGTCTGCCAAAGATACGTTAGCCAATCAAGTCTAAAAAATATATTGGGACTAAGGAGTCTGAGCTAATAAATTAAAGCCTATACCTCAATGTATTATTAAGTTATAAAAGTGTGCTACATTTCCATGCTTGGATATAATTTTTATATGACTTTATGTGTATTTATTACTCAAAGATACAGTCAATAGATGAAAGAGAGCCAAGCTTAATGGTAGGCTTGGAGCCTAGGTTGATTGATGTAAGTTGAGTTACATATGAAATATAAATTCCTGCTATTGATGATGTCTGTGATTTTTGCCGTTTGCTCGTGTACGAGAATCCCATCTAAATCAATTAATAAGCTGACTGTTGGTATGAAAAAAAAGAAAGTTGTAAAAGTAATGGGTCACCCATTGAGTAGCAGTGCTGAGGATGGTGTTGAGTTGTTAAAGTATAAGGATAATAGTAGTGGGCAATGCTATTATGTTAAATTAGCTAAAAGAAAAGTGATAAGTTATGGTAAGCTAACGCAAACGGCTTGCAATGCGTCTTAATAAATCAATCACATATCGCAACAAAGTAGTTCAATCTAAAAGTAGACTATCCAGTCCCAACTTTTGATAAATTTTCAAGTATTTTATGTTGTGTGATTTAGCAAAAGTCCTTTAGTAATGGGCATTAGGAAGTTGCTGAAGCCATAGCTGAAGATTATTGATCACAAAATAACAGTGTTATGAACGCCAAGGGATAATTACAATGTAAGATCATCGATAATATGGATTAAGTCGCCAGATAATGACAAACAAAGTGGTGTATGTTTAAATGATGTGGTTGAGTTTAGGGAAGTTTAAAAATTAAGGTATAAGGCATGAGCAATCAAAAGCAAATTCAAGCACTTCAATTTGAGGTGTTACAAAAACTTGGTGAAATGGTTAATCTAGTTGATGATGGTAAAAGCAAAACGGCTAAATCTATACCAATAATGGCGGTTGTATTAGCGGGGTGCGTTTCAACGGTAGCTGATCTTTTAGAGTTAAACCAAGAGGGTGCTTCTTATGCGTTGTACAAGGAGACAGAAGCAGCCATACAGCAAGGTGGGCTTAAAAATATACGCAAAAAGCAAGCGTCAGGTGGTGTTAAATATTCGATTTCAGATATTGGGGAAAATGACTTTGAAAATGGCATGAACTATTTAGGTCAAGAATTGTCAACAACGCTGTTTAGTTCGATTCATGAGCTACCTGAAACAATGCGCAAGCCTGAAATGTTATTAAGAGGAGTTGAATGTTTACTTGCTAATTTGTTAAATCAAAAGTTTCGCGGCTTAGGTGATGTGCATAATATTCTTGACTCATTATGTGACCATGTACACATGAATTTAAAAGCATTGGATAATAAAGTTGTTCCAATCAAATAAGGTTTGAGAAATGAGCCTAGACAACGCCAACATTACCGATAATATCCTACTGGAAAACAAAGCAAGGCGTATCATTGAAAGTAATCAAGATATATCAACGGGGGCATTGATTGATAAGCTTAAAAAGAAAGCCATACCACAAAGCATGATTGATAAGTTAGTTATTGTTGACGAGGCGCAGCAGCTTAATAATGTCCTACGCAGAATTAGTTCTAAGTATCCATTAATCAAAGGCAAAACGGATTATGACAAGAAGCAAAAGCTGTTAAAATATCTGCTAGGTAAAGGTTTTGATTATCAGTTGGTGCAAAAGGGGATTGATGGGTATTTCAATAAAAATAATGGGTAGGATATGGCAAGTAAAAATTTACTCTTAAAAGAGTTAGAAGATAAGATTGTAACTGTAGATAAGTTATCACATGTTTTTGATTTCTTTTTTACTAATTTTGCGGAAAGTGACGATTGGGAATTAGGAAAATTAGTCAAAAAGCCGATGTTAAAAAAACTTATAGTAGATATGGCTGCTGCTAAGTTTGACATAGGCAAAAGTTATTACTATCGATCTTATCTTAATAAGAAATATAATATTTTGCATGGGATTTTTAATTTCGCTGATTACAGAGGTGTTTTTTTCTACTTACCTAAAGTTGATAGGGGAATGCTCTGTATAAGCAGCTTAGAAAAAGGCAGTAGCGATTACTTTAGATTTACCTTGGAAATAATTGCAGATGAGCAAGTAACTACTAGTGAAATACTTGATTGTGATAATGCGGAAAAAGTTAATATAAATAAGTCAAATCAAACAGTACATTAGCAAAAGAGAAAAAAATGACCAACCGCCACGATAACGTATTCAAAGACCTCATAAGCAACAGAGACTTTGCTATTTGTTTCCTGATGACTTACTTGCCCAAGGAGCTTATCGCCTTAGTTGATTGGTACAGTGTCAAGTTAGAATCTGCTAATGTCGAACATATCAGGCAGCAGCAGAAGGACAACAAAAAGCAAAAAGAGCAGTCAGACCTTACTTTTCTGTTCAAATTCAAGGACGGCAAAAACGGTGCTGTCTTTGTACATATTGAATCACAAACAGGTGACGATGGCACGATTGTTATACGTACTCGCCATTATCAAACGTCTTACTTGTTGGATTATATTAAACGGCACAAGACAACGAAAGATTTGCCGTTAGTGGTATCGATTATTTACTATGCCAATAAAAAGCCATTTAGTCACAGTTTGAACATTAACGATTACTTTGCCAATACTGAATTAGCTGAAAAGTACGCTTTCACAACACAGTTTATTGACCTTAACCGTTACAGTGATGATGAAATATTAGAGCATGGCTTTATAGCAGGGTATGAGTTGATACTCAAGGCGATCAGAGAAAAGAACATTGACGGTAAGCTTGGCATTGCCGTTCATCAAATACAAGCTTATGATCATTTTGCCCGACAAGTTTTGATTCGGTATATGTCGCAATATTCGGATATGGAAACTGACGCATTTTATGATAGAATTATTGACAGTAAACCAGATTTAAAAGGTGATGTTATGACGGTAGCAGAACAGTGGAAACACCAGGGTATGCAGCAGGGCGCTATTTTAAAAGCACAGGAAACAGCACGTAACTTTTTAGGCATGGGTGTATCTGTTGATCAAGTTGTAAAGGGTACTGGACTCGACCTTGATACGGTGCTTAAGCTTAAAAAAGAAGTGGATAGCAAAACACAACACTAATCCATTCCATGAAGTTGACCGATGCAAATGTGCCAAGGATTTGGTGAAGCGTATTTGTATCGCGAGCCACAAACAAGGTTATCGTTATTTAATGTTAAGCTTGCGCTGTCGTTGATTTAGACTGTTTGAGGTGATTAGATGACCGATCACTAAAAGGCTGACAATGATTGATAGCTTATGTACTAAGAAAGTATGTTAAAGTAGAATTTTACGATTTTTATGACGCAAATGCTCATAAATATTTTCCATTGCGCCAACAAATGAATTTTGTCGCTGCCAGAAAGGCGGATAATCTCCCTGCTTTTTGATGATTGAGGCACTGATTGGCTCA
>NZ_QLIQ01000043.1 GCF_003428165.1 Cysteiniphilum litorale | reverse complement strand
TTGATTTTTATAATAACCGTAGATTTCATGAAAGTTTGGGATACAAAAAACCAATGAACGTGTACAAAGAAGGTGCTATTGACTTTAAAAGTCAGGCGCAAAAAACATTGCAGGTTGCATGACATGTGTAGGAATAAGAATTTTTAAAAAACTGTATTGACACTTTGGGGTAGAATAAAACATTACAATTTGCCTTAAAAATTGCTCAAGAAATCAAAGATGAAGTAACCACTGATTTTATTATCGGACGAATTTCTATCTATGAAAAAAATAGATGGATGCTTGAGAGCAGTCTTTAAATAGAATGATCACACCACTTCTTATAAAGACACTCCTATTTTTTCATCTAATATGTCAACCGACACTAGATGACTAATCAAAAAATCACGTTTTGCACTATAACCAAGTAAAATAGTGACTTTTGAATCTGATAAACTCAACACAATACCTATAAGCTTTTCTCCGCCTTTGGTGTGTAATTCTACTTTTTTATTTTCCATCTTCGCTTTAGCCAAACTTTTAACAATGCTCAATTCCCATCTCCTTTTAGGCTTTTTCACCCCAATCTTTTTATAGACGCAGTTGTCAGAGTGGCTCAATACAAATGTTGCAGACTTTTTAAGGTGAGTATTGTATTTATTACTTAACAACTCTCTATCTATTGATATAGGTTAAATATAATTACTTAATAAATTTGATAACCATTTACATTATAGATCAGAAACAATATCACTAGACTTAACGTCATTGGGAATTAATCCCTCATTTTCAAAGAACTTTAATTGATCATCAATACTATCCATATTAATCCTCTTATTAGGAGTTAGTCTCATTGCCCCATTTTCAATCATTTTTTCTGCTTCTTGTTGTGATAAATTAGGATAAATATATTTCTTTAAGATAAGGACAATTTCTGATTTTTCTTTTTCAGTACTCATCTGATCAATGAATGCGTGATTATAATCACGAGCACCTTTTTTAATAGCTTTTTTAAATTTCTTAACAATTTTACGTTCATTATCAAGCAATTTTTTTGATGTAAACATTACTGTAATTTGGTAATTTGGAATTATATCAAATATTGTTCCTATAGCTTTTGCCTCATTGTTATCTATCAGTTCATTTCCTATCCCTGATATTATAGTCATAGAAGAAATTGCATTTTTCTTTAATTTTTCTTTAATAGTAGTTACATCATTCAGTACTACTATCGGTAAATTTTTAATTCCCAGACTTTCATAAATTTTATATGCCATGTAATGAAAAGTTGATCCTTTGCTTGTTACTCCAAACAATGTATCATTGTAGTTTTTGAAAGCTTTAATACTATTTAAACCATTTTTATAAGATTCTGTAGAAGATAAAATTAGTTGACTGTTTTTCTCGTCTTCCTTAAGCATGCCTCCAAATATTTTAATACTCTCATTTGCGCCTATGGCATTATTAACAAGCTCAGGAGTTATTGCGGTAATAGCAAAATCAATATCTTTTGAAATTAAAGCATTAGCCATAGAATAAGCACTGTCATAATATTTAAACTTAATCAATAAATTTTCATCATTGAAATAACCTTTCTCATAAGCAATAAAACTAGCTGCATGTGAGGGAAATTTTAAAGCACCTAAAACAATACTTTTTTTATTAATCTCATATTTTTCATCAGAATACGACGACGAGTAAGCAATTAATAACAATGCCGAAAATACAAAATATATTATTGAACGTAAATATTTAATCATAGTAACTCCTTTAATAGTCAATATATCTTTTAATAGAACAAATTAATTGCCTACATGATTAACTTATATGCAGCAATTCCCACTAACCTCTCAAGACTAGATAAATCAAGGTCTCCAGAAAATGATTTTCGTAATCTCTTTTCTAATAAACCTTTCAACCATAGGCTTTCAGAGAGTTTTTCAGCGGGAACTACTGACTTATATGAATCAGTCTTATGCTTATACATAATGTTCAAAAAATAAAGTTTTTATTGTTATTGGTATGCGAATGTATATATACCAACTGATCGGGTGATTTAATGGGTGGTGTGATACTTTAGCATTTTATATGTTTCATCCCCACTCAACTCGATTGATATAAAGACCAATGATCGTGTTATGCATTAGCTCAGTTTTTGAAAAACAAATGCTTTTTCTAGCAAGTCACTCGATTCTGGTTCTAAAAGTCAAAAATTTACGCTCAATCTTTTGTGTGTTGCGTTAACTAGTTTAATCCGCCCATTTTAGCAACTTACAAGCTTTTTTTATCGTGTTTATCACTGTTTTTGTGCTCACCTTCAATACACGAGCTGTATCACGAATACCGCTCCCATTACTACACATATCAACGATTTTCTCTTTCATTTCAGGTAAACGTCCTATGGCTTTATAAGTCATTTGAAAATATTTACCACAAATCTGACAGCGATACCTTTGTACTCCAACTGAGTTCGATTTTAATTGGTTTTTTCCTGCTTTAACTGTTTTTGCTGAATTGCAATTCTTGCAATATACGTCAATTTTAGTCATTTTTGATTTAGCATCATAAAAGCAAATATGCTATAAAACCACACTACCAAAAATTTAACGCGCACCAAAAATAGTGCTGCCTATACGCAGCATCGTGCTACCTGCAGCAATCGCTGCGGGCATATCACCACTCATGCCCATCGATAACTCTTGCAGATTAAGCTTAAATTTTTGGTTTATTTTGTCTTTACACTGAGCAAGCCTATGAAAGCTTGCCAACTCCTTATCATACTCTCCAGTGTCCTCAAGCATACACATAAAACCTTGAAGTTTGAGATTAGGGCAATATTTGACAATATAGTCAACTAAATACTCAATTGCATCGCTATCATTAAGCATAATACCTGATTTTTGTGGTTCAAGATCAACATTAATCTGAATCAGCACCTGCATTGCTTTATCAAGCTCGACACAGTGACGCTGTAATTTTTGAGCATGTTCAATACTGCTAAGCGTATGCAGCCAATCAAAATATTGCGCGATTTTTTTAAGCTTATTTGACTGTAAGCGTCCAATATAGTGCCATGTGATATCCTTTGGCAATACAGGGATCTTGTCAATTGCTTCCTGTACAAAGCTCTCAGCAAAAACGCGTATACCCGCATCGTAAATCACACGCACCGCCTCAATAGACTGTTTCTTTGATACGGCTAATAGTTTTGGTTTAGTACTATTCTTAATAGCCAATGACTCAATGCGTTGTTGCAGCTTTGATAAATTTTGTCGCAATCGCACTTCTTGATCATGATTCATCTGCTATAGTCTTAGAGGGTATAGTTAGTAAGAAGGATATCTTAACATGAACCTTACGGAATTATTATCGCTTTGTATTAGCAAAAAGGCATCGGATTTACATCTCTCTAGTGGCGCTAAACCTAAACTGCGTATCGATGGACATATTGAATCTGTTAGTGATGAGCTATTAACTGAGGAAATCCTTGAGAGCTATTTACATGAAGTCATGAGCGCAGAGCAGTATCAACATTTTCAAAAAAACTTAGAATATGATTTCTCTATCCATTTGCCGGAGCTTCACTCACGTTTTAGGGTCAATGCCTTTAAACAAGATCGCGGCAGTGCACTTGTTTTTCGCGTGATTTCTGAAAGTGTTTATACATTGGATGAGCTTGAAGCACCTGATATTTTCAAAGAATTGATGCATAAACCACATGGACTGATTGTCGTCACCGGTCCCACAGGCAGTGGTAAGAGTACGACACTTGCAGCGATGATTGATCATATTAACAAAACCGAAAAAGGGCATATTATCTCGATTGAAGACCCTATTGAGTTTACCCATAAATCACAGCAATGCCTCATCAATCAACGTGAGGTTAAACGTGATACTTTAAGCTTTAATGCAGCTCTACGTGCGGCACTGCGCGAGGATCCAGATTATATTCTGGTTGGCGAGATGCGTGATGTTGAGACCATTCGTCTCGCGTTAACCGCCGCTGAAACGGGGCACTTGGTATTTGCCACCTTGCATACCTCATCAGCACCTAAAACGATTGATCGGATTATCAATGTCTTTCCAGGGGACGAGCAGCCAATGATCCGCTCGATGCTCTCAGAGTCTTTACAAGCCGTTATTGCTCAGCGGCTTATTCGTAAAAAAGAAGGTGGACGCGTTGCAGCTCATGAAGTCCTCATCGCGAATACAGCCGTGCGTAATCTTATTCGCGAGAATAAAATTCCTCAGCTTTACAATGTCCTACAAACTAGTCAAAACAAAGGCATGCAAACCTTAGAGCAGGCATTAACCAAACTCTTTAATCGCGGAATGATTGATGCTGAAGAGCTTAAAAAATACAACACCATACAACAACCGATGTCCTAGTTTATCTGCGCCAAAAATCAGGGGTGAATAACACTAAAATAGTAAAGACCTCCAAGCGTCCTAAAAGCATCGCAAAGTTCAAGATCCAATGCGCCTCAGTCGGTAAGGTAGCGTAATTCACCCCAACTTGCCCAAGACCAGGACCTAAGTTCGAGATGCTTGCTGCCACAGCAGAGAATGCCGTTACCGAATCAATTCCGACACCCATCATGCATAGCCATAAGATCACAAACAAAATAAAATAAGCAGCAACAAAGCCCCAAACACTGCTCATGACGGTTTCTGACATGACTTTATTGCCAAATTTCACGGGAAAAACGCCCGCAGGATGCACCAAGCGCCTTGCTTCACGAAAGGCCTGCTTTCTTAAGAGTACCGCGCGCACGATCTTAAGTCCGCCCGAGCTTGAACCCGCGCATCCACCAATAAGACCGATAACCATTAATAAAATTGGCAAGAATAATGGCCATGAATGATAGTTTGAATCGGCAGTAAATCCTGTGTTTGACACAAATGATGCGACTTGAAATAAGCCATCCCAAAACGCACGATCATTGCTCTTTGTTACATCTTGCGAGATCAATGTTAATACAACAATCACAATCATCGAAAAAGCAAAAAAGATATAAGCGCGAAACTCAGGATCACGCCAATAGACCTTAAGTGATAAGCGCTTAAATGCGGTAAAATGCAGTGCAAAACTTGTCGCACTAACCATCATATAAAAGATACAGATCGAGTAAATCAATGGCGTTTGACCACTCATTGATGCATCACTTGGCGCAAAACCACCGGTACCAATCGTTGAATAGGCATAACAGATCGCATTAAACCAATTCATACCGCCAAGTTTGTAACTGATAATACATAGCACAACAAGCAAGAGATAAATACCCCATAGTACTTTGGCAGTATCGGCTATTCTTGGGGTTAACTTATTCTCTTTCCACGGACCATTGGCTTCAGCGCGATAGAGCTGCATACCGCCAACACCAAGCATCGGTAGGATTGCCACAGATAAAATGATAATCCCCATACCACCTAAAAGCTGCGTTTGCTGGCGATAATACAAGATACTCTTAGGTAATGAATCAAGACCATGAATGACGGTAGCTCCTGTCGTCGTAAATCCAGAAATCGATTCAAATACCGCATCGGAAAAGCTCAGATGTAAGCCATTTGATAGCATATAGGGAATAGCCCCGTAAAAACCCAGTACCGACCAAATGGCAATCACGACAATAAACCCATCTTTAACCGTCAACTGCTTTTTTGACTTTGAGCTAAGTGCCCAAAAGACAAGCCCTGAGATCAATGTGATTAAAAAGCTCGATAAAAAAGGTTCGCTATTATGTTCATGATAAACCAAGCTAACGATGATCGGTGTCAACATCGTCAAACTAAAGAACATCAGCAACATGCCTAATACTTTAAAAATAGGGCCTGGGCGCATAAATTTGCCTTACGGTTGTACATGGTATAGGTTTTTGTTAGGCATTCTAGTATAATCGCCAACAAAATAGAAACAACAACTTAGATAAGTTATGTCCATTATTCTTAAAATGCTGCACCTTTTTGACAATAAAAAGCAACGTGAATACGTCAGCAATGCAGGTGATTTCCTTGCCAACTACGATCGTGACTTCCCAACACGTTCGCAATCACAAAAAAAAGAAGCGCAAAAGCATCGTAATATTTTTAATCGTAAAACAGATGGGTTTTCGCTTTAAACATTACTCAAAATTGGAAACCCAAGTTCCTCACGGGTTTTGTAATACACTTCAGCGACTCCTCGTGAGAGTGTGCGCACACGTAAGATGTAGCGCTGGCGCTCAGTGGCTGAGATTGCATGACGCGCATCTAACAAGTTAAAAGTATGTGACGCCTTAAGCATCATCTCATAAGCGGGTAATGCCAAGCCTTTTTCTAAAAGGCGCGCACTCTCTTTCTCAAGAAAATCAAACTCGCTAAATAAGTGCTCAACATCGGCTTCTTCAAAGTTGTATTGTGACATCTCGCGTTCATTTTGTTGAAACACATCGCGATAATACACAGGACCCATTGCTGTATTTGCCCACAGTAAATCATACATGCTATCAACATTTTGCAAATACATTGCCAAGCGTTCAAGTCCATAAGTAATCTCACCAGTAACGGGTTTGCATTCTAAGCCGCCGACTTGTTGGAAATAGGTAAACTGCGTCACTTCCATACCATTTGCCCAAACTTCCCAACCTAAGCCCCAAGCACCTAAGGTAGGCGACTCCCAGTTATCCTCAACAAAGCGAATATCATGCTCTAAGGGATCAATACCTAAAACACGCAATGATCCCAAGTATAGCTCTTGTAATTCTTTCGGTGATGGCTTCATCACCACTTGAAATTGATAATAATGTTGTCCACGATTAGGATTCTCACCATAGCGACCATCGGTTGGGCGACGTGATGGCTGAACATAAGCAGCATTCCAACTTTCAGGACCAATTGCTCTTAAAAAAGTTGCCGGATGAAAGGTACCCGCACCTACTTCCATATCCAATGGTTGCACGATCATACAACCTTTTTCTGCCCAATATTGCTGAAGTTTGAAAATAATATCCTGAAAACTAAGCATTAGCGATTATCCACATTCATCACATCAAAATTGCGCTAAAGTATATATTAGTCATCAAGTATTTTATAGTGTTTATCTCAGTCTTCACGCCAATTTGCAATCTTGTTCTACCGCTTAGGTTCAAATATCGTTATAATCGCTTGCGAAATTTTAGTTACTGGAGTTATGCATTTTAGTAAAAGCTCTAATTTTATGAACACCCCGTCAGCCTCCGGCTGCCACCCCTCTTGCAAAGAGGGGAATTAGGCAACGGTGATTTTATATTCCCCTCTTTGCAAGAGGGGTGCCGAACTTACGAAGCGGGGTGTTGAAATAGTAAAAGCTCGTAACTCCAGTTGGTTAGATTATATTAAACATGACCCACGTAGGGGCGTATTGCATATGTCCTAAATGGCAGACACCTTATGCAGTAAACAGTCATGCTAAAGAAATAAAATAAATAGTTAATATAGGTAAAAAAGGTAAAAACAAATATGACACAAGCACATACCGCAAAGGCGCTATTTACTACACCAAGTCTTATTGGGCAAAAAGTCACCGTTAAAGGCTGGCTAAGAAGCCGTCGTGATTCAAAAGCTGGACTTTCTTTTCTTGCCATTCACGATGGCTCATGCTTTGATCCCATTCAAGCAATTGCTGAAAGCACACTTACTAACTACCAATCAGAGATCTTAAGTCTAACTAAGGACTGTGCGCTTGAAGTAACGGGCACATTGGTCGCATCACAAGGTCAAGGACAAAGTGTTGAAATCCAAGCAGATGAAGTGATTATTCATGGTTGGATTGATAACCCTGAAACCTATCCGGTTTCACCTAAGCGCCATACCATGGAGCACTTAAGAGAACATGCGCATTTACGCGTGCGCACTAATTTGATCGGTGCAGTTTCTCGTATGCGTCATACCTTAGCCAATGCCATTCATAACTTCTTTAATGATGAAGGTTTTTTCTGGGTGAATACGCCCATTTTAACGTCAAATGACTGTGAAGGCGCTGGTGAGTTATTTCGTGTTTCAACATTAGATCAGTTGAACTTACCTAAAGACGATCAAGGCAAGATCGATTACACCCAAGACTTTTTTGGTCGTGAGACATTCCTAACCGTTTCTGGACAATTAAATGTCGAAACCTATTGTATGGCATTATCCAAAGTCTATACCTTTGGTCCAACATTTCGTGCGGAAAACTCTAATACCTCACGTCATTTGGCTGAGTTTTGGATGGTTGAGCCTGAGTTTGCTTTTGCTAATCTCAATGATGATGCTGACTTGGCTGAAAAACTCTTAAAATCAGTGATTAAAACCATTATGCAAGAGCGCCAAGATGATCTAAAGTTCTTTGACCAGTTTATGGAAAAAGGCTTGCTAGATAAGTTAAACTCTGTTGTTAATAATGACTTTATCCGCGTTGAATATACTGATGCCATTGAGATCTTAAAAACTTGTGACAAGGCATTTGACTACCCGGTTGAATGGGGCTTAGATCTACAGTCTGAACATGAGCGTTTTTTATGTGAAGAGCATTTCAAATCCCCTGTCGTCTTAATGAACTATCCAAAAGACATCAAAGCCTTTTATATGCGCTTAAATGATGATAATAAAACCGTTGCAGCGATGGATGTCTTGGTGCCTGGTATTGGAGAGATTATCGGTGGCAGTCAGCGTGAAGAGCGTCTTGAGATACTGGATCAGCGCATTGCTGAAACCGGTGTTGATGCTGAAGGTTTATATTGGTATCGTGATTTACGTCGTTATGGCACAGTACCACATTGTGGCTTTGGTCTTGGTTTTGAGCGTCTATTGGGGTATATCACTGGTGTGCCAAATATTCGTGATGTGATCCCATTTCCACGCACACCAGGTAATGCAAAGTTTTAATTCGCTTACCCCCACCTCACCCGAGCAGCTTAAGCTGCACGAGCGATCGCACAATCCCTTTATTGATTGCAATTTTGACATTATCAATTAAATTAGCCACGATAAATCTCTCGACGGTGCCCAATACGCAAAACTAAAATGGTAATTTCTTGATCCTGTATATCACAAATTAAGCGATAATCGCCTATTCTAAAGCGAATATGATTACCAAACGATTTACCAACAAGCGGCTTGCCCAGATCCCGAGGATCACTAGAGGGAATCAACCTCTCATCAATAAATTTAGCGATTCTTTTTTTAACTTGCGCATCCAACCCATTGAATTGTTTTTCTGCTTTCTTGTCAAAAACAACCCTCCACATTATAGGTTATTTCCCTTTTTTATCGACTCCCATGCTACAACAGAACTGCGTCCTGCTTTAAGATCCTCTAATGCCTTTTCAGCGAGATAAATATCTTCTAAATCTTCAATTTTGGACTCAACAGCTTCACGAATATAGTAAGAGATTGTTCTACCAGTTTCTTTGGCTAGATAAGCCAATCTATCTTGTATTTCTGCATTAAATCTGACATTTGCCATCATGATCACCTCTAGTTTACGTAAGTCACTAAAAAGTATAGAACCATCAAAGACTTTTGGGAATATTACAATACAGTTTTTTTTGACCTCCTAGTCATTACCCCCTACAATCACAGGCAAAAATGCGAAAGCTAATGTTATAAAATTGAACAAGCAAAAAAAGTCTTTATTTAAATCTACTTTCTTGCTCAGTAGCATCACACTGATATCGCGTATTTTGGGATTTATTCGCGATATGCTTTTTGCTAAATACTTTGGCGCCACAGCGACAATGGAAGCTTTTCTAGTTGCCTTTCGCGTACCTAATTTTATGCGCCGCTTGTTTGTCGAGGGATCACTCACACAAGTCCTTGTGCCAAGTTTAAGCAAACAGTCATCTCATAAACGTTTAAATTACTTATTCTCCACCTTACTCAACATTATTGCATTAACAAGCTTTCTGATCTCATTAACAGGCATTATCTTTGCCAGCATTTGGGTGATGGTTTTCGCCCCTGGCTTTTATCATGATCAAACACAATTTGTCCTTGCCAAAGAGCTACTACAAATCATGTTCCCCTATGTGTTTTTCATTTCCATTTCCGCCCTTTTCTCGGCACTTCTGAACCGTTATGAGCATTTTAATATCCCAGCACTTATGCCTTGCATACTAAATGTCTGCATGATTGGATTTATTCTAAGTGCCTCGTACTTTAAAGCACCGATTTATGCTGTTGCTTGGAGTGTGTTTATCGCAGGATTCATTCAAAGTGTCATTTTATTCATATGTGTACAACGATTAAATGTTAAACTCACACTGAGTTTACGCAAACCCAGTTACCATTTAAAGCGCATATTAAAATCACTATTACCCGGCATTCTTGGTGCCTCAGTTGTGCAAATCAGCTTATTGCTTGACACTATTTTTGCCTCATTTCTAGCCGTTGGCAGCTTATCATGGCTATATTATCCTGATCGCTTAAATCAGTTTCCTTTAGGAATTTTTGGCATTGCCATTGCCACTGCCATCTTGCCAAAATTAAGTAATATCAAGACCTCAGCACATGATTTTAGTCAAATCGTTAACTGGGGCATGAAATTGAGCCTTATTATCACCATTCCTGCAGCCTTTGCGATGAGCGTACTATCTGCACCGATTCTAATTACGCTATTCCAATATGGCAAATTTAGCGCCTTTGATGTCATTCAATCGCAACGTGCCTTGATCTGTTTTGCTATTGGACTAATTGCTTTTGTGCTTATCAAAGTATTTATCTCAGCACTCTATGCCAAAGGGCACACCAAAGAAGCATTAAAGATTGGTGTGATCTGCATTATCTGTAATATTCTAAGCAATATCTTATTAATCTTAATTCTTAAAACGCATCATTTAGGTTATCTAGCATTATCCATCTCAACAACGGTTACCGCAGCTATCAATGCATTGCTATTATATATAGCACTAAAACGTATCACCCATGTGCACCTTGACCTTGCGACATTCACGCTTATTGTCAGAGCCATTATCGCGGCAAGTATTATGTTTTTAGTTTTGTATTATCTTAAACAGGATATAGGTTATTGGTTAGCACTTAGCTTTAAAACGCGTGTTTTACATTTGTCTATGATCATAGGTGTTGGCATCTTTAGTTACTTTGCTTGTTTATTCTTGGTAGGTGTGCGCTTGAAACATATTAAGCTTAGCGTATAGTCATTGCTGCCATTTTCGATTACAATCACGCCTTAGATTGATGACTTATATTAAGGAGAGGCTGTGAAAAAAAGTACCAGACTTTATCTCAAATCACTTACTCTAATGACTGCAGCATTTGCAATGCCGAGCTTTGCGATTACCACCTATACCGTTAAATCCGGTGATTCATTATGGCGCATTGCCAGTAAATACAGTATCTCTGGCATTCCTAACAAAGATATGATCGCTGCAATCAAAGGGATCAATGCCAAAGAAAACCCTTCAATTAATGACAATGTTGTCAATGTTAATCAGAAGCTTTTAATTCCAAGCACTAAGGCTGAGCTTGAAGATGGATTAAAGCTTTATAACCTAAGACACACGCAATACCTCACCCCCAAAGCGCCTGCACCTGCACCTACTCCAGTTCAGACTGCGCCGACTGTTAAAGCATCGAACACTTCTGCTGCACCAGCGAATGCAAATACCAATGCACCCGCTCTTGATAATAATCAGCAGACTGCAGTAGTATCTAGTGACAACACACCTAGCAGTACTAATGACTCAATAGATAATACCAGCGAAAACACGCAACAAGGTGTTGTGATTCCTGTGGCAAATACAGACGATCAATCACAGACGACCAATGAGGCACAGACCACTGTCACTACTGAAACAAAAAGCGATGGTAGTAAATGGTATATTATTCTATTAATTATCATTATTTCCCTGTTGATATGGCGTCGCCGCTATAAACGTAAGTCATCTCGAGTAACTGACGATAAACGCCAGTTAAAAGAACAGTTTTATGCCAAACAGCCTGAGATCAAAGTTAATATTGACACACCAGTTAACCCATCAAATGATAAAAAGACTACCAAGAAGAAGTCCAAAGATGAACTTGTGGATCTCCTTAAAAAGGCAGATGAGCTAATTGAAACGCATGACATTGCTCAGGCTAAAGCCCTCTTACAAGAAGCGCTAAATAGCGATGCTAAGAATTTAAATATTCGTCTTAAGATCTTGGCAGTCTACGCTGCTGATGGTGATGAGATTTCATTTAATAGCGAACGCGATTACTTGGCATCTAATCTTTTACCTTATGATGATAATCGTTGGCAAGAAATCAATGCACTTTATAATAAATATTTTGGTATTAACTAATTGAAGTTACACGCTTTAGAAAAAACGATGATTTTATAAACACCCCGTCAGCCTACGGCTGCCACCCCTCTTGCAAAGAGGGGAATTAGGCAACGGTAATTTTATTCCCCTCTTTGCAAGAGGGGTGCCAAGCTTGCGAGGCGGGGTGTTGTAATAGAAAAAGCATGTAACTCTAATAATTAAGGATAACTAATGGACGAGAAACTACTACAACCAAATAAAAAGACTTCTAGTGGCAAACAAACCGTTGCCATTTTGGTGCTACTCATTATCGCCGGTGTCTTACTGTATATGGCTTTTATTTTCTTTGCTAAATTTCAGGCTTACAAGAAAATCTCAGAGAACTTAAAAGCTGAACTACAAAGTAATTATAATCAATACCTAGCACTTAATCACACCACAATGAATAACGTCATTCATATGCATAACTATAACTACGCACAAACGATTAAGGCACTTGGTGGTGTGTTTGGCAATATCCAATGCACGACAAAATATAGTTGTGAGATTAACGGTATTGTTTACCAGTTTGATGTCAAAAACCAAGGTAATAGCGCGCGTATCGCAGGTTATCATGCTAATTTGTCTGATGATACGGCAAAAGCTGCGGATAATAGTTTTGTCACTGCCCAAACCTACTCACAGCGCTTTTAATGGTGAGAACTATCTAAGCTGAAGTACTTATGCAAACAGCATAAGGTATTGTTTGGATTCTCAGACAAGAAAGTCATACACTGACTTAATACGAGTATCCGAGAATGAATCCAGGTCGTCATATTCGGGCTTGACCCGAATATCCCTTATTGCCAACCAACTATGTTTTAGCCACTTAGTTATTCACTTCTTAGTGCTTGCATAAGCTTTGCATTCAAGTACTGCGTATTTGAAAATAAATCAATATTTAAGCTTGCGCCTTCCGCACTGCCTGTACCGCTAGCTTCATACCTGTCATTATTTTTTGACAGATTAAGCAGCAAATTTCCAACCGGTGCATTAAAAATACTAAATACCAAAGACGATGGGATATAAGTAATCACATTATTGCGGCAGGTTACCTTGAACTGCCCATCGGCATCTGGGCATACCAACCCATGTTTTTTTAGTTGAATGTCTATTACAGCTTCGTCATTAGTGCCCGAAATAGGGGTGCTTCTGACATTAAGATCATTACCGCTGTAATTACACGTAATCGGAAAGACAATGGTTTTTGTTGCCTTGATAATACTCCCACTATCATTCCAGGTTCTTGCTTGGTTTAAAATTGCACTACAGTAATCCTCAGAATAGGCATAACTCATACATGCACATCCTAATATTACACTGATAAATAGTTTCTTTTTCATGATTCTTCCTTAATGATATTATCCATTGCTAGACGCATACATCCTATGCGCAATAAGCAAGATTACACCAGAATTTCATAAAATAAAATAAATTTACAAACTTAAATAATCCATTTCAACTGCAATCCAAGAAGATCGGCAGAGGACTGAACATAACCCTTCGTCGTTTGATAGGTGTCAGTAATATTTTGAGTGTTATCAATAGAAGCTCTTTGGACAAAGAAGTGCGCATAACTTAAGGCAATAGAGAGTGATTTCAGCACTCGGTACTCAACCCCAGTTGCGAGTATAAACCTACTTTGATCCGGTATCTGTATATTTCTATATTGGTCATTCGTTGGTGTCATATCATATCCAGCCCCTGCTTTTAAGATCCACTTTGGTGTCAAATCATAGGTCGCACCAATCGCAAAATTCCACGTATTTGAGAAATCTTGCTGAATAATAACATCTTGAAAATTCTGCGTTCCAAAGGGTGTGACTACATTCTTAAGCGTTACATTATTGACTGAATCCCATTGCGTATAAGAAGCTGAAGCCATTAAAGCCAAATCAGATGTCGCCTTAATGTAATAAGCCAAATCCCACCAAGCTGGCAAAACAATCTCCGTGCTAAAATTATCGCCAGATGTATATGGAGTTTGTGGATTTAAAACAACACCGGACGTATCACCAGACATCGTTGTTGAACCTTTTAAGTCAGCAGTCATCTTTGAATGATATGTCAAGCCAATCCTATTAGACTCATTAAAATTAACCAACACGCCCGTATGAAAACCAAACGTAAAAGCATCTCCCTTATTCTTTACATTGATATCTACAGGTTGAAAAGATTGATTAACGTAGGCAAAAGCATTATCAAATTCGCCTGTGACATAAGCAATATCCGCACCAATACCTAATGAGAGGTATTTATTTACCTTAAATGCTATTGCTGGCGTAATATCTATAACTTGAAGCTGTGTTTTAGTCCCTGAATACTTTAATGGTGAGGAATCACCATAGTCAGTTTCTGCACCAAATGGTGCCACAATTCCAATACCAAATGCCCAACGATCAAATGGCAAGACATAATGTATATTTGGCACAGGGGTCAACCCTCCTCCATTAACGCCATTAACAGGTTCTGGATTGCCTGACGCCATTTGCCCTACATTTTGCTGAGTCCCAGTGAATCTTATATTTGTATTAACAAGCTCACCACCCACGCTGATTTGTTGCGATTTCAGGTTAACCATGCCCGCAGGATTATACCACTGTGTTGATGCATCGTTTGCCTGTGCTGCTGAACCAGCATGGTACGTACCAAGGCTTGCTGCATCCTGTTCAAAAATTTGATATGCACTAGCAAATGAGGCATATGGGCTCAGCGCTACTAAAGACAGCGCTGTTGCTTTATAAATAATATTTTTTAACATATTTGAAACCGCGGTTATCTGTGAAAGTAATTCTTATACCGATTAGCTTATTGATATGGTGACATCACTATGAAAAGCTGTCTGATCAGGTGATACCGTCACATTAAATCCAACACCTGATTGTACATTACTGACTTTACCCTCAGAAACTCCAGATAATGACACATCACCCTCACCCATTTCTGCTCCAGTCTTAGTGTATGTGAAAACACAGTGTCCAACCGTGCCACCAGCTAAAAATCCAGCCTTAACCAAAAACCAAGCAACGTTTTGACCAACGATAGCATTCCTGTCTGCAAGCACTTTTCCCGCACTATCAGTACATTTAACTTTGACGGTTTGTGTATTGTACTCAGGGTTTGAGCTGCTTAATGTAAGTCCTGCAAATGCTGACGTTGAGCTTAGTAATACACCAGACAAAATTAGTCCCATAATCTTCTTCATTGATTTTTTCTCCATTATTTTTGATAAACTCCATCTTTCAAGAAAACTCCATCTCTCAAGACCTGCATATAATGAATCTCACAAAATCAATTGTCCACAATGTCATTACAATATTTTAAATAATCTACAAAATAAAACATACAGACTCTTGAAGTTGTTTTATTTATTAATTAATTAACTACCTAGACTAGCTAACACCCCTGCTAAAAGCAAAATTTTTACAGACAAGAGCGAAGTGTTTTGAAAAATTAATTACTAAAATACACCCACGAAATTCAATGTCATAAACACTATAAAATAGCTTAATGTGTGTATATAATGCCGAGGTCTTTTATCAAATAAAAAATAAGGAAAATACACATGGCTATTGAAAGAACACTTTCGATTATCAAACCTGATGCAGTTGCTAAGAATGTTATCGGTCAAATTTACTCGCGCTT
This sequence comes from Cysteiniphilum litorale, assembly GCF_003428165.1. Taxonomy (GTDB): domain Bacteria; phylum Pseudomonadota; class Gammaproteobacteria; order Francisellales; family Francisellaceae; genus Caedibacter; species Caedibacter litoralis. Next base: position 1,541 of record NZ_QLIQ01000043.1, on the reverse strand, counting down.
TGAACAAGCAGGTCTTAAAGTAATTGCTGCTAAAATGAAGCAATTATCAACAGCTGAAGCCGGTGAGTTTTACGCTGTGCACAAAGCGCGTCCTTTCTACAATGACCTTGTAAAATTCATGACTTCAGGTCCTGTGATGATTCAAGTATTAGAAGGTGAAAATGCTATTCTTAAGAACCGTGAGTTAATGGGTGCAACAAACCCTAAAGAAGCCGCTGCTGGCACGATTCGTGCTGATTTTGCTGATAGCATTGATGCTAATGCCGTTCATGGCTCAGATGCTCAAGAAACCGCTGCTGTTGAAGTGGCTTTCTTCTTCAGTGGTTTGGAAGTTTGCGCACGTTAATTTTTTGATATCTTATGGTTTTTTTAATTCGGGTACAAACTGCTCTGCATCTTTTTATTAACTTTTTTCTATTGGCAATGGCGGCAAGCCCAACTCTTCTAAAAACTTATTATGCTTAATCGTTGATGCAATAATATTTTTTTCGATATCGACAAGAGATTTATTAATTGCTTGTAAATCAACTTTCTCCTCAGGCTTGGCAGTGCTCACATATCTTGAGATATTTAAGTTGTAGTCATTCTTTTTGATTTCTTCCATAGAAACGCATCTTGAATAACGCTCTTCCTCTTTACGAAATTGATAAGTTTCAACAATTTTATTTATATGTTCTGGCAATAAACGGTTTTGTCGTTTACCTTTTTCAAAATACTCACTGGCGTTAATGAAAAGAACATCATCAGGCTTTTTGCATTTTTTCAATACAAGGATACAAACAGGGATCCCTGTTGAGAAGAATAGATTGGCAGGTAGACCAATCACAGTATCAATATTATTATCCTTTAAGAGCTTAGTGCGAATATGAGATTCTGCACCTCCACGAAACAGTACACCATGAGGCAAAATAATCGCCATTGTTCCCTCATCACCCAAGAAATGAAAACCATGCAGTAAAAAGGCAAAGTCTGCCGCAGACTTAGGCGCCAGACCATAGCTTTTGAAGCGAAAATCCTCGCCCAAAACTTCAGTAGGCTCCCAACGATAACTAAACGGGGGATTAGCAACTACCGCATCACATTGCAGTTTTTTAGCGGGATTCATTTCATTGAGTATGTCCCAGTCATTAACTAATGAATCACCGTGATGGATGTCAAACTCAGAATATTTCACCCCATGCAACAGCATATTCATCCGAGCAAGGTTGTAAGTAGTAATGTTTTTTTCTTGCCCATAAATTTTACCAATGCCGTGATTTCCAAGCTGATTACGTACATTTAATAACAATGATCCTGAACCACAGGCAAAGTCTAATACCTTATTGAGCTTTTTTTTCTTGCCCGCTGCAGGCTCCTGACTATCCAGTGTGACAATCTCAGATAATATGGTTGAAATTTGCTGTGGCGTATAAAATATAATACCCCAAGAAATTTAAACAGTATCTTTTGAAATTCATTTCCGATATATTGTTGAAAGTGAAATGAACAGAGGGCGTATTTATGAGCACAAAAAGGACAAGTTACTCATCCGAGTTTAAGGT
>NZ_QLIQ01000042.1 GCF_003428165.1 Cysteiniphilum litorale | reverse complement strand
TCTGAAACATAATAAGAATTGTCATAATTTCACTCACTGCTAACTGTTGCGCTTTGCCATATTTTCTGTTTCTATCCATGCCAATTTGTTTGAGTTTAAGTTGCTTTTCATAGATAATGCAAAAGTCGTCTATGCGGCAAAATGTTGAAATAAGTAGTTCTATCATGTTGATCTTGAGAAATTACCATAAGAATTACTTATTTTAACACCATAAAACCCTTTTAAATCAAGGATTTTAATTCCGAACTCAGGTTAGCAATATCTAGCTAGAAAGGTTAATAATTTCCATTCAGTAATAATCTGATAAGCAAAAATTAATATTAGTACTCACTTGATACAATACTTTAGTTTTAGGAGTTAAGTTATGTTAAATAAATATTTAAATCAAATCTTTATGATACCGTTATTTTTATTGTTGCTTTTGGGACAAGGAAACTCTTCTATAAAGGTTGTTGCAGCAGAAAATTTTTATGGTAATATTGCGGAATTAATTGGCAAGGAGCATATTAAATCAAAAAGTATTTTAAATAACCCAAACATTGATCCACATCTTTTCACAATATCTGCAAAAGAAGCAGTGATGATTAAACAGGCTCAAGTCATCATATACAACGGCGCTGACTATGACTTATGGATAAAGCCTTTATTAAATACATTAGACTCTAAACAGGATGTTATAATTATTGATGTGAGTAAATTATTAGGCGTTAAAAAGGGAGATAATCCGCATATTTGGTATAATCCTGAGACATTTTTGCTTTTAGCAAAAGAGCTCGCCACCGTTTTTAGTCAAATTGATCCTCAGCATAAAAAATTCTTTGAAGAAAACCTAATCCATTTTAAAGAACGTTATAAAGACTTATATAGAAAAATAAATAAATTAAGAGGTTTGTTAAATGGAATGAATGTTTCAGCCACAGAGCCTGTTGTAGGCTACATGTCAGATGCTCTTGGACTTAAAATGCATGGGCAAAAACTTCAGTGCTGTATGATGAACCATGCAGAAATATCTCCAAAAATGCTTGCAGAATACCATGATTTGTTTAAGCATAATCAGATTAAGGTGATTTTTTATAACCATCAAGTAACTAATAATGTGAGCAAGAATATTCTCTTGTTGGCTAAAAGGTATAACATTCCAATTATTGGTGTGTTTGAGACTATGCCTAGCAACTGTGATGCAATAAGTTGGCTTCATTCTGTTTTAGATGAAATATCAGATAAAGTTTTATTAACAGATGCTGTAAATTTAAACGCTAATAAAAAGTCTAATAGCGATTAAATGACGTTCATTAGCGACATGGGGATGATTATTGATGGTAAAGTGGTTCGTTGAGGTCATAATATTATGGATAAAAACTTTAAATATAGATTAATATTCTTGGTCATTTTTGTCTGCATTGTTATTGGCTATGCTTTTTATGACACAAGTAGTGAATATAAGTCAATTATTAGTCGACAATTAGAACTGCAAAACAGAGGGTTATTAGATAATGATTTAGAGGCTGAAGCATTAAGAAAAGCTTTTGATCAAACAAACTATATTCAGCAAGGACTATTAGAGTCTCCACATAAGATTTATATTATATTTGATCCTAATTGTGGATTCTGTAGTATATTGTTTGACTCTCTTGAACCATATGTTAATGCAAAAAAATTGTCGATTAGATGGGTTCCATTAGGAATATTACATGAGACTAGCATTATTAAGTCATTAGAAATTTTGACAGCAGAAGAGCAGATTGAAGCTTTAAAACAAAGTAAAAACAACAAAGCTAGAAGTTTGTTATATAGACAGTATGTGCCAACTGAAAAAGATATTGAACTTTTAAAGCAGAATCATGCAGCATTGGATGGCCTTGTTAAGCATGTACCTATTGTTCTTTATAAGAATGAATTAGGAAGAGCTCGTATAGCGGGGGGATCAGAGCTTTATATGAGACAGGGCGCTGAATTTGAGCACTCAAACTCAGAAACTTTAAATAAGTTCTTAAACAAAGTTAGTGATAAATGGTAAATTAATATGCTGTAAAATGCTTGTTAGAGAGAATTTTAACTATATAATCGGTTTATTAAATTCACACTACTAATCTAAATTTACTGATAAATATTTAATTAAATATTGGTATAAAAAATAAGTGTGTTATAACAAAGAAGGAGGTATAAAGTTTTGATGATTACATTAAAAAATCTTTTTTTATACCTCAGTTCATTGCTTGCTTTTATATTAAGTACTTTTACTACTGCTTATAGTAAAGAAAAATCCGATCTGTTTAGGGTGCAGTTGCAACTGGAACAGTTGATTAATGAAAGCTTTCAAAATTCAATATTTAATAATATTTCAACACATGAGCAATCATCATATATAAGAGATGTTGCATATGATTTAAGATCGGGGAAAAATACTGTTCTATCAAGTATAGAGGCTTTATCTACTGATTTTTTATATCATAGAGGTCAGCGCTCTCAAAGTAATGAAGAAATGCTTATAGAGGTGTTGAACGACGAAAGCTTTGGCGATGGTGGTTTTAATTTTGGATATTCAAATCATTTCAAACATGCTCATTATTTGTTTGTAAGTCAACTGGCTAAACATCAAAATAATGAGTTATTGGAGCATGAAGATGCTAATTACTTTGCGGTTGTTGTGCCTGATAGTGATTTGTTATATTTAATCATATCGTCTTTTGCATTATATTACTTCGCTAATTCAAATTTCTTTAATAAACTCAAATCTATCCATAGCAATAAAATACTATCTTATCTACAGAAAGCTATTTCTCAATTCAGTTTTATCTCATTATTAATTTTATTATGTATATGCCTATTTTCTTTGCTGTCTTCATTCATACAACGCTATAGATGGTTAATTAACCTGACATTAATAGGCAATATGTTTATGCATAGCAACTGTATCTCCAATAAGTTTGATATGCCTTTCCTCATTCGGAGGTTTATTAAAACCAGTAAAAATATATTTATAGCTATTAATATAATAGCTCATCATTTTTGTAAGCCAGTTGCATTGAATAATTTTGGTATATCACGGTTCGATGCAGTTATTTTTAGTATAAAGAAAAGTATCAATATTCAATTTTCAAAAGTAAAAATAAAACGAGGAATATTATGAAAAGGTATATACCTAAAGCGAAATTATTTTATACGCTAATGGTTAGTGGTTTGTTGGTTGCTTGCGGGGGAGGCGGAAGTGATGGAGACAGCAGCTCAGGAAGTGCTGCTGCCCTTCACTTAAGTGTATCAGAAAAAATGATCACCAAAATTCCAGACTATATTGCTCAGGGGAAAACTGGCATTGGTGATGTTACTATTAAAGTTCTAAATCAAAATAATAAACTTAAAGTAGGCTCAACAGAAGATGGGCAAGTACTTAAAATTCAAGATATTCGTATAGAAGGTGCTCAATTAGATAAAGACCACTTAACATCTGATTTATGTATATCTTCAGATAATTCATATAATGAGTTTCAAGGATCTTGTACACTTCCTCTTTTGTTTAATGACACCCAGCAATTAGGTGAAAAAGACATTCATATCAAATTCACCTTAGAGAATGGACAATCAGTTGATTACACTAAGAAAATAACCGTTGTTGATCAGTACTCACCTAAATTACTTCAAGCACCACTCTTGAATTCATTAGAGCCTTTAGATAGCAATATTTATATGTCTAACACAAAAAATATAAGTATTTACAACCCACTAGCTTATGCATTGAACAATGTTAAATTTAGTCTTGGCAATAATAACACTCATAGCTTGAGGGTGATTGAAGCAGGAGAGACTATTGATATAATTGCCAACATGCCAGATACAGTAAGAACCTCTCTAAGACCCCATGATTATGCCAAAGGGAAAATATCTTCTTCAAACATAGGAGGTGAGTTAGAGTTTTATGTTTTAAATGATAGTTTGAGTGTTGCTCATATTGATAATCTATATATACAAGATCTCAGTCAAAACAATACGATTAATTTAAAATTGTATAGCCCGAATGTAAAGTTTGTTAGCGCCCAATTGAAAGAGAGTGATGGCAGTGTATTAACAGAAAAAAGTAAAATGTCTTTGAATACAGAGGCGCTAGACGGTATTGAAGGCTATTTGCAAGTCGGTTCAGTATATGAGTTTAAAATTAATGATGTAACTCCATCAGCGCATGGTCGTAAAAAACTTGAAGTCACTTTAGCGTTGACGGATGAAAGTAACGTTGAAAATAACAAAAATATCACCCTAATAAGTCATATAGAAGTAGCACCTATCGAGCTTAATATCAGTTCTGAGAATGTGGTTTTAGATAATGCGTCAAGAAGCAGTACGAATATAACCTCAGAAGATGAAATTTATAAAATCACAATAGAAAATAACTCTGAATTTGATTTGATTGGAGGTAAAAGCTACCTTGAATTAAGTGGGTTGAAGTTAATAAGAAAAGAGCTTGATGATTCTTCGAGTAAGTTATGTGCTACTCCATATAATGATGAAGGAATAGCGTTATCAGGATTAAATGCCAATGGAACTTGCCAACTTTATCTACAACTAGATTCAACAGATGACAATATTAGCAAGTTTCCCCAGTTTACGATCAAAAAAGGAGAAAGCAATCTAGTAGCGGATCAGTCTTTTGAAATAAAAGCGTCCAAAGCTATGCATGATGCCTTTGTGAGTAAACCTAAGAGGCTAGATGAGAAATATTATTCATTAGATGTTTTTAGTCAGACTGAAGGTGCTAAGCTCGTTTTAGACTTTGAGAATATAAAACCGGTAGTTGTTGACAATGGCAATATAAGAAGCCTGCAAAACCAGAATGTAAATCTATGTCAGCAGTTATCCAATGATGGTCCACAATACAGTACGCTATTAAATAATGCATCATGTACGATTATTTTAGAAAAAGAAGATGTCTTAAAAAATTCAAAGATCAGTTATAAGGTGATATCTAAAGCTGATGGCGAAAATGAAACAGAAGCATCTGATACAGTCAAACTCGATAACATCCTAACCCAAGGAAATTATCACTTTCTAACATCAGAAGATGTTTATTTTATTGACAGAAAACATATCATCAAGCGCATTAATAGTTCAGCAAGTCAAGATGAGCTATTGAGATCTGTAGTAACTTCAGATTTGAGTCAAGAAAACTCTGGTATTTCGGAAGTAACGGCGATTGCCAGTGATTATAAAGGCGATTTTTACATTGCATCAAATATTAAAAGTCTTATTCATAAACTTGAATCAGCTGATACAAATATTGCAGCACCTTTTATTTATTTGCCAAGTAATGATTATATAGAAGATATATTAATGAAAAATAGAGAGCTATTTGTTTTATCTTTTAATCCTGTTAGCAATGAAAATTCATTTTATAAAATTAACTTAGATACAAAAAAACTGGCTAAGATTAAAACATTTAGTGGCTCGGTCAATAGAATGAGATTGATTGGCAATGACATTCATGTGTTGGGTAGCAACTTATCATTTGATCAAAGAACCCCTACCAATATTTTGGTCTATCATACTAACATTGATAATCCGCAGTTGAGTAATGGTTCTATACCTTTCTTAGATAGTCTTGATGAGAGTGTTCTATTTGATGCGGCATTAATCGGTAGTAATTATTATTTGGCAACATTAATGAGTGGGGTTAACGGTTTATATACAACTGAATATCCATTCCAAGCAAATGCACTGGCTACAAAAATTCCTTTTAATGACAAGAATTTTTCAACACGAAATGCTTATATTAGCAGGCTTGAACCTAGTCAAGATGGTGCTTTATATGGCACCTCAAGAGGGAGTAACACTCACTTGCTTGGACGATTAAAAGCTTCTGATGATGGGCAAACGTTAGAGTCAAGAGCAACAACTTATATTAGATCATTTGTGGGTGCTAAGGATGGTGTTTATTTTAGTTATGCTCAACGCGAAGATAGCCCTGAAAACACTGCACTTAATAACGATCAGGTAGAAAATTATTATGTCAGTAGATGGTTGGATAATAGCGATAATATTGACAATGAAAATGTATTAAAAACAGAAACCTTAGTTAATAAACTCAGCATTCAAAGCACAGAACACGTTTCAGATAATAGTTTTTTTGTCAGCATACCGCAAAAAATTAGTGTCACTGAAAGTGAGAAGTTTAGCATATCAGCCAAAGTGTATGGCAATGAGGAAAACATTAGCTATTCTTGGAGTAGTGATTTACCAGACACAGAATCACGTATAAATAGTTCTAGTACCTTTAGCGGAAAGTCACCTTATTTTGAGCGTAATGGAAATAATGAGTACCAAATATCTCTTAAGGCTTCTTCTTCAGGAGCTACGCAAACGGTAAAAGCTTTAGTTAACGTTAATGTAGATGAAAAATCAAAAGGTAATGCTTCAATTTCAGGCGACAATAGAGTGACTGAAAACGATAAGATAGTATTAGAAGCAATCTATAACGCACCTGAAAACTCTCCGGATCGTGAGGCAGATTCTTATCAATGGACGATTCCCACGGGTTGGCGTTTAGACTCTGGTTCTACGACTGATAAAAAGATTACTGTTGTAGCCCCTAAGTGGTCTAACGATGCTAAAGGGGCATTTACGGTGATCATTACTGATAATGGCGGTGTGAATACACAACCTGAGTCAAAAAATATAACTGTTAGCGCTCGACCTCCTCAAATTGATTCGATTATCACTCCTATTTTAACAGGGGGGGAAACAGTGACGTTTAGTGCAAACATGACAGTTTTTGGCGGGAGAAGTATTAAGACATGTGAATGGACTTTCCCAACAGATTGGATTGTTATTGATAATTCTATTGGCTCTAATAATTCCACCTGTAAAATTCAAGTACAACTTCCTTATTATGATGCGCAGAATCCTGATAAAAAACACGATATAACCTTGGGTGTGACAGATACAGCTGATCAAATTAACACCTCAACTACAAGCAATCTTAAAATAGAAATTAATAATACGATACAGCAGCCACAGTTATCCGATAGTACTCTTGAAAATATGAGCAATAAGCCATTAATGCAAGGGGATGGTTATGATTTTAGTGAGTTATTTGATGGACAGAATGATATAAAACATTACTCTTTTATAATTAGTACTGTTTCTTTGAAGGAAGGTGATTCTCCTATTGTAAAGCACAGAGGAGATAATATACCTTTTGAGGACGGCAATACTATTATCAATGCGAAAGAGCTAGCAAATAATAAGATTGATTTTAATTATGATGCAAGAACAATGACCATCAGTAATGAGTATAAAAATGAAAATACATATAACTTTGAAATCACGCTATGTAATCTTCAAAATCAATGTGAAAAATGGGACTATGATTTTAACTTATATCCTATTCAAGCAATTAATTTTAGTGAAAGAAATTCAGAAGAATTTGCTCTTATAAATGATCTTAAAGATGGAAAAGCTGTTGTTAAAGATAATATCACAGGTTTAATATGGTATATAGATAACTCAAGAAGTTACAATTATCCAGAATTGCAGCATCAACTTAACGTGCTAAATAATACCAAGAGTCAAAAAGCTAACTCTACATGGCGGCTTCCTAATGTAAATGAGTTATATTCAATTATATCTATGGGTGAGGGTTCACACCCATCTATTCCATTTACAAAGGAACCAGTATTAAGTTCAACATCTAGTCCTGTTGAAGATCATCTTAAAATAACATTTGAGCCAGGATATGCTACTTGGTATATAAGGTATTTAGATAAAAACAATACGAATAATGCGACACGCCCTTATTTTGTATTGGAAGATAATACAGAGAATACAATACCAGTTTTGTCTCCAAGACAAAATATTGAAGAATTCTCGCTGCTTCGGTCAGTATTTAGCAGCCGATTTGTTGTAGAGAAAAATGATGCAGAAACATGCAAATACATAAAGGATATTGCTACTGGAATTAGCTGGGTATATCGAACTGATAAGAGTGTACAGTGGAGTGCGTGCCATGATAATTTGAGGCTTCCTACGCCTTACGAAGTAGGGACTTTATTTAATTATGATCAAAAGGAGTATCTATCCTATTTTGCGAAGGAGGCTTTAGGTATTAGTGATCATAGCGGGATACAAGGCTTTAGAGATTCTATTTATATGAAAGATAACTGGAAGATAAATGCTTACAATGAAATATTCAAAACCGGTTCATCTACGATTGATTTATCGCTTTTAGCTATAATTGATGACAGTAAAACTAAAGGGGGGGGAATAATCGAGATTATCGCGCGTAATATAAAGTTTGTATAAATACGTGTTTGTAAAATAACACATCAATACTTTGGGGTGACATACTATAGACTGAGCCAGTCGCACTTGAGCTAAGAGATCTATTTTAGATGAAATTGTTCAGGTTTGAGTCTTTTTAGTACTTACTTATAGGTTGGTTAAGTCGTGGGAAAATTTAAAATAATATAATGGGGTATATAAATGTATAATAAAAAAAGTATAGCTATGCTTTTAACTTCGGCATCGGTTTTAATTTCTTTTGATGCTTTTGCAATTAACAAAAGTAGTGACTTTGATAATAGTTCACAGTTATTGAAGATTAATCTTGAAAGCAATATAGATTTGTCAGGAATTATCAGGAGTGGTAACCCTTCAACAGCTGCAAAATATGATGATATTATAAACTATGCGCACAAAGTTATTGAACATCATAAAGATGACCAAGACGTTTCATCCTCAGAAACATATAAGGAGGTAAAAGAATTTCTCAAAAAGAATACAAAATCATCAACAGATGAAAATATGACTAAATCGGCAGCAATTATTGAATTTAGAAAGATAGTATATGATGGTCTCAAATCAGTCAAATTTAGCTCTAGTAAAGAATTCAGAAATTTTTTTGTGGTATTATCTCTAGTTGTCAATGGATTAGTCAATAAAACTTACGTTCAGAATGATCTCTTTGCAGCAGCTATCCCATCACTTTTCCCTTTGAGTCAAGATGATATCATAAAAGGATTCTGCTTTGCACTTTCTGAAATACACGGAGCACATAAGTCACAATACACATTAGATAAGCTTGATCAAAGAATAATATCATTTGTCAGTGAATATTATAATAATAATGAATACAAGTTTATAGCAATGCAGCTGATATCGGATTTAACTTCACTTAATTTAATGCTTAATGAAGATCTCAAAAGTTTTAAGATTTACGATGTTCTTTACAAAAAAGACTTTATAGATTTTAAAGTCTTAGACCAGTATATTTTGAATCCATTGAAAGTTTTGGCTAAGCATGTTAATAGAGACTATGTCTTGATGCTAAATAAAGAAGATTCTGATTTCTCGCATGCTGTAACATTAAAGAAAAATCTAGATTCAACTTATAATTTTTATGACTCAAATCATGGGGAGCTAAAGTTTAACAATGTAGAAGAGATAGTTGGTTTTCTTCAGGCAGCATATGAAGATGAAGGAGAAACTCTCTACATTGACATTATTAAAGAGGTAGGATTAGTAAATCAGTTATCTAAATCTATGATAGGTAAGATTATTGAATTTATTAATAGCCACTCTGCTACGATTAAAAAGTTAACTGATCAAGGTATTAAGCCTTTATCGGGGATAGAGTGGAGTACAGAATGGGATATGCCTAATAAGGAATTTTTTACAGGTGAAAATCTAGATCATAATGAAACATTTAACTATGAAAAACAACTGATTATTCAGTTACAAGGGGATACAACTAGTTTTGAATCTTCGAAGGCTTTATTTGCTAAACACCCGAAGCAAAGTGAATGGTTGCAGTTAAAAGAGGAAAGTATAGGTGAAGTATTTACTTGGTCTGAAAGATCTCAAGATTTTGTATATACATCACCTTTGAGGTTGGATAAAGAAGGTAATATTCGTATTTCACTAGTTGGTCATGGATATACAGATGGAGGTGTTAAAACTTTTGGTTATATGGAAGCACCAGAAATTATACGTAAACTGGAACCATTATTTAGTAAAATAGATCCAGATTTAGTTAAAAGTATTAAGTTAGATTTAATTGGGTGTGCTTTATTAGACCCTAGTGTTTCAATTGATAATACAATTCCAGGTAAGCTTGCTGAATGGTTAAATAGCAAATCTAGAGAGCTAGGTTTAGACTCAGAACATTGGTCTGTTGTCGCTAGAGAGCATGATGTTAAAGTTGGAACAAATGGAAAAAAAGAAGTATTTTTAAAAGGACGATGGGTTGATAAAGAAGTTGCAAATACTTATGTTCAATTGAATAAATCGGAGTTGATATGGGATAAAGACTCTGGAAAAGTTACTAAAAAACCTTTATCAAAAGATACACTGATTGAAATATCAAAGGCTATCGACACCTCTACTGGACAAATGAATGAGCTTAACGATGAATCTCAAAAGCTGGTATTAGAGCTGCATAATTTAGTAACAAAAAAAGTTCGTGAGTTACTGCAAATTGGTGAAAGACCATCTGAGCATCGAACTGAAGCTGAGAAGAAAATTGCAGAAGCACTATCCTTGATCGCATTAGCTGGTGAGTGGAGTGATGCTGTAAATAATTTAAAGTCTGAACATGCTATGCAATTAGGAGACGGTTGGCATGCCATGATTAGCACACAGGAAATTGATGGAGAAACCCATGTTGTCTTTGTTCATGAGTCTGAAGATAAAAAACCAGTCTTAATTAAAACAGATGATGAAATATTTTCTAAATTCAGTGAGACTTACACTCAATTACACCAAGATTTTACTGAACACTTAACTTTAGATCCTCATACAGGCGTTATTGACGCGAAACCTAATATGTTGGAAGGTGATGCTGTTCACACTCTGAATGCAGCATTTCTCATCCAAACATTATTAGAACATCACTCATCCCCTTCCAAGAATTTAACCTGGCCTATAAAATTACAAACCTATGTTGGTTTAGTTCAACCTTCTGTTGGTGTGATTGAAGATGGCATTCATTTGGGTAGCATGATTGCAAATGCTATGAAGTTTGAAATAAAACCATTAGAGCAAGCACTGTCAGCTATAAAAACTGCTTTTCCTACATTAAATGCAGCAGGTAGTATTTTGCCTGGGGCCATAGGTGTTATTTTTGATGCTGCTAACATTACTGGTATTATTGGAGAATTAGCAAACTCAACGAGTCAAGAAGAAACAGCTTTAGCAGCAACAAATTTAACCATGGCAGGTATAACTGCAGGTGTTAATGTAGGGGCTATTGCTGCTGGACTTGCCGGTGCAACGACTGCTAGTAGCATTTTAGGCGTGGTTGGAATTCCATTGGTTGGCCTATCTATTGGGATACCTGCTCTTGTGGAAGGCTATGAAAATGTAGCTCAGTCTGCTAATGCGCTAATAGATGAATTTAACCGAGTTTATCATTCTGTATCAATCCCTTCAATGCTATATGATGCAAGTGATTTCAGTATCAATCCTTCTAAAGATAGTAAAGTTTTATGGTCTTTAGGAAATGGGGCTGTTGTCAGTGAAGTTGATTTTATAAATAATACTGTTCATTATGGAAATGTAACAACAATGGGGACACGTGGCGGAGCATGGCATACCTTTACTTGGGGGTTAGATCATTATTTAAGTGGTCCACTTCCTGACAAGGATACTACCCTAGATGTCTATAATGCCTTTGGGTTAAGTGAAAGAAATAAGGAAGTAGATCTTAGTTATGCCTTAAATTTTTATCTTCCATATGCAGCCAATACTTACTACAGTTTTAGCCATACTGATCTACCAGGAGCTAGATATAAAAAGTCCATTGGATTAGATGCTTTACGCTCGTATTATGGTCAGAAATTTGTCTGGGTATGGTATGCGCTGCCTGGAGACTGGATAATATATGACTTGAAGCATAGCTATTATCACACAGACATTCAAATTAAGTTAGATAACAAATCACGTAATTTATTTTTCCCTTCATTAGATGATGATAACTTACGTAATGAGTTGGTATACAAATTCTCTGGGAGTGGAGGTGAATATTTATTAAAACTGCCAGAAAATAACGTTAAAGTAGAAATAACCCCGAGTCGATTAGAAAGTGAAAAATGGACATTAGATATTAGCTCAATAAAAGATATTCATTCAGACCTAAATGAAAAGATTACAATGAAAAACTCTTCATTGTATTTAGGTGATCAAGTAATTTCTTTCAAAGATGGTATTCCAAATGATATAACGCTTTATTCTGAGATAAACATCTCGGATTGGCCGAATAATGCCGAGGCGATGACAGATAAGTTGATTTTAATAGCCAGTATAGACTGCATAAAGAAAACAAAACAATTAACATTAGTTTTTGAGAGTACGAATGAGTTTCTCCCATCTATGAAGGACGGTCTTATGAGAATGGTTAAAAAACTCAACTTAAATACAGCAATTCCGGTTGAGCTCAAATTAAGGTCTGGAAAAACTACTGCTGTGGTCCATAAAGATTACTTTTTATATTTACCACCTTACCCCCTAAATAATAGAATAGGCTTTTTTGAAGGTTATGGAACTGGTTTGCCAGTAGCTTATGACATTGGACCTGTAGGTGTTGATAATATACTCACCGTTGATAATAATGGAAATCCCTTTTATAAGTTTAGTGATAATAGCTTTAGTTTATTATTAAAATTAATAATTAATAGAGGTAAGATTAATGCTCAGCCTTATGCAGCCGTTTATAAATCTAATAATTTAGATGAAGCCCATCTAAAGATTCAAGATATGAAAGGCAGCTCTATGGAAGCTTTTAGAGAATACTTGTTAAAAAATCATAATCATCATCAAATTGATTTCCCCAAGGAGTTTACCTACACAGTGGCTTATGAAGGTGATAAAGATAATGCATTTTTAAATTTCATGTTAAGCTTTAATGAAGATGATAGGCTGGAATTAAAAACTGCAGGTTGGTCTGAAAATAATAGTATACTAAGTTACGATTATGATAAAAACTCTAATTTAGTTAACATACATCTTAAAAATGATCCCTCAGAGCTTAAGATATTGTCAAAAGACTTAATGTCTGATTTATTTAATCAAAATACTGAGTTTGTCTTTTATGCAAATAAAAATTTGAATCGCCTAAGTTTACCTACTAGCCAAATACAAACATCATTTATTTTAGCCATTGATGAAAGCCATAAAGATTTTGATCTTGAAACAAATGATCTTTCCTTTAGAGAAGCATTTATTCAATTAGATGGAAAAGATTTAATAGTGCATAACAAAGCTAATGGAGTCTATACAAAACTACTTAATATGACTGATCTTCACAATTTTAGACTAAAATTCAAAGATAGTTATTATATGAATTCAAATGAAATTTATAATTATATATCTGGTATTACTCATGATTTTGATCATTGGATATCAAAAAATAATCCTATTAGTGCAACTTTTATGACTGATAACGGTCTTAATGTTATTTTAAAAAATGGGTTATGGTATACAAAAAATAATGGATATCAAGAGTTGGTAGGTCATATAAAACAGTTTATATCAGATGAAGACATGAAAAGTGTTTCATCAAGTAATTTAAAAACCGCATTTTTATCGACAAAGGGCAAGCCCAGACTGCTGTTTTCAAATAATTTTGTTTTTGAGCTAAATAATGGATTTTTTAATAAAATATTTACATACCCAGAGAATCTAACAAAAAGCATTTCATTGATGGTAAACCCATATGCTAGATTCATAGAAGATAATGATACGTATTTGGCACCTACTTTTTTCTTCATGAGAAGAGATATAGGAAGTGATATATATTATTCAATCGGTGATAGATATGAGAAAGAGTATGACCCAAGGCTACGTTATACAGGAAACCTTTTATCTTCTTCTATATATCCAAGACATAAGAGTTTGATATCAGCTTACAGCTCGAGTGAAGGAGTCATAAACCTCATTTTTGATGATGGTAGTGAATATGCTATATCGAACCTGTTGAGATCGCGCGAGGTTGAAATGTCTTATATTGGAAAAAACTGGCCATCAATGCGATAGCGGGTCTAGTCGGAATACGTCAGTAAACCGGTCATGGTGATTTTAAAATAGGTCTCTATCCCTTAAGTCATCTATCTGTTAGCGCCAGCAATAAAATGCCCCTCAGCCAGAATTATTTTGCAAACCAACCAACATTATTTTGCAAATAGAATTTTAGAACCAGAATTATTCTGCAAATGGATTTGATTTGATGGAAATAAAAACGATCGTTTATTTTGTTTTCTTTTACTCAACGAAATTCACTGGATATTTTTATAATTATGTAGTTAAATAAATCAACTTAAATGCATTTTCATGGAAGTAGCTGTTAAGATGACTGGATTGACTAATAAACAAACAATAGCTTGCTTAAGAGTTTCGACGCAGGATCAAGACCTTGAAAAAAATAAAATGGATATCTTACTTTTTGCCAATGAAAAAAATTTAGGGCAGGTTAAATTCGTTGAAGATAAAGCTTCCGGAACAATTAGTTGGCAGAAACGTGCTTTGGCATCTGTTATTGAATCATTAAGTGAAGGTGACAACTTAATTGTAAGTGAATTCTCAAGGCTTGGACGAAGCATGTTGGAGTGCATAGAAGTTATTTCACGTTGCTTGTCAAAAAAAATAAACCTATATGCAATTAAAGGCTCATGGAAGTTAGATAACTCGATACAAAGCAAAGTAATGGCTATGATGTTTTCGATTGTAAGTGAGATTGAGCGTGATCTTATTTCCAAGCGAACTTCAGAGGCATTAAGAGCTAGAAAGGAGAAAGGTTTGCCACTTGGGCGCCCAAAAGGGAAAGGCAAGAGCAAACTAGATGGTTACAAAGATGAAATATTTGCACTACTTAATAATGGTTCAACTTATACCTTTGTGGCTAAAAAATATGATACTTCATTAGGGAATCTTAAGCACTGGTTAGCTAGAAATGACTTTATTGCTAAGGGGTAATGGCACATCATGAAGAAGATTCCATTAGAGGTTCTATTTAAGCTTGACCAACAGCTTATGCACTTACCAAATAATGGCAAAGCAAGGCGGGCGTTAATAGCGGATACAGCAGCGGTATTTAATATTTCTGAAGATAGCGTATATAGGCAGTTAAGAGCACTTAATCTACACCAGCGCGAACGTAAAACGCGTAGTGACAAGGGGAATAGTAGAATTCTCCCAGAGAAAGAACTGCATTATTATTGTCAAATTATTGCAGCATTAAAATTTGCTTCAACAAATGGTAATAGACACATGCTCTCAACAGAGGAGTGCATAAGGCGTTTGGAGTCTGGAGAAGTAACAGTTAAAAATAAGATCGTGACTTTGTCTCACGGGATCCTCAAGCGTTCAACTGTTAATAATTATCTAGAGAAATATTATATTTCCCCCGATCAACTCGCGGCTGAATCAACAGTAAACCATTTTCAGGCTTGTTATAGTAACCAATGTTGGCAGTTAGATATTACGCCATCTGAATTGTATCGGTTTCCTGATCAGCATCCCGATGATCCAAGAAAAGTGATGAGCTATAGCGTGGTGGATGATCTAAGTCGCGTAGCTTACTCAGAGTATCGTTTAGCTGAAGGGGAAGATGCACTTAATGTATTAGAATTTCTCTATAAAGCCATTGCTAAAATAACTTCTGATCCAAGTGAATTACACGGTATTCCAGATTTTCTTTACATTGATAATGGTAGTTTTTCAAGCAGTCGTTTATTTAAGCGGGTAGTTAATTTATTAGGGATGAAATTACTCTCTCATTTACCAAGAGGATGCGGCGGAAGAAAAACGACTGCAAGAGCCAAAGGTAAAGTTGAACGCCAACATCGCACTATAAAGTCTGGTCTTGAGCCTATTTATAAGCTTCACGTTCCTCAAAACCTTGACGAAGCCAATCAAATGTTAGCTCAATTTATAGCTGAGCAGAATAATAAAAAGCATCCAACCTTAATGCTGAGTAAAATTGAGGTATGGAAACAAAATATGCCCAAAGATTATAATTTATCAATATGTTCGTATGAGCAATATCAATCGCTTATGAGAGAGCCTTTTGATCGACAAGTTAAAAGCGATGCAACGGTTCAAATAAATGGTATCCACTATCAGTTATCACCGCAATTTGCGGGCGAGAAAGTCACAATATTGCTTGGAGTCAATACAAATGAAGTCTGCGTGATATACAAAGATCAAGAGTTTGGACCATTCTATCCTATATCGCCGCCAACAGAATTTGGAACTTATCACCACCATAAAAAGTCAGAGAAAGAATATGCCGCAGATAATGTCATTAATTTATCTAAAGATGTAGGGTTAAATATTGTGAGACCGACCCCTTCAATTTTTAGTACCGCACAGAACATCAAAGCTACGCTTATTGCTCCTCAAAAAGTATATGAGTCTAAATTAGCAGCAAAGCTAGCTATTTCTAAGTATCTAGGTATTGCTTTGGCAGAGCTAACTGATAAACAGCGTCAGGTTATTGATAACCTTACAGATAAAACGTTAATACATCAGGAGCTTATGGATGCCATTAGCCATTATTTTCAACTTAAACTTGTTTCAAATAAGGATTAATCATGATTTTTGATGCACTTGACTATTACGGACTAACACATGATATCGCCGAAGCTGGCTTTTATAAAACAAAAGACATTGAACGTTTACAGAACAAAATTAAACAATATGTCTTAAATTATGGCAAGCTCATTGTGATTAATGGTAGCGTGAGATCTGGGAAAACCATACTGATGAACCAACTCATGCAAGAGCTCATAGATAGCAAAAAGTGTATTGTAAGTTACTCTTATAGCTCTGATCGAGAGCGCGTCACAGTGAAAACATTATTAACTGCATTATTGCTTGACTTACGCACAAGTGAGACGTCTTCTATTCCTGCGTCTTCTGAACTAAGAAATCGTGCTTTTGTTAAACTTATGCAAGAGCATAATAAGCCTGTGGTACTTTTTATTGACGAAGCTCAGGACTTGCATGGCAACACGCTATCTTCGTTAAAAAAACTCTCTGAAATGGCAAGAAAAAGTAACCAAAAGTTTTCAATCATCTTAGCAGGTCAACCGAAATTAAAAAATGTTATTCAATCACCGAAAATGGAAGAGGTTGGCTTTAGAGCATATGTAATAGATTTGGATGTGCTGTTTGTACATAAAGAAAAATATTTCCAGTGGGCATTAAAGCAATGTGTTGGAGAAAATAAAGTCAGCGAGGTAATTACCCCCGATGCTTTAAAATTACTTGCTGAATCTTTGCAAACCCCTATGCAAATTATTTCTTTCTTTAATAAAGCGATGGAAATCGGTTTTAAAGCAGGCGTTAAACCTATCGATGTATCAGTCGTTACCGAAGCGATAAAGCCAAAGGGCTTTCAAAAAGAGCTTCAATATTCAAGAGCGGGTTATAAAGTTTCAACACTTGCAAAAATGCTTCACACCTCGGAGAAAATCATTGACCAATGGTTTGCAGGAAAATTATCAGAACAGCAATCTGATGAAATTGAACAAGCGCTGATTCAGGCTAATATTGTCGTATAAGGATATTGTTATGCCATTCTTACCGCGTTTTAGTATTAACAATAAAATAGCGCAATACCTCACTACGATAGAACGTGCTCGTGGTTTTTTGGAGGCTTCCCAGCTGTCAGATCATTGGATTCAACAGATGCAGAACAAAGCCTTAATATTGGAGGCGCATCACACTACTCACATTGAAGGAACACAATTAACGCTTGATCAATCGGAAAAAATTCTTGCAGGCTTTAATGTTCCCGATACCAATAAAGATGATGTCCAAGAGCTCCTCAATTATAGGAAAGCATTTGAGTTGGTATCCCAGTCTATCGATGACAATAGTCATATTAGTGAAGCCATTGTAAGAGAAATTCACAAAAGATTGGTCTCAGATGTTAGAGGAGATTCAGCAGCGCCAGGGGAATACAGAAAAATACAAAATTACGTTGTTAACTCAAAAACTGGGGAAGCTATCTATACACCACCGCCAGCCTACGATGTGCCCATAATGATGTCTGAGCTAATATACTGGCTAAACAATGAGTCCGAAATCAACCCAATTCTGATTGCTGGTATTGCTCAATTTCAATTTGTGCATATCCATCCGTTTCTGGATGGCAATGGACGAACCGGACGATTGCTTTCTACGCTTTGTTTATACCGCCATGGATATGACTTTAAGAAACTATTTTCAATCAGCGAATACTACGATAGAAATCGAATTGAGTATTATCAGGCTTTGCAAAGTGTGCGTGAAAATGCCTTGGATATGACACAATGGTTAGAATATTTTACACATGGCTTGTCAACGCAGATGCAAGAAATTCGTCACCGTGGTGAGGATATCATAAAACTTGATGTCCTAAAGCTTAATCACGAGTTAAATGATAGGCAAACAAAGGCTGTAGAACATATTATTGAACATGGTCAAATCAATATGCAGGAATTTAGTTTACTTTGCCCAGACGTAAATAAAAGAACCTTACAGAGAGAGCTGAAAGCGATGGCTGAGAAAAAACTTATCGAGTCACAAGGTGCTACTAATAAACTTATTTACGTGTTAAAAAACTAAACTTGCGACAATCTAACGACAAAACTTGCGACATTAATTTCTGCAATAAAAATAAAATAATGGGTTTCTATAGAAATAACTAAATAGTTGGAAATCCATTTGCAAAATAATTCTGGTTCTACTTTTTCTATTTGCAGAATAACGCTGGTTCACGCAAATTTCATTTGCAGAATAATGTTGGTTGATTTGCAAAATAACTCTGGCTGAGAGTCATTTTATTGCTGGCGCTAACAATTACGTTGGATATACTGGCACTTAACCCTGTTATTGTGGAAATGTTAAAAACAGAGCAGCTAGTTATCCCAGCATAACGGTACTTTTTCATCTTTTTCATCCCTAGAGGAAGCAATTCCTCTAGGGATTGTTCCCTCTAGGTTTAAATTCAAAATAGAAAAATATAATACCCCAAGAAATTTAAACAGTATCTTTTGAAATTCATTTCCGATATATTGTTGAAAGTAAAATGAATAGAGGGCGTATTTGTGAGCACAAAAAGAGCAAGTTACTCGTCAGAGTTTAAAGT
>NZ_QLIQ01000041.1 GCF_003428165.1 Cysteiniphilum litorale | reverse complement strand
AACCCTGGTGTGAAAACAATTTGGCTTGGGTTTCAACGAATGCATGACTTTGCCCTAGCCTGGTCAAGCTTTCAGACTTTACAAGGAGAAGAATTAAATGAATAGAAAAGATCCCTATAAACCTATGCTTGAAAAGAGGGGAATTAGGCAGCTGTGATTTTATGTTCCCCTCTTTGCAAGAGGGGTGCCGAGCTTGCGAGGCGGGGTGTTGAAATAGAAAAAGTCCGCAACTAGAGTTAATAACTTTAACTGGGTATGGCAAATTTTGAATTGATTCAATTCATTAGGTGAAAAATGGGTATAACAGCAGTCAAAATCACAGTTAATGGCATTGTTCAAGGTGTGGGCTTTAGACCATTTGTTTATACGTTGGCTGTGAAAAGTGGCTTATTTGGTAGTGTGCAAAATACGCTTCATGGCGTTGAGATTATTCTACAAGCGACATGTCAAGAGGCTGAGAATTTTTGCACATTGATGAGGCAGCAATTACCTAAGCTTGCGCAAATTGAACATATCAAAATGACTGAAATCACTGTTGTTAAAGCATTTGATCATTTTAGTATTTTAGCCAGTAGTGAAGGGACATCTCAGACCAAAATTCCAGCCGATAGTGTTATTTGTGACGACTGTTTGAGTGAGCTATTTGCTCCAAATAGTCGCTATTATCTTTATCCTTTTATTAGTTGCACGTATTGTGGTCCGCGCTTTAGTGTTACCGAGTCTTTGCCTTATGATCGAGAAACAACGACGTTTTCTAAGTTTCCATTATGTGATGATTGCTTGGGTGTTTATCGCAATCCTTTAGATCGACGTTATCACGCGCAAACAACGGCTTGTTATGCGTGTGGTCCCAAATTATCTCGTGCCTTTTCTGATATGGTGCAAACACTGAAACAAGGTGATATTTTAGCGTTGAAAACACATAGCGGGTTTAAACTGGTTGTGGATGCTAAAAATGAAGTAGCGATTACGCACTTAAGACAACGCAAAAAAAGGTCATCTAAACCTTTTGCATTAATGGCATTAAATCAAGCCAGTATTGAACAATATGTGCAGTGTAATCAAGAAGAAAGTACGCTATTAAACTCGTCGGCTCGCCCAATTGTATTGTTAGAAAAGAAAACAACGGCTCAGTTGCCTAAAACGCTTGCACCTGATCTTAATGAGCTAGGTGTGATGTTACCGAGTTCAGCCGTTGATTATTTGCTTTTTTATTATCTCTTAGGTCAACCTAAAGATCGTGATTGGTTGTACCAAGCAAATGATCTATTACTGGTGGTAACAAGTGCTAACTTATCTGGTGGCAGTATTATTGCGGACAATGATCAAGCTTATCAGTTGCTTGCACCCATTGCTGATATGATCGTGAGTGATGATAGACAAATTGCGATGCAAAGTGACGATAGCGTAATGCGCGTGGTTTTAGATAAATCAATGATGATCCGTCGCGCGCGTGGGTTTGTGCCATTAACGCTTAAGCTCAATCGTGAATTACCTTGTGTCTTTGCAACGGGTGCTTTGTTGAAAAACACCTTTTGTTTTGTCAGCCACAATGAAGCATATCTCTCGCAATATATTGGTGATATGGATAGTGTTGATAGTATTGAGTACTTTAAAAAAGCGTTTCATCACTATCAACATTTATTTGGTGTGAGTTTCAGTGCGCTGGCGTGTGACTTGCATCCGGATTTCTATACGACTGAGTTTGCTGAGCGCTTAAACTTACCGCTTATTCGTGTGCAACATCATGAGGCGCATATTGCTGCAGCTGTAGCTGAGTATGCACTAGAAGCTTCGGTATTAGCGATTGTGCTTGATGGTTTTGGTTTGGGTGATGATGGTATGGCGCGAGGTGGTGAGCTTTATCATTGTGATATTGAAGCACTTAAGTTTACACGAATATCAGTACTTCAATCGATGCCTTATTTAGGTGGTGATCGTGTACAAAAAGAGCCATGGCGTATGGCGCTTAGCTTGTGTGTTGACTTGGAGTTAAAAGTACCAAAGCATCTATTAGCAAATGAAAAAGCGCCAAGTTTTTTACAGTTACTTGAGAAAAATAAAGAAAACTTAGCATATACGACAAGTATGGGGCGTTTATTTGATGGTGTGGCAAGTTTGTTAGATGTCTGTCATGACAATAGCTTTGAAGCAGAAGCTGCAATGAAACTTGAAGCATTGGTTAACGTGCCTAGGGTTGATAAAAGCTTGATTGATATAAACAATAATCAACTGGATGTATCACAATTAATCAAGAAAATAATTGCTATGCCAAAAGATAAAGGCAGTGAACTATTTCATGGGACTTTGGCTTATGCTTTAGCCTTATGGGCGCATGAGTATGCAGTCAACAAAGGTATTACTCAAGTGATATTAACCGGTGGTTGTTTTCAAAACAAAGTGCTGTTGATTGAAGTTGTGCAGTACTTAGAAACGTTTGGCTTAGAGGCGGTTGTGCCACAAAAAATCCCAGTCAATGATGGCGGAATTAGTTTAGGGCAAGCATGGCTTGCTGCGAATAAATTAAACAAGGAGAAAAAGCATGTGCTTAGCAATTCCTGCACAGATTATAGCGCTTAATGGCGATGACCAAGCGCTGGTTAATATCGGTGGTGTGCGCAAAGAGATTTCCTTGGCATTATTAAAAGATCAGGTTGATCTCAATGATTATGTGATCGTTCATGTTGGCTTTGCGCTTAGTAAACTAGATGAATCACAAGCCAAACAAACGTTAAAAGATTTCGCTGACATGCTACAACAAGACCGAGGTGATCTATGAACTATATTGAGGTTTTTCGCGATCCAAAGGTCGCCAAAGGACTTATTGCTGAAATTAACCATGCGGTGCAAAGCGGGCGAAAATATCATCTGATGGAGTTTTGCGGGGGGCACACTCATGCGATACATCGTTATGGTATCACAGGACTGTTGCCAGCTGAGATAAAGATGATTCATGGTCCAGGGTGCCCCGTATGTGTGCTACCGGTTGCACGCGTTGATCAGGCGATTTTTCTTTCTCTGCAGCCGAATGTGATTTTTTGCAGTTATGCTGATATGTTGCGAGTGCCTGGCACAGATCAAGACAGCTTACTCAAGGCTAAAGCGCGCGGTGCGGATGTGCGCATGATCTACTCAAGTGAAGATGCGTTAAGGTTGGCTAAAGAGAATCCAGATAAAAAAGTGATCTTTTTTGCGATTGGCTTTGAGACAACAACTCCACCGACAGCCGTTGCATTAGATAAAGCATTAAAGTTAGGCTTGAATAACTTCTTTGTGTTTTGCAATCATGTGCTGACACCGATTGCGATGGAAGCCATCTTATCCGATGAGGTCAAAATTGATGGCTTTGTCGGCCCTTCACATGTCAGTATTGTTATTGGCAGTGATGCGTATCATGATGTAGCAACGCGCTTTGCCAAACCTGTGGTGATTGCAGGATTTGAACCTCTAGATGTATTGCAATCTATTGTGATGTTGATTCAGATGATTAATCGTGATGAGGTAGGTGTCAAAAACCAATACACACGTGCGGTAACACCCCAAGGAAACATCTTTGCACAGCAATTAATCGCTGAGTATTTAGAATTACGAGATAGCTTTGAATGGCGTGGGTTAGGATTTATCCCAAAAAGCGCGCTAAAAATTAAGGATAAATATGCACAGTTTGATGCTGAAGTGGTCTTTGATATACCAATCATCAAAGGGCAAGAGCATAAGGCATGTGCATGCCCTGATATCTTGCGAGGGGTCAAAGAGCCTAAAGACTGTAAGCTCTTTGGTGTTGCCTGCACACCAGAGCAGCCGATGGGAGCATGCATGGTTTCCTCTGAAGGAGCGTGTGCGGCACATTATCAATACCAAGGAGTGTCGGCATGAGCATTAAATTAAACTTCAAATCAGGTGTGGTGGATCTGGCGATGGGTGCCGGTGGCAAAGCGATGAATCGCTTGATTAATCAGTTGATGAAAAAAGCCTTTGATAATGAGTATTTATCTCAAGGTGAGGATCAAGCGACGTTACCAAATCTCAATGGTAAAATTGCGATGACAACCGATAGTTATGTGATTACACCGTACTTTTTCCCAGGTGGTAATATCGGCAGTTTAGCTGTTTATGGTACGGTGAATGATCTGGCAGTAGGAGGTGTGAAGCCGCTTTTTCTTTCGGTTGGCTTTATTTTAGAAGAAGGATTACCACTGAGTGATTTAAAAGTGATTGTTGAGTCAATGGCAGAAGCAGCCAAAGCATCTCATGTTCAATTAGTAACAGGTGATACCAAGGTGGTTGAGAAAGGCAAAGGCGATGGTGTTTTTATCAATACGACAGGGATAGGCGTTGTTATAGATGACTTTGTCACTCATGAGCCATTAGCAATGGGTGATTGCATCATTATCAACGGGGCGATTGCCGAGCATGGTGTTGCTGTGATGTCAAAGCGCGAGGGTTTAAGCTTTGACTGTGATGTCAAAAGTGATGCTATTAATCTAAATCATTTGCTTGAAAGACTACATCAATCAGGTTGTCGTATTAAAACAATGCGTGATCCGACGCGAGGCGGTGTTGCTGCGACTTTAAATGAATGGGCGAGCCAACATCAAGTAGGTATTAGTATTGATGAATCTGCACTTGTCGTTAGTGAAGAAGTGCGCTCTGCTTGCGAGTTACTGGGTTTGGATCCACTTTTTATTGCAAATGAAGGCAAGGTTTTAATTGTTTGTGATGAAAGCGAAGTTGAAAAGGTATTAACGTGTTTACAGCAAGATGAGTTGGGCAAAAATGCCAGTGTGATTGCTAAGGTTGATAAAGTAGGCAATGCATCGGTCAATATGCAAACAAGCTTTGGTGGGCTTAGACGCGTCGATTGGCTAAGTGGCGAACAACTACCAAGAATTTGCTAAGTATAAGGAGGAATAATGAGTCAGTTTTATTTTTTAGCGCATGAGTATCTAGATGATTTAATTAGCGCCTTAAAGACACAGGGTTTTGAGGTAAAAGCACCAATCGTTGATGATCAGGCGATTGTGTATGATGATATTGAAAAAGCAGCTGAATTGCCATGGGGCTACGTTGATGAGCAGAAACCTGCGCATTATCACGTCAAAAAAACCAATGAAAACAAAGCTTTTGCATGGAGTCTGCCAGTTCAATCGGTAAAACCGATGCTATTTAAAGAGAAAGAAGCATTATGGCAAGTCAAGCGTGATGACAGCGGTAAATTGACGTTTGAGCAAGCGTTAAATAAACAAAAATATGCTGTTTTAGGTGTCAGACCTTGTGATTTGCGCGCGATTGAAATTCAAGATCGTGTGTTTATCGAAAATGCCTATCAAGATGTGCGTTATAAGGCGAGACGTGAAGCGATGTTTATCATTGCAGCTAATTGTACCAGTTGTCATAGTAATTGCTTTTGTATTAGTCTAGGTGATAGCCCATATGCTGATAAAGGCTTTGAGTGGGCAATGACAGAAATCAATGATGGTTTTGTCGTGGAATCTGGTAGTGATAAGGGTAGAGCGCTTATTGAGCAGCTGCAATTAAATCCAGCTACTGGTGCGCAAACCTATGAAGCGGAACAAAGAGTCAAAGCGGTATATGCAATGCAAGAGAAAAGCATCCCGCCCTTAACAACGGTTGAAAAGGCGCTATTTGCCAACTTAGATCATCCGCAATGGGATGATGTTGCTAAACGCTGTTTATCGTGTGGTAGTTGCACACAATCTTGTCCGACATGCTTTTGTCATACCGAGAAAGAAGAGCCTGATTTGGAAGGGCAAATAAGTACGCATTTACGCGAATGGGATTCATGCTTTGGTTTAGATCATAGTTACACGCATGGTGAGTTATATCGTGAGGAGCCTAAACATCGATATCGTCAATGGCTAACACATAAGTTTTCCACTTGGCGCGAGCAGTTTAGAACCAAGGGCTGTGTTGGTTGCGGGCGCTGTATTACGTGGTGTCCTGTGAGTATTGATGTTACGGATGAAATAAACATTATCTGTCAAAAGAAGCAGAATAAGCAGGAAAAGCAGGAGAAAAAAGCATGATTTACCCACAAGATGCTTATTTGCCACACGAGGCTGAGATTATTGACTTTATTGATGATGCACCAGATATTTTTACCTTACGTTTACGTTTATGTGATGCGGATTTACGCCAGAAATATAGCTTTAAACCTGGACAGTTTAATATGATTTATCTTTATGGTGTGGGTGAAGTGGCAATCTCGATTGTTAATGATCGTGAGTTTAATCATGATGTTTTTGAACATACCATTCAAGTCGTTGGACGCATAACACAAGGTATGCATCAATTAAAAAAAGGTCAAAAGGTTGGTATTCGTGGACCTTTTGGCAGTAGCTGGCCAGTGGGTGAGGCGCAAGGCAAGGATGTTGTGATCATGACCGGCGGGTTGGGTAATGCACCATTGGTTGCCGCAACTGAAATGATGCTAAAAAATCGCGAAGCATATGGGCGGATTTATGTGGTGCAAGGTGTGCGCCACAGTGAGGGGCTTATTTATCAGGATAAATACACGCGTTGGAATGCTATCCCAAATACACAAGTGATTGTAACGGCAACTGAGGGTGAGCCATTTGGTCCATGGCAATGGTATAAAGGTTTTGTCACCGAAGCGGTTAAAGATCTTAAGCTAGATTATCAAAATACTTATGTAATGAGTGTTGGCCCTGAGATAATGATGAAAAATGTTGCACGTAGCTTTATTGATATTGGGGTGCCAGAGCATCAAGTATTTGTCTCATTAGAGCGCAGCATGAAGTGTGCGATTGGGCATTGTGGGCATTGCCAGATGGGCAAAGAATTTGTCTGCAAAGATGGTGCCGTTTATGCCTATCCGCAAGTTGAAAAACTGTTGTCAATCAAGGGGGTGTAAGATGTCGCATGAGAGTAAATTAAAAGATCTAAGTAACAAACCCACACTTGCTGTGCATAAGTTTAGTTCATGTGATGGGTGTCAATTGGCATTTATTAATGATGGAATTCGTCTGCTGAAATTATCACAATTGGTTGAGATTAAACACTTTGCTGAAGCAGGTCCTATTGACGAAGATGCCAAGGTCGATATTGCGATTATTGAAGGCAGTGTTAATACCAAACATGATGTAGAGCGCATTCAAAAGATTCGTGAAAACAGCAAATATCTTATTACGATGGGCGCATGTGCGACAACAGGTGGCATTCAAGCTTTAAGAAATAATGTTACCCGCCAACAGTTTGAAGGTTGGATGAAAGATGTCTACCCGCAACACACTGATGTGATTGACAAAATGGAATTAGATACCGCAAAACCGATTGAGGATTATGTCAGCGTTGATTTTGAAATCAGGGGATGCCCGGTAAGCTCTGATCAGATGTATCATGCGGTGCGTCAATTGTTATTTAAAGTGGAGCCAGAAAAGGTGGTAGAACCTGTCTGCACATCGTGTAAACATCGTGGAATCACCTGTGTGATGGTTGCACGTAATGAACCGTGCTTTGGCCCTGTGACGGCTAATGGTTGTGATGCACTTTGTCCACATATTAATCGCGGATGTTATGGCTGTTATGGTGCGGCAAAATATGCCAATTTTGAGGCGATGACGGCAAAGTTAAAATCAATGGGGCTAACCGATGAGCAAATTGCACATAAATATCATTTTATCAATAATCAGCAACAAGGTTTCAAGCAGGCTGGAGATAACACATGAGTAATCAAATGAATACGACAAATAATGCCAAAACAACGAAAATAGAAGTGCCTATTCTAGCACGTGTCGAAGGTGAAGGTGCGCTTGATTTAGAGATTAACAATAATGAAATCACCAAATGTCATGTGCGTATTTATGAGCCGCCACGCTATTTTGAGAAATTCTTAGAAGGACGTGAGCCGAATGAAATCATTGATGCGGTAGCACGCATTTGTGGTATTTGCCCGATGGCGTATCAAATGAGTGTCGTGACCTTGATGGAGAAAGCCTTTGAGGTAGAAGTGACCCCTTGGGTGCATGCGATGCGACGAGTAATGTATCTCGGTGAATGGATGGAGTCGCATTATTTGCATACGCATATTTTAGCTGCTCCTGATTTTTTGAAGTATCACTCAGCGATTGAGATGGCGAAAGACTTCCCTAATGAAGTCAAGCGAGGTGTTAGATTACAGCATTTAGGTAATGATATTTTGTCATTATTTGGAGGCAGATCGGTGCATCCTGGTGCGATTAAAGTCGGTGGATTCTATCGAGCGCCTAAGCCTAAAGAGATCAAAGCACTCATCCCGCGCTTACAAGAAGGACTAAAAGATGCCAAAGACGTTGTGATGTGGTTTGCACAATTACCTTATCCTGATGTCTGCTTTGATGAAGTATTACAAGTGGCATTAACGGATGTCAGTGGACAGTACCCAGTAATTGCTGAACATGTCGTAACCAACAAAGGTGAGTGTTTTCCAATTGAAGAATGGGATAAGCATTTCTATGAGTTTCATGCGCCACAATCAACAGCACTTCACTCAACACGCGATGGACAACCCTATTTAACAACACCGTTAACACGTCTGAATTTGAATTTTGATAAATTACCCAAAGAGGTTCAAGCGCTTGCTAATAGTACGGGCATTTCGTTTCCAAGTAATAATATCTTTCATAGTATTTTGGCGCGATCGATCGAATGCTATTACGCCATTGGTGAGATACTGCGACTATTTGAAGCGTATGAATATCCTGATAAACCTTATGTTGATGTGGGCTTTAAGGCAGGCAAGGCGTGGGGTGCGACAGAGGCACCTCGTGGAATTCAGATTGATTATTTTGAGTTTGATGACAAAGGATGTGCGACAAAAATCCGTATTACACCACCAACTGCACAAAACTTAGCTTGTATGGAGGCGGATCTTAAGCAGTCATTAACCAAGTTTGGGCTGGATAAATCAGACGATGAATTAAGGCAGCATGCCGAAATGGTGATTCGCAATTACGATCCATGTATCTCGTGTTCGGCACATTTTCTGACATTGAATATCAAGCGCGCATGAGGTTGTTATGCATAGAAGGTTCTTTCGTGGATTTATTTTTATTAGCTTGCTGATATGCCTTATTTTTAGCGTTGCTTTTTATCAGCATTTAAGTCTTTTAGGCATCGTGTTTGTTGCTTTTATGTTAGGACTTAGGCATGGCTTTGATGTCGATCATATCGTCGCTATTGATAATGTTACGCGTCAATTAGCACAAAAAGGCAAACCCAGTGTGACAACTGGCTTGTTCTTTGCACTGGGGCATTCTAGTGTTGTGTTTTTTCTGACTTTGCTGGTTATTTTAGGGGTGAGCCTAAGTAAGGCGGAGAGCCTTGGTATCATTGGTATTGGTGCCGTGATTGGATCGGTTGTATCAATTGCCTTTTTATGGCTTACAGGAGGTATGAATGTATTATCACTGTATAAGCTCATTAAACATCAACAAAACACACATACACATTCGCCGTTAACACGTTGGTTTAAGCCTTTGTTTAA
The DNA here is from genome assembly GCF_003428165.1 of Cysteiniphilum litorale. Classification (GTDB taxonomy): domain Bacteria; phylum Pseudomonadota; class Gammaproteobacteria; order Francisellales; family Francisellaceae; genus Caedibacter; species Caedibacter litoralis. Next base: position 10,111 of record NZ_QLIQ01000041.1, on the reverse strand, counting down.
AATGGTTGATAAGCCTTATAAGATGTATCCAGTTGGTTTTTTATTTGGTCTTGGTTTTGATACAGCTACTGAAATTGCACTTTTAGGGTTAGCCGCAACAGCATCATTAAGTGGCGAATCGATCTGGCTCATTTTGGCATTACCAATTGCTTTTGCACTTGGCATGACGTGGGTTGATTCATTAGATGCATTACTAATGACCAAGCTCATCAATGCTCAAAAAATAAATGAGCAGATCTTTCGTCGCTACAATATTGCGATATTACTGATCGTGATCAGTGCGTCGTTTATTGTCGGATTTATTCAGTTATTTGGATTGTTTGATCTTGATGTCTATGGCGCTATTGGTTTTGTTAGTGATCACTCACCGTGGTTTGGTGGCGGTTTAGTGTTGTTGCTACTAGCTGTGTTTTTAGTGATGGTATTAAAAAAACGATTAGTGTTACGATTAAGTTGATTATCCGAGTTACTTAAACCAAGAACACCAAAATGATTAGTCAGCAGTATATTTTGCAGGTGATGCTTTCAAATCCTTGGTAATCCTTTAATATACTTCCATCAATTAAGTTGTTGTGAGGTTATTATGGCATTTTCATGTTTTTACAAAACAATCAAAAAAGAAGCAGTAGAATTAATTGTTGTCCCTGTTGGGCAATATCAAGATTGGTTGGTGCAGCAAGAACAATCAAAGCAAAATACGCTTAAAGCGCAAAACTTTAAAGCAATATCGGGTAAGAGTGCTTTATTTTTTAATGGTGATGGTGAGTTATCTGCGGCATTAGTTGTTGTCGATATTAAAGATATGTGGTCAATGGCAAGTTTATGTCAGTCATTACCGCATGGTGACTATCAAATTACGGATCCTTTTGATGTCGTCGATTCTGAGCTTCTCTATTTGGCATTTGGTTTGGGTTGTTATCAGTTTCTAACGTATAAGTCAGACAAAAAAACGAATAGCATTAAATTATATTTACCCAAAAAATTTGCTGAGGTTGAAAAAACTTTGCGTGCGATTTATTTAGTGCGCGATATGATCAATACACCTGCTGAAGATATGGGTCCTGAAGAGATTGCACGACAAACTCAGAAATTAGCGCAAACCTTCTCGGCGACTTTTTCAGAAATCGTGGGTGATGATCTACTAGCAAAAGGCTATCGTGGTATTCATGCGGTGGGACGCGCCAGTGCCAGAGCACCCAGGCGCATTCGCCTAGATTGGGGTAATGAAGCGCACCCGCATATTGTACTTGTTGGTAAAGGCGTGGTTTTTGATACCGGTGGTTTGGATATTAAACCGGCCAGTGGCATGCTCTTGATGCATAAAGATATGGGGGGATCAGCACAAGTCTTAGGATTAGCGCGCTTGATTATGGATACACAATTGCCAGTGCGTTTAACTGTCCTTATTTCAGCCGTTGAAAATGCGATTTCAGGCAATGCTTATCGCCCAAGTGATGTGATTAAAATGTATAATGGCACAATGGTTGAGGTGACCAATACCGATGCTGAAGGGCGGATTGTATTAGCTGATATTTTAACTGAAGCAACACGTGAGAAACCAAATCTTGTAATGGATTTTGCAACATTAACGGGGGCGGCGCGCATTGCTGTTGGTACTGAAATGTCAGCATTTTTTGCCAATGATGAGGATTGGGCGCATAAGCTAAGCCTTGCCGCGGAAAAAGTGCAAGACCCTGTGTGGCGTATGCCGCTATATGCTTCTTATCGCAAGCTCCTTGATAGTCAGGTAGCAGATATTAAAAACTGTGCTTCTGTGCCATATGCTGGCAGTATTAGTGCAGCATTGTTTTTACAAAGCTTTATTGAACATGATACCCCATGGCTTCATTTTGATTTAATGGCATGGAATATCTCAAATATGCCAGGAAGAATGATTGGCGGCGAGGCAATGGGCATTCGCGCAGCATATGAGATGCTTAAAACACATCTAGGCGTATGACGATCATAAAATAATTAATTATCTTTCATAAATTATGCTACAGTCTGAGTCATCATGAAAAGCGAATCAAAGGTCATGACTATGCTTAAAACAATTGTCTATCTTATACTTGTATTGGCAATATTCAGTGCTTTCTTTTTTCCAGTAGTTGAACCCTTGCTCTTTCCAGCAAATAACCTTGATAAAATACCATAGTAATAATGAAGCAATAAATTACGTTATTTCTCACCTCTCCCCTTGTGGCATTGCTCGCGCAGCGTAAGCTGCGTGGATGAGGGGGAGTTAAGCTTATTCTTCATTTGTTCTCTCTTAGCCTAAAAAGTCAACTATACTTGTTGCAGGATGATGCAATGAGGAAAGCTTATGGTAGTAATTGCAAACACAATGATTGAATCATTTTATGATCTGATCGGTGAGGCGCAAAAAGTTGTTGGCATTGAACTGGATGTCGAGATTGAGGCGTTTGTTGTTTATGCTTTATTAAGAAATGTCAACTATACTGCGCTTAAAGAGATGACCTTTGCGCAAAGCCTATTAACTGGCATCTCACATAAAAATACCGATGAGCTTGAAAAAGTGCTGGATTGCTCTTTAATCTACGCTGGATGGTATCCAAAGCGCGCACAAAAATTAGGTTTATCACCATCTTATTTTAGTGATATTGGTAAAACAGCGAGCCTAGAGCTTGCTTATTATTATCGAATACTGAAATCTTCTTATCAGAAAACCTATGCTAAAATCTCCGAGGAATTTGACAAGCTTGTGATGTTGTTGCAATCATTTTTAAGCGCGCAAGAAGTTCAAAAAATTTATACACAAGGATTTTTCCCAGTTAATCACAAAAATAGTTAGGAACTCTTTTAAATAACCAGTACATTATACTTTAATCTACGCTGGATGGTATCCAAAGCGCGCACAAAAATTAGGTTTATCACCATCTTATTTTAGTGATATTGGTAAAACAGCGAGCCTAGAGCTTGCTTATTATTATCGAATACTGAAATCTTCTTATCAGAAAACCTATGCTAAAATCTCCGAGGAATTTGACAAGCTTGTGATGTTGTTGCAATCATTTTTAAGCGCGCAAGAAGTTCAAAAAATTTATACACAAGGATTTTTCCCAGTTAATCACAAAAATAGTTAGGAACTCTTTTAAATAACCAGTACATTATACTTTCTAACGAATGGTTGGTATGAAGTGATTAATATGGAGCACATCTCGTTTTTATCTGGTGCTTTTGTTTTTGTAATGATTTTTTTCGCAGGTTTTGTTGATTGTATTGCCGGAGGTGGTGGCATGATCACCATTCCAACGTATTTAAGCGTTGGTGTGCCGCCGCATTTGGTGCTGGGTACCAATAAGATGGTGATGTCGATGGGTACACTCTCTGCAGTTATCCGCTTGTTGTGTTCGGTAAAGGTTTATTGGCGTACGATTATCCTAGGTATTGTATTAGCATTTATCGGCTCTTTACTAGGTGCCAAGCTAATTAGTCATCTGGTGAGTTATCAGCTGATGACGACCTTGTTGCTTATTATTATTCCGACGATTTTAATTATTGGTGCATTTAAAAACTACCGTTCCGAAAGTAACTACACGTTGACACCAAAATTTTATCTGCATTTGGGTTTGGTATGTTTTATTGTTGGCGCCTATGATGGCTTTTTTGGTCCGGGCACTGGAACCTTTTTGTTCTTAGGCTTTATGTATATTTTGTCGATGTCAGCCAAAGAGTCCGTGACGAATGCCAAAATTGTTAATTTATCGGCAAACTTTGGTGCTTTGATTTACTTTTTATGGACGGGAAATATTGATTGGTACATCGTGATGATCGCTTTGCCTGCGGCAATGATGGGCTATTTGTTGGGTGCGCAATTTGTGCTTAAGGCGAATGTTAAGTGGCTTAAGAAGATTGTTATGCTAGTGCTTTTGGGACTGATGATTAAGTTGTTATTTTTTTAATTTTTTTTAATCAGTATAAATCCAAATGTTTTGCTTCTTAGTGACTAGACATATTTGTTTGCTGTGGTAGTATCTTGCTGTATATATAGCGATAATTGATCGCATGATTTTGTTACAAAACAGCGAAGGCTAGACTGTGAAAAGGAATCAGTACGATAGATTTTATCTGATGTAATCGATGAGATAAACGTGCTAATAACAAGATAAAGGAAGGTTGAAACAATGCAAAGTGAACTTCAATTATTATCGCAGTTAAGCGATTTAGTCTATTCAGCAAGTGATTTTAAAAAAACGCTTATGCTTAATAATGCGGGTAAAACAAGTGATCAAGAGGTTCTCAAATTTCGTGAGAAAATTCGCGCACAATTATTAGCGATGCAAAATCAGCTTAACACCGACTATAGCAGTAAAATTGCTGAGTTTATCCTTTTTCCGATTATTGCTAATGTCGATGAGAAGTTTATGTTATTGATTACCGAGCGTGAGTTGCCTTGTCATTGGGATACCTTACAAGCTGAGTTTTATGGACGTACTGATGGCGGTGAGTTTGTCTTTGATGTATTAGATGAAGTGCTATCAAATAAAATATATCCTAAAATCAGCTATGAAGTGCTTCTTATGGTATTGCAAGATGACTTTTTAGGGAAATATTATCACAATCCAAATCATGCCGAGCGCCACCAGTATATTTCACGCGTCAAATCGATATTAAAGGACTTTAATCAAAATACCAATATAAACGAAGAGGTTGTTGCCACAACAACTTCACGTCAACAGATGCCCAATAGTCGTAAAGCGCAGAATATCGTCTGGGGTGTTGTTGCGATATGTATTTTGGTGCCGCTTGGCATTTACTTTTTTGCGTAACAAGGAGAACAAGGAGGATAGATATGCAGTTAGCATTCTTAAGCGAAATTGAAGATATTGTGCAGCTTAAACGCTTAAATCCGATGTTGATGAGTGGCATTGTGCATCAATATCAAGAAGGAAAATATGAAGCGGTTATCGAGGCAATTAGCCAGTATGTTGAAGAAACCAAAAGCATAGATGTCTATATTCTTTTTATGGGATATGCCGCGGATTTGTTTTTGAGTGCAAAATCTTTGGCAGATATTAACACAAGTATTAAGTCTTATGATCAGCAGTTAAATATATTATCGGGGCGTTTATCTCCTTTAGAGCGTTTTGATACCACTTTACTCAGTGGCATTGATATCTTTGTGCAAATGCTGGATATGAAAATAACCGCTGAAATCAAGCAGGTTAAGGTCTTTGATGTCGATGCGTTGGTTGAGTCCTATGAATTATTATTAGATACCGTGCAAAGCCTAACCTCAATACAACTGGAGTTAGACTCACGTAAGTCGGTATTAACAACGAACAAAACGATCAAAGAGCTTAAGTTTGCTATTAAGCGGCTACTTGATAAAGAGCAGCAAAATGAAACTTCAACGTCTGGTGTTGATGAGGCAAGTGAGCCTGTGACAAAACAAGCCCCACAAAAGGAAACTAAAAATCGTTATATTGATGAGTTTGCTTCAGTCAAATGGTATAAGTTCGTCAAAAAAGTATTGATTTTACAAAGCATGATCAATGCAAAACGCTTTTTTGAGGCAGCAATTGTGTATGAAGATATGCAAAAAGAGCTGACACATTTTGACCCAAAAGATTATTTTCCAGGACTCTTTTTCCCGCTATATAAAAATCTAGCACCCAATGCGCGAACGATTTATAAGCATATTGAGCAGAATTCTAATTCATTGGAATGGCATATTGCTAAGAAACTCTATCAAAGTGATCCAATGCGTTTTTTACGTGATTTACCTAATATGGCAGAGAATAATTATCATGATGAGCAGTTTCATCAAGGCGATTATGCCGAACCTATGCAAAATGAAGAGCGTAAGTTGATGGAAGATGTCAGTATGTTATCAGAAAGTGAAGATATTCGCTTTAAAGAAGACATTGTCGATGATCAAGAAGAGTCTCTCATTGATGATAACGAAATCGATCATTTACTGGAGGAAATTGAAGGTGTTTGGGATCAAGCAGGTTTGTCGAAAGAATAAAGAAGAAAGTTTAATTCAAACATTACCACTCAACAATGCTTAAGGTATCAGGGACATCGGCAATTTTAGCTGCAATGGTCTCTTTATCTAAAAGCCCTGTTTTAGCATCGTGGTACTGAATCACCGAAGCGCTATTAATCAGACCATAGCAAATGGCGGTGCGCACGTTCTCACCAGCGTAGATCGCCCCACAAAAGCTTGAGCCAAAAGCGTCTCCTGCCCCTAGTGTATTGACAACGTTATCAATCTTAAGTGCCGGATGAAAGTACATTTTCTTCTCGGTCGCGACATAAACCCCTTCGCTGCCATCGGTAACGACAACGATTCGTGGTCCTAAGCTCAATGCCTTTTGGAAGAAAGCTTTTAATGAGAAAAAACTATCTTGATAAACAGGTTGAGCTTGCAGCAGGTTCTGGTGATGATCCATTGCTGTTTCATCTGTTGGGTTATCTTCGCAGCTTAACAAAGAGCTCATGAGCTTTTGCGCTTCTTGATAATTCATAATCAAGATATCAATACCGCTTAAAGCCTCCAAAATAAAGCTACTACCAACTTCAAGTTGGCTATAACCAGGATTAATGGCAACTTTGGTATTACATACTTTGGCGAATTTGACAATTTGTGGCAGCTGTGCGGCAGAGGCTTTGCTAAGGGATGTGACATAGACAAAATCAGCTTCTTCAATTGCCGCAACTGGTAGATCTTCGGTTAATAAGTCGCGATTAGCTCCGCGATAAGCAAAGATCGTACGATCACCCTTAAGTGATGGTACAACATAAGAAGTCGCCGTGCCATAGTGATTAGAGTAGCGCACAATTGAGGTATCAACCCCTTGCGATTTCAGCTCTTCCAGAAGTGACTTACCAATATTGTCTTTGCCGACTTTGCCAAAAAAACGCACGTTAAATCCAAGCTTTTGCAAGGAAACAGCTGCATTAGTCGCACCACCGCCACTAAAGCATTTCTGATCAGTAACCTCGATTTTGGCGCCTTCCTCAAGTAATAAATAGGATTGCTTGGCGAATGGCTTTTGGATTTCCATGGTTTCCATTTGTTCGTATTCAATGATTGTATCTAATGTTGCACCACCGATGGTCAAAGCTTTCATATGTGGGCTTACTCCAGTAAAACATTAATGATAGGTATTGTGCCTTAATTTTTAGCAGGTGTCATGAATCCAATCGCATTGAAATGGCTTTTAATTCAGATTAGCCCGTGTTTTTCATACCAGCAGCAATCCCGGAAATCGATAGCATCAGTACATCTTCATAGATGGTTTCTTCTTCAGTGCTTAGATTACATTTTGCTAGTTTGTGTAAAGTCGATGCTTGTAACAAATTCAAGGGATCAATATATGGTGTACGATAGTGGATGGCTGAGTATTTGGATGCGGCATGACCATCATCGGTTAGTGTATTTAATATGCTATTAACCTTGATCATGCTGTTGAGTCGCAAACGCAGATCCTGACCATAGTTCTGTAAATTTAAAGAGAGCTCATCATCATAAAACTGAGCAATTTCGGGCGATGTTTTTAATAATGTCATATCTAAAAGATCAATCAAGTTTTTGAAAAATGGCCAGTGCTTTAACATTTCTGTGATCACTGCTTTATCTGTAGCTAATGCTGATTGTAAGGCTGACTCCATCCCAAGCCAGCTAGGCAAAATCAAGCGAGTTTGCGTCCAAGCAAAAATATAAGGGATCGCTCTTAAGCTTTCTAAACGTGCTGATGGTTTGCGCTTAGCAGGGCGGCTGCCAATACACAATTTGCCAAGTGCGCTAGCAGGTGTTGCCTGTGTGAAATATGCCATAAATGCCTCATCATGCACAACATGGCGATAGTCTGAGGCTGATTGGTCGCTCATTTGATCCATTACTGTTTGCCAATTGTCATTTGCTTCTATCGGAGGTGTCAACGTGGCTGCTAAAACAGAGTTGGTATATAGGATAAAGTTCTCTAAGGCATTTTCTTTGGAGCCAAATTTTTTATGAATGACCTCACCTTGCTCTGTGACTTTGATCCAGCCATTAACCGTATGGGGTGGTAACGATAATAATGCTGATTGAATAGGTCCGCCACCGCGACCAACCGAGCCACCGCGACCATGGAAGAAACACAGTTTGATATCATGCGCTTTACCTACCTCAAGCATTTGTTGTTGGGCTTTATAAAGCTGCCAGCTTGCGGCAAGCTTACCGGCATCTTTGGCAGAATCTGAATAGCCAATCATAACCTCTTGATTGCCTTTGGTATGCTCTTTGTACCAGTTAAGTTGAAATAACTGCGATAGGGTTTCAGCGCTTCCCTTTAAGTCATTTAATGTCTCAAATAATGGCACAACTGGTAAATAGCCTTTAATGTGGCAGGATTTTTGCAACAAGAGAACGCTTAAAACATCAGAAGGTTGCGATGCCATCGAGATAACATAGGAACCAAATTGATCACGTGGCAATTTGGCAATGGTTTGGAAAGTGTCAATTAATTCTTGCTCATCGTCATTAAAGGGACAATCATCATCAAACAATGGGCGCTTACTTTGCAGCTCTTTGATTAACCATGTGATTTTTTGTGACTCATTTAATTGCCAGTAATCGCCTAGCTCAAGATATTGATAAATGCGTGCGATCACCTCACTGTGGCGTGAGGATTCCTGCCGGATATCCAGTTTCACAAGATGTAAACCAAAGGTGTGAATCTTGCGTATTAAATCTTCAAGGGTGTCTTGTGCAATTGCCGTGGCATTGTTTTGAATTAAGCTGTTATAAATAAGATAAAGTGGATCGAGCACTTCTTCAACACTTTGGATACACGCACTTTCTAAACGAAAGCGCTTTTTGATAATACGTTGTTGATACCAGTCAATGGTGTAGATAAGACGATCTCGTAATTGCCTTAATAGCACACGATAGGGTTCATGCTCGTTGCTTGTCAATGTGCTAATTTCGTGATTACAGGCATTAATCGACAGCTCTTGAATCAGTTCGGTGACGTCATTTAAAATCAAGGTCATTGCTCGCCAGCGATAGAGCATAACCACTTGTTCGGTGATATTGGCGGTGACATACGGGTTGCCATCGCGATCACCACCCATCCAGCTGCCAAACTTAAGCGGTGTTTGATTAAGGGTAAGAGGTGTGAGACCACTATCCAACAGTGCGCAATTAATCCGGCGAAAATACTGAGGAACACTGTGCCAAAAAGCCTCCTCCACCACCGCACAACCCCATTTGGCTTCCTCAATCGGTGTTGGGCGCTTGCGACGAATCTCATCCGTAAGCCATAGATTGCTGATAATAACATGTAATTTACGATCAATATCGACTTTGTCATACGTTGTTTTGGCTTCTTTACGCCATTTGATCAACTCGCTGATTTGGTTATATTTTTGGACATTGGTGCGGCGTTTGACTTCCGTTGGATGTGCTGTTAACACCAAGGTGATTGATAACTGTTGGATAATGTCTTCAATTTCAGCGGACTTTACGCCAGCATGAGAGGCATTAGCAATAATTTCATTTAAGCTATTTGTTGGTGTTTCAATATCGATGCGATGGACGTTTTCAACAATATTAACCAGGTTAAGAAAATGACCAAAGGCACGTGCAACAATAATGCTTTGTTTGGCATCAAGACTTTGGATATAGTGGTATAGATCCTTAAAAGAGCTATCTTGACCAGTTTGAATATGAATTGCACTTTGGCGGATCCTCTCAACAATCGCCAAGCCAGCTTCGCCAGTTTGGCATTCGATGACTTTCCCTAAAATATTGCCTAATAGTTCAATATCTTCTTTGACCGTTTTTGCATAGGGTGCTTCTTTTATGGTTGTTATTGGCATGTTTCCTCCTTGTGTTGCATAACTTGCATCCTCATTATTCCTCAATCAATTATTGAAGTAAAACGTAAACTCTAGCAATTTTTGTTAACAATTTTGCATATTTCATGGGGGTGGTTAATTTACAATAACTTACATAAAAACTCTAAATAACTGAAAACTCCTCAAAAATTTAAAAGCGTGTACAATACGCCCGAAGCAATGATATAAGAAGAGGAATCACAAGGATGGCGCACACTACTTTTGGTGACCACATGAGTAAATTATTAAACAAAATGAC
>NZ_QLIQ01000040.1 GCF_003428165.1 Cysteiniphilum litorale | reverse complement strand
TAAATCGATGTTCTAACTACCGAAGTTGCACTAGCATGTAATTTACTCGGGAGCCGGATGCGATAGTTTCGCACGTCCGGTTCTGCGGAGGGGCTGACTGAAGCAATTTGGTCGGTCTACTCACCCATAGCCCGATGATGGAAAAAATGCCATCAAGTCAGTTAAGCAGACACAGGTTGTCCAATGTGTTTTAGTGTTAGGACAGTAAAATGACATAGTAACGGCAAAGCACCCTATTCAATAACTACGGCTGTGCCATAGCAAAAAACTTCACTAATGGCTTCACCATTACCATCCAAACTTGAGGTGTCATAGCGAAAAGCGACAATCGCATTGGCACCAAGTGATTGAGCGCGCTCAATCATATTCTGATAGGCATCTTCACGGCTTTGATTAGCCATATTTGCATAGGCTTGATTATTACCGCCAATGATCTTTTTCAATCCACCGAAAAATCCCTGTGTCCACGTAGGTGTACGCACAATAATACCATGTGCAACACCTTTTACTTCTATAATCTTTTTGCTCGGAATTTCATTTGTTGTTACAACAAGCATGTTAAATACCTTTCTGATCGATTTGTTTTAATTTTATTATTTGCTTTATTTTACAGATAATAAGATAAGCAGGGAAAAAACTCATTACTATTGAAATAAGAATTTTTAATTCTCTTAGATTTGAATACACATTGTCCTGCAATACAAAAAGACAAAAAGCCACAGCCGTTGCCAACAAAAACATCAGTATTATTATAATTGCATTCATATAAAACCTCACTATCAAAAAAAGAAAGTTAGCATTATTCAACTTACTTAATGCTTGAATTAAGTCATTACAAACACAATATTAGCATAAAGCTTGAGAACTTAACGTAAATATAGACATGAATGATATGAGTGATATTGTTTTTAAAACAACTGAAGATCAGCAAAATTTTGAAAAAGCTAAAAAACTGTTAAAGCGCACATTAAAATTATTCCATGCTGACGGTGGTATCGGCATTGCACAGGATCAACACCAAAAAATTCTAAGCTATGAGTTCATCATCAACTTAAACAAAGTACCTGTCAATTTTGGCACCTGTTTGACAACATATGAATTGCTTGAAAAATCCAAGCTTTATCATGAGCTCGTAAAAGATAGTATTACGAGCAAGATTGATATTTATGAAAACTGCGCCAGTAAAGCTCAATCAAATCCAAGTTATCGTCCTTTAATGATTGATCTGCAAATAGCTTCCGAAAAAGTGCGACAGATTCATCAAATTGAAAATAATCTAATGCCTAGTAAACTTGTTCATTGAGCAGTTTGATTTGCAGCACTTCTAACGCCTGTCAATCCTACATTTTGTTACAAAATAATTCTTGTTATTGCTGTTGGTCGCGCCTACATTGTGAGCTACTTGCTATAAAAAGGATTTAGCTATGATTAACCACGCATTCGCTTACGCCAAAGACAGAAAAAACAATACTCTTAAAAACTATAGCTCAAATGAACTCAGTCTACTGGAGAGAGCGGATATGCCTGAATCCGTCAAAATTGCTATTTTGCGAGCTTATGAAAATAGTGTATGCAGAGAAACAGGTATTAATATTAATAGCCGTCAGCCAATGACTGAGAACTATCTGACCACGGTTAAGCAGCGAAAATTTAAGCACCATTAGCTCACAGCTCACATGGATCAATTATTGGCATAATCTTATCAAACACAGGGTAACCTGGATTCTGTTGGCTGATATCACAGTGACTTGATGTAATTAACACACTATCATTTTCAATATGCCATAGCTTAATTAGCTCCTCACCAGTAGGTTCATTTTCCTCAATCGTATATCTGTTATCTAAGATGTAAATCACTCTGATTCCAGCCGTTTTGAGCTTCGTCTTGATGAGTGCAATATGTCTTGTTGTCTGTGCAATATAGATAGGCAACATAAAATTAATATTGGCATCATTAATAAGGGGTATGATGCCAGCGATGTACATTTTCTTATCTTCTCCAACGACAATCGCATCATAATCTTTTAAACGCAGGGACAGTAATTGCAGCAATTGATTCTGGTTATTCATCACAACACCTCAAAAAATCAACATCTCTGATTCGACTTTATGTAAAGTTAAATATCCTTTACCTAATACAAGAACTGATTCACCAGAAAGTAACTTCTGTTTGGCAATATGTGCATCATCTCCAAAGTTTTGCATACAAAGCGCATTTATTTCTGTCATATCTACATGCCGCCTGCACGAATCTCCCAACAAAATATAACTACTCCCATCACTGTACTTTATCTTGTTTGGCTTTGTTGAGATTGAAGCAAACATCATTACACTCCATAGTGCTATTTGTCTTGCCTCATGATAGATATATAACGATGGGAAAATAATCTGTGAAAAGGATATAAAATCCAGAATATGCCATAACTTTAAGCGTTAATATAAGGAAAAAAAAACTGCTCTAGGTTTGACAACCCTTTATCTACAACGTATCTATGCAGTTCTCTTTTATCATGACATCCTGTTTTATCACGTATAATCTGCAAATAAGTTGATACAGTATTTGGTGATCTATTTAACATCTCAGCAATTTGCTTTTCAGTGCATCCATTTGCATAAAGTATCATAACTTCAAATTCACGATCCTTTAGCTCAGTGCTGGCATTTTCAGTCTTTAATTCAAAAGCATAGTCACGTTTTGTATTTTGCATCACTGGTGCCAAGTAGTTCGGAATATTTATTCTGTTTTCTGGCAAATCACATCTAGCAATTAAATCTGACGCCTCTCGATTAAAGTGACTAATAAATTTTAATAACTTACCTCTATGCATATCATAAAACCTATAAGCCTTATCAGCATTACGACAACTGGATGTAAATGCATAAAGATGGTAGCAATTTTGTATATTATCGCGATATACAAACTCTATACGCGCATCTATATCAAAATTACTTCTGGCATCTTCTTGTACATCAGAGATGCTATGATTAGTGTTACGCCTCCAATAGTTAATACCAGATTGTAGCCTTTCTGTCGTTGTTTCTGTTTTTGACAAATATTTATTATAAAAATGGTATGTCCACTCCTCATTAGATATAACATCACAAAATGAACCATCATCATATTGCTTGACGTAAACAAGAAAATTAATGTTTGATTGCTCCCTTAGCGGTCTCCCAATCTCAAGAACTTTTGGTTTTGACTTCAAAATAACTTCATTTGGCACTATATTCATATGTATTTCTCCTATATTTTTAGTTAAATGATTTTTTTGTTTTTAGCAATATGGCTATTGATATAAGAGACAAAGCAAGCATGTAAAAAGCTGGTGCCTCTTTTAAACCTAGTAAATTCCGAAGTATTTCACTTATTGCTGGCGCACTTGCGCCAAATAAAATAACAGATAGCCCCCAGCCTAAGCTTACAACAGAAATTCTGCATGCCTGATTTGCCATTTCAACTATGATGGGAATATATGACGTTGCTAGCGCAGACAAACACAGTGCTGTGAAAACAATACCTAGAATGTTTAGCCACAAGCATGTGCTTTGTAGTAATAAGCTATAAATCGGATAATAAAATACTAGAATCAATATATGTCCAATTAATGAAAGATTCTTTATCCCTATCCTGTCAGACAACATTCCAAAATAGGGGTAAAGCAAAACTAGCAACAACACACACACAAACTCTATAAGCCAAGGAAATATAACTCCATATAATCCATCATATGAGTGATTACCAACAGTTTGACCGCTGTAGTACACAAATGAGAACAGTAAAAATGAATTCGTCGACAAGAAAAAAATAATTTTAAGTATTGAATATAGATTTTCTCTAAAATTAATTAGAAGTGGAACCCTATCGTCAGAAACTTTAACAATCAGTGTTTCAATAAAATTCATCCTAATATAATACACAACAAAAATAAATAAGATGGATAAAAAGAATGGTATTCGCCAACCAAAGCTATTGAATTGTGAACTATCAAGAATAATTAATAATACAATGCAAACCGTAGTACCAAGCATATTTCCCATTAAAGATATAGTTTCGGTAAAACTACACAAAAAGCCTTTATTTTTTTTTGATGATAATTCATATAAAGACACCATAACAGTCGGGAATTCACCTGCGAATGCTATGCCTTGCATAACCCTAATAACAATCAAAATAATTGGTGCAAACAACCCTATTTTTTCATATGCGGGAAGAATAGAAATCGACGTTGCGGCAATTAACATGATTATCACTGTTGAGGTTAAAACTCTTTTCCTACCATATTTGTCGCCAATATATCCCCAAACTATGCCTCCAATCGGTCTTGTCAAATACGCACAAAAAAATAATAAATACGATAGGATCAATTTGGTGCTAGTGTTTAAATATTCTGGAAAAAATATAACGCTGAACGTTGGCGCCAACATTCCATACAAAACAAAGTCATACGTTTCAAAAATATTGCCTAATGAAACCGCCAATATCTGTTTTTTCTGGCTGTAATCTATATGCGAAACCATTCAGCTAACTCAAAGTTTTTTCCTTACCACTAGGAAGCATCAATTTGAGTTGATATTCAATCTATAAAGTGTATCACTGTGTATTAAAAATCAATTGAAAGTAATATTTAATCATTCAAAACATAGTTATGTGACATAGCATATCACTCGAATCAAAGTAAAATTTGGAAATTTGATTAGTCAAATATCATGCTTAGTAGATACCTTGTGAGCATTGAGCTCACGTTTGCCAATTAGGCAAACAGCGATTAATGGGTCTAGGAAAAGATTCTGGACAAATCGGCCAAATGTTTAAATTTCAATCGTGTAATTGTGGTTATGAGATTAAAATATAGCTCACTAAGCGCATAAGTGGTAAATATGCCCTAAATATCACCAAAAAATCTAATCGTATAATACTATGTGA
Source organism: Cysteiniphilum litorale (assembly GCF_003428165.1). Lineage (GTDB taxonomy): Bacteria > Pseudomonadota > Gammaproteobacteria > Francisellales > Francisellaceae > Caedibacter > Caedibacter litoralis. The sequence goes on along the minus strand of NZ_QLIQ01000040.1, from coordinate 15,485 downwards.
AGAATATAAAATATACAAATTTGTATTTGAGCAGCAATGTGTCTTATGCGATTAGAATTTATTATTAATCGCTTATTCTATAAGAGGTTGATGACTTTATAGCATTATTTGACAGTGTGATTTTAGACTAATATTTACTCATTAGTGCTTGATTTTGGCCGATTTATCCACTTTCTTCAGATTAACCTATTAATTGCTTGGGGACACATTAATTTTCATGGATACTATAGCTTCAATAGCAGTTTCTCTGAAAAATCTTTAAAAGAGATGATCGAAGCCATAAATAAAGGATGATATTATTGATTAAATAAAAATCACTTTACATTACTTGGGGTAGAGCAATAGGACCCCAGTGCGACACGAAGTCGCATATTAGTGCTGCTTCCCGCATCTAAGAGGAAGCCATCTGTGCCACCAGATGAGCCTACCGATCTGAATAAAGAGCGATCGGGACAATGTAACGAAGTGCAGCAATGCACGGGGTGAGAATCGTAAGAGGACAACCCTCCTGATAACCATATGTCGGGTGAGTGCTAGGCAGTTAGTATGGCGAACACATGTGAATCTACGTAGAAAGCGTCATGGTTGAAGGAGCGAAAATGGTTGAAACGCTCTAGCCAAAAGGCAATGAAGGATGGTAAAGGACTCTGGGGTTACCTTTCGTGGTCAACATATCCTTCCGCTTTAATAGTAGGCGCCTAACCTAACACTGCACAATATGCGGAACGTGGAAACCTCGTATTACTCCCTATTTATTGGGAAGGTAAATTGTAAGGTTTACTGATAGTAATACGAGATTGGGATGCTGGAAAAAGCGAATGTCTGATTGTAACGATCAGAATACGAGTTTAAACGTTACTCGACACGAAAGTGTGCCCACGTCCAGCAAGTCTCTCTTTGCAAGAGAGTTTGTGTGCGACCTGAAAGTCGTAATTATGATTGTTGAGCGAGTGCGACTCAACCTGATGTCCCATCATCAGTACCCTACTTGGACATGCGTATGGAGTAATCCATATGTGTGAAGCTTCAAGAACAATGTAGCCTGCAATTATTGGGAGAGATAACCGTGAGGAAATCTCAACTCTGCTAGCATTAAAGCGGTAAGGAGCTAGGGTTGATAATATGGTTAACATATGTGAACTGTCGATAAACATCGTCAGCTTGAACAAGCCTAAAGTGCTGAAAGGCTTGAACCAAAAGGTGGATGGTCAAGTATGTCTGCTACAAACTCAGGCATCATGGGTGCTGCACCATCGGTGGATAGACAGAACCTAAGTTATCAGTTTGTCATAATTACGGAACAGGATAACCCCGTATAGTTCCCTATGGGAAGTGCTACTGTAAAGTACCATGATAACTATGCGGGAGTAGGAAGTTAGAAGAAGCGAATGCAAATCTGTAACGGGTTTGATAGAGGTTTTAACGTTATCTCACGCGAAAGCGGGCAGACGTCTAACTGGTCTCTAATGGCGAGAACATTTGGAGAATCAATTTTACAGGGGAAAGCAAATGACGGCTGTATGGCTGGTGCGCCTCTGACCATTTAGGTCATTGACTCTAAATAAATAAGTATTGCTAAGGTAGGTTTTATCTACTGGGCTTCTAAATAGCTTTATAGAGGCTTGAGCCGTGTGCGGTGAAAGTCGCAAGCACGGTTCTTAGGGGACGGAGTCATGGTAACATGGCTCTGTTACCCGACAGAACCTGAATAATAAGGAAAAGCAAATGACAGCTAATTCATTAACTGGTGCATCCTTAGCATGGGACTTCATCGATTGGAAGATCGTTGAGAAACATGTTAACAGGCTTCAAATGCGTATTGCAAAGGCTACCAGAGAAAGAAAACATGGTAAGGTGAAATCTTTACAATGGATTCTAACTCACTCGTTTTATGCAAAATTACTTGCAGTTAAACGAGTCACGGGCAATAAAGGCAGTAAAACAGCTGGGATAGATAAAGAGCTATGGAAATCAGATAAACAAAAGACAGCCGCGGTTACTCGACTGAAACGACGAGGTTATCAACCACAGCCGTTAAGAAGAATATACATCCCCAAGAAGAACGGTAAACAAAGACCATTAGGCATCCCCTGCATGATCGATCGAGCACAACAGGCATTACACTTGCTTGCCTTAGAGCCTGTATCAGAAGCACTTGCAGACAAGAGTGCCTATGGATTCCGACCCAAAAGGTCTGTAGCCGATGCTATTGCTCAGTGCTTTATCTTATTTAGTAGGAAAGCATGTGCGCCATGGATACTTGAAGGGGATATCAAGGCTTGCTTTGATAAGATTGGCATACAATGGCTTATTGACAATGTGCCAATCGATAAGCAGGTTCTTGAAAAGTGGCTTTCTAGTGGTTACATTGACAAGGGCTTATTCTTTCATACTGAGGAAGGAACGCCGCAAGGCGGGGTCATCTCGCCAACACTTATGTTATTAACCTTAAAAGGTCTGGAGGCTGCTGCTAAAAGATCAGCTCCAAGACGCTCAGATAAGGTTAATGTCATTACCTACGCAGATGACTTCATTATCACCGCCAACTCTAAAGAGACGCTAGAATTAAAGGTCAAACCGGCAATTGAGCGTTTCCTGAAAGAACGAAGTTTAGAGCTTTCACAAGAGAAAACGTTGATAACTCATATCTCAGATGGTTTTGACTTCTTAGGATTTAACATCCGCAAATACAATGATAAGCTGCTCATTAAACCAGCTAAACCAAATGTATTGGCATTTGTTAGAAACATTAAAGCAGTCATTAATAAGAATAAAGCCACCTCTGCTGGTGAATTAATTCAAATTCTCAACCTTAAAATTATGGGTTGGGCGAATTATTACCGACATGTGGTATCTAAAAAGACCTTTGCATATGTTGACCACTGTATATTTGAAGCTCTAATAAGATGGGCGAAAAGAAGACATCCTAATAAAGGGGTTTACTGGGTGATGCGTAAGTATCATGATATTAATCCACCTAATTGGGACTTCAAAGGTGAGGTTACTCTGAAGACTGGAGAGAAAGTTAAACTAACTCGAAAGCGCATGAATACCATCCCTATTCGCCGTCACGTTAAAATCAAAAGTGAAGCAACCCCTTATGATCCTGCATTCAAAGAATACTTTGAGCAACGCAAGATGAATAAAGGTCGCAACATTTGGTTTGACTATCCCAATACCGTGATGTAGTTATTGCCTGATGGTAGCCGGGTAACACAAAACGCCTTTGAGAGGCTCGAGCGTAGTGAAGTGAAAGTTTCATGCTGCGTTCTTCGAGGAGTCGTACTCAGCAATGGGTGCGGCTTACTCTACTATATCCTCCTAGTTTTACTCTACATTGCTTCATACCAGTGCACATACCCACTGGTGATAGCCAAAGCAAAAATATTACATATTGATTCATTTCGTTATATTTTCTTTCTTTATTTACAATTTCCTTAATCATACAATCCTACTTAGTTAATTCCCATAAGTCAGTTATTTCAGATGAAGCTTAAGGATATTGCACTTGACGATTATGATAACAGGATCGCGTGGAGCGATTGGCAGGAGGCTGAAAACAGCTCTAGTCAAATCAGGTGAATGTGTTTTCGGTTATGATCATGGCTATGACCCTGATCATGTAGAATATGGTGATATCAATGATCAACATTTACTAAGAGATAAACTATGCGATATGAAAGTCGAAGGGATTATACATCTTGCAGCAGTGTCCCGTGTTCAGCTTAGCCAAAGTGACGAACAACGGTGCTTTTGTGTTAATGTTGAGGGCTCTAGAAACGTTTTTAATGGTGCCTATCAAAGTCAACTGAAACCTTGGGTAATATACGCCAGCACACGTGAGGTGTATGGACAGCAAGAACACTTTCCCGTTAAAGAAGATGCAAGCTTAATTCCCTGTAATGTTTATGGACAATCGAAACTTAAAGCAGAAGAAATTGCTGCTGTTTATCAACGTGCAGGTTTAAGCATAACTGTGATGCGCTTATCTGCCGTTTATGGTGCCATTAAACATTATCAGGAAAACAAAGTAGTTACAGCGCTAACACGTCAGGCATTACTCGGTAGAGATCTCGAGATTAATGGGGCGCACAATATATTTGATTTTATTCATGTTGATGATGTTATTCGCGCTATTGGTCTTGCTATTGAACGTTGCCGACTACAAAAAAAAGGGTTACCTCCTATCAATGTATGCTCAGGCATTGGAACCTCTTTAGAGCAACTTGCTCAAACTATTTTAGGTATGATAAACAGCAACAGCAGAATTATTAGAAAAAATGCTGATAGCTCATTTGCTTCACGCTTTATAGGTTGTCCTAAGCTTGCTTCAGACTTAATGGGTTGGCAGCCATTAATTTCACTAGAAGAAGGTATTCAACAGTTCATTGAAATGCTTTCATCCAATCATCATTTACTTAAAGAGGCTGTATAAGTGAAAATTCTTAAGGTTATTCATGGTTATCCACCAACTTATAATGCGGGATCTGAGGTATATAGTCAGACATTGTGTCATGCTTTAGCAGATGCGGGACATCAAGTCGATGTCATTACCAGAGAGGAGAATCCATTTGCTAAAGATTTTAGCTATAGACAATCATTTGATGTTAATCATCCAAACATCAGATTGCATATAATCAATCTATTACTTGAAAGAGTACGTTATGCTTATAACTGTGATGAAGTGAATGCCGTTTGCCAACAAATTATCAATTCACTGCGTCCCGACATTGTGCACATTGGTCACTTAAATCATTTATCGATCGGTATCGTCACTGTGGTTAAGTCATTTAATATTCCAGTGATTTACACTATTCATGATTTTTGGCTGATGTGCCCACGTGGTCAATTTATTCAAAGAAACTCACCAACACCATGGCAACTATGTGATGGTCAGGATGACTTAAAATGTGCAACAAAGTGTTATTCTGGGTATTATTCGGGTACTCGAACGGACTATGATGTTGATAGTGATTTCTGGCGCCAATGGATTAGTCGTAGAATGTCATCAGTTAGAAATGTTTGTGATAAAATTGACTTGTTTATTGCACCATCACAAGCGTTAATCAAGCGATACGTTGACGAGTTTGGACTGCCTGAACGTAAAATTGCTTATATTGACTATGGCTTTGATATCCAGCGACTAAAGCTCAGAAAAAGGCGGCAGGAATCAGTATTTGTTTTTGGTTATATTGGCACGCATATTCCTGCAAAAGGAATTGATCTTCTCATTCGCGCATTTGCTGAAGTGGTCAAAAATCATCAGGCAGTTAAGCTCAGAATCTGGGGAAGGTCACGGGATCAGAATACTAAAGCACTCAAGAAATTAGCGCAAGATCTGAAGGTATCATCAGAGCAGTTGATTGAGTGGATGCCAGAATATGCCAATCATAAATTAATGGATGAGGTATTTAACGAAGTTGATGTCATTGTCGTTCCCTCTATTTGGCAGGAAAATTCGCCGTTGGTGATTCATGAAGCCTTACAGGCGCGCGTTGGTGTTATTACCGCTGATTTTGGTGGCATGGGTGAATACATTAAGCACCGTCAAAATGGTTGGGTATTTCAGCATAGAAGCCATCAAAGTTTAGCCGATGTGATGCATGAAGTGCTTACCACAAATCCTGCGTCTTATCAAAGCATCGTCGATCGCGGATATTTACTGAGTGAAGATGGTCATGTGATTGATATTGCTGATCAGGCGGCTTACTTTACGCATTTGTATCAATCGTTGATTTATCAAAATTTATCCAACAAATCTGATAACAGTAAAAGTAGTAAAAGTAGTGAAAATAATAAAAAAGAGAATTTACAAGGTGTCTAGTCATGAATAATCATAACCTTTGGCGTGTAACAATTGATACAAATCCAGATGATTGCAATCTCTCATGTATTATGTGTGAAGATCATTCACCTTACAGCAATACCCAAAAAGACAGGATTCGTAACAGACTCCCTAAGCGCAGGATGCCATTTGAGCTTGTTGAGAAGGTTTTTGCAGAGGCTAAAGCACTCGGTGTTAAAGAGATTATCCCATCGACGATGGGAGAGCCATTGATATATCCTCATTTTGAGCGCATCATCGCATTATGTCATCAGCATCAACTGAAGCTCAATCTGACAACCAATGGTACGTTTCCCAAAAAAGGGGTTGATGAGTGGGCAAAGTTAATTATTCCCATTGGCTCCGATGTTAAGATTTCTTGGAATGGTGCAACAAAAGCAACACAAGAGAAGATTATGCTTAAAACCAAGTGGGAGAAGGTTTTATCAAATCTTAAAACATTTATTCGTATTAGAGATGAAATTGCTGCTGCTGGCGGTAACTATTGCAGCGTTACTTTACAGTTAACTTTTATGGAAGAAAACCTTAACGAGCTCGATAAAATTGTCGAATTAGGTGTATCCCTTGGGGTTGATCGTATCAAAGGACATCAATTATGGACGCATAATTTTCCGATGTTACAAAAGCAATCCTTGCGCAAAGATAGTGATGCCATAGCACGTTGGAATATTGCCGTTGAGAAGGCGCAAGCACTATCAAAACGTCAGACGTTACCTAATGGTAAGTATATAAAATTGGTTAACTTTGATCATCTTGAAGATTCAGCGGTTAACAATCTCTCACCAAGTGGTGTATGCCCTTTTTTAGGTAAGGAGGCATGGATTGCATCAGATGGTCGTTTTAATCCATGCTGTGCACCGGAGAAAGAAAGACGTGCATTGGGAGATTTCGGTAATCTTCATGTCAATTCGCTGAATGAGATTTTTAACTGTGACGCGTATAAGAAGTTATGTCAAAATTATATGCAACACACGGTATGTCAGAAATGTAACATGCGCCAAGTGCCAGTTGCTTAGTGTCATCGGTGGTATTGATCATGCAAAATAATTATAAACACATTAAGGTATCGGCATGCGCTACCTATCATCAGTTAGCTGGACAGCCGATAACTGACAAAACCTATCATTGGGTGATGAAATTTCATTTTCCAGGATTTGCTCCTGTTGCTGATGACAGTGGTAGTTATCACATTGATATTGATGGACAACCAGCCTATGAACATAGGTATCAAAAGGTATATGGTTTTTATGATGAATGTGCTGCAGTTGTTGATCACAATGATCGATGGTTCCATGTCAATACCGAGGGTAATCCGGTATACATAGGCAATTATCATTGGTGTGGTAATTTTCAGGAGGATTCTTGTGTCACGCAGTCAGAAAATGGCTTTCAACACATTTCAAAATCCGGAGATTCACTTTATGCCGCTTATTATGATTATGTTGGTGACTATAAAGATGGTGTTGCAGTTGCTATCAGCAATGGACGTTTTTTTCACATTGATATCAACGGCTGTAGAATAAATAATGTAGATTATCTTTTTTTAGATGTTTTTCATAAAGGCTTTGCGCGTGCCCAAGATGATCAAGGCTGGTTTCATATTAATAAACAAGGAATCGCAGTATATAAAGATAGATATAAATATGTTGAGCCTTATTACAATGGTATGGCGTTTGTTCAAACGTTTGATCAGCAGTTTGTACGCATCAATGAAAAAGGTGAAGTGATTGATATCATAACCACAAAGGACTCAGATGGTGTTGCTGAGCTTTCGTCAAAGATGGTTTCTTTCTGGTCAATTTATGTTATTTCAACGGCATTATCTGTTGGTATTTTTGAACGACTATCTCACGGCAAAATGCACATTGATCAATTAATCAAAGCATTAAAAACAGCGAGTGCTCACCACTCAGATAAATTATTAGATGCGTCATCGCAGAAAGGAATCATTGATGAACAAAACCTTTTAAGATTGCTGCGAGGCTTATGGGAAATTAACCTTGTTCATTATGACAAGACAATGTGGCAACTGACAGATTTAGGAATATTATTTGTCAACTCACCTGATCATTTTATGGCGGATGCTTCACAAATGTGGCTTGCGGTTATGCAACAATGGCAAACTCAACCTTTATTAACCCTGCTTAAGCAAAAACCTGTACATCATCGATGCTTCAAAGATAATGCCAATATTGAAGATTTGCGTATTTATCATCGAACATTGATAGGTTATGCGCGTCGTGATTTTGCAACAATATCCGATCATGTTATATTTGCTCAGAATACCTCCATACTGGTAGCAGGGACTTGCGCACGAGTAATTATTCCACATTTAGCAAGTAAATACCCTGAGTGCCATTTTACTTATTATGATAATAAGGCGCGACTACGTGACTTTGAACCTTGGCAAAATCTGAAAAACGTAAGCGTTGCTGATTTTGATTTATTATCGCCATGGCATGATAAATATGATTATCTTATTTTTCCAAGATATCTACACTATTGGTCAGATCGTGAGATGCCTTCATTACTTGATCATGCCAGTAAAGCACTTAATCGTCATGGTAAATTGATTGTACTTGAGATGTTAATTGATGAAGATACCCCACAGGGTAGCTTACTGGATCTTAATATGATGATTGAAACAGGTGGAAGACTTCGCAGTAGACAAATGTGGGAGCATCTTATGCAATCATCTGCTTTGGTGTTAACAAAACATGTATCGCTTAAAAGTTACTTATCGATGCTGGAGTTTAGCCATGTTAACAACTGATGCAGAAATACTGACAAATGGTGTTGATTTCTTGCCAGAACTGATTAATGCTAAAACACTTATGGTGCCGATAAAAGCAATGCATATGCATATCGATTGTTGTGCTAGAGAGATGAATTGCTCACGCTCACATTATTTATCGAGTGTGAGTAGATGGGCAGCTCCTTCCGCCATTATCGAGCCATTTACTGATGTCATCAAATCGCTTCATAAGAAGCTTGAAAGTTACTTAAATCAATCTATTAAGTTAACAAAGACCAATGTGATCTGCAAAAATGAATATGCTTGCGATGCTATCCCATTTCATCAGGATATTGCATATCACACAAATCCAAAGGAATATTACAGCTTTACGTGTTGGTTATCATTGTCAACAATCACAACGCAAGATGGACCGTTGTTGTGTTTGCCCGAGCCATCAACTGGCGTCATTGAACCTGCAGTTGACTTTTGGGGTATTGATTTCATTGACCAAAAAGCCTTAGATAAAAACTTTGTTGAGAAAGTCGTTTCTTATCCATGTAATATCGGTGATGCAGTTCTCTTTAATGCATACATCTGGCATGGTAGCCCGCAGAGTCAAACCAAACATGATCGATATGCCCTCGTTACAAGATGGCTCATTGAGGAAGATGTGCCTTCGCATGTTAATATCCCCAACCCTGTTTCTGGTAAATTTGGTATGTGGTGCTGTCATAATGAGACGATTAAAATTTTGAGTGCGTTGTTAGATTTATTTAGCATGAGTAATAGGCATGACAGTATCGAATTGATGATTGACAAGGTCATACTCATATTACCTGAGCTAAACTGGGTTGTGAATATGAAAGCTGCCGAATATGCATTACAGCGTTTAAAGACATTGCATATGGCATCAAAACTGCACAATGCAGGTGATTCACAGGGCGTAGTGTATAAGACATTATGGCATAATCTACTCAAAGATTCTCAACAACAGGTAGCTAAACTGACTAGACAAGATCAGCAAAAGCCAGTCATCATTCGATGCCCAGATACAGCCATTGCATAACAGTTTGAAAAATATAGGGCATATGCAAAATATTCCAGAGATAAAAGAGATAAAAGAAGTCAAAGGAAAGCAAGAAATGCAAAGACGATATATTACCTCGCCGATGAAATTTATCCTGTTATTTGCTACCAAGCAGCAATCGGTTTTTATTTGTCAGGCATTACTTTGTCTTGTATGGTCTTTAAAGGAGTCAATGTTTCCTTATTTTTTGAAGAAAGCAGTTGATAATGTGTATGCTAATCCAACAGATATAATGGTACTCGTTTATCCTTTAGGTTGGCTAGTTATCATATGGGTTGCGATGGAATGTGCCATGCGTATACAGGGTATGTTAAGTATTTACGCATTTCCAAGGTTCCGTCAGTCAATACGTACTTATCTTTTTACCCAAATATGTCATGTAAAATACACACAATTTATAAAAAATCATGTTGGTGAATATACCGAACATATCAATAATACGCCCTCTGCATGCCATCGTGTACTTGAGATAGTTATACTTCATTTTGTTTCTATTTTTGGTGCACTCATCGTTGCCATCATTCTTCTTTTTGGCGTACATATTTGTTTTGCAATCGCCTTATTACTATGGATTAGTGTGCACTTGTCGATTGTCAAATTAATCAACCCTCAAATAGCGCATTATGGCGATCTTCATGCTCAAAGCGTTACAAAGCTATCTGGGCAAGTTAATGATGTGTTTGCAAATTTTCTACCAATGAAATGGTATCGAAAAGAGCACTATGAAATTGAGCGTTTTGAAAACAATCAACTGCATGAAGTTGAAAATGCTTATTTAGCACAAAGGTGTTTTGAAAAAATGCGTTTATATCAGAGTATGAGTGCTATTTTATATATGACTGTTATGGCATTATTGATGCTTTGGTTATGGTCACAACAGTTAATATCAATAGGCGATTTACTGTTGGTGCCAATGTTATCATTTAGCTCAGTAGGAATGATATGGTGGTTAACGCAAGAGTTGAGCATGCTCTATCGTGAGCTAAACCGTATTCGATTTTCACTCCAATTTGTTAATAGTCTCACAGCAATGGCTGATCGTAAAGAAGAGCAAAAGGTTAATGTCAAAAATAATAAAAATAATAAAGATGATAAAGATAATAGAGACAATGAAAGTAATAAAAATGAAGCGTTAAAAGACTTACAGGTTAAACTCACGATCGGTGATGATGACATTGCTGTTAATCACGCTTCAATAGCATGCGTTGATGTATCTTTCAATTACCAAGATAAAGTGATACTTAAAAACTTCAATTTGCAACTAGGGAAACAATGCCATCTTGCGATTGTTGGTATGTCAGGTTCTGGTAAATCAACGTTGATTAAACTGATCACTGGGATATTGCAACCACAGAAGGGTAAGATTTATCTTAATGGAAACGATATCAGCACACTTGATTCATCTTTGATTGGACGCTTGATTGCCGTTGTACCGCAAGAGCCGATTCTGTTTAATCGTAGTATTTTTGACAATATCCACTATGGTCGTTTATTTGCTAGCCCTGATGAAGTTTTTAATGCAGCAAAATTAGCATTGTGTGATCAGTTTATTGAACGTTTTGATTCGCAGTATCATACCATAGTCGGCGAGGGTGGTGTGCAACTTTCAATAGGGCAAAAGCAACGCATTATGATTGCCAGAGCAATTTTATCAAAGGCAAAAATTGTGATTTTAGATGAACCAACGGCAAGCCTTGATGTAATGACAGAAACATTTTTGATCAAGACACTCAAAGTTGCCTTAAAAGACAAGATAGTCTTGTTGATATCACATCGCATCAATGCCTTAGCGTTGGTAGATAGCATCATGGTTTTAAACGCAGGAGAAGTAATTGAGACAGGGTCTTTAGAGCAACTTCACCACAGTAAAGGTGTGTTTTATCAGATGTTTGGTCAAGGACAAGAGAGTAGCTTTAGTGATGAGAGTGTTTGATGGAAGCGCTAGAACAGTTAAATGACTTTTTAAAAGAAGATTGTACTTACAGGTCATCGATACTTAATTTAAATGCCTCAGAGAATCATATGAGTCTGAGTGCTAAAAAGATACTGACCTCAACTGCTTATGATTGTTATGATTTTCCACCATGCGCGGGTGAGATATTTGGCGCATGGCATTTTAGTGAAGCGTGCCATCATGCCAAACTTAGTGCATTTATTGCCGACCAGACACAATATTTTTTGGGCACCAGACGCGTTGATTTTCGCCCACGAGGAGGGCAGGCAGCAGAGATATCTATATTACTTGGTTTGGCAAATAGTGGTGATCATGTTTTTTATGTGTCAGAGCATTGCGGTGGACATTTTGGATTAAATTATATTGCGAGTAAATGCGGTATTTCAATGCATGATATTGTTTTTGACCAGCATACACATTTGATTGATATTGAACGGACATTAACGATGATGTCTAACGTTTGGCAAGCAAGCTCAAATAAATTAATGCTCGTTAATCAGAGCTTTATTGTGCAGTCTCAGCCTTGGGAAAAAATTGTCTCGGCTTTTAAAGCACAATATCCAAATATGGTGATTAGTTGCGATATCTCTCATTTATTGGGTCTGATTATCGGACAGCAACTTGCAAACCCTTTGCGTTATGGTGTTGATATTATTCATGGCAGTACACACAAAACGTTTCCAGGCCCTCAAAAGGCAATCATTGCGTTTCATTGTGATTTTAATCACGATGATGAAGCTAAAATTAGGCATAGTATTTCACCTGGATTGCAATCAAACTCAGGTACCGCGGAAATGATGGCTTTGGCTTATGTGTTTTGTGAAATGAGAGTTCATGCTATAGCTTACGCTAAAAGTGTTTGTGAACATGCACAAATCATGGCAAAGCATTTAATTAATGAGAGGATCAATGTTTGCGGCTGTCAATTTAACTATACCCAAACACATCAGTTGTGGTTGCCAATGACATCGGAGGGCGATGCTTGGAACGTCTTTGCCCGATTACATCAAGCAGGCATTCGTGTTTTACCTGCATGGTTGCCGTTTGAAAATAGCTGGGGCATTCGATTGGGAACCAATGCCCTAACAAGACGAGGATTGATCGCCGAAGATTTTTTAACAACTGCACATTGGATTGCTGAAGTGATTAATGCCAAAACAAATATTAAAGGTTTAAGAACAAAAGTAAGTGCACTTGCAACTAAATATCCTTTAACACAATTGAAATATACGTTGTGATAACAATAGCGCTTGTAAATTATTTTATGATGTTGCGTATCTAAGGAAGTTAAGAGGTAAATAAAAGGTAAATAAGATGTTTAAAATGATTGATCATTAAGGTGAGAAAAGATGAGTAATATTCAATATGATTTGTTTAGTGATACTAATGTGAATCCCTCTGATGCTATGCGACAGATGATTAGTAAAGCAACAGTTGGTAACGAGGCAGCAGGTGAAGATCCAACAGTGAATTTGCTGCTGGCGCGGGTTTGTGAATTATTGGGAAAGCCTGCGGCAGTTTTTATGCCAACTGGAACGATGTGTAATGGTGTTGCTTATCGAACACTCTGTCAGCCTGGAGATCGAATTATTATTGAAAAAAGTGCACATCCATTGAATATGGCATCGGGCATGATTGGTGGATTAGTTGGTGCCCAACCACAAATCATCGAAGGAATACGCGGGATATTTAGTGTTGATCAATTAAAGCAGGCTATTGGGCTTAATAGCGGATATAATATTGCTAAAGCAACGGTCGTTTCGATAGAGCAAACGACAAATCTAGGTGGTGGTGCCATCTGGTCATTAGAAGCTATTAATAACATTTGCGAATATGCGCATCAAAATGGACTTAAAGTACATATGGATGGTTCAAGATTGTTAAATGCATGTACAGCAACAGGGATTAAAGCCAGTAGCTATTGTGAACATATTGACTCGGTATGGATTGATTTTGCTAAAGGTCTAGGCGCTCCGATGGGATCAGTACTTGCTGGCAGTAAAGCATTTATTGATAAAGCCTGGTTTTATAAATTCCAGCAAGGCGGTGTGATGCACCAGGCAGGATTGATGGCTGCAGGTTGTATTTATGCACTTGATCATCATATTCACCGATTGGGCGAGGACCATGCCAATGCTCACTATTTTGCAGAATGCTTAGCTAAGCATGATGATATAGAAGTCATGCCTGTTGAAACCAATATTGTCATTTTTACCCTCAAATCAAATGCTTTTGATGCCTATCAATTGCAGCAAATACTTTTGCAAAAGGGTATTAGGCTCCTCGCTTTGAATCATCGACAATTAAGGGCTATTTTTCATATGGATATACAACGTAACAGTATTGATAACATAGTTGAAATGATTATCGACTCATTAACAGAATAACCATTGTCATCGTATATTAACTTACATTACCTTAAGCATGAGGTTACTCTACTTATGTATCATGTAGAAAAATATATAGTCATTTTCATAAATACCCATGCCAATCTAATTGATATGTAAAAAGGCTTATTAGAGGCACAGTTGACCGGTTATATACTAGAGTTACTACATTAATTCTTTTTGATACATTTGGGATAAATCTTTTATATCTTATTCATGGCAGTATAAGAAGCAGTGGACATGTGATAATGATTCTGATTAGTCATATATATGAAAAAAAATTTGAGAATTTTTGCGGTACTGGTCATGGCATTGCTCCACCTAATTTCTGGCTACTCAAATGATCACTTAAAAAACAAAGGCGTTATACTTAAGGTAAATCATTTTTCGTTTTTTGTTCCCAAAAAAGACTCAGTTTGTGCATATGAAATTATTAATCAAAAAGATGATACGTCAACACATAGTTATAACTGTCAACTGCATATCTATCATGATACAGAAGATAACACCATCGTTTTAACATATGAAATAAAAGGGCAATGGACAAGTCAATATGCGCAAGCAGATGATGGTTGGTATTGGCATATCACAGAAGTTCCTAATCCTAAAAGTAGATTAGTTTTATATGCTCCATTCTTTGCTGAGTTTAAAGACATAGGATTAAAAATGACGGTTGTTAGCAAAAGTAGCTTTAAAAATGAGTTAACCATCAATGGTGGTCTCTTAGTTATAGGCAATAAGTTACATACTTTAACGTCTGTTGCTAAGCTGTCACTAAGTACTGGTTACCCATTATTTGAAGGATCAATGCAGTGGGAACCTTTTCATACGGTTTCTGTGTAACTTAAATTGCTTAGCATATGCTATGTTGATAGAATCTGCTAAGCTGTCACGCCTATATACAATGTTTTTTGGTGGCGTAAACATAGTATAGACGACACCTATAGTTATAAGGATCATAATATGAAACTGATACATTTAGTCTGGGTTGCAAGCTCAGACACGGATAATAATGGTCATCTGAATCTATGGCTTGAATCACCTAAAGCTCTTAATAAAAAAGAGGCTTACCCCTATCAAGTAGATCAAAAAATGCTGGATGAGTTTGCTCAGATGTTTTTTAAAGATCACGTTTTTAAACAGACTAAGCTCACCATGCATTTTCCGTGCAATAAAGAAAATGCACTCATCCCATCACCGCTGATTGCCAATATCGCTGATATTGAAAATCGTGAGGTTGAGTCATTGGTGCCGCTAATGATTCATACACTAGAGATTCAAGATGCGCTGAGCTTTGTTAAAGATCTGAATTTTGCCAGTTATTACTTTGACGATAATGTTCAGCTTTCCGATGATGCCAGATTCTGGATTGCCGTAGTACGTGAGTTATCGACATTAATTAAACATGACCAGTACATTCCTTATATCACTGCGTTAAAACAGCGCACTAAACTCAATTTTACGATGAAATGGCA
>NZ_QLIQ01000039.1 GCF_003428165.1 Cysteiniphilum litorale | reverse complement strand
GGTCAATCAGTGGCATGTTTAGTGGTGACACGGGACATGACATAGCTGATCACGCCAATAGTTTTTCCTCAGGCATGAATAAGGGCATTAGTGGTGGATTGGTTGATCAAAAATATAATCGTGATCACCAGATTGACCATATGGTCGGTGAAACCTTAGGCATGGTTGTCGGTATGGGCATTGGTACTACTGAAGCTCGCATAGCGACTGAAGCAGGAGGCTTAATTAAAAGTGCCATTACTGCGGTTATGGAAGAAAAGAATGTTGCAGGGCAGGTTAATGCAACGCGCGGCAGTAAGGTCTTTACTACTTACACTAAAGTTAATCCTGCCACAGGGGAGACTTATGTTGGACGTACCAGTGGTTATGGGGATGTTAAGAGCATTGTTGAACGCCGAGATGCATATCATCATATGAATGCAAAGGGATTTGAAGCAGCTCGTCCAGATGTGGCGTCGACAAGTAAAGCTGCTATTCGTGGACGTGAACAGATGATGATTGAACACTATGGTGGTGCTAAAAGCATGGGCGGGACTTCTGGTAATACGATTAATGGCATTAGTCGCTTTAATCCACGCAAACAAGGTTATGTAGATGCTGCTAGAAATGAGTTTGGAGACGTATAATGAAAAGACAGCGACGTAAAATTGGTAATGTATTAGAAATTAAAGTTAAAGATAACCTATATAGCTATGGAATTGAAATAAACAATGAAGGTGATGTGGCATTCTTTGATTATTTTATTGATTCACCAGATAAATATAAACTAGACGATTTATTGAAATCACCACTCATCTACAAATTTTGCATATCAAGGTTTTTAGTAACTAAAAGTTATTTTAAAATCGTAGAGAACATTAATGTAGAAGATTATAATATCGATACAACATTAAAGCCCTGTTATATATACAACGCTTTATCAGGAAAATATCGTATTTATAATTGGCCGGATAAAGATATTCCGACCACTAAAGAATATATTATTGAACATAGATTAGCTCCATTAATGGTTTTTGATGGTGAAGAGCAGATTCAGCGCTTATTATTAGCCTTATATGAAAAAAGACCTAGCTTAGCATTGCAAACAGAACCATGGATTGATCCCTATAGTGACTTTAATTTAAAAGGTTGAAATTCGACCAAGACAGTCCGCTTCCAAGAGGAAAAGTCCCTTCGATATCTATGGAAAAATCAGATCATATGAAAACTGCAAGCTGGGGACGTTCTGGAAAATCCTTTCGAGCAAAACAAGCCGATTTAATTTCTAAAGGTCAATTTAGAGAGGCTCAACAGATGGATATTAATGACATAAGAGGAAAGTTTGGCTCTAAATATGATGGAGCTATAAGTCAAATGCAAGATTATACAAATACACTTGATGTTTAAGGCTGTTATATGATTTTTTATATTGAGAAAAGTGGAGCAAAAAACATTAAAATAGGCACAAATAAAACTGTAGTACGTGAAATTCTTTCGAAACAAAAGATTTCTTACACTAGAGATTATGTTGCTAATAAAAATACAGAGTTTGAAGAGAAATATGATGTTATCAATGATTCTCATATCTCATGCTATATATCATATGACCAAAGTGAAAACATTTGCTTTATTGATATAGATAGACCATCTACAGTGGTTATGCTTGATTTTTTTGACTATAAAAATTTATTTAATATAGATTTTTTTGAATTATATGCAGTGATCAATTCAATGGATGTTAATTTGGTAGTTACAAACAGGGGATTCATAAGTAAAAAATATATGTTTGGTGTGCACGCTCCATCATTTGAGTGTAGATATAGGAATGATGAAGAAGGTTATGAAGATTATCCCGAGGGTGAAGATGGGTGGAGCGGAGAAATAGCTTCCATATATATTTTTAACAGCACTGAATTAAAAAAACTATTAGATATAACTCATCATGATCAACAAATAAAGGATAAAATAGACGAATATCTTGTTGAGCATCAAAAGATGAAAACTCAATCTTAAAGAAGCATTAACTTTACTCTATTTGTATTAAATTTGATCACCATAACCCACAGCACAAGTTCCTGAGCATGGAGTTTGATAGCAATACTTTTTCTGTGCATAACTCTGTTGGTGAACCAAGAACTATGTTTAGACCAGATGAAGCTATGAATTATTGTAAAAGACAATAACCTGAGGAGATTTATTTAAATGAGTAATAAATATGCATGCCCTTGCTGCGGCTTTTTGACTTATGATGACGAGCCTAATGGAACATTTGAAATATGCCCAGTTTGTTTTTGGGAAGATGATGACACCCAAAATAAAGATCCAAAATATTGTGGTGGCGCTAATAAAATAAGCTTAGAGGAAGCTAGGCAAAATTTCGTAAAATATGGTGCTATCAATTTAAATTTAGTCAACAGCGTGAGGTCACCTCATGCAGATGAATACAACAGTAATTATAAGATAGAAGATTAAGTACAGGCTTATTAAATACCGAGATGCATATCATCATATGAATGCAAAAGGTTTTGAAACAGCGCGCCCAGACGTTGTATCCACCAATAAAGCTGCTATTCGTGGGCGTGAACAGATGCTAATTGAACACCATGGTGGTGCTAAAAGCATGGGAGGAACTTCTGGTAATGCGATTAACGGAATTAGTCGCTTTAATCCACGCAAACAAAGTTATGTAGATGCCGCTAGAAATGAGTTTGGAGATGTATAATGAAAAGACAGCGACGTAAAATTGGTAATGTATTAGAAATTAAAGTTAAAGATGGCCTATATAGCTATGGGATTGAAATTAATGATGAAGGTGATGTGGCATTCTTTGATTATTTTATTGACTCACCAGAAAAATATAAACTAGATGATTTATTAAAATCACCGCTGATCTATAAGTTTTGCATATCAAGGTTTTTAATAACCAAAAGTTATTTTAAAATCGTAGAGAACATTAATGTAGAGGATTATAATGTCGATACAACGTTAAAGCCCTGTTATATATACGACACTTTATCAGGAAAATATCGTATTTATAATTGGCCTGATAAAGATATTCCGACCACTAAAGAATATATTATTGAACATAGACTAGCTCCATTAATGGTTTTTGATGGTGAAGAACAGGTTCAAGAGTTGTTGTTAGACTTTTACGAGAAAAAACCTAGTTTAATATTGCAAACAGAACCATGGATTGATCCCTATAGTGACTTTAATTTAAAAGGTTGAAATTTACCCAGACTGGCCCACAGCGCAAGTTCCGGAGCATAAGGCCTATTAAACGCCGAAGGGACGCTTAACAATAAACCGGCTTAGGCCAATCCAAAGATAAAGATAACTAAAAAAGCTTAGCCAACCGGCAAAACTACCAAAACGATAAAGCCAACTAATTTGTGACAACATATGATTAATATCAGCATTTGCCTGCTGCATTAATACTTGTTGCATATAAGGAATTGTAAGGCTGCTAAATAATACAACGACACTAAAGATTACCAATAAAGCCGCTGCCACAATTAAATTTTTCTGCACATTTGGGCGCATTAGTTGAATGATTTTTTTAGGGAAAAAATACAGTAACACCACAAATTCAGTCATATAAGCGATGATCGTTAAAGTAAAGCGCCAACTAAGATCCGCATTAACCTCAGGCAAACGCACAACAAACCAACTTATCACAGAAATTGCAAGCAGCAATGCCGCCCATTTGTTCTTAAGAAAGAAACCAAGATAAATGCAAAAGGCAAGATAGAAAAAGGCATAAATCATGATTGATTTATCCGCACTTAGAGTAACCACAATTTAAGCATGTTAAGCAATTATCCATGCGTACCATCGCTTTGGTGCTGCATTTAGTACACAGTTGCGACTCAGGTGGGAAGTTATTGCTGGCATCATTACTTGGCTGTTGACGTTGATCTAACTCTTGACGTTTAGCGGCAATATATTGCTTCTGCTCTTCATCTAACTCATCATCTGGCAACATGCCGATCTTCTTTAAATGTTTTTCAATAACATCACCAATCTCAGAAACTAATGAAGGAATATACTTCCCACCACGCTTTAAATAACCGCCATTAGGATCAAATACAGATCGTAGCTCTTCAACTAAAAAGGTAATATCACCCCCTTTGCGAAAAACCGCTGAGATAATCAAAGTCAAAGCAATCGTCCACTGAAAATGCTCCATATTTTTAGAGCTTAAAAAGATCTCAAATGGGCGACGCATCTCATGCTCAGTGCCTTCATTTAAAACGATATCATTAATCGTCACATACAGTGCATGCTCTGCCTGAGGCGGCTTAATCTTATACGTTTCTCCAAGCAATGATTCTGGACGCTTGATATTCTCACTCATTTGCTGATGTGATTTTTCTTTTTTTATTGGTTTAACTGCAACATTGTTTGCCCCATCATCGGGTTTGACAATATTAAAGCCTGTGATTTTTTTCTCTATTTTAACTGCCATTTTTACTCTTTTAGCTCTTTTATGTCTTTTACTCTAAACGGTTAATAAAAAATACTTGTGATAAATCGCGCATCAAAAGTCGTCTTATTTTGCCTGAGCACGCCGATGAAAACAATCGATAATTCGTTGAAGTTTTGCTTTACTTTTTAAGCGTAATAGATCTTATCGATTACAGTTAATAAATCCAAGAATCAATGGCTATCAGTACTTACATCCAATTGCGTTGCAGCACGCAGATTATTCATAACATCTGGGTTTTCACGTAAATTAGCCGCTGGTAAATTGGCTAATAACTGCCATTTAGCTTGTGACTGATCATAGGTATATAACCCATTACTTGCCAATACATAAACCGTATCGTTAATCATTTTCATTCCATAAATACTGGCTTGTTTAAATGGATTAGAATCAGCACCTAAAATCTGTCTTGCCATGTTTTCGTTCGTATAATACACCGCATGAGTATTTAGTGAAGAAAAGTACACATTGCTATCGCTATCAAATGCGACAGACATGTTAGAACTCATATCATCTGGAAAGGTAGCGATTTGTTCCCACACATTATTCTTAAGCACTTCAACGCAAATCATATCTTGACCATTTTGAGTACACTGCATACTTTGATAAATATCTCCCGTTGCTGTTTTACCCATAGTAAAGACTTTAATAGTGCCAAGCGCTTTAGCAATCGTTTGTGTTAATGGCGAGTTGTTTTGATTGGTTAATTTATAGGTTTGACCTTGTTCAGTTGC
This sequence comes from Cysteiniphilum litorale, assembly GCF_003428165.1. GTDB lineage: Bacteria > Pseudomonadota > Gammaproteobacteria > Francisellales > Francisellaceae > Caedibacter > Caedibacter litoralis. Next base: position 15,670 of record NZ_QLIQ01000039.1, on the reverse strand, counting down.
CATGTAATACAAGTCACCTTTTTCATCTAAAGTCATTGGTATTGCTTCATTAATCGTTGATAAAACAGGTGTTGCTAACTTATTCCAGCCATCAAAATCATTGACTGAAGCTTGCGCTATATAGGCATGTGCATCTTCTGTCATGCCAACGCTTGACACAACAATTTGCCCTGAACCATTGATTTTGATATGTGTACTTTGACTTAAATCTCCCAATGCGTCATCTAGTCCCAAAAAATCATTCTGACCGTTAACAGACATCACTGAAGTAAAGCGCTTACCTAAAACTGGTGGATAAACATCTGGCAAAAATGGACGCTTCAATGTTTGATAGCCATTACTGATAAAAACGACACCTTGAGGAGAAATACCAACGCCTGAAATGAAGCTATTTAATATATACTCACCAGTGCTTTTCCCAGCAAACAGCACATGCCACCCTGTTTGATCATACTGGTAAATATAAGGGTTTGTTTGACTATCCACACTTGCATACAGTACACCACTTGCCGCAAAGTTAAATGTTTTATCTTCATCAGCATGGGCACCAAGCTTGTCAATCTGCAATAAGGCAGTTGCTTTATCTCCCGCATTTATATTCTGCCCTTTGACATAAATATAACAAGTGTTATCACGCTTTGCGGAATAGGCGTCAAGTGTTAATGTATTAGTCTGTCCTTTTGTAAATAATTGATCACTGTTAAAGCATGACTTAGGGCAAGTATTGGCACTACACCACGCTTGCGTGCCATCGTAGATGGAAAACTGCTTAAGATTATCGTTGGTTAATGACACCAAAACTGACTCATTACTAAAATTGGTATTAGTGAGCTTGATCGCCTTGACACTTGGATAAACCGTATCATCATCTTGCGATATTTCAGCATTAACCCCGCTTTTGGTTAAATAGATATTACTATTAATTGCTGCCGCCATATTGGTTTGTTTTGCCAAGCTTAAACGATAACCTTCAGCATCGGGTGACGAGTTTAATTGCGTATACTTAACCCCAACATAGCAGGTACTGTTTACTGCTAATGTCCCACCCGTTGCACAAGATGCTTGACCATTGGTTGGCGCGACAACACTCAGATAGTCACCTTGTAATGGTTGATTTGTTGTGTTTTGATATAACTGAAATGCATCCAAACTATCAGGCAGCTGCCACGCAAACGCACCATGATTGACAATTGCAACATTGATTACGCTATTATGCGAATCCATATTGATGTAATGTGATGCTTCTTTAAAACCAACATCCGCACCTGCAATTGTTACATCCTGATCAGAAACTTGATCTTTTGTGCTATAAAACATTTGATCAGAAAAATAATTAATATTAGCAAAGCGCTTATTAAAATCCTGAGCTTGATAGGCATTATCTGCAACTTGATATGACAGTACACAACTTCCGCCTGCAGCTACTAAGGTATCTTTTTGGCACATATCTTGCGTATTTTTAAGTGTCACACCTTGTGGCAACGTCAAATCAATGGTTTTAATCATCATTGCCCGAGTACTATGATTGATAAATGTCTGTTGATACTCACCTGGTGTTTTAATATCAAGACTTGATAGGGTTGCCGGTACTGAATAAGCATTAATGCTAACTGGAATCAAATCTTGTGCATTATCTGCAATCACCTGAAAAATCGGCTTATTATGATAGCTGTTTTGCTCAAGCGCTTGATAGAAATATTTAATAACTGCACCTACTGTATTGTTATCATCAGCCTTAACAAGAAGCGCTATCGTCAACGTTTGCTTAGGTGCTAACATTGTCGTATTAGCCTCAATCATCTGAGTGACTGCATTATAGTGACCGCCAGCAATATCCTGTAAATATAATGCAGCAATTACTGCATCTGGTGCGTGACTTAGGTCAATCTTCACGCCCTTGACTGCTTCGTTATTAGGATTATGAATAACAAATTGCATAACATTGCCTGGTGTCATTGTGATGGATGATTGCAACTGCAAAACATTTGTCATCTCACTGGCAGGTTTAAATGTTGTTTTGACAGGCACGTCAATCGCTGTTTCCGAAGCACCACTTAATGCGATCTTGACATCACCATTAATAGCAGCTGGAGCTAAGGACTCAACACTATAGTAAAGATTACAACTTTGTCCTGCTTGTAAGTTTACACCCGTGCCATTTGACCAGCATGAATCTTTATAGTCAGACTCAAGATGGACATACTGAGCAACAGTTGGCGATATCGACACCGATGTGATATGCACAGATCTTGATGGTGATTCTGCAGCACCGACTTGATTCATTTCAAGGGCTTGATCCATACCTACCTTCACTTCAACTTCAACCTCTGAGCTTCGATCTATTGCCGTCTCTGGCGTTAATTGCTCAGGCATATCACTACTGACTGCAAGAGGGCTTGCTATTGGTGCTGCACCACTGCTGACACCGCCTCCACCACAACCGGCAATGGCTAATACCGTCATACTGGTTAAACAAAATACTGATTTTTTAATCCAAGGCATACCTGTTCCTCTTTGACTATTTTTAAATGACAGAGATAAATTTAAAAACCCATAACGCCAATATGACATCAAATTCTAAGGTTACGCACTTTTCCTATTTCAACACCCCGCCTCGCAAGCTCAGCACCCCTCTTGAAAAGAGGGGAATATAAAATCACTGTTGCCTAATTCCCCTCTTTTCAAGAGGGGTGGCAGCCGTAGGCTGACGGGGTGTTTAATAACATCATAATTTTTTAAAAGTGTGTAATTCGAGTTAACTTCAGTTTGTAGTCGCTATGGATCTTGTTAGATTGCAAAGTGTACTAAGTACACCTTAAGAAGATAAGTGTATAAAATACACCCTATCATTTTTGACTTTAGTGATTACTGTTTTTTGATCTGCATGCCATTGACGACATCGATATCTTCAAATTGTGGTGTTGAACCAAGCATCGGGATTGGATTCTCTGCTTGCCATGGCGCATTTGCTTCATCATTCATCATATACATTTCATTAACACCGTCACTAATAGTACTCCATGTAGCCTCACGCTGCCCCAGCATATAGATATATTGATCGATTAAATTCACAGGGTTATAGACAATTTGCAGATTTAGCACGCCATAATATGGGTTAACTGGTTGACTTATTAGTTGATATCCTTCTGTAAGCTCACCCGATAAGCTACTTGGATTAATCAACACCATGTCACTTGCTTGACACTGATCATTACCTGTAATCACTGATAATGTGCCATTTTCACCACAGCCTAATGCAGCTTTATATACACGCTTCATGTTTGAATTCCCCCCAGCAAATGATGATCCTGCTGGATGGGTACCAAATAGAATCTCATAGTGCGGCACGGGTGTTAATTGTAATCTTGGATTAACTGCCAGCGTGAAAATTTGCTCATACTGCGAACTACCTTCAGAATTTGAAATAGATGCTAAATGATTCCATTGATTGTTGCTAAACAATGACACATTACCTAACACTCCTACCACTGAGACCATCAAAAGTGTTGGTGTATTCTGATTATCATCTTTAAGTGTGAAAGGCAGCGAATTAAGCTCTCCAATATAGTTAAAGCCCTCATGTTTTGCTGCATAATATGTCTGCCACGTCGGTGAGCTTGGTGCACCAGGAGTACCAATTTCATCCGCTGGAATACGGTAGATAGTACCGCTATTATCAATTGTGGTGTATAAATAGCCTTTATCAAACTGTAATGAGGTTATTGCCATTTTTTTAGTTGATTTAGCAACTAACTCCATTCCTTGATTAGTCATTTGGTATAACGACGTATAGCGACCATCCATATAAATATTGCCCTTATCGTCTTTGACTGCATCTCCAAATCTTACTGTTGAAAACGACCCCGCCTTCATGAGCTGCCAAGCGTTTGTATCAAATAAAAAGCCATAGGATTTATCTAGCAGATTATGATATACACGATTGCCTTTCATCAAGAAAATATTTTGCTGTGGCTTTAATGTATAGTTATGCACTAAGTCTGACGCATTAAAGGCAATATGATCAACCGTCAGTGTTTTATCTGACACTTTATGAACATAGACTTTACATTGGCTTGGCGTGACATTTCCTCCATCATTTATTGCTGCTGGCATAAGCACCTTACCATCATCAACCTCACACTGTTCAGGGCATGTCAATGGCGTGCACCATGGCGAGTTACTGTCTTTTGTTAATACTTGGTAAGCATTTTGATCTTGCGGCATGGTAATACTCACTTCATGCGCAACTGTATCATAGTTAGATAAGGTAATTGCCTGAGTATTTAATGCAACTTGACTATTATCAACATAGCTTTCAAAACCTATATCATTTACAACATGTAAGTTTAACTGCCCACCATCTATCGTTAAGCGCAAATCAGGCGAGGTCTTTAATATATAATCTCCTGCAGCCACCGTATCATTTGCTTGCACCGTTAAATTACAACTCTCACCTGCTGCCAATGAGCTCAATGCGCTACAAGAGTTTATTGTAGATCCTGTGATCGCGAAACCTGAATTGATTAACTGACCAGCTTGATTATAAACACTAATTCCTGATGTTAAAGCTGCTTCACTTGGAATCTGCCAATTAAATCCACCTTCGTTCTCAATCGTTATATTAACCTCTGTCGTTGCCCCTGGGTTTGGTGCTAACAAGTAAGCATTACTCTTTATCAGGTGTGCTTCATTATCAGCAATAGTTATTGGGATGTCATATTTAATACCACCACTTAAACTAACTTCAAGCTTGGGCTGTATGCCGCCATTTACAACATAACTTTCAGGATCTGCATGTAATGTTATTCCCTTTGAATCACCATAATGCAATGTCAATGGGTAAGTCGTATCATCACTTACAAGGCTCAAACCAACGCTATCCCCTGCAATCAAAGAAATGCTTTCAAGCTGCGTTTGTGAGCTTCCGCTATATTCAAATTGATAAAAATGATCCCCAGGTGATTCCACATCAATACTTGAATCAGCTAGATCAAATGGTGCTTTGACATCAACCGATGGACAAACTTTATTACCATTAGATGCTGTGGCATAAATCAAGCAGCTTTGTGTATTATCAAGCAAGCTATCTTTATTGGCATTTAACCAATCAGACACGCTTTGATCCATCGCAGGTGTGAAACTAAACTGATAAGACTGTGAGGGTGCTAAGGTGTTAATCACCAAACTATCACTATCTCCTGTTAAGATTTGAGGGATATGAAGTCTTACGCCACTTAAGCTTTCATATTGTGACGGGTTAGTGATTTCAAGGGTGTTTATCTTACCTGCGGTTAGGGTTAAATCACTTAATTGCGGTGATATATAATCCACACCACTATCACCACCTACCGTGAGTGCTTGATGCAGAAGCTGTATGTTTTGCCCATCGACTGTCGCGTGAACATTGATAAAGCCATTAACGGCTTCGGTTAATGCTCCTTCACTATTAAACATAAGCTTTTGTCGAATAGTGCAATGCTCACCGGATTGTAATGTCATGCCATCAACGCAACTACTTATTTCCGCTTCATTTGCAAGACTAATCGTGGAGAGTCCTTCTAAGCTAAAGCTTGGGATACTATCTAATGTAATAGCATGCGTTGCATGATTTGTTAGTTGATAGCTGACGTACACCGGATTTTCATCTGCCCCTACTATCGAGGATTTGACCTTACTTGGGACAAATCTTGCATCAACGGGATCAAATGAATAATTATTTGTTGTCGTTGTTGTGTAAATCACATTTTTTGCATCTGCTAAATTATTTTTAGCCGCAATCTCAAGGGCGATCTGATCAGGCGCCGTATGACTTAAATCAAGTACTAATGTACAACTTTGCCCAGGCGCAATACTACCTGCACTTAAGCAGCTAGATTGCGCTGGAGCAAGGGTTACCCCTTGGGCAAGCTCATTATTTGCTAAATCAATGATTTTATAGTCAACACTATCATCACTGGCATGCCAATCAAATTGACCATTATTGGTAATCGTTAGTGTTTTTTGTAATGTATTGCCTTCTGTCAGTGGCTTTTGCATCTGGCTTAAGAAGTTAGGAACGATATTAAGATCATTACTTGTTATCTGATTAGCAACGCTGATCTGTTTTTGCAGTGATTTATTTTGATTGTTCAGACTATAATCGACCTGATACGTCGCACTGCCCTCTGCTGAACTACTGACTTCAAGCGGGATATGCACCGTACTATTGGCATTAATTGTTAATGGCAAATGAAGCTCAGGATCAAAGATTACTCCCGTTATGCCATGCCCCAAAGTCAAGGCAGTAACAACCACCGGGCTTGTTGTTGGGTTATGCAAACTAATCGATTGACTATCCGTCGCTGTTAATGTTTGATTATCTGCCTCTAGCGTATATTTAGTCACCGCAAAGCTTGGGTAAAATGCCAACATATTTGCTGCAGTTAAGCTTAAGTCATGTGTCACTTGATTCGTTAATAATGCATCATAATGCGCGTCAATATAGCTCTCAGCAGCAACGCTTGAATTAAAGCTCAATGTAAAGATATAAGATTGTCCTTGCTTTAACACAGGGATCATTAAGCTTGACTGGCTTTCACTTGTTAATAAATCACGTAAATCTTGCGGTAAATGTAATGCTAAATTCACGATATCTTGATCGCTATTATTCTTCAATGCAATTTGTATACGCTCATTATTCATACTACTTGATGTGGCTTCACTTAAGCTTACACTCGACAATACCGCACTGGCATTATTGCTTGCTGCCGCAATCACATTAAGCGCTGCTAGGTCAAGTTGCGCAATATTTTGATGTGCTTGTGCATTAATATCAGCATCAATGCTGATTTTCCCCTGGGCAAGCGCACCAAGATCTGCCGGATTAACAAGACCGACGCTTAATACACAGCTTGCGCCTCTTGCCAAGCTCATGCCATCTTGACAGGCATTGGCACCGGCTAAGGGATCATTAACGCTTTTGTAGCCTTGAGGTAGATGCACTTTAATATTTGTCATCGTATCTTGATCATCATTGGATAATAATAAGCGATATATTGCCTGACCATCCGTTGTATTAAGCACGTAAGGAATCAGTTGATACTCAGGTGATAGTGATACCTTTTGATCAATCAAGCTTAAACTCACTGTTTTGACGCCATCTTGTGTGGCATTGGCACCCAATGGGATGTTAATAGCAGCACTATCTGGCACATTTTGAGCAATATCTTTGGTGTAACTTACATTTAATGTGCAAGAGCTGCCAGGCTTAACTACTTCACCACTTAAGCAGCTTTGCCCTGTTGAAGATGCGCTTACCGCAATACCTTCATCAGCAACTTCATAATCACTTGCATTTGTCGAAGGATACCAATCAAATTCGCCATTATTGGTAATCGTTAACGTTTTAGCCAAATGATCAACATACGATAATACATGACTATTGACACTTAATGATTGTGCTTTGATTAACGCATCAATATCTAATTGACAATCTAGCGCCTTTGTTTGGTTACCGGAGTGTGTTTGATAGTCGACACGAACCTTAACAACGCGCTCAGCAACATTGCTATCAAGCTTGATATAAAGTGTTTTGGTTGAGTTAGCTAAGACACTTAGCTGGCTTTGATCAACACTTATCCCTTGCTGGATAACATGACCTTGACTATCCAATAGCGCAATGCTGACATGGTTATAATCTTGGTTGGTATTGTTCTTTAAAGTTACTGGATAGAGTGTTTGTGTGCTATTGAGCTCAGCTGTTGGCGCTGATTCTATTTCTAAACCACTATTGATATCAATATTTTGAATCATAGTTCTTTTCAAGTTATCCGCAACCACATAAAACTGGTTTAATGCATTGGTAATTGTCTCTTTAGTCACATCATCGGGTAGGTGAAACGCGAGTGTTGCACTTTGACCTGGGGCTAATGCGTCAATATGCAAATGTGTATCCGTGCTTACACCAGATAAAGCAGCAGGTAATACAAGCTTTAGATGACGCAAGGTCTGGTCTGATTTATTAGTCAATACAATACTGCTATCAGCACCTAATATAATCTCTAAAGGCGTTTGTTCAACCGAATACGTAAAGTTATCACTTGCCAAAAAGGTTTGGCTCACAGGTGCACTAAGAGAAAAGTCAGTATTACTATGCTGATATTTAATCGTAAGATGCGTATCTAAATGCACCGGAGAGTGACATGATACGCTAAAGGCAAGTTGACATTGCTCACCTGTTGCAAGTGCTTTGTATGATCCGTCACTTTGTAGACAACTATTTGTTGTATCCGTATTAAAGATGGCACTGCATCCTTCAGGTAGCGCATCAAAATATGCCTGCTGTATTATCGCACTGCTACTAACTGATGTACCAACACCCGTGATTGTATTGCCTGCATTATTAGCAATCGTCACGCTATCACTACAACTGGAATCACCGTTTTCTGCTGCTTGACATGAATAATTATTACTATTACTCGCTGCAAGTACCGCAGTTACTGGCGTGTCATTCGAGCTTGAGCTGCTACCACCTCCGCCACCGCAACCAGAAAGCACGACGGCAATGGCAATGCAACTTAATTTAATGGGTAAACCAAATTTATTAAATGGGTTAGATAAATTAGAAATAAGATTGTTTTTCATATGCTCCTCTTTGAATCATTCTGATATTTAACATCACAAATACAAAACTGGTCACTGTTTGTGCCAGGGAGCATAGTTATACTTTTTTTAAATAGGACTTATTAGTGTATAAAATACACCCTGTATTTTATACTTGTGTCCTCACATTTCTCATCTAGACTTGATACAGTCAGGTGTTAACGGATGTAGCAATATGGATAATAAACATACAAAAAATGATAGGATTAGTGAAAATGCCAATGATGGTAACAGTCATGAACACGATAAAAACACCTACTATCTTAATTCATTTAGTCATTTATCAGAAAAAGACATGACCGCCATCTATCGCGATTGCCAGTACAATGAACGCGCAATTAAAGAGATTCTGACACTTATTTCACAAGATGGCATTATCGGCTTTGATTTTTTCCGCGTGACTAAATCCTATGACTTTAATTATGTTGGCAGTACCGCACCTGATGAGCTTAAAGCTTATTTTAGATTAGGTTTTTGGCAGCTTGATGCCCTTTATGGCACGCTTAATCAAGAGGCCTATCGCATTATTGATTATAGTGAGTTTCCACAGCAACAGCATGCCAAGCAAAACTTTGATGAATATTTAACACTCGTCACCGAAAGACTTTATGCTGATTATAAAGATGTCTTACTTTTTAATACCACCAAAGCATCATTTAACTTATGCAGCTTCAAGAAAAAAGCGCAATACTTCCAACGTTTACGCTCGACAATGAATCTTATCTATAAACGCATTCATATCCAACAATTATTAACGCCCTCTGCCGAGGATATCAATCGCTTAAGAGCACAGAACACACCGCAACTTGAACAACCAAGACTTGCTTTAATCCAAGCACTTTATAATCTTACCGAAGGTGAGCTCATGCATCTTAAAACCATTGCTGCAGGCGGTTCAGCCAAAGATATTGCGCGCCAATCAGGACGCTCTTATCGCTATATTCAAAATATTATTCTTGAGTTAATTGAAAAGCTCCAGCTTATTAATAAAGATGAGCTTGAAACCATTGCCCAAATTATTATGACCTATGAAGATTAGGCGCATATACAGATGCATAGTATTTTAAAGAATTTTGCATATCAGGGTTGCGATCAAGCACTTTATTGGTAAAGATATTACACATTCTGTAATTAAGTATATTTTTAATCTTATGAAATACCTGCCTGCTAATAGCGCATCAAACTACGCTTCTCGAATGACTGATGTTAACAATGAGTATTTCCATCAATTGATTAAAAGTATTGATCTTAATCAAACGATCAGCACATTAGAAAATGATAAACAACACTTTATCTTAATTGGCTTTTGCTGCGATGAAGGTGTTAAACGCAATCAAGGGGTTATTGGTGCCAAAGAAGGTTCTGAATACTTCAGGCGCGCATTTTTTAACTTAGCAGCACATCTAGAGAGTAACACCAGGCTTTATGATGCGGGTAATGTCTATTGCGATAGTGAAGATCTTGAGTCAGCACAGCAGTTATTAGCAGAATATGTCGCTAAAATCATACAACTCAATGCCACACCGATTGTCATTGGCGGTGGGCATGAAACGGCTTGGGGGCACTTACAAGGTCTTTATAAAAAGAAGCTTAATCCCACGATTGTTAATTTTGACGCACACTTTGATTTGCGAGAAACTTTAACAGGTAACCTTGGCAGCTCAGGCACCCCTTTCTATCAAGCATCACGTTATTTGCAAGATCAGCAACTAGACTTTAATTATTATTGCTTGGGTGTGCAGCCATTTGCCAATACCAACCGTTTATTTGATTACGCTCATGCGACCAATACCCAATATTTGCTTGCTGAGCACATCAACAACAACTCACAAGATTTGTCATTTATTGACAAAATTACAGCACAAAATAAGCAAATCTATATCACGCTATGTCTTGATGTTTTTCAAGCAGCACTTGCCCCAGGGGTAAGTGCTGCTCAGGCATTAGGTATTGATAGCCCTTTTGTTATAAATGCTTTGCGTAAGCTCAAGCAATCTAAACAAGTGATTGCTTTAGATATCGTTGAGCTTAATCCAAAAAAAGATATCGACAACAGAACCGCTAAGCTTGCAGCAGCACTTCTTGCGAATTTTCTACAAGCTTAAACTAAACTCACAGGAGGAATTTATATTATGTCACGCACAATCAAAGCCGCAACAGGCACCAAACTTAGCGCTAAGTCATGGCTCACTGAAGCGCCTCTTCGCATGTTGATGAATAACTTGGATCCTGATATTGCTGAGCATCCACAAGATCTTGTTGTTTATGGCGGTATCGGTAAAGCGGCACGCAATTGGGAATGTTTTGATAAAATCGTTGAATGTCTTGAGAAGCTTGAAGATGATGAAACACTCCTTGTTCAATCAGGAAAGCCTGTAGGTGTTTTCAAAACACATGCCGATGCACCACGTGTATTGATTGCCAACTCGAATCTTGTGCCACACTGGGCAGATTGGCAGCACTTCAATGAACTTGATAAAAAAGGCTTAATGATGTACGGGCAAATGACTGCCGGCTCTTGGATTTATATCGGTTCACAAGGCATTGTTCAAGGGACTTATGAAACTTTTGTTGAAATGGGACGCCAGTATTATAATGGTGATTTATCCGGCAAATGGATTCTCACAGCGGGTCTTGGTGGCATGGGCGGTGCGCAAACACTTGCGGGTGTTTTAGCTGGCGCTTGTGTATTAGCCATTGAATGTGATGAAAGCCGCATTGATTTTAGATTGCGTACAAAATACGTCGACTACAAAGCCAAAACCCTTGATGAAGCAATGGCTATTATCAATAAAGCTTGCGCTGAAAAGCGTGCGATTTCTGTTGGGCTTTTAGGAAATGCTGCTGAGATTTTACCTGAAATGATCAAGCGCGGGATTAAGCCTGATGCAGTTACCGATCAAACGAGTGCCCATGATCCATTAAATGGCTATCTGCCAATTGGTTGGAGCTTAGAAAAGGCTAAAAAAGAGCGTCAAAGCAATCCTGATCTTGTCGTTGCTGAAGCTAAAAAGTCAATGAAAGCGCATGTAGCAGCTATGCTTGAATTTGCCAAGCAAGGCATTCCAACTTTTGACTATGGTAATAACATTCGCCAAGTCGCCTTTGATGAGGGCTTACAAAATGCGTTTGATTTCCCAGGTTTTGTGCCGGCATTTATCCGTCCACTGTTTTGCCAAGGCATTGGACCGTTTAGATGGGTTGCTTTATCGGGTGATCCTGAAGATATTTATAAAACTGATCAAAAAGTCAAAGAGCTTATGCCAAATGATAAGCACCTACATAATTGGCTTGATATGGCAAAAGAGCGTATTGCTTTCCAGGGTCTTCCGGCACGTATTTGTTGGGTTGGTCTAGGCGATCGTGCTCGTCTTGGCTTAGCATTTAATGAAATGGTCAAAAATGGTGAGCTAAAAGGCCCTATCGTCATTGGTCGTGATCACTTAGATTCAGGCTCTGTCGCGAGCCCTAATCGCGAAACAGAAAGCATGAAAGACGGCTCTGATGCAGTATCTGATTGGCCGTTATTAAATGCCCTTCTTAATACCGCAGGAGGAGCTACTTGGGTGAGTTTACATCACGGTGGAGGTGTCGGCATGGGCTTCTCGCAACACTCCGGTGTTGTTATTGTTGCCGATGGCACTGAAGCTGCAGCGAAACGTTTACAGCGCGTCTTAACCAATGATCCAGGCACAGGTGTTATGCGTCATGCCGATGCCGGTTACGATATCGCCATTAATTGTGCCAAAGAGAAAGGGCTAAACTTACCCATGGTTAACGCCAACTCAAAAGATGATCATTGCACCGCAAGCAAAAAAGAGGCATTAATATGAGTGAAGTGATGAACCACACAAATACAACGAATAGCAAAGCATTAAATCCACAGAGTTTTTGCTTAATCCCTGGTGAGCTTAGCCTTCAGGATATTGAGTTACTAATTACGAGCACCTGCCCTATTCATTTAGATGATCGTGCTTATGCTAAAGTAGCAACATCTCGCAGCATTGTTGAAGAAGTGCTAAGCGCTGGCAAAACAGTCTATGGCATCAATACTGGTTTTGGTTTATTAGCCAATAAAAAAATTCCAACAGCTGATCTTAAAGAGCTGCAACGCCGTATCGTCTTATCTCACGCTACTGGTGTTGGCAAACCACTGGATAATGATACTATTAAGCTCATCATGCTCCTTAAAATCAACAGTCTTGCACAAGGCTACTCAGGTGTCACACAACAAACCTTAGATGCGTTAATCGCCTTTTATAATCATGGTATTTATCCGGTGATCCCTGAGCAAGGCTCAGTTGGGGCATCTGGTGATTTAGCACCTTTAGCACATATGAGTATGCCGCTTATTGGTGAGGGAGATGTTAATTATCAAGGGCAATGCATCAGTGCACAAGATGCCTTAAAACAAGCAGGCTTAAATGCGATTGAACTTCAGGAAAAAGAAGGCTTGGCTTTACTTAATGGCACGCAAGCATCAACAGCAATTGCTTTGATGGGTCTAATTAAAGTTGAGCGTAATTTCAGTATTGCTACTATCGCTGGCGCTCTAAGTATTGAGGCAACCTTTGGTAGCATGAAACCCTTTGACCCTGTTATCTCCCAGATCAAACGCGTTGAGGGGCAAATTATTTTCTCACAAGTCATGCGCAATTTATTGGAAAATAGTGAGATTATGCACTCGCATGATCACTGTGGCAAAGTGCAAGACCCTTACTCACTACGCTGCCAACCACAGGTAATGGGTGCGGCATGGCAAGTAATCAATGATGCTAAACGCAATTTATTAAATGAAGCCAATGGCGTATCTGATAACCCGTTGATTCTGCCCGAAACCAAAGAGATTATCTCAGGCGGCAACTTCCACGCTGAAATGGTCGCCATGAGTGCCGATATGCTGAGTATCGCTTGCGCTGAGATTGGTGCGATTTCTGAGCGTCGCATTGCCCTTTTGATTGATAAGCATTTAAGCGGCTTACCTGCCTTTTTAATTGAAAATGCCGGACTTAACTCAGGCTTTATGTTGGCGCATGTCACCGCATCATCACTAGCCAGTGAGAATAAAACACTGGCACACCCGGCATCTATTGACAGTCTGCCAACTTCTGCCAATCAAGAAGATCATGTCAGTATGGCAACTTTTGCCGCACGCAAATTAAATACGATTGCTCAAAATGTATTATCTATCTTAAGCATTGAAGTGCTTGCTGCTTGTCAAGGGGTGTCACTAAGAGCGCCACTTAAAACATCGAGTCTATTAGACAGAAAATATCGCCAGATTCGCGCTAAAGTCCCTTATTACGATGAAGATCGCTATTTTGCACGTGATATCGAAAATGCCACAGATGTCATCAAGCAACATGCTTTCTATAGCGATGTTCACACACAGCTTTTTTAAATATTAAAGGTGAGTAACATGTACGATCTGATCATCCAAAATGCGCGCCTTGTGACCTTTGATCAAGACGAGCGTATTTTGGATAATGCCGCCTTAGTCATTAATCAAGGCAAGATTATTGATATCTTAGCCACAGGCTCAGCACTGCCTAAGGCACGCGAAATCATTAATCACAGTGGTCAACTGCTAACTCCAGGACTCATTGATTGCCACACGCATCTTATCTATGGTGGCAATCGTGCGGATGAGTTTGAAATGCGCTTAAATGGTGCCTCGTATGAGGAAATTGCCAACAAAGGCGGGGGAATTCGCTCAACCGTTACAGCAACACGTAACGCCTCTTTAGATGCGTTATATCACAGTGCACATAGACGCCTTAAGCAAATGATGCAGTATGGTACAACCACTTGTGAGATTAAGTCAGGTTACGGCTTAGATATCGATACTGAAATGAAGATGCTTAAAGTTGCGCAAAAACTTAACACATCAAAAGGCATCGATATTATCCCTACCTTTTTAGGTGCACATGCTTTGCCACCTGAGTTTGATGACAAGGATCAATATATTGATTTTATTATTACTGACATGCTACCAGTGCTTAAAAAAGAAAATCTGGCACACGTTGTTGATGGATTTTGTGAGAATATTGGTTTTTCACACGCGCAAATAAAACGCCTATTTACTCATGCCAAAGAACTTGGGTTTCAGCTAAAACTTCATGCTGAGCAGTTATCTGATCAAAAAGGTGCCGCTCTTGCCGCTGAATTTAACGCCTTATCCGCTGATCATTTAGAGTATTTGGCACTTGAAGATATTGCTAAAATGCAAGCGGCAAACACGGTTGCCGTTTTATTGCCTGGGGCTTATTATTTCTTGCGTGAAACTAAACTGCCTCCAGTAACTGAGCTTTTAAATAATCACGTCAAAATTGCTATTGCGACTGATGCCAACCCAGGCTCATCACCCTTTTTGTCATTACCATTGATGATGAATATGGCATGTACCCTATTTCGCATGACACCATATCAGGCCTTTCAAGCAACAACAATCAATGCTGCTCATGCACTTGGCATCCAAGATCAAAAAGGGAGTATTGAAATAGGCAAATGCGCTGATTTAGTCTTATGGGATTGCGAGCATTACAATCAAATTATCTATGATGCAACGTTGAATTATCGCAAAGCAACTATTAAGGCCCTATGCTCCGGAACTTGCGCTGTGGGCTAGTCTGACTATATTTAACACATATAATATAATTTTAATGCTTTTTTAAATTAGCAAAGTATTGGTTTATTTTTTCTTTAATAGTCGGGTCATGAAGTATATTTGTAGGTATGTCTTGGTAATAACTATCATTAAAAAAACAAATGGACTCAACAGTTCCGCTCCATCCTTCTTCACCACGAGGATAATCTTCTTCTGTGTCATCCCACCTACTAGTTAAAAAAGGAGCGTTGACGCTTATATTATATTTTAAGGAGGTCAAGCCGCTAGAGTCAACCACAGCAGCTCCCGCTGTATTTTTTATTTTTGACAGTCTTAACAGGTGCTTTTTGAAAAAAATAAAATGCCCTGCCATCTTTAATAGCATTTTAAACTTTTATGTCGCATCAAAAAATTCTAGGGTAT
>NZ_QLIQ01000038.1 GCF_003428165.1 Cysteiniphilum litorale | reverse complement strand
ATATGCTAAATAATACAAAGGGGAAATTTAAGAACGTTGGCATCAAAGGATTACGTAAGAAAGCAGCCTGGGGAAATCAGACTTTAAGCACTATTTTGACTCAAGGTTTTTAGATGGGACAGCCGTGGCATCGTTATCTATCTGAGAAACAACTGCTAATAAAATACTTCTCAGCTATCTCTGAAAATGCTTCAATAGGCTCTTGATATCCAAGATAACAAAGGATGGCATAGATGCCTATCGAGCAACCAATAGATCAATATTATGTTATAGGTAATCCTGTTAAACATAGTTTATCACCCCAGATCCATAAAGATTTTGCAGCTAAAACAGGGCAGATTATGCATTATGAGGCACTGGAGATTTGTCCTGATAATCTAGAGCAAACCTTGAATGTGCTGCGTCTTGATCAAGCTGTCAAAGGCTTAAGCGTTACCTTGCCATTTAAAGAAGAACTATATCGTTATTGCGATAAACTAGATGATCTAGCACAAGAAGCACAAGCGGTTAGCAATGTGATTATCAATAGCAAGCGTGAATTTATCGGTTTAAACCTTGATGGTTTGGGACTTGTGAATGATATTAAAAATAATTTAAATATCAGCCTGAAGAATAAACGAGTTTTAATCTTGGGTGCCGGCGGCGCTGCTAAAGGAATTTTAGGTGCTATAGTGCGTGAAAATCCAGAAAGTATCACAATTGCTAATCGCACCAAAGAAAAAGCGTATAACCTAGTAGCACGCTCAACAAACAGTGTGGTCAAATTAAATGCCTGTGCTTTAAATGAAATTGCAGGTGTATTTGATATTGTAATCAATGCAACTTCAGCGAGCGTTGCCAAGGAAAATCTACCATTAAAACTTAATAACTTTGCAAGTGGTGCATTGGCGTATGACTTGATGTATGCACCAAATGGCACGGTTTTTACTACATGGTGTCAATCACACAATATTCAGGCGATAGATGGCAAGGGGATGTTATTGGAGTTAAGTAAGATCGCTTTTCAGCACTGGCGTGGCGTGGAAATTAAGTAAATTTAATCCATTGCTTTCACATTGCTAAATTCAATCAACATTTGATTGCCTTGTGACTCATTAACAAATATACGTGAAGCATATTTTGTACCCGTCATTTCAATGCTTTGGATGGCTTTATCAAGAGGAGCGCCTAATGGTTTAAGTGCAATATGCCAAGTATCACTGTTTTGCATAAAATAAATTTTAAAATACTGCTTTAAAGCATCAGTATTACCTTTAAATATCGATAAGAATACGGTCGTAAATGAAAAGACGATCGGTTGCTCTTTTTTGGTGATAACAACGGCTGTTTTACCTTCGATGGATTGTTTGATACTATCTTCAGTGACAATCAAAGTTGATTGGAAAGGTTCTTCTTGCAGCCATTTTAAACCTTGAGTTTTTGATAACTCAAAGCGACCACTGGATTTAAGTGGTTTGGATAGCAGCTTCATAAAGCGGGTTTGTGTGAAGTTGCCTGTGACATGGCTGATTTGTGCTTGCTCTTTTTGAACTTCAATAAATGCCTGTTCATTTTTTGCAGATAGTGGATGGTCAAATATATTATCTGTTGAGGCTTGCGCCAAGTTCAATAGTATAAATGCCACCAAAAAAGCAGCGCTTAAGTGTTTAAAGAAAGAGTTAATCATGATGAAAGCCTTCTATTTTTTGGATAAGAATTTTGGGTGATATAAATTGTAATTCGTGATTGTGCAAAGTCACCGCAAGTTGGGTTGTTTGCCCTTTACTTAATTTTTGTCCGGTCGCTTTATCAAAGATCTGATAGCTTATTTTCAGGCGGTTTTGATATTCGATCACTTGGCTGTATACCTCGATAATCTGTCCAAAACTCGCAGGTTTGATGTATTTAATCTGCAAATCAACCACTGGCCACATATAGCCACTTTGCGCCATAGCGTGGTAGTTATAACCGATTTTATCTAAAAGCTCACAACGCGCGACTTCAAAGTACTTGACATAATGACCATGCCAAGCGATTTGCAAACTATCAACATCAAAAAATGGTATTACAATATCGGTGATATGAGTGATTGGTTTATCCGTCATTAGACTGCCAAAAATCAAAAAAATTAAACCATTGTGTTGGGTATTTTAGGCAATACTCAGCAAGGAAGTCACTATATTGTTGCACATAATCAGCCAAATGCTCATGACGTTCGTTGCGTGGCAAGTTAATAGACTCTGCAAAAGGTTTGAAAACCACATCAAACTGTTTACCTTTTTTAAGGCATAGCATCATGTAAACAGGTGCTTTGAGTAAGTGTGCCAATAAAAATCCGCCCTGCGGAAAATAAGCTTCTTTCCCTAGAAATTCAGCTTTTATCGTACGTTGGTTATTGGTAACTGGTGTGCGATCACACGCAATAATAATAATTTCTCCTTGGTCTATTTTATGTTGCAATTGCATTGCTAAAGTCATATCAAAGTGACTAACAGAGATTAGGCTTAATTGCGAGTTGGGATTGATTTGCGATAAGGTGTCATTGAATTTTTGTGCATGTTGATTAAACACCAAGGCATTGATTCGGCTATTAGGGTATGAGTTAGAGATTGCACGCATTATCTCAATTGTGCCAAGGTGTGCAGTAAAGATAATAGTGCCATTTTTCTGATCAATGCGTTCAATTAACTCATGGCGATTCGTAAAATTTAAGTTTTCACGTGTAATTTGCCCATTCCAAACGGCAATTTTATCCACCAAACTCTTGCCAAAGTTAATAAAAATAGGCAATGGTTTGACGTGTATATGATGGTTTTGCTGTTGTGCATAAGCATGCAGGTTTTGACAATAAATACGAATTGCTTGGCGTGTCTTACGGCTAAATAGATAGAAATAGCCTATGACCGGATACGTCAAAAGATAGGCTAAGTGTCGACCTAAAAGCTTTACTGTCCATAATGTCAGCTTAAGCCCAATAATACTGCCTTTTTCACGATGCTTTGACCAGTGAGTTTGTTTTAATTTCGCTTTGTCTGAATCATGCATGTTTTTTTATTTTGCACTTTTTACGTTTTCTATATTTAAAATAATGTCGTGGCATATGGTAAAACATACCAAAAAAAAGTCGAGTGTGTAGCCAAGAAATACGTAAATTATCGCGCCATAAACGAAAGTGTGAGCGCCCACCAACAGGGTAAATCACCTTGGTTGGAATATAATTAATATCAACGCCTTGCCAATACGCTTTAATCAGAATCTCAATATCAAAATCCATACGCATGCCACGAATTTTTGACAGGATAGGTTGAAGTGCTTGCAGTGGATAAACTCTAAAGCCACACATGCTTTCAGTGAGTGATTTACTCCATGTCTCAATGGCAACCCAGAAATTGGTAATCTTACGCCCATGTAAGCGTGATTTAGGAATGCTTTGATCATAAATAGGCATGCCTGAAATCAGACAATCAGGCATATCATAAGCCATTTGCAAGAACTTAGAAATATCCGCTAAGTCGTGCTGATTATCCGCATCAACTTGCAAAGCATGTGTGTAGCCATTTGCTAATAACCACTCAAATCCAGCTAAAATAGCAGCACCTTTGCCACCATTTTGCGGGAGTGAGATGCTTTTAACCCAATCAAACTGTGCAATGATATCAGCAATAAAAGACTTTGTTTCGTCGTCACTACCATCATCAACAATCAGGCAAGTTAAACCATAAGATTGTAATGCTGAAACAACCTGCTCTAAAGTATCACCATGGTTATAAACAGGAATTAAAAAGGCAGGTTTCATAGTTTGATCTTACCGTTTGAGTAAGTAGCATTGTTTTTATCAATATAGCGAAATGTCAAAAGGTTTGGCTTTTTGCTAATGCATAATTTTAATGTAGACTCAGGTAAAATCACTCGACTAAATTTAAGTTGTGGAATATTAGCAATGGTTTTTTTGTCAACTTCTAGAAAGCGAGCAGCAAAAGCAATGACAAAGTCAGTCTGTGCAATGCCAGGCAAAATAGGTGTATTTTCAAAATGCCCTTTAAAAAAGATCAGATCACGATGAAAATAAATATCCAGTTCAAGCTGTGCTTCATCCTCATTTTGTGTAATGCTTTGATGAATGATTTGTGGCAGGCGGGTATGATCGTTAATCATTGATATCACTTATTGTATTTATGCTATGAATAGCATCACAAAATGCTTTGATTTTTTGGCGGCATTTTATCCCTTTTTGTGATTCAACGCCACCGCTAACATCAACTGCATAGGGCTTAACCATTGTAATTGCCGATTGCACATTCTCCGCAGTGAGCCCACCTGCAAGAACGATTTTCTGGCGCATATCACTTGGAATGATTGACCAGTCAAAGGTTTGTCCTGAGCCGCCATAAAGTTTTGGGTCATAGCTATCAACCAATAAACCTCGTGCTTTGGGGTACGCGTTTTGTGCATTGATTAGTGTGCTAGAATCTTTGGCGCGGATTGCGCGAATATAAGGAAAATTGAATCGCTCACATTCTGAGGTAGTTTCATCACCATGAAATTGGATAAGGCTGATATTCGCATCAATACCTGCTTGAATCGTTTGTTGTGGCGCATTGACAAAAAGCCCACAGCAGCTAACAAAAGGTGGTAATTGATTGATGATCTTTTTTGCTTTAAGAGTATCAATAAATCGCGGGGATTTATTATAAAACACAAATCCTAGTGCATCAGCTCCACAGTCAATAGCATACAAGGCGTCATCAAGGTTGGTAATGCCGCAAATCTTAATTCGGGTTTTAGGCATATTGGATTATGCCATAAAGTTGATTAATGCTGCGGCAACCATTGACGCGGTTGCAACAGTGACACCCGTGGTTGCCAGAAGTCCATCGATTTTAGTTAGGTGAAATTTCTTGCGATCTTCAACCTCTGGATCTTTTTCACTTGTGGCTTCTTCGGTAAGGATTGAGATATATTGAGGAAATAGTGGCTCATCGCCAAACTCGCCAGCTTCAAACCCTTCAGCCCAGTAGTTGTGTTCAACAGTTTTCTCTGGAAATGGATTTAACTCATCAGATTGATTTTGTTGGCCATGGGCATAGCCGGACATCCATACTTTTTCCAGCTCGTCTAGTTTGTCGACTTGAGCGGAAAGAATAAGTTTTAATCTAGAATCAATTTCATTGGTTTGCATAACAGCTCCATGTTGTTCATTATTTACTGTAAGCGTGCCTAAAAGTTTAAATATAATCAAGTGTAAAGTTGGGAAAGGCAATAAACACTGTGAAATGGTTTGTGATGGGTATATAGTATCTTGCGTTTTAAATGATAGTTATTGATAGGATAAACATGCATAAAAATGACCTCGAAAAGCTGGTTTTTTTATTAAAAGCGCAAAAAGTTTTAGCCTTGCCAACAGAGTCTGTATACGGCTTAAGCACCATCCTTGAGTCAGATGCAGTGGCAAAGATTGTGGCGTTGAAAAAACGCAGTGCCAACAAAGGATTTATTGTGCTTTCAAGTAATATTGAGCATTTGCTACGAGTTATTGATCAAACACACTTAACCGATAATCATCTTGCTAAATTACAAACACATTATAATAGAGCAACGACGTGGGTGGCGCCTGTTAAACCAGAGTTTCGCTGGTTGACAGGTCCTTTTGAAAGCATTGCCGTGCGCTTGACCACACACCCTTTGTTGAGCGAATTAACCAATATGCTTGATCAAGCCATTGTTTCAACCAGTGCCAATATCTCCAATATGCCTGCGGCAACATCGGCGCATGAGGTGTATGATTATTTCGGTGAAAAGGTTGATTACATTTATCCACAAGCTGATTTTGTCGCAACCAAGCCATCGAGATTAATTGATTTATTAACAGGAAGGATATTGCGAGAATAAGCAAATATCATAAAGTGAAGCATGAGCATTACCTCTCCCCCTGAGGGATTGCTCGTGCAGTTTATACTGTACGGGTGAGGGGGAATTGAAACTCAACTTTTTATTTAATTCGTATAGAGTTTCCGCTTATACGATCAATAAAAAATCCTTAATATCAAAGGATCAAACCTTCTGCTAGATTAAATGTATTCACAATACATCTGGATTAGCTAGAATGAAAAAACATCTCAAAAAACATAAAGCCTTTTATGTTGCGGCAACGATTGTCGTTGCCTATTTTGTGATTCATTACTTGATTGTGTTTATCTTGATGGAGCATACCATTGCGCATAATGTCGATGTGAAAGCACAGTGGCTGCAAAAGTATGCCGAAATTAAACTTCAGCAATAAAAGCTTTGTCGCTGCTAACTCCATAGGCTAAACTAACTTTTATGCATGATGAGTAATTTTTTGTCCAAAGAAAATAATATATGCCAATGAAACTAACATGGAGGCAGCGTTTAAGCTGCTTAATAAAAGGTAAGCTTGAAAATATCGAAGCTAAGCCTGTGGCTGATGCTCAGCAGGACATAGGATGCGCTGATGAAGATGCAGAAAGTACAGAATCTGCCAAACAGCTATTGTCTATTTTGCAAAAAAAAGGGCGCTTATTAGACTTTCTTGCGCAAAACCTTGATCACTATGACAATGAGCAAGTGGCAACTGTGGCACGTGTTGTTCATGATCAGTGCAAAAAGGCGCTTGAGTCATACTGTACTTTGGTGCCGGTTTATCATGATCAGGAAAATCACGAGGTTATACTTGAAGCAAATTATGATAAGTATAGTGTTGAGCTCACGGGGAATGTTGTGCACAGTACGCGCTTTAAGGGTAAGTTAATCCACCAAGGTTGGAAAGTAGAGAAAATGCATTTACCCAAAGTAGCCAAAGAAGCAAATCTAGATATATTACAGCCAGCAGAAGTAGAGGTGTTATAAATGTCGCATCATGCAAAATATTTGATTGGAATTGATTTAGGTACAACAAATTGTGCAGTTACCTATAAGAAAATAGCAGATGATGCCGTGATTAGTACGTTAGCTATTCCACAGTTTATGGCGAAGAATCAGTATGAATCCAAAACTTTAATGCCATCGTTTTTATATTTACCGAGCGCGTTGGAGCTAAGTCTAGATGATATTGCTTTGCCGTGGCAAAGTGAGACCACGATTTTGGTTGGAGAATATGCTAAAACAAAGGCGCAGACGACACCAAACAGGGTGATATCAAGTGTAAAGAGTTGGCTGTGCCAAGCCACGATTGATAAGCGTAAAGCGTTATTACCATATCAAGCAGCTGAGGGTGTTGAACGCATATCGCCACTTGAGGCGTATACTCATTACTTTGAGCACATTAAAAAGACATGGAATAGCACTTTTCCAGATGCGCCATTGTTTCAACAAAAGATTATTATTACCATTCCTGCATCCTTTGAGCCTGCAGCGCGCGATTTGACAGCTGAAGCGGCACGTTTGTGTGACTTTGAAGAGGTAACTTTATTGGAAGAACCGCAAGCATCATTATATGGTTGGATTCATGATCATGAAAAATGGCGTGACCAGCTAACGGCTGATGATGTGATTCTGGTTATAGATGTTGGCGGTGGCACGACGGATTTTTCATTGATAAAGGTCGAGGATGAAGAGGGAACTCTTGCATTAAGGCGTATCGCTGTTGGTGATCATATCTTAATTGGCGGCGATAATATCGATCTGATGTTGGCACATACCGTGCAGCAAAGGCTGTTAGATGGTGGTCAACGCCTAGAGCCATGGCAGATGCAGGCATTAGTGCATAGTTGCAGAAATGCCAAAGAGAAACTATTAAGTGATCAAAACTTAAATGAAATTGCCGTATCGATTCCTGGACGTTCATCGAATATCTTTGCTAATGCGGTATCAGAAACCTTGACGAAAAAAGATGTTGAAAAAATCATGCTACAAGGCTTTTTCCCTGAGGTTGCTATTGAGGATCATCCACATAATGCGCCACGCACGGGGTTGAGTCGTTTCGCTTTAAGCTACACGCAAGAAGCTGCAATTACCAAGCATCTTGCGTTGTTCTTAAGCAAGCAAGCGAAGGCGGATGAAAAATTCATCACGCCGACGGCGGTGCTATTTAATGGTGGAGTGTTTAAACCACAAGTTTTGCGACGTCAATTAATGCAGATTATTAATAAATGGCTAGTCAAAGAAGGGCACCCCGAAGCGTGCGAACTTGAGCATGCAGCTTACGATACTTCAGTTGCTATTGGTGCTAGTGTGTTTGCCGATGCCTTACAAGGCAATGGTATTCGCATTAAAGGGGGCGCGTCGCATTCATTCTATATCGGGATCGAGTCACCAATGCCAGCTATTCCAGGCTTTCAACCACAGATCGAAGCACTTTGTATTGCTGTGCAAGGCATGGAAGCAGAAGAAGAGCTTATATATGAAGCGGAGACGTTCTCATTGGTTGTCGGTGAACCTGTTGAGTTTAGATTCTTTGCGGCAAACCATCGTGCTGATGATTGTTTGGGCGATATCTTTACCGACTGGGAGCAGGCAGGATTGATTGAGCTATCACCACTGCGCTTGACCTTGTCTGCAGATAACTATACCAATGGCACTTCAGTGCCTGTGCATATTAGTGCGATGCATACTGAGATTGGCACTCTGGAGCTCACTGCCAAGGCTTTGGAAAATAATGATCAATGGAAGATCGCATTTGAAACGATTCGATAATTTCTACTTTAAGGCTTTTAAAAATAGATAAAGTAGCTTAAGATGCCGGCTCTTATGGTTTGAATGTAATAAAAATCCCCTATGAAATATCAAAAAATAACCTTGAGTCTGGCAGGTTTAACTTCACTTTTTGCCGCAGGCATCAACTATGCAAATGATGCTAAAACTGTTGAAGATGCTGATAATCAAACAACAACAGTTGTGAGTAATACGCAAAGCGATAGTGCTACTGAGAAAACAGCAGCAACTCATGCTGTTACACCTATCAATGACAAGGCAGATAAAGCAGAAATGCAGTCAAAATCTACGAAAGCTGAAAAAGATAATAAAACTAAGAAGTCAGATGGCAGTGATCAGACAATCTATAATCAATATTATAACTTCCTACAATTTAACTTAATGCGTAGTGAGAACGCTCGCCTGCCATATCACGCAGCAGATACAACCTATCTTGAGATGGAGTTTGGTGGCCGCTCTGGTTTTGTTGATTTGTATGGTTATTTAGATGTATTTGATATTTTTAACCAACGCTCAGATGATCGTCATGATGGCGATAATATGTTTTTTAAGATCCAACCAAGATTTTCAATCAATGATATCTTGCACAAGGATCTAAGCATTGGTCCCATTAAAGAGTGGTATGTCTCAACTTTAGCAGAAGTTGGTGATAGACAGCTTTTCAATGTTTATATTGGACCTGGAGTTGACGTTGAAGTGCCATGGCTTGGTAAGGTTGGCGTTAACCTGTATGCGCGTTATGTGCGTGAAAACTATGGTGCGCCAAATGAAAATACATGGGATGGTTATAAGTTAGCAACCAACTGGTTTAAGCCATTTTATACTTTTGGCAATGGCTCATTCTTATCGTATCAAGGCTATTTTGATTACACTTTTGGAATGGATAAATATGATGCAACGCGTTCAAGCTACTCGATAGAGTGGTTTAATGGTCTATATTGGCACAGCAAGCGATTTGCTGTGGGTTATGGCTTGAAATATTTCGGTAATATGACGGGTATTAAAGATGGCAGCCCAATAAACGGTGGTGGCGTGCAAAATACTACAGGTTGGGGACAGTATTTTGATATTAGCTATGTTTTTGCATAGAGATTTGCATATTTTATTTTGTGATTGAAAAAAGAGCATAAGATGATATTATTGTCGGCGTTTTAAATGCAATGGAGTTACTATGAAGCTAAAAACAATTATGATCGCATTATCCTCTGCCCCTGTTTTACTATTTGCAAATATTGAGGGGCAACCACAAAACACACACAATGTTCCTAGTGGTTTCTTTATGAGTGCAGCAGGTGGTGCCGCGCAAACTCAGTCATATTATGAAGATTCATGGATGACGATTTGGGGAAACACTAGCCAAAGCATTACCTTTCCGACACAAAATAAAGGAGCAGCAAGTGTTTCTATGGGCTACCAATGGGGATTTGGTCAAAGTAATACTTGGAAAAACATTTATACTGGTGTCAGTCTTAATTACTATTATTTTGGTAAGGCGATTGATCCAAATGCGAGTAATTATAGTAATGGTCAGGTTGTTAAAACTGAGTATACCCAACTCAATGGTGGTACCGTTGAAGGATTTGTTGGTATGTATTTATCTTCACCGTTAAGTGCTGAGCTTGGTTTAGGTGGCGGTGCTGCAGCGGATGGGCAAGGAGCGCTTGGTATATTTAAGTTTAAACTTGCTTATGATATTACACCTGGATTTAGTGTTTTCGCGCAATATATTAGTGCAGGCTTTACCACTTTTGGCTTTGTTCCATTTGGTTTTGCAAATGCAGTTGTTAATTCGGGTATTAGCGTTGATTCAGAGCAAGTAGGTATTCGTTACGTATTTTAATGTGTGATTTGAATGTTATTTCAAATCATTTATTGGCTTAATATCTGTAAAATTACTAAATTGTTATAAATATTATTTTCCTTAATTTTTCCTTAATTTTTGTGTATAAAAATGCCCTTTACTTGATTGAGAGTATACGCGGGGGTGTGCTAAGCCTGATATGCTCGGTGTGCAAGGCGGTTATGGTAAAGTGGCGGATATTGCGCGCACTGATCTTGATAATGCCAGTAATGGCAATGTTTTTGGTGGCGCCATTATCGGATTTGATTTTGCTTTGAGTCATATGATCTCGTTTGGTGTTGAATCTGGTTATGACTATGGTTATCACATCATCAAAGACAATAGTTCAAACCTAAATTACCAGATGATCCCTGTGTTAGGTACGTTGAAATTCACCTTGCCATTTGGTTTACAACTCTTTGGTAAGGGAGGTATGGCTTATGTCACAGAACGATTAAATATTGGTGATACAGGATTCTCGGCAACTGCCAATGCATGGAAACCAATGGCAGCGGCAGGTGCTGCATATACTTATAAAAACTGGACAGTGTTTGCCCAGTATCAATATGTGTTTGGCGATAGTGAAGTTAATAACAAAGATCAAGTCAGCAAATTTAATGCTTTAACCGCGGGTGTGACTTATACCTTTCCGTTAGCGTTTTAAACCAAATTGCTGCTGTGAGTAATTGGCTAACTCATAAGCATTATCCCCTGTAACTTCAGAGGAGTTGTAAGCAGGTTGGTTAATCGCCCAGAACATGCTGCCGCCATATGGTATGGTGGCAATATAATCAATGACTGATTTGTCTACCGTCATGCCTTCCCAGACACCGCCTGCGGCTTGCCCACCAGGTTCAAAACCCATCACGATTTTAGACGGGTCAACATGTTGGGCAAAAGTGTCAAATACATGTTTGTAGACTTCCATTGCCCATGTTTGACCATTTGGCATATCATTTGGACCGACGTCATATGCCATAATATTGACCCAATCGACAACAGCATTAAGTGAGCTACCATTTGCTTTTAACCAGTTGTTAATCGCTAAACCTTCGCCATCAGAGGCGAAGTGTGAGAAGCCATAGTCGCTGGCGTTTTCCATAAAGGCATTAAAGCGGGTAGTGTAACCAATTTGTTTATCCTGCATACCTGCTTTATCAAGCGCTTGTCTAAGTTTTAATAAAGTTTCAGCAAGTGTCTTAAGTTGCTGCTCAGTGATCGCTTGATCTTGACTTAAGTGCTCCCAGTCGAAATCAACGCCATCTCCAGAGAGCTTGAGTAATTCAACGACTTTGTTGACAAAGGTGTCAATTTGCTCAGGTTTAATCGTTTTTGTTAGATCTGACCAACCACCAATTGCCCAGATAAATTTACCATTATTGTTATGCACGGCTGTGATTAAGGCATCCACTTTGAGCTTTTGCCAATTATATGGATTTTGCCACGCAGGGTCAGTGGTTGTCATAACATCAATTACATTAGCTTGCGTCATTGATTCATAGATGGCTTGCCCATCCCAGTAAGCAGCTTGTGGGTTCTCTGGGTTTGGCGATTTAGCAAGGGTTAAGAATGAATAAAGGACATGTGTGTATGGCTTGATATCATTACTGTAATAAGCTGGATCAGATGTGTTTGTAGAACCCTGTGGACGCAGCGCCCCTTTCCAGTTTTCCCAATATCCAGTAATAAACTGCTTAGTTGTTGGGATAGGTGATTTGTTAAATGCCAATGCCACATCTGTGGTTTTATTTTCGCTAATTGCAATCGTTTGCGGGTTATCAAGGCTATAGCGATAACCATCTACGGTAAAGGTATTAGCCGTTACATTATAGGATTGATTGGCTGCTAAGCTGATCGTTGTATCTTTAGGTATTTCTAGATCATGCGTTTCTTTATCGTCACCCGTGAAATAGACTGTCGCACTATGACCATCAAGTCCTGTGGCACTAACTTTAGCCGTTCCAGTAGGAATTTTTACTTCTGTATAGGACATCTGAATGGTTTTCTGTCCTTGGTTCATATTGATATCGGCCTCGGATTTGCCATCAAAGGTAAAACTATATTTAAACAATGAGCCAGTCATTGGATCAGCACTTAATACATAATCTATATTTTTATCTAAAACAAAAGTTGATTTGCCATTCCAGCTAATTTCTTGATGTGAAATATTTTGCGTTTGTTTGTTTAAAAGATTCAGTGTAACACTATCATGTGTGACATCAGTCGGTTGTGCTCGATGCAATGTGACAATAAGCTCAGCGCTTTGATTTTTATAAGACACTTGCGCACTTGCTTGTGGTTGCTCTTTTGATAAGCTCACAAGGCTAGGGATCATCGTGATCTCTAGTATTTTGCCATCAACAACAGCTGATGCGCTTAAGCTATATTCGCCATAAGGGATATCTTTGACAGTAGCGGTTGTCGCAAAGTCGATGGTTGTTATGTAGCCAGTGTCTTTACCGGTAATAGTGATTTTGGTATTGGCAGGCAATGGGTCAGAGCCCTCGGCAATGCTAAAATGCATCTGACCTTTTTGCTCAATCGGTGTGTCACCATGTGGATAAAAGGCAGATGAAATAATATTTTCACCTTTGACAGGATTGCTGCTCCAAATTAATTGAGCATTGACAGGCATTATTGTCTTTGGTTGCCACCATTGATTACCTTCTTGGAATTGATCAAATTTAAAGGTGGTTACTTTATTATCACCAAGTTGTGTCACAGTGTTGGTGGTGGCAGGCCAAGCGATATCAAATGTAGGCGATAAGATATAGGCGCTAGCATAAGAAGTATTACCAATGATTTTAAGCTCAGCATCTCTTAGATCAATATCTTTATTACAGTGGTTAGTCAGCGTCAAACTCGTTGCTTTCCATGGATCGGGCCATTGAGTGCCTGCATTAAATTCAACCTGCATACAGCTAAGGGGCTCAGGGGCTGATAGTGCAAATGCTGAGCTACTTAAAAGGGTTGTTAATATCGCGCTTGAGATGATTTTCCTTGATAGTGTCATAATGTTTCTCCTTATTTCTGCTGATATAAAATACGCTGCCTTATTAGGTGTTTGGCAGAGTTTAAATAAGTGCGTCATTGCAAAATGCTAGATTATTATATAAGCGGCTTGCTGGGCTGTTTAGTGTACTAAGTCTATATTTTGTGTGCGTATGTTGATCTTTTTTATTGAGATAATGACTATGTATTGATCGTAATAAATATGCAAAATTGACTGTGTTGAATAATGTTTCAAGATGAATTGTATATTCATCGTAAAATGGTTTGTGATGGGTATATGCTAAGAAATACTGCCACATGCCAATGTGCTCAGATATACTGGTTGGCGTAAATATCATAAGGATAGATTTATGCAAATATATGATGTCGTTGTTGTGGGTGGTGGTGTTGCAGGTCTTGCTGCAGCAAATAACCTCATGCTAAATGGTTTTGATGTATTGGTGCTTGAAGCACGTGATCGTGTTGGTGGGCGCGTGCATAGCCAGTGCTTTGCTGGAGAGACGGTTGATCTTGGCGCCTCTTGGATTCATGGCGTACAAGAGAACCCGATTACACGCTTGGCTAAAAAGCATAATATCAGTACGTGGCGCTCACAAATGAGTGGACCGTCGCCTGATAATATTTTGCATCGCGAGATGTATGATCAGGAGTTTAATTTATTAAGTCATGAGCAAAAGCTTAAAATTGCTAATTGGATGGCAGATTTTCTTGATTATCTTGAAGGTGTGCAAATCGATGAGGAAAGCCACCTAAGATCTATTGCGGATATCAAGCAGCAGTTTATTGTCGACAATCAAATTGCCAAAGAAGATGCGCTTTATATTGACTATATTGCTGATACGTTGTTTTTGTATGAATATGCTATTGAGGCTAAATCACTTTCAGCGGAAAGTCATCATGCAGATATTGATTTTGCAGGGAGTGATTTATTGTTTCCTCAAGGCTATGCACAAATCACTAATTTACTTGCTAAGCATTTAGATATTCGCCTAAGTGATCCGGTGCAAAACATCGACTATAGTGGCGATTTGGTGCAAATTGCCACAGAAAAAAATCAATATCAAGCGAACTACGTATTAGTTACCGTGCCGCTAGGCGTGCTAAAACATGCAGATATTGGTTTTAATCCCTATTTGCCACAATCTAAGCGTAAATCCATTCAGCAACTTGAAATGGGTGTGTTAAATAAAATCTATCTAGAGTTTGAGGAAGTTTTTTGGGATAAAGAGGCTCAAAGTATTGCCTGCTTATCGTTAGAGCATCGAATTGCACGCGAGATGATGAATTTTTACCCCTTAACTAAAAAGCCGATTTTAATGGCTTTTACTGCGGGTGTTGTTGGAAAACAGCTTGAGCAATTAAGTGATCGCGAACTGCTTGCATTGATTATTGACTCGCTCAAACATATGTATGGCGAAAATCTACCCAAGCTTAAAAGTTATTGCATTACTCGTTGGGCAAATGATGAATATAGCTACGGCTCTTATTCTTATTTGCCGGTTGGCGTTAAAGCAAAACGTCGACAAAGATTAGGTAAACCGGTTGATAATAAGCTGTTCTTTGCTGGTGAGGCAACCTCATTTTATTTCCCATCAACGGTGCATGGCGCCTTTTTAAGTGGTGTGCGTTCAGCATATCAGATTCTGCAAATCGATTTATTAACCGAAGATGTGCGTAAACGTACAGCCATTGTTGAGGATCCTTATTTATAGTAGTAAGTAGTAGCAAGCTCCCTGAGCGTTAGTCGAAGGGAGTTGTCTAATAGCATAATGAAAGATGGCTTCGACTATGCTCAGCCAACGTTTATTTTAAGCTAAATACCTAAGCAATGGTGTATTGGGAATCATGGATATTCGGGTCGAGCCCGAATATGACGACTTGCAGTCATTCTCGGACTTGATCCGAGAATCCAAAAAAATACCTGATAATATTTGCATAGCTACTTATATTTACAGCAATATAAAGTGAGTAAAAAATGAGAGAGATTACAATATTAGCGAATGATTTGGTGCGCTTGGAGCCATTATCTCTTGCGCATTTAGACGGTTTAGAGCAGGCGACTCAAGATGGCAATTTATGGGAGCTGTGGTTTACGATCGTACCTACGCCTGAAGATATGAAGAAAGATATTGAGCGCAGATTAAAGCTATATCAACAAGGCAGCATGCTGCCCTATACGGTCATTTGTCAGAAAAGTGGCAAAATCCTGGGTGTGACCAGTTATATGAACATTGATCATGAGCAAAATCGCTTAGAAATTGGTAGCACATGGTATGCCAAGTCTGTGCACGGTACGGCAATTAATGTTGCGTGTAAGCTACTGCTTTTGGAGCACGCGTTTGAGGTGTTTAAGTGTATCGCTGTTGAATTTAGGACGCATCATCTGAATTTTGCATCAAGACGTGCCATAGAGTCTATTGGCGCCAAATTGGATGGCATTTTACGCAACCATCGCAAGATGCATAATGGTACACTGCGTGATACGTGTGTTTATAGTATTATCGATTCTGAATGGAACGCTATCAAAGCGCATTTGAGTTATAAGTTAATGGCAAAGCAGCAAAAATAATGATTATTAACTGAAGTCACGCATTTAGAAAAACTATGATTTTATAAACACCCCGTCAGCCTACGGCTGCCACCCCTCTTGCAAAGAGGGGAATTGGGCGATGGTGATTTTAATTCCCCTCTTTGCAAGAGGGGTGCTGAGCTTGTGAGGTGGGGTGTTGAACAAAAGTGAATAATTTCAGTAAGTCATGTGAATGTTGGAGTGATAGTGAATGAACGTAAAAAGTTTAGAAGTGTTTAAAACATTGGCAGAAACGCTTAGTTTCAGTAAAACCGCAGAGCGCTGTTATTTAAGCCCTTCAGCGGTGACAAGAGTCATTCAAAAGCTTGAAGAAAGTTATGAGGCGACGTTTTTTGAACGCAATAACCGTAATGTTTCACTAACGGATGCAGGTCAATATATGTATTACTTTAGCCTTAAAGTACTTGATGCAAATGATGAGTTATTTGCGTTACTGCATCCAGATGAGGATAATTTGCGCGGTGATATTCGCCTATTTTGTACGGTGACGGCGTCATATGTGATTTTGCCACGGATTATTGAGGCACTTAACATGCGCTATCCTAATGTTCAGTTGCAGTTAGAAACAGGGTCAATGCAAAATGCGCTTAATTTGGTTGCTAGTAACCAAATGGATGCGGGTATTTCATTTATTGATGAACATAAGCTTGATGATAATCTCCGTGCCCATCCTGTGCTTATTACCAGTATGGTTTTAGTCGTGTCAAAAGAAAGTGATGTGCAGTCGATTGATCAAGCCTTAGCACAATACCCTTTTATTATGCCCATTCAGTTTTTAAACGATAACACGATAGATAAATGGCTAATAGGGCAAAAACAATCACCGCGAATATATGGCGAGGTCGATGGTAATGAAGCGATTTTATCACTTGTTGCATCGGGTGTTGGCGTATCTGTATTACCGAGAGTTGTCGTTGAACATAATCATTTGGCAAGCAAAATCAAAATGCTGAGTATTGCTGATATAACAGCAGTAACGGTAGGTATTGTGATGCGTAAACAATCACTAAAATCACCGGTTAAGCATAAATTTTGGCAGTTATGTCAGAGTTTGGAAATATTGGATTGTCGTTGATTAAATAATGAAGAGGTACACCACAAAGAACGAGAAATTCAATAACAGAAATGCTGTAAAATGATTCACAGGCGGTATATACTCAAAAACGAAAATCAGGATCTGGAAGGGTTTGTAAACAAAATGATTACACTAGATTGTTTGAATAACATGCTTGACGATAGCAAGGTCAAGATTCGTCAGGCAGCAGAGAAGTTTAACCTTACGGTGGATGATGAGCAGATCAATCGTTTGATTGATTATTTATCATTGCTTAAAAAGTGGAACAAAACCTATAACATGACGGCAATTACCCAGTGGGATGATATGCTGGTAAAGCACGTCTTTGATAGTATGTCGGTGGTTTCTTTTATTAAAGGCAAACATGTTGTTGATGTAGGTAGTGGCGGTGGTTTGCCAGGCATTGTTTTGGCGATTTTATTACCTGAAGTTCACTTTGTGCTTATTGATAGCGTTGGCAAAAAAGTGCGTTTTTTAAGTCATGTTAAGAAAGTGCTCGATTTGGATAATGTCACTGCGGTGAATATTCGCATTGAGGATTATGAGCCATCAACCTTGTTTGATACGGTGATCTCACGTGCCTTTAGCTCAATTGCTGATTTTGAGCGTTTATGTCGCCATTTATTGGCAAGTGACGGGCAAATGATTGCGATGAAAGGGGCTGAAGTTGAGCAAGAGACTTTAGATGTATTACCTCTTAAATATGAGATATTTGAAGTCGATGTGCCGCTGTTAGATGCTACGCGTCACGTGATTCGGATGTATAAGGCATGAGTAAAATTACAGGGCTCATATTTTGTGCGTTTCTGGCTATTATTGCTTATGTCGTGGCGTTTCTACCCTTTGCCCCTTTTACGATTTATCATCAAAACTTAGAAGTTCATCCATTAGAGCCGATGGTGCTGTCGATTATTATTGGCATTATCTGTGGCAATCTATTCTTTCGTCATAAAGCAGCAGCTCATCAGCAGGAAAACTTGCAAGGTGTGATCAGCTCAGCGCGCTTGTGGCAGAAACTCACTCCAGGTGCCAATTTTGCGGCAAAATCGCTATTGCCTTTAGGTATCGTACTAATGGGGGTGAAGTTTGATTTACTTTCAGTGCTTAAAGTCTCAGGGCAAGCATTATTGATTAATCTTATTTGTTTATTAATTGCTTATATTGTCACACTGTGGCTATGTAAGCGCTTAGGTGTTGATGAGAAAATGTCGGCACTTATCACCATTGGCACGGCAATATGCGGAGGCTCAGCAATTGTCGCCGCCGCTCCCGTTGTCAAAGCCAATCAAACGCAAGTA
Source organism: Cysteiniphilum litorale (assembly GCF_003428165.1). Taxonomy (GTDB): domain Bacteria; phylum Pseudomonadota; class Gammaproteobacteria; order Francisellales; family Francisellaceae; genus Caedibacter; species Caedibacter litoralis. The sequence continues at coordinate 2,785 of NZ_QLIQ01000038.1, read as the reverse complement.
GCAATTGCGATGACGATCGTGTCATTATATGGCTTGATTGCCATTTTTGTCTTGCCGTTACTAGGACATGCCTTGGGCTTGGATGAGTTTCAATTTGGCGTATGGGCTGGGACATCGATTCAAGCAGTGCCACAAGTGGTGGCAGCAGGCTTTGCTTTTGGTGCAATCGCTGGACAAACAGCAACGATTGTTAAGATGGTCAGAATTTTGCTTCTTGCACCGATGGTGATGCTAATCGGCATTAAACACCATAAAGCCAATAAAACGGATAAAGAAGCACAAAAAAAAGTCGCGTGGCATCAGTATTTCCCTAAGTTTATTTTATATTTTTTGGCAATGGTTATTCTCAATACATTGGATTTTTTTGGCTTTTTAGATCGATTAGCAGGTTTGCCAATAAGACATTATATTGCCGAAATTTCTGCTTTTTGTATGGCGATGGCGATGGTTGGGGTTGGTTTAAATATCGACTTAGTTGTCTTGCTTAAATCAGGAGGCAAACCATTATTAGCCGGTGGTTTAGCGATGATTATCCTGCTTGTCATATCACTGGGCTTGATTGTTATGCTGTGACCAGTTTTCAGTTAAATTTCGTATGAGTTCTTTAATTGGCATCGGTCGATAGAAATAATAACCTTGGATGCACTCACAGCCTAGCTCAATCAGTTTGTCCACTTGTGCTTTGGTTTCAGCGCCCTCAGCAATCAGATTGATATTGAGCTCATTGGCTAATAGCGCGATGGCTTTAACCGCACCAATGACGGGCTGATTGTGTGGTTGATCAAGGCGTTGTGTGAAACTTTTGTCAATCTTGATGGTATTAAAACTGTAATTAATAAAGCGATTAAGTGATGAATATTGTGTGCCAAAGTCATCCATGGATAACCCGATATTATGCATTTTTAATTGTGCAAACATTTGACTTATATTAAGTGAATTACCTTCCAAATGCTGCATGAGCTGAGACTCGGTAATTTCAAATTCAATATTTAACCACTTCGGAATTGGGTGCTGTTTGATCTGCTCAATTAATGATTGCATATGTGCTGGAAAATCATATACCACAGGGGAAATATTAAGACTGAGTTTAAAACTTCTGGCAGGTGTTAAATCTAACAGGCAGAAATAGCATAATACTTCATTAACGACATAGTAGTTGAGCTTATCGGCAAGTCCCATGCGCTCAACAATTGGAATAAAAATATCCGGACGAATATTGCCAAGCTCAGGGTGATTTAAACGCATCAGGCTCTCGCAGCCAATGATTGTGCCGTTATGTCCATCAACTAGTGGCTGAAAATGAAAGTAGAAAGATCTCTGAGCAAGTGCTTCATACATATAGTTTTCAAGGGTTTGTTCCGTATGATAGAAGTTATCGATGGTTTCATCATAGACAACGCAGTCTTGCTTGTGGCTCTTGGCATAAAATAACGCCAAATCAGCGCGCCGTAAATTTAAAGTGTAATCTAGCTGTGGTGTAAATTGTGCTATTCCTAGCGTTGTGGTAATGCTTAGTGTTTTATAGTCTAAGTTATAGTTTTGTTGCATTTTCTCTTGTAGATGCGAGCCAAATGCTTGTATATCCTCGCTCACAGGGAGTGTTACAAGGATGCTGAATTCATTGCCGCCAGTGCGTGCAGCAATACTGTTTTTGGGTAAAACTTCAGTTAAACGCTGTGAAAAAGCAATCAATAGCTTGTCACCTGTGTCATGTGAATAAGTATCATTGATACGAGAGAATTGGCGAATATCGATCATTACAATATAATGATGGTGTTTAGTAACGGGGAGCAGTTTCTTCACAATATTCAAAAAAGCTCGGCGATTATACAGATCAGTCAGACTGTCAGTCATCGCGAGTTTTTCCAAAAGTACCGCCTTTTTGCTAAGTAATGCATTGCGATCATTGAGATGTCGTAATAAGCGCGAAGTTAAACGACGCATGGAGATAATCACAAAGCTGATAAACAATAAACTAAATATCATTAAACCAATCAGCAATAACCAAGAGTAAATAGAGCCTATGTAGGTTGTCGATTGATTGTTACTGGCATGCCAAATAAGGACATGCAGACAGGTAATAATTGCAACCATAATAAGTATTATACTTGAGAAGATCAGTGCAGACTTCTCGCTGTAAAAACTCAAGGCATAAACAATAGCAAGACCGTAGATAATACTAACGGGTGATAGTAAGCCATAAAATAAATAATCATTGATAATTGCAATAACCGCAACAAGCAAAATAATATGGGATTTAAGCTGATTGCTTAGCTTGGCGCGATAAAGCATCAAAACAACCAAGGCTAAAGCTAGAAGCAAGTCCAAAGTGTATTTCAGTGACCAACCACTATCAAACGCGCGAAATATCGACAGTGTACTTAATAAAATCGATGAAATGGCAATCAAGATAAGCATGGCATTAATCAGACGAGTATGTGCCTTTAAGGTGATGGCTTCCTCAAGTGTGCTTTTAGACTGAATAATATGCTTTGCCATAGATTATCCTTATCATCTTCCATGGAAACTTAAGTTGAGTATAGAGCAATAATCGCTTAAATCAGCAATTGACGCTCAAAGTTCAATAAAAAAATAGGATAAGACTAAATATTCACCCAGAATTGCCCACCGTACCCTGAGAGTAAGTCGAAGGGTAATATCGGGTCAGTGGGGCGGTTAGCCCCGACTGCCCACAGAACCGTGCGTACGGATCCGTACACGGCTCCTCATGTTAAAGATACCAGTATGCTAAGGTAAACCAGTGTTCTCGGTTGTCTTTTGATTT